>JBGTNI010000024.1:0-55478 GCA_041743105.1 Mycobacteriales bacterium | reverse complement strand
CCAGAAGTACCCTTCCAACCCAGCGTGTCAACCGTCCACCGAAACGCCGCGTAGCATAACTCGTTTACGATTCCCAGCGTGCGTGCGTCACGTGCGCCCAATGGGAAACGGAATAAGGGCCGCGGGTCCTGTCCAGTGACTTGTTGGATGGTCTCCCCGGCGTTGTGAATCTGCTCTTTCACCTGTGCGTCGGACAATTTGGTCAGGTCGGGGTGGGTAGAGCTGTGATTGCCGACCGGATAGCTCTCGGCAATCCGCCGAGCAATCTCGGGGAAGGTCTGCGCAAAATGGCCGGTGAGGAAGAAAGTGCCCGGCACATCCATTCTCTGCAACGTCTGCAAAATGTCCGATACACCCTCGGCGTTCGCACCTGCGTCAAAAGTGAGCGCTACCACCTTTTGGTTAGTAGGGATTCGCTCCAAGTCCACGCCGACTAATGGGGCGGGCACCGGAGGCTCACAACGTGCCTGTCGCTGGGTGATAGGGCTAGCCGCGCCCGCCGGCCCGATAGACCCAGTCACGACGACAAGGAGAGTCACGGCCGCCACGGCAGATAAGCTAGCCCTACGGAAGAATCTAGTAACGCTCATCAATACTCCTGCGCATCGAGAGTGTATTTGAGTAAGGGAGTCATGTAATGAGTCTCCGCGAAGATCGCGGAGCAACTTACCCTACGAATGCTAGCTGAAGTGCCTCGCTCCTCCAGACTTACAGCGCCATTCTCACGCGTCCACCACGGGGAGATAGACCTTCTTCCCGGACTCGATGAAGTCGTCCGCTTTCTCCGCCATTCCCGCCTCGATCGCCGCTAGGCTGGTAAGTCCGCGCTCTTGCGCATATTTTCGGACGTCGTGCGTGATCTTCATCGAACAGAACTTCGGGCCGCACATGGAGCAGAAGTGCGCGGTTTTTGCCGGTTCGGCGGGCAGCGTTTCGTCGTGGAACGCCTTAGCCGTGTCGGGGTCGAGCGCGAGATGAAACTGGTCGGTCCAACGGAAGTCGAACCGCGCCCGTGACAACGCGTCGTCCCGGTCCTGGGCCTTAGGGTGCCCCTTGGCGAGGTCTGCCGAATGAGCAGCGATCTTGTAGGTGATTACACCGGTCTTCACATCGTCGCGGTTTGGCAGCCCCAAATGCTCTTTCGGCGTGACGTAGCAGAGCATCGCGGTGCCGGCGGCGCCGATGATCGCCGCGCCGATTCCGGAGGTGATGTGGTCGTAGCCGGGCGCAATGTCGGTGGCTAGCGGTCCGAGCGTGTAGAACGGGGCCTCGCCGCAAAGTTCCTCTTCCAGTCGCACGTTCTCGACGATCTTATGCATGGGGACGTGCCCGGGACCTTCGATCATCACCTGCACGTCATGCGAGCGGGCGATGTGTGTGAGCTCGCCCAACGTGCGCAGTTCGGCAAACTGCGCCTCGTCGTTGGCGTCGGCGATGGAGCCCGGCCGCAGCCCGTCGCCGAGAGAGAACGTGACGTCGTAGGCACGCAGAATCTCGCACAGCTCCTCGAAGTGGGTGTAGAGGAAACTCTCCTTATGGTGCGCCAGGCACCACGCGGCCATGATGGAACCACCGCGGGAGACGATGCCGGTGACTCGGTTTGCGGTGAGCGGCACGTACCGCAGCAACACCCCGGCGTGCACGGTCATGTAGTCCACGCCCTGCTCGCACTGCTCGATCACGGTGTCGCGATAGATCTCCCAGGACAGCTTCGCCGGATCGCTGTCGACCTTCTCCAGAGCCTGGTAGATCGGGACGGTACCGATCGGCACCGGTGAGTTGCGCAGAATCCATTCCCGGGTGGCGTGGATGTTCTTGCCGGTGGACAGGTCCATCACGGTGTCGGCGCCCCAGCGGGTAGCCCACACCATCTTCTCCACCTCCTCATCAATGGAGGACCAGACGGCGGAGTTACCGATGTTGGCGTTGATCTTCACCAGGAACTTCTTGCCGATGATCATCGGCTCCAGCTCGGGATGGTTGTGGTTGGCGGTGATTACCGCCCGCCCGGCGGCGACTTCGGAGCGCACCAGTTCGGGGTCTACGTCCTCACGCGCGGCGATGAAACGCATCTCGTGCGTGAGCTGTCCGGCTTTGGCGTGGGTGAGCTGGGTGGCGGGTTTGCCGTCCACCAGCCCACGATCGGCGACCCATAGCTCGCGCAGCTTCGGCAGACCGGCATCGAGGTCGATCACCACGTCTGTGTCGCTGTAGGGACCGGAGGTGTCGTAGACGTCGAAGTGTTCGCCGTTGGAAAGTTCGATCCGCCGCTGCGGGACGCGCAGCCCATCGACCTCGCGGTACACCTTGTGCGAGCCGCTGATGGGGCCGGTGGTCACAGCTGGGATTACAGCCGTCATGGCAGATCCTTCCTACGGGAGCATTATCTCCGACAGGTTCGACCGGTCGACAGCACCTGTACGCCGGATCGGCGACATCGCTGCCCTCTCAGCCCGCTGCGGCGCGAGCTCCCGGGTACGCGGTATGTGGTTGTGGTCTCGCTGTGGCCGATCAACCATGAGTTACCTCGGACCGTGAATGAGGCTAACTGTCGGCGAGGCTGCCTGGCTAGCGTTCCGTCGATCTCGTCACGTCGTCCATGCGGCGCGATGAAGTCCGCCGACTTGCCCGCTTACCTCATGGCAAATACGCACGTTGCTATATTGGTCGCCTCAGATGAACTCGAGCGTGGGCAAAGCACAAGATTTTGGGCTATAAGCCGGGTGCTTTGCAGGGACAATCTTAAGAGTTCACCCGTTAGGCGTCAGTAGGTTGACGCAGCGATGAAAGGTCTGTGTGTGTCCGCGACTCGGGCTCGCCCTTGGGTCGGCGTGTCGATGGCAGTGGGCGCAGCCGCGTTGTTCGCTGTTAACGGCACGGTTGCCAAATATGTGCTTAAGGCAGGCTTAGATGCCGCCCAGCTAACCGCTCTTCGAGCAGCCGGTGCTTTTATCGGTTTGCTGCTGATATGCTTGGTTATTAGGTCGGCGCGACTGAGAGTGGGTCGTGGCGAGTGGCCGCTGCTCATTTCTTACGGTCTCCTAGCGGCATTCTTTATTCCCCTACTTTATTTCACTGCTATCAAATATTTACCGATCGGAATCGCGCTCTTACTGGAATTTACGGCGCCGCTTTTTATTGCGTTGTGGGCGCGATTCGTTCAGGGCCGTAGGACGAAGCCGCGATTGTGGTGCGGTTTCGGGTTATGCCTATTCGGGTTGGGGGTAGTGGCTCATATCTGGGGTGAGCTACGGCTTGATACTTTCGGTTTAATCGCTGGGGTTGGAGCATCGCTTACTCTGGCGGCGTATTACCTGGTGGGCGAGCGGGCGGTAGGATCACGGGATCCTTACTCGCTGACATGCTACGCGTTATTGGTCTCCGCGATCGCGGGAGCAATCATTCGCCCGTGGTGGAATTTCCCGTTCGACGTATTTGCGAAGCACACAGTTAATGGTTTGCCCATCTGGATTCTAGCGTCTTGCTTGATTGTGTTTGGCACAATAGTGCCCTACCTTCTGCTGCTGAGCTCATTAGCTCATATCCCGCCCACTAGCGCGGGGATCATCGGCATCGTGGAACCGGTACTAGCTTCCGGTGTGGCATGGCTTGTGCTGGGCGAGGTGTTGACCGGTTGGCAAATTTCCGGCGGTTTGCTCGTGTTAGCCGGCATAGTTCTGGCGGTAACGGCCCGAAGCCCTACGGGCACCTCAACTCTAAAAATTACGTATCGGCCGCTTCCTAAGGGTGGTGCGATTCAAGATCGCGCTGTGATGGTTTCAGATTTGACCATAGACAGCGCGGCCACCTCACCGAGCTCGCGCACTGCCGGGATACGGGTTTTCCCAGCTGGAAGGATCTTCATGAGCTGGCGGGCACGGTGCATGAGCTGGTCACTGCGCATGTCGAAGGGGAGCCCGCGCAGCGCCTCACCGGCACTGCGGCAGGCTTCTACGATGTCGGCGTCTGATCCGCGCACTAGGCCGGTGGCCCAATCCAACGCTATCAAGGTTGGATCGAGGTACTCCGATGCCGAGTACAACGACCGGGCTCTGCTGAGGTAATCGAACGCCCGCGAGTCGCCGAGTTGCGCATATGCGCTGCCGATGTGGAAATTCAACTGCCGCTCGGTATAACCCAGCGCGGTATCGCTTTTTTGATTATCAGGTAGGGCAGAGAATATGTACTGGGCCCGTTGCACTGCCTGCTCTACCTCGTTGGCGCGGCCCAATAGCCCCCACGCACGGGATTCGATCGCCAGGGCCTGTGCCGCAGCGGCACAGGGTGTCTTGCCGGCGACCGCCTGGGCTTGGCGGGTCAAGGCGATCGTAGATTGGGGCGAACCGTAGTAGAGGGGAATGAAAGCTTCACGGGCTATCACCCACGCACGTAACGCCCGCTCTCGGGATTCATCCGCGGCCATCTGCGCGGTGTTGAACCACGCCCGAGCGGTGCGCTGATCGCCCAGCTCGTGGAACAGGTCGGCGATGATCCCGGCCATCTGTGCGGTCACGTGACACAACCGCTGCTGATACTCAACCGGTTGCCGCCGAGCCGACATTTGCTGCAGCTCGGCAAAGTCGATCACCATGTCGTTGAGTAGTCGAAGTGGAGGCATCGTCTGGTAGACGTGACCGTAGTCATTAGCGGTGCGTTCCCAGCGTTCTAGGGTGTGGGGACCGATAGTTGCCGACTCCAAGACTCGGTCCATGCTTTGGCGCACGGCCTCGATGGCCTGCAACATCGGAACGCTGATGCCTACCCCAGACCCACGTAAAACAGTCTGCAAGGCGGCTCGACGTTCCACCTCCCAACCCTCGGCATGACCCGGCGACGCCATATCGGCAGCATTGGAGGTCCTAGGTACGACAACCGGGTCAGGCTCGGTGAGTACGAGCGGCGTCGCCGCTACGGTCGTCTGTATCTCAGCGTCGTCACCGTAGTCATGAAAAAACCCCAACCGGTCAGGGCGAGTACGAAAAATTCGACATAGCCCATCCATGTAACGCGGTGCTGGATGTTCATGTCCCAACTCCCAGCGAGACACGCTCTGGGCCGACGGCGCACGTTCACCCGCCACCTGAACCAGCCGGGTAGTCACATCGGTCAGACTCAAACCCAGAGCCAACCGGTGGGCACGTAGCAGACTGGCGCGGCAATGTGTCCGGATGGTCCGTGCGATCTGCTCTGCCGTCAACCCTTCGCGAATGCCCACTTCTCTGATCCGCTTCGCGCAGCTAGGTTTATGCGATTCCGCTTGGTGTGACTCCAATTGCGGCACCTCCGCCCTGATATGACCTTGCCAGCTGACGCTACGCGAACTGGAACGGCCAAGCACATGAGTTTCACGCTTGGCGTGAAAAATTCACACTTCTTTCGGAGAAACATGCGTATCCAGTACGTCAAGGGTGATTCCGCCGACGTCTTCACTGTGCGATTTCGCGCTACTTCAGGTAGACGTTAGACGCCGAAGGTCTCGGCCATCGAAACGCTGAACGCAGACGGGCCGGAAAGGTGTAGCCATGAACATCTTCTTCAGGAGAAACCGAAAAGACCACGGGAAACGCCACGACTCATTACTACATGAGCTAGCTATGCAAGCGATGGAAGAACATAAGCCCCACCGGACCCATCCGGACCGGGTGTGTCAGTTATGCGGTCAACAATGGCCTTGCCCCGGATACCAGCTTGGACAAGCAGCAGAGATTCAAGCCCGCAGCTACACGGACCGAAACGTGTTATCCGTCATATGACGAGGAAGAATACGTCCTGCACGGCGCGGCTCCACGGTGCTCACGCTTCCCGCCACTTGATGGAGCCAAGGAACCGCAGCTCACCTGCGACCGGCGCGCGATCAGCACCGACGATGTCAAGTACGACCCGCGTTGGTGCGGTTCCAGTAGGCCCCGTAGATACATCACATGCTTGATCCTTCTGCTGCCGCCGGAAGCGCGGTCCAAAGTGGTCGAGCGACGAACGGCTGGGCGTTCTGGTCTACGGCATCGGCGCATGGGACCACAGAACCGAGAGTGGCGCTGCCAAGATGCGATCTCCGTGAGATAGAGCGTGTCCTCCAAGGTAAAGCTGCACACCGGCGACGAACCGTTCTCCTAGGCGGTCACGAAGCCAGCGGAGGTGACGCGTGGCGTCGCCGGAGGGCGATGCGCTGGACCTAACCTCGATAGCCACGACACGCCCATCCGGCGATTCCAGGATGAAGTCAATCTCGCGGCCGTCTCGGTCCCTGAGGTGATGGATACCGACCGGAGTCTCCGCAAACGACGCCGCCTTGGTCAACTCATTGAAGACAAACGTCTCCGTTAACCCGCCAAGGACGGGATGGCCGGGTCGGCCCAACGCATCGGGAGTTGCGTGCATCAGGTGAGCGGCCAAACCGGAGTCGGTGAGGTACACCTTGGGCGTCTTGGAGATTTTCGAGGTAAGGCTGGTCGACCACGCCGGTGCATAGCCGACCAAAAAGACTGTTTCCAGATAGGAAAGATAGTTACGCACGGTGTCGGGGCTTAAACCTCCTAGAGATCTCGCGAGGTCGGCGAGCACCAGCGGACCGCCGGAGCGTGCCGCGACCAGAGCTAGCAGTTGGGGCACGGCATCGGCGTGCTGAATGTCGGTAAACTCCAGCATGTCGCGCTGTATCACGGTATCTAGGTAGCTTCGGAACCAGCCGTGTCGTGTAGCCGGCGTCCTCAGCCGCAATGTTTCTGGGTAGCCATTTCCGACAAAGACACCCAAGTAGTCGCGCCGCGACCAGGGCGATACCGCGCCCCGTAAACCATCCGGATCGTCGAATATCCGATCGATGAAATTTTCGGGGCTTCCGGTGCGTTCGGCCATGCTCAGCGGCCACAGCTCGATAATGCCTGCCCTGCCCGCCAAAGACTCCGACAGCGTGGGAACGGTGAGGAATCGGGTCGAGCCGGAGAGGATGAACTGTCCAGGAGACCAGTCCTCGTCGACGGCCAGCTTCACCGCCCGTATCAGTGGGTCGCCGGCTCGCTGTACCTCATCGATGTGTAAGGGGCGGGGTGCGTCACGGGCAAACGAGATCGGATCGACCGTCGCGGCTTTGAGCATCTCTGGGTCATCCAGTGAACGAAACTCGCCGCCATAATTCTTCTGATGTAGACGAAGCAGAGTGGTCTTGCCCGCCTGTCGGGGGCCGTTTACCACAACTACACGAAAATCCGCAGCGTAGGAGCCCAGCTGGGACTCCGCCGCTCGAGGGATGACCGCCACTGTATCGCCGTTCGCCGGTCGGCAGAATCGTGATTCGTCGTATCGTAACATCGTGATTCGTCGTGAACTAAGCTAGTGATCCGTCGAGTTTTACGTAGCCAAGGGGCTTTCCCTCGAACTGCGCCGTCAGTAACCGCACTCGGGCTCCGGTACCGCTAGAGTCGTGGCACCACAAGAGCTATCCGAGGAGACCGTCCGCATGGCCAAGGCAGCGAGTCGTCTCATGCTGTCGTGGGTGAACAAGGAGCAAGCCTTGCTCGTCCCCTCTTTCAGATAAGCAACGCATAGATGATCTACGCGTAGATCATCTCAGGAAATGGTGGCTAGCCCAGACCATCGAGGACCCTTCGGAGGAACGCGCCCCCGATCACCGCCGGTCTCGTGTAGACTCACTGCAGACTGGTGATTCGAACCAGTGCAGATTCAGCGCGAAATACTTCGTATGCGCTGCCAGCTCGTGCTTGTTTCCACGACTTAGTAATTGACATAGGTACTCGCCGCACGTCGCGGCGGAACTTTTACTAATCAGCTCAGCAGCGTGGACTTTTGTCGCGGGCCCCAACGCCTGAAAGGCTTTCATGTCCCACGCTGTCATCACCCCACCCGACGCTGTGCACCTGCCCAGCAGCTTTGCCGACCTTGGCCTGCCGGAGCGCCTCGTCACCGCGCTCACCACACGCGGTCTCACCAGTCCGTTTCCGATCCAAGCCAGCACCATCCCGGACGCACTTGCCGGGCATGACGTGCTCGGTCGGGGCCGCACCGGCTCAGGCAAAACCCTCTCCTACGGCTTACCACTGATCAGCCGCCTCGCTGGCGGCACCACCGCGCCCAAGCGTCCACGGGGCATCGTCTTGGCCCCCACCCGTGAGCTTGCGGTGCAAGTGAACGAGGCACTGGAGCCCTATGGCCGCACTCTTGGACTGTCCAGCAAGACCATCTGCGGCGGCATGCCGATGCCCGATCAGATGCAAGCTCTCAAACGCGGCGTGGACATCATCGTCGCTACCCCTGGGCGGCTACGCGATCTGATCAAACGCGGTTCGTGCTCGCTGGATTCGGTCGAAATTGTGGTGCTCGACGAGGCCGATCAGATGGCCGACCTGGGTTTCCTCCCCGAAGTCCGCGAACTGCTGAACTACGTTCCACCGGAGAGCCAGAGCTTGTTGTTCTCCGCGACACTCGACCGGGGCGTGGACACGCTAGTCAACGAGTACCTACATGACCCCGTCACCCACTCGGTGGACCCCACCGCGGGGGCGGTCACAACCATGACGCATCACGTCGCGATCGTGACCCCAGAACACAAGACGCTGCTCACCGCCGCGTTGGCCGATCGTGGTAGCCGCACCATCGCATTCGTTCGCACCCAGCTCGGTGCGGATCGGGTGGCGCAGCAACTCAAAGCAGCGGGCTTGCGCGCTGAACCGATCCACGGCGGCCTGGCGCAGTCCGCCCGTACTAAAACGCTTGCGGAATTCAAAGAAGGCATCGTCAGCGTGCTCGTCGCCACCGATGTTGCCGCACGCGGCATTCACGTCGACGACGTCGATCTGGTGCTCCACATCGACCCCGCCGGCGACTCCAAGGACTACTTGCACCGTGCCGGCCGTACCGCGCGAGCTGGTAAGAATGGCGTCGTAGTCACTCTTGCACTCCCCCACCAGCAGCGCTCAGTGGCCCGTCTGATGGAGAAAGCGGGAGTGGACGCGGCACGCCACGTAGTGAAGGGCCGATTCAGCTCGCAGTTGACCGACCTGCTGGGAGCGCGTTCGATCACCGAGACGCGCGCACGGGCGGCTCGACTTGGCGTTACCGCCGCGCAGCGTGAGGTCACCGAACTCACCAACCGGCTCGAGCGAGCTCAGCAGACAGTGACGCAGGCGAGCGCCGCGGCCGACCAACTCGCGGCCACAGCAGAACGGGAGGTTCGCGACGGTATCCCATCTGACTCCGTCGAACGCACGCATAGCGGCGAACGCGGTCGCAGACCACAGCAACGCACCGACCGTGAGCGACACCATCGCGATTTCAGAGACCGCGACTCCCGTGAGCGCACGGGCAAGCACGGCACCGGCAAATATGCGCCACACGGCTCAGACAAGCGTTCCTCCCCTGGCACGCGAAAAGCCAAGCACAGTGGTCCACGCAGCGGCGGACACAGCGCCACGGGGCACAAAAGTGGCTATCGAAGCGGCGAACGCGAGCACGTTTAGCCTTTTCCGGCACCGATCCATTCCTCTTAGGACAACCGATGTCAGGGGAATGACCGGCCGAGAATCCGCGCAATGCCGGTAGGCTAGTTTCACATCGAGAGCGGTCGTTGAGCCCGTATCAAACAGTTTTTTGTGCGGCTAGAAAGCCCGCTCACTCCGCCTGCTTGGTGATGCCAAAAGTGGCGTCGATGTCGTGGGGATCGGTATCAAAAGCATTGGTGATGCGAACCCAAGCGTTGTAGAGGGCGCAGGTGTATACCGCCTCGGAAATCTGGGGCTCGCTCCATCCAACGTCACGCAGTTCGTCGAGCGTGCCATCGCTGACTCCGCCCGGTTGTAGCGTTAAGGTCTCGACGAAGCGCAAAAGAAGACGTTCGGGGTGGGTGAGCGGCGCGGCGGCAAGGTTTCCCTTGTAAAGGGCGTCAGCGATCTCGGCTCGGCGCTCTGCTTCCTGTTTTTCATCCCCAGACAACCGTACGGTGCGCAGAGCTCCCACCTCTAGGAACACTTTATGGTGATAGGCGCAGTACGGACAGTTGGTCAACGATGACACGTAGAGCGCGATCATCTCGTGCTGGACCGAAGTGAGCGCTCCGGGAGTAATGGTCATGAGCGTTGCGTCTGACAGCGCTTTCATGAATGCGGGTCGATGACTCAGCGCCTTGAACACCTCCGCGGCCTGCTCCCTAGGCGGCCAATTAGCCCGAATTTCCCGGTACGCCTCGGCTAGTTCCCCGGTTGCTTCTGACTCTTCGATCCACGCGATCCTTGGCATGCTGGCACTCTAGAACGGTTCCCGTGACAGCACAACTGACCGCTAGAACATGACCGCCTACCGCCGTGACTAGTAGTAGGGTGATTCATTTAGAAAGTGCTTTTCGCATCCCCACCCAAGCTGGGGCGAATGTAAGGGACGGGCAGCATGACTGCTCCAGTTGACACCCTCGTCATCGGCGCCGGTCCGGCGGGCCTGCAACTCGCTTACGCCCTCGGCAAGTCAGATGTCGGCTACCTCGTTCTGGAAGCCGGCTCAGCCCCCGGAAGATTTTTCGATGCCTTCCCCCGTCACCGCACACTCATTTCCATCAATAAACGCAATGTCGGCCGCGATCCCGGTAATCCACTTCGCTATGACTGGAACTCCCTGCTAGGGGAGGGTTCACCCCGCTTCACCGAGTACAGCGAACGATACTTTCCGGCCGCGACTGACATGGTCCGCTACCTGGCCGACTACGCGGTACATCACAATCTCTCCATCCACTATGGCAAGCGGTGTGTGAGCATAGATCACGCCAGCGGCCCATCGGGAGAGCAATTTCAGATCGCCACCCATGATGGAACCGTCTACACAGCAAAACGCGTCGTCGTGGCTACCGGCCTCAGCCAGCCCCGTCTACCAGTTATTCCTGGTATCGAACATGCCGAACGGTATGTTGACTTCGCGACCGATCCCGAACGATTCCGCGACGCTCGAGTCCTCATCATCGGCAAAGGCAATTCGGCGTTCGAAACCGCCAACAGCCTCATCGAAACAGCGGCCACCATTCATATCTGCAGTCCCACTCCAGTGCGGTTCGCTTGGGCCTCCCACTTCGTGGGCAACCTTCGCGCAGTCAACAACAATTTCCTCGACACTTACCAACTTAAATCACAGAACGCCGTACTCGATGCCGAGATCAGCCGCATTCAAACAGCCGGCGCCGGTTACATCGTTGACCTCGCCTACACGCACGCAGCTGGACATCGTGTTAGCTACCGCTACGATCGAATCATCGCCTGCACAGGTTTCCGCTTTGATGACTCGTTTTTCGAGCCTGGTCTGCGCCCGCAGCTTTGCCACGACGACCGTTTACCGGCAATGAACAGCAACTATGAATCCGTCAACGTTCCGGGGGTGTACTTTGCCGGCACGCTCATGCAGTCTCGAGACTTCAAAAAGACCATGTCGTCGTTTATTCACGGATTCCGCTACAACATACAGTTTCTCGCCGCGCTATTGACCGATGGGGATCATCTCGCTTTCAATTCTCGCATAGCCGCCAAACCCGACACGCTTGCCGAGCACTCCCTGCGCCGACTCAACAACAGTGACGCTCTGTTCCTCCAACCCGGTTACCTGGCTGACGTATTCACCTACGATCCCCTTTCTCCTGGAGATAATTCATTAGCCTATTACCCTGGCATCCCAGTGGATTACCTTCGCGATGGCCATCTTGGAGCCGGACCGCACTTCACTCTCACTCTCGAATATGGACCTCCCGCTCCCAGCCCATTCCAGATCGAACGAGTACATCACCCGAGCTATGCTGACGTGACGCCCTTTCTACACCCGGTATTACGGCGTATCGAGCACGGTGTTGAAATCAGTCGACATAATTTTCTAGAAGACCTCGAAAACAGCTTTTCTCCAGAGGAATATCTGGCCCAGTTGCAGAAGTTTTTCCGCGACGAGCTAGAGGCGGTCACACCTGTTTCCCCGGAATTCGCCTCTCAGAAGAGGCTCTGATGCCGCATTACAACGCAGAGCCTTGGCGCATCAAAGTGGTCGAATCGATCAAAACCACCACCCGTGAAGAACGTGAACAGGCAATTCGACATGCCGGATACAACACGTGTCTGCTTCGTTCTAAAGACGTTTATATCGATCTGTTCACCGACTCTGGAACAAATGCCATGTCCGATTACCAGTGGGCCGGCATGATGATCGGCGATGAAGCCTACGCCGGAGCACGCAGCTTCGATGTGTTCGAAAGTGCCGTCCGCACACACTACGGATACGAGCACATCATCCCCACACATCAAGGACGAGGCGCAGAGAACATCATTTCTCAAGTCCTCATTCGACCTGGACAATACATACCCGGTAATATGTACTTCCCGTCTACACGGGCACACCAAGAGCTCAACCATGGAATCTTCCACGATGTCATCATCGATGAAGCTCATGATTCCAGTGCAGAGCATCCCTTCAAGGGCAATGTCGATCTGATCAAACTAGAAAAGCTCATTGGCGAGCTCGGAGCCGACAACATTGCCTACGTTGCCCTTGGAGCACCGGTCAATATGGCCGGCGGCCAACCCGTCAGCATGGCCAACTTCGCTCAGATTCGGGAACTAACTCAGCGACACGGCATTCTCGTCATCCTTGACGCCGCCCGCGCCGTGGAAAATGCCTGGTTCATCAAACAACGCGAACCCGACTGGCAAACTCACACGGTCGCTGAAATCCTGCATGCCATGTGTGCTCTTAGCGACGGGGCCACCATGTCGGCCAAAAAGGACAGCTTCGCCAACATTGGAGGATGGCTCGGCGTTCGCGATCCCCACGTTGCCGAGCAGGCACGTAACCTCACCCTCCTCTATGAAGGGCTCCATACCTACGGCGGTATGGCTGGCCGGGACATGGAAGCGATCGCGCGCGGAATCGAGGAATCCGTACACGAAGATAGCATTCGCGCCCGAATCGAACAGGTTGCCTACCTCGGCCAGTGCCTCATCGACGAGGGCATACCGGTGGTGCGGCCAATCGGCGGCCATGCTGTCTTCCTCGATGCCGCCGCCATACTCGATCACATACCCAGAGACCAGTTTCCAGCCCAAACCCTGGCCGCGGCGATCTACACAGAAGGCGGCGTCCGTGGTGTCGAGCGCGGTACTGTCTCAGCCGGCCGTGATCCTGAGACCGGACATAACCGCTATCCGGCACTCGAGCTGGTTCGCTTCGCCATTCCTAGACGGGTCTACACACGCAGCCATATAGATGTTGTAGCCGAGAGCATCGTCAGAATCTGCACGGCTCGCAAAAATATTCGCACCGGGCTGCGCTTGGTGCACGAACCCGAGCATTTGCGGTTCTTCCAGGCCCGGTTCGTTCCCTTCACCGGTGACTCGATCTTCAGCTGATTACTGAGCCAATGTCAGCACGCGCCTAACCGGACCCCTATCCCCCACAGCTCGCCGGGTCTGGAAGCTGCACTGTGAGCAGATATTGCGTAGCGGCACGGGCACTGCATACGTCGTGGGCCGGATGGGCGGCGTGACCGTCCCCTGGCCAACGCAGCAGCGTGCTTCCAGGGATCGTGTCCGCTACCGCTTCGGCAAACGGGCGAGGAGTCGCTACGTCGTGGGCACCCGACAACAGTAAGGTGGGCGTGAAATCGTCGGGAACACGCCATACATGGGGCTCCCATTTCGAGTCCACCGGCCAGTTCACGCAACCTGAAACGATGTCCCATAACTCCGATGCGCCCCGCAATGTCAGGCCAAGGGCACGCACTCGCTCGACTTCGTCGGCCAACTGGTATCCAGTAGGAGCCGGAACATCCTGACAGATCACCGATCTATACGTGGCATAGAAGTCGCCGGTGGAGAAGAAGCTCCCGGCACGCAGTGCGCTCGCGTCATCGGAGTCGGCCGCCTTGGCCAAAGCGGTAGCGAGCGCCTCGAACTGCAACGGCGAATTGAGAAAGCCATTGATGGAGGCGACAAGCTCTTCGCTGGTGACGGAGGCCTCCCCTGCCGGGATCGGCGCGGCATCGGCTTCCGCCAACAGGTCGGTGATTACGCTCCGCACGCCGCGCTCGCGAATCGCGCATGCCGTCTGTGCGTCACACCATGCCGCGAAGCGACGCACCCCGTCCTCCACCGCCGCTGCGCCGTGGCGTACCAGCTGCCGCCACGACAGCGATCGATCGACCACCCCGTCGAGGACAAGCGCGCGCAGCCGATGCGGAAACTGCTCTGCGTAGGCTTGAGCAAGCATGGTTCCGTATGAAAGGCCGAGAAAGCTTATCTGGTGTTCCCCGAGCGCGGCGCGAACAGCATCTAAGTCCCTGGCGGCACTCACGGTGTCTAGGTGACGGGCGAGCTTCCCACTGCCTTCGATACACGATTTACCGAATTCCGCGTTGCCACGCTCCAGCGCGATGACCTCGTTCGGCTCAGTAGGAAACCGCGTCACCTGCGGCTGGTGCGGCGGATCGGTGCAACGAATCTGCTCGCTACGACCAATTCCCCGCGGATCGACTCCCACAATGTCGAATCGGTCTCGCAGCTGAGGTGGGAAGTAGAACTTCGCAAACTCAGGGTTGGCCGCGATGTCAGCCGCTGACCCTCCCGGCCCGCCAGGATTGAAGAACAGCGCACCGATGCGCTCGGTTGGTTTGGCAGCCGAAAGGCGCGCGAACCGCAGATTCACCCGCGTGGAGCCGGGGGCATGCCAGTCGAGGGGAACAGCGATCTCTGCGCAGCGGGATGCCGAAACGGTCGGCGCCCCCTCACACGCCCGCCACGACAGCGGAGCCGAGTCAGCAGAGACGGCGGCAGGCGGCACCTTGCGTTCCTGCGCGCCCGCCGGCATCGCGACGCTCGCTATCGTCAGAGCGGTGGTACATAGAGCGAGGCTGATGCGCAGCCGCAGGCTTATTTTCATGGGGTCATGATTCCTACAATCGCGCGGCAAGGTGCTACGAATTTTAGATCACCGGGTTAGTCAGAATCACCATCAGAGTCGCACTCGCTCAGGCACGCCGTCATGTCACACAGCAGGGGTCTACGTCATATCGGTCTCTGCTGTGCGGGAAGCGGAACTAAGAGACGGACCCAGCGACCCCATCGGCTATCTAGGGGCGCCGTCGACCTCGACTGTGCCCGGAGCCGGAGCTATGCGACCCAGCAGCGCCGCGTGGACCATTAGTAGCACTGCGTGTGGAAACCTGAGAGGCGCGTGAAAGCAGCTCCGCTACCACTACCGCTGGAGGATCTCGCAGACCACTCACGGCCGGCAGGAGCGAACTCGAAGCGGCTTCATCGGTGGGTGGTATCGAAGCGGAAGCCGGAAAGGCTTGTGTGGAGCGCGGTAAACCAGCTTTAACGCCGAGGGCGCTGTCAAACCCCCTATATCTGTCGGGAACGGGCACCTGTGCCGAAGCCACCAAGGGTCCATCGGTGTGAGGCGGGCGACGGAGACGTTGGGGATCCAGGATGGTTTGTCTCATCGCATCCTCACCTCACCCGGTCCACGTACGCGCATGATGTAGCAATCATAGCTGGTAGTGCGTCCAGAAAGTGGGTCAAAATTCGATCTGGATTGATATTCGATCCGGCTCCTGCGGCCACTTCAGCGTTCTTGTCTACAGCCAGATATTCGCACGCATCCCATAGCGAAGCGTGGCGATGCGCGTACATCCACAGATAGTAGGCATCATGGCCAACCATCACGCGCGGAGTCTCCGGTAATCCGATCTGAAAGTACCACGGCGTATCGGGCGTATTGCCAAGCCCGATGGCAAGCGGCTCTACCTGGTGTCGATTAGCGAAGTCTCGCGCTTGCTCACTGCGCCGCTCGTACTCCACCAATAGACCCACGTCGCAGAGCCGGTCGATGACTTGCTTGGTGGTGTGGCCATCCATCTCAGTTGCCTTGCGGATGACGCGTTCCCGGGAGGGCGGATCCTCAGTGATGGTCGCAGGGTCGCCGTGTGCAAGTGCCCAGATACGCCGTTCCTCGTGGTCGATGGAGAATATGCCGTCGGCATAGCGGATCTCGTAGCTATCGGGATCCTGTTCGCCACTGGGAGTGAACAGCGGCCCCACGGAGTGCCCCACGGGCACTAACGCTGCAGCCATGACACCCATCCTCGCCGACACAGCTGCGTAGCTCCACAATGGAGTCAAAATTACACATACTGCGCGACTCGAAGGTTAGCGCTTTACGCCGGTAGAAGCACTCTCGTACCCGGGAGGTCGCGGAAAATCTACCGGTGGCGTATCCGCTTCGGTGGCCTTGTGGATGACCCGTTCCCGGACAGCGGGCCCTCATTGATCGTCGCCAGGCCTCGAAAAGCACGCCTGCGCTCGTGAGGATGCTAACAATCTGTGCCCACGACACCTCAGCCGTGTGCGCTACAGCTCATTTTCCCGATCTCCACGCCCAGTTTATCGAAAACGGTTATCGTTTTCTCCGATGCTCCGGCAGAGGAGGAGAAGGTGGCGCGGTCAGGTGGGCACAGGTCCAGGTTCCTTACTAGGGGGTACCACAGATCGTGGTTAGAAATCGTTACCCGGCGGGCGACGAAACTTGCGGATGGATCGTCCAAGACGGTAGATATGGTCGCCCATTCAGTGCGGGCCACCGTCGGCAGCGCGGAAGAGTTCTTGTTTGCGACCATCCCGGTCATAGCCCTTGCAGCGGCAAGCGATACTCCTGCTACCACTCTTGCGGCGGTGAGCGGCGCGACACTACTGGGTCTAGTCGGGCATTCTATAGCCGAGCAGCGCAGCATGGACGCTTTCACCGCGGTCACCTCACAACTGGAAAGGCCCCCTGGCCAGCTAGCGGGAGAAGGCGATCACGACGAATGCGGCCACGGGGATCTAGGATCCTCCGATCCCCGAAAGAGGCTTGCCGGCTGGAGTACTGTCGCTGCTCAAAGTGCTGGCTTGGCAACGGTACTTGTCCCCGCAAATGTGCTGGCCGCAGCCGGGATGTCGCCCCTTCCCGCCACCCTGCCCGCGGTTGCTGCGATGGCCGCTCTTGGGATAGCCGAACGAAATCCCGCCGAGCCGAAATCGCGTGCGGCTTTGGCGGCACACAGCCTGAGATTGTTACCGATCACTGCGGGATCGGGCACTGCCGGCATCAAGCTATCAGAGACTTTGGCTGCCCGAGGCGACGTACTCGGGCTTGTACAGGATCCTGTATTTCAGGTGGGGTTGGGAGCAATTGCGGCCGATCTCGCCGTGAGGTTGGGCTTCAAGGCGAGAGCTCTGCTACGAAAGCGGACGCATCGGCATGAGCCTGTGCCTCTGCATGGGCCTGTGCCTACGGACACTGAATACACTGGAGCGCTCAATAATCCATTGATGCCTAGGACACCCAGGTCCACCAGGGATACCCACGGTGAGCGCGGCAGTCACTCATGCGGCCATGAAGCAGTGTCAGGTACGAGATCCGACACCCACAACCGAGGCCGCCACAGAAGGCCAACGCGAGCACAAAAGGGTGCGGGTCAGTAATCGGTGACATAGCGAACCCAATCGAGATAGCTGAGTACAGTGCGCCTCATGCCCTCCCCATCGTTTGAAGGTCAGTCAGATCAGCGACACCAAGGCACCGTGGCCAGCTTTGACACACAGCGCCGCAACGGCACGGTGGTCCGCGACAACGGGCAGTCACACGCCTTCGGCGCCGAGGCTCTGGACGGGCAGCTCCGCCTGCTGCGCCCAGGGCAGCGAGTGCACTGGCTTCCCGATGCCCATGGCGGCATCGTTTACCTCACATTGATCACATTGCCTCTCGATAGCCAACAATGATCCCCGCATGCACCGCATAGTTAATGCCCATTTAATACTAAATGTCCAGCTAGAATATGTGTGAGAAGTTCCGTAACAAAAACTGGCCACCCCACGCTGAGTGGGGTGGCCAGTAGTACAGCTTAGATATTGGTTATGCCCGACCGGCGACCACGTCTTTAAAAGCCTGACCTGCCCTGAATGCTGGTGCGGAGCTTTTTTCGACCCTGACTGATTCGCCAGTGCGAGGATTGCGTGCCATACGCGCTTGGCGTTCTTTTTTATCGAACACGCCAAACCCGGTCAGCGACACTTTCTCACCCTTAGCAACCGCAGCAGAGATCTCTTCGAATACTGCATCCACCGCGGCGGTGGCATCTTTACGGCTAACGCCTAGGCGCCCGGCTACCGCCCCGGCGAGCTCGGCCTTGTTCACGATTCCCTCCTTGAGGATACGTTGACCCGTTACCCCCTCAAGGCGAACCGTAAAGGTGTTTGCGACCGCTGACAAATACCGAAATTCCCTTGACACGCACCACAATGCCCCTCTGATAGCCAATGCCTAGCCGCCCTCGAGATAACCCGAACAGTGCGTCACTGGATAGGCCGCAAGAAAACCCTTATACGATAAGGATAAAGTCAATAACCTCTAACTGGGACGCATGATGAACGACATCACGCAACGCCCACCGTGCGGGGCATCCAGCCCGGGCGAGCCTGCTCAAATTCCTCAATGGCTTCGGCGTGGCGCAGCGTCAGACCGATGTCATCTAGGCCTTCCATCAGGCGCCAACGCGTGTAATCGTCAAGCTCGAAGGCCCAGCGCACGCCGGCGGCTCGAATCTCTCGTGCCACCAGATCCACAGTGATCGCCGTAGTTGGATCGCGCTCGACAAGCTCAAAGAGCTCTGTCACCTGATCGAACGAAAGCGTGACGGGGAGCAAGCCACTCTTGAGTGCATTCCCACGGAATATATCGGCAAACCTCGGAGAGATGATTACCCGAAAACCGTAGTCTTGCAACGCCCATACGGCATGTTCTCGCGAAGATCCGGTCCCGAATTCTGGTCCCGCAATTAAAACCGTCGCGCCAGAAAATTCCGGTTTATTCAGTACGAAATCGGAATCCGAACGCCACGCGGAGAATAACCCGTCACCAAATCCGGTACGACTTACTCTCTTGAGGTAAGCCGAGGGAATGATCTGATCAGTATCCACATTGCTTCGGCGAAGCGGAACCGCCCGGCCAGTGTGCTCGATAAAACTCTGCATTGTTTACTCCTTAGATCATCCCCTCTAATACCTAAAATGCGGCAGCGACCGGCAAGTCAGCCGGGGCGGCCAAGCGGCCTACGACGGCGGTGGCTGCGGCGACGGCCGGTGAAACCAGGTGGGTACGACCCCCCACACCTTGTCGGCCCTCAAAGTTCCGGTTTGAGGTAGACGCACTGCGCTCACCCGGAGACAACGTGTCGGGGTTCATGCCCAAACACATCGAACATCCCGCACCACGCCATTGCGCTCCGGCCTCGGTGAACACCTCGTGCAGCCCCTCAGCTTCAGCCTGCAATCGCACGCGCACCGAACCGGGAACCACCAACATGCGCACGTTGTCGGCCACCTTGCGGCCCCGGATCACCTCGGCGGCGAGCCGCAGATCTTCGATCCGACCGTTGGTGCACGAGCCCACGAAGACCGTGTCCACAGCGATGTCACGTAGCGCGACACCCGGTTTGAGATCCATGTATTCCAGAGCACCCTGGGCGGCGGCTCGCTCCTGTGGATCGGTCATCAGCGCAGGATCGGGTACCGACTCCGAAAGCGGAGCACCTTGGCCAGGGTTGGTACCCCAGGTCACGAAGGGGGTGATTAACGATGCATCGATGTGTACTTCCTGGTCGAAGACAGCGTCGTCATCGGTACGAAGTGTGCGCCAGTAGGCGAGCGCTCGTTGCCAGTCCTGGCCGCTCGGCGCGTACTGCCGGCCTCGCACGTACGAAAAGGTGGTCTCATCGGGCGCGATCATCCCAGCCCTGGCGCCAGCTTCGATGGACATGTTGCAGACGGTCATCCGGCTCTCCATCGACAGCGCCTCGATAGCCTCGCCGCGATATTCGATGACATAACCCTGCCCACCAGCGGTACCGATCTGGGAGATGAGCGCGAGGATCAAGTCCTTTGCGGTGACATCGTCGGACAACCGGCCACCTACATTCACCGCCATGCTCTTGAACGGTTGTAACGGTAACGCCTGGGTGGCGAGCACATGCTCGACCTCGCTGGTTCCGATACCGAAGGCCAGTGCGCCGAAGGCGCCATGCGTTGCGGTGTGACTGTCGCCGCAAACGACTGTCATGCCCGGCTGTGTCAGACCCAACTGAGGACCGATGACGTGCACGATGCCCTGATCGTCGTCGCCCAGCGAGTGTAGCCGGATACCGAACTCGGCACAGTTTCTCCGCAACGTCTCAACTTGCGTCCTAGAGACTGGGTCGGCGATCGGCCGATCAATGTCAAACGTGGGCACATTGTGATCTTCGGTCGCCACAGTGAGGTCTGGTCGCCGTACACTGCGGCCAGCGGCTCGGAGACCGTCAAATGCTTGAGGACTGGTGACCTCATGCACCAGATGCAGGTCGATGTAAAGCACATCGGGCTCGCCAGGGGCGGAGCGCACTACATGTGCTTGCCATAGCTTCTCGGCAAGGGTCTGACCCATGATCGCGGGCCTCCAACGTCCTACTTGTTACTCGCCAGGCCCACGGGCAGACTGCTAGAGCGTCGCAGCTGGCCCACATGGTGGAAGCGGGACCCGAGCGCAGTACTCATTGGCTCAATATGTGAGATGGTAGTTTCGCTCTATGGGAAATCTTAGCAGCGGTGTCGGTGTGCTCGACAAAGCGGTGGCCATTCTGGATGCCAGTGTTAGCGGCACAAGTTTGGCCGATCTGGTCAGCCACACCGGGCTACCACGGGCAACAGCGCACCGCCTCGCACAGGCATTGGAAACACACGGTCTGCTCATGCGGGACCAGACAGGCCAGTGGCGCCCCGGTCCACGACTATCCCAGTACGCCGACGCCACACCGGACTTGTTGATTTCGATGGCGCGCCCGGTGCTGGTGGAGCTACGCGACACCACGGGTGAAAGCGCCCAGCTGTACCTGCGACGCAACCAGGGGCGGGTTTGTGTCGCCGTAGCCGAGCGAGCCAGCGGCCTACGCGACACAATTCCACTGGGTTCGATCCTCCCGCTTACGGCAGGCTCGGGGGCGCACGTCCTACTCGCATGGGAACCGCCTGCCCTCGCGGCCGAGACACTCATCCGGGCGCAATTCTCGGCACGGTCGCTGGCAGAGGTACGTCACAAGGGCTGGGCATCCAGCGTGGCCGAGCGCGAACCGGGCGTGGCATCGGTCTCGGCGCCGGTCTGGAACAGGCACAACCGTGTTATTGCGGCGGTGAGTATCTCGGGGCCAATCCAACGGCTGGGGCGCAAGCCCGACGAGAAGTACGCACCGGCTGTACTGCGCGCCGCAGCTGCGCTCAGTCACATAGGCGCGCCCGATACCTAAACAACCATTGAGGCCGGACCCATATGGGTCCGGCCTCAATGTGTACTACGTGGTTATGCGACGCAATGGAGTTACGCGGCAGAAGCAGCGTGAGCACCACGACGACGAGCAACCCGCACGGCGAAGACACCGCCGACAACCATCAGCGCGGCGGTACCGGCGATGATGCCGGTGGAGACACCGGTGACGGGGAGAGACCCTTCCTTAACAGACTCAACCTTGGCCGGCTTCTCCGGGGCCTCCGGCTGCGGGTTGTTGACCGTGACGGCCTCGCCCTTGCAGTCATCGGCAGTGGCATTGCCGACGAGGGTGACAGATTTACAACTAATGTTGATGGGAATTCCGATGTTGCCTACGCCTAGCTGGTTGGCATTGACCAATCCAAGGTTCTCATTGGAGGTCAGGTCGTCTGCGAACGCCGGCGCGGCGGCCACAGCAGAGATTGCGACCGCGAGCACCGCGGTTGCTACGAATTTTTTCATGACTTACCTCATATATATGGGGAAAAGAGTTACGAGCCCACAACGACGGTAATACTCGCCGGGAGTTGCAGGATAAACCAAATCACGTCGACCCGACTACCCCGTAGTGATGCGGCGTGTCGTAGCCGATGATCCGGCGGTTCGTCGCCACGCTACACCATCGCGACTGGCCGCGCCGCACGCCCCAATGGAACAGTTGAGCTGCGGAAACAGGGTGGTCAACGCTTGCAGTACAAATAATAGAAAGATAGAAACCGACCGGTGTGGGTAAAAAAAGCGACAATTTATTTTAATAAACGGTGACAACTTATGACGTCTCGCCCGAGAAAGATCTACCCAAACACCGCTCAAGGCGACAAGATTGCACAAGTTGTCGCCTTAGCTTAGTAGCCCCGACCGGATTCGAACCGGCGTTACCGCCTTGAGAGGGCGACGTCCTAGGCCTCTAGACGACGGGGCCGAGCGCATCGCGGCAACTGTGCCACCGCGATGTTCATGCAGCTGGGGTACCAGGACTCGAACCTAGACTAACGGAACCAGAAACCGTCGGGCTGCCAATTACCCCATACCCCATGGACCGGTGACGGCTCTGTCACCGGTGGCAACTTTACCCGACCTAAATCGTGGTCGCCCGCCCGGCCGGCGCTTGCGCACTGTCTGCGGGTCGCGGCAGCAGACCGTAGATCAGGGAATCCAGCAGGGCTCGCCAGGACGCCTCGATTACATTGTCGTGTACACCCACCGTGGTCCAGTCTCGTTGTCCATTGCTGGTATCGATGAGCACCCGGGTGACGGCATCGGTGCCGTTCTTCCCTTCCAGGATGCGCACCTTGTAGTCGGCCAGGTCCAGAAGCGAAAGCTTCGGGAACTGGCCGACTAGAGCCTTACGCAGCGCGTGGTCGAGGGCGTTGACCGGACCATTTCCTTCGGCCGTGGCGATTACACGCTCACCCGCGACCTGCATCTTCACGGTCGCTTCGCTTGCCACTTCGCCGTCGACACGGTGTTCCACCAACACACGGTAGGACTCCAGCGTGAACGGCATAGGTGTGGCGTTACCGGACACGGAGTCGAGCTGTTCACGCACGAGGAGCTCAAAGGAGGCATCAGCTGCCTCGTACGACCAGCCCTGCGCTTCCTTGGCCTTCACAGTCTCGACCAGTGCAGCTACTACCTCGGGATGGCCGGTCAGATCAAGGCCAAGCTCGCGACTCTTGAGCTCAACCGACGCCCGACCGGCCATCTCCGTGACAAGGATGCGCATGTCATTGCCGACAGCCGCGGGCTCCATGTGGTTATAGAGCTGCGGGCTGACCTTAATCGCGCTGGCGTGCAGGCCCGCCTTGTGGGCAAACGCGCTCGTCCCAACATACGCCTGATGGTTATTCGGGCGGATGTTGGCGATCTCGGCGATGGCATCCGACACACGCACCATCCCCTCCAGACATCCCGGAGGAAGTACTTTTCGTTGCAGTTTCTGCTCCAACCCAGCCACTACAGCGAAGAGGTCGGCGTTGCCGGTACGTTCACCGTAGCCGTTGGCGGTGCACTGCACGTGGGTGACACCGGCCTCCACTGCTGTCAGGGTGTTGGCGACGGCGCAGGCGGTGTCGTCCTGGCAGTGGATACCGATGCGTAGCCGGATGCGCGCGGTTACCTCGGTCACGATGCGGCCTAGCTGCATGGGCAACGTGCCACCGTTGGTGTCACACAGCACGCCGACATCGGCACCGGCTGCGGCGGCAACTTCCAATACTGCGATCCCGTAGTCGGAGTCGGCGCGGTAGCCGTCGAAGAAATGCTCGCAGTCGACAAACACCCGTCGACCATGACTCACGAGGTAGGCCACGGTGTCAGCCACCATTGCAAGGTTTTCTTCCCGCGTGGTGCGCAGTGCCTGTTCGACATGCCGTACGTCGGATTTCGCGACAACGGTGACGACAGGGGCGCCCGATTCCAGCAGCGCTGCTACCTGCGGATCCTGCGATACATCTGTGCTGGGCCGACGGGTGGAACCGAACGCTACCAGCTCCGCGTGACGAAACTTAAGCTCATCGCGGGCGCGGGCAAAGAACTCGGTGTCCTTGGGCATGGCGCCAGGCCAGCCACCTTCGATGAACCCGACGCCGAACTCATCCAGCAGCCTCGCAACGGCGAGTTTGTCGAGGACGGAGTAGGAGATGCCCTCGCGCTGGGCTCCGTCGCGCAACGTGGTGTCGTAGACATGGAAGCTGTCATCCATGGGAACCTTCCTGTAATCGGTTCGGTAATCGGCGAGGGCGTGTCTCAAAGGCGGCGCTACCAAACAAAAGACCCCCCACTACGTGGGAGGTCTGCGCGCTGACGGATTCGTCGGCGCGCTAGCAGATAATAAGGAGGCTGCTGGATTGGTAAGTCACGAACGAGAGCATGCCACAGATACCGCAGGGTGGAAAGCCCATCCCGCGATATGAGAAATAGGTAGGTGTTGGCGGGTGGAGTGGGTGGCCCTCTACGGGGCCGGTACCACTACGTGCCGCCAACCGTGAGAATCCGCGACACGGCCGTGCTGGATATCGAGCAGGAGTTCACGCAGCGCAATTGTGACCGGGCCGGGTTTACCGTCACCGATGCTGAACTCGCCGTCGGCGCTCTTCACCGTGCCCACCGGCGTGATGACGGCAGCGGTGCCGCATGCAAACACCTCAGTGAGCTCTCCAGCAGCGACGGCCTCCCGCCACTGCGACGTTGAAACCCGCCGCTGCAACACCTGATAGCCCAGTTCGGGCGCCAGCCGCACGATCGAGTCGCGGGTGACACCCGCTAACAACGTTCCGGTCAGCTCCGGAGTCACCAGAGTCACCGCGCCGTCGGGATCGGTGAACACGAAGAAGAGGTTCATGCCCCCCATCTCTTCGACCCACCGACGCTCCACAGCATCTAGCCAGACCACTTGATCGCAGCCGCGTTCGGCGGCCTGAGCCTGCGCAACCAAACTTGCCGCGTAGTTGCCGGCGCACTTTGCCTCACCTGTGCCACCCGGCGCCGCGCGAGTGTAATCGGTGGACAACCAGACCGATACTGGCGCCACACCGTCCTTGAAATAGGCACCGACCGGCGAGGCGATGACCATGTACTGGTACTGCTTCGCTGGGCGCACACCCAAGAACGTCTCCGACGCGAAGCAGAACGGCCGCAGGTACAAGCTCGTCTCCGGCGCCTGTGGCACCCACGCCCGATCCTGCGTAACGAGCACGCGGATCGACTCCAAGAACAGGTCTTCGGCCAGTGGCGGAATAGCCAGCCGAGTCGACGAACGTTGGAAACGTCGCGCGTTGAATTCCGGCCTGAACAACGCCACCGCGCCATCGGGCATGTGGTAGGCCTTCAAGCCTTCGAATACCGACTGGGCGTAATGCAGCACCGCCATGGCTGGGTCCAGCGCCAGCGGCCCATACGGCACGAGTTGCGGGTTATGCCAACCGGCGCCTGCCACGTAGTCGATAGTGACCATGTGGTCGGTGAACACCGAACCGAATCCGGGGTTGGCCAGCTGCGCTGCCCGATCGGCGTCACTGGTCAGATGGAGAGACGGTCGAATCGTAAATGGTGAGGTCGACGTCGTCATGATCTTTTCCTTCGCGCCGCTGGGAGGAATACAAGGGTTAGCTCCGAAGACGTATTAGGATACGCCGACAGCAGCGCGGACGTGGTCCTCGTCACACCGATTCAGAGAACGGCCACCACCGCATCGCCGATCTGCTGCGTCAGCAACCGCTCGCCCTGCTGCCGGGCTCCCAGTTGTTTGGCCACCGCCGCCTCGACCCGGACGGCAGCTTCGGTATGGCGAAGATGCGATAGCAGGAGCGCGACTGACAAGATCGCGGCGACCGGATCTGCCGCCCCCGTGCCCGCGATATCAGGTGCCGAACCATGCACGGGCTCGAACATCGAAGGATAGGCACCGGTGGGGTTGATGTTGCCGCTGGCAGCCAGGCCGATGCCACCCGAGACCGCGGCAGCAACGTCAGTGAAGATGTCGCCGAACAAGTTATCGGTCACCACGACGTCGAACCGCTCCGGCTGCGTCACCAGGAACATCGCAGCGGCATCGACGTGCAGGTACTCAGTGGTGACCCCGGGAAACTCCGTCGCGACTTCATCGAACGTGCGTGCCCATAGGTCTCCGGCGTGCACCAGCACGTTGTTCTTGTGCACCAAGGTGAGTTGCCGACGGGGCCGCTGCTGGGCGCGGGTGAACGCGTCTCGCACTACCCGCTCAACCCCCGCTCGGGTGTTAAGGCTCTCTTCGGTGGCCACCTCGCCGACAGTGCCCTTACGCAGCACACCCCCGGCACCGCAGTACAAGCCTTCGGTGCCTTCTCGGACGACCACCATGTCGATATCGCCTGGTTTCAGGCCGGCCAGTGGGGTGCTCACCCCCGGATATAGCCGCGAAGGTCGAAGGTTCACGAAGTGATCAAACGCGAACCGAAGCTTGAGCAGTAGTCCGCGCTCCAAAACACCGGGCGGCACACTCGGGTCGCCGACAGCACCCAACAGGATTGCATCGTGCTTGGCCAGCTCGGCCAACTCGGCATCGGGCAGTGCCTCACCGGTCGCATGCCAGCGGGCCGCGCCCAGTGAAAAGTCCGTAGTCGTCACGTCCGGTAGCAGCGCAGACAGTACCTTGACACCCTCGGCCACCACTTCGGGTCCGATGCCGTCGCCACCGATAACCGCGATCTTCGTTGTCATGGCGTGTGAGTGTAGTCACGATGCGTTATGGCAGGGCGAGCACTACCTTCAGCGCCTCGTTGACAGCCAGCATGGTCGCCGGGCTCAGCGCCCCGAGCGGATCGGCGAGCTCATCCCGATACAGCTGAACGAGATCGTCGGTGTTGGCGATACCCACGAGAGGGTCAGCGCTACCTAACGACACCTGAGTGGGGAGGTGAGCGTGTTTGCCGGTCGTCGTGATGCGAACAGCCAGAACCGTATCGAGCTTCCGGTTCCGCGAGTTGTTACTGACTACCAGCCACGGCTTTTTTCCGTATCCGATATCCACCCGAAAGATCTGGCCACGCGATGGAGCGCTCATGTCGAAGCCGAACGCTCGGTCCGCTCGACGTACCGGTCCCGCATCGTACGGCGCTCGCGCCGCTCGGTCTGGTCAGTTGAAGCTGCAAGCTCGGCGTACCCCGTGTCGAGCGCATCTTCGCGCAGCGCCTCAGCGCCGGCCTGCACCAAGGCGCGAACAACGGAGGCCTCAGAACCAAGCCCCGTGAAACCATGCTGGGCTGCCCAAGCGATTAGAGCGGCATGTTCGCTTCGCCGCGGGTTGGAAAATACCGATACCGATGACTCTTCTGCACGCGCCAACGTCACGGTGATGCGTCTACTCATGACGATCACCATAGCATTTCCAGATGCAGCAAGTGCAGCAGAATGCGCTGCGATGGGCGTGTTTGCCGGTCGCTCTACTCCTCGAGTAGCGCGATGCTGCTGGCCGCCTGGGCGCCGATCGCGACCGAGACCGAGTGGAGCAGCGCGGCCGGCACTGCCTGATCGACCGAGAGGGCCATGAGCGCGTCCCCACCCGTGGAGGTGCGGCTCACCTGCATACCCGCGATGTTGATGGCAGCATCGCCCAGCATTCGGCCCAGCGTGCCAACGACACCAGGGCGATCGTCGTAACGGAAGAACAGCACGTGACCCTCCGGCACCAGATCCAGGTCGAAGTCGTCGACCTTGGTGATCTTCTGCACCTGCTTGTGTCCAAGCAAGGTGCCGGAGACGCTGACAGTGCTTCCGTCGCTTCGCGCACCTTTGACGGTGACCACGTTCCGGTAGTCCGGGCTCTCCGAGCTGGTCGTCAACCCCACGTCTACGCCGCGGTCCTTCGCCAGCAGCGGCGCGTTGACAAACGTGACGCGCTCGGAGGTGATGTCGGCGAAAGCGCCTTTCAGTGCAGCAAGTTGCAGCACGCTGACGTCGTGTTCGGTGATTTCGCCGCACACATCCACGGTGATGCTGTGGGTTATGCCGCCAGCGAGCGCGGTGAAGATGCGCCCCAACTTCTCGGCCAGCGGAAGGCCCGGTCGAACATCTTCGGCAACAACCCCACCGGCTTGCACGTTCACCGCGTCCGGCACGAACTCACCGTCGAGTGCAAGCTTCACGCTCTTAGCAACAGCAAGGCCGGCCTTGTCTTGCGCTTCGGCCGTGGACGCACCCAGGTGCGGCGTCACCACGATGTTGTCCAGCTCGAAAAGCGGCGAGGAGGTGCACGGCTCCTTGGCGTATACGTCGACACCGGCCGCGGCCACGCGACCATCGGCGACGGCTTCCGCGAGCGCCTTCTCATCTACCAGCCCGCCACGAGCGACATTGACGATCCGTACGCCGGGCTTGACCAGATTTAGTTCACGCTCGGAGATCAATCCAAGCGTCTCTGGCGTCTTGGGCAAGTGGATGGAGATGAAGTCACTGACAGCCAGCAGCTCCTCGAGGCTGACCAGCCGTACACCGAGCTGGGCGGCCCGGGCTGGCTGCACGTAAGGGTCGTATGCCACCAGATTCACGCCGAAACCGGCCATGCGCTGCGCGAACAGAACACCGACCCGACCCAAACCCACTACGCCGACGGTTTTGTCGAGCACCTCCACGCCGGTGTATTTAGAACGCTTCCACTGCCCACCTTTCAAGGCGGCATGCGCCTGCGGCACATGCCGGGCGGTCGCCAGCAACAGTGCGACAGCATGCTCGGCGGCACTCGTGATATTAGACGTGGGAGCGTTGACGACCATGACACCGCGAGTCGTAGCTGCCCCGGTGTCCACGTTATCCAGTCCTACGCCGGCACGGGCTACCACTTTCAACCGCGAACCGGCGGCGAGCGCCTCGTCATCGACAGTGGTTGCGCTACGAACCAACAACGCGTCAGCGTCGGACAACGCCGACAACAACGCGGGGCGGTCCGTGCCGTCCACGTGGCGCAGCTCGAAGTCATGCGAGAGCACGTCCAGCGCAGCGGGGGCAAGTTCTTCGGCGACTACAACGACGGGTCGTGACACAGCGATATCAGTCCTAAACTTTTTTGGGCGGGTGAGGCGTTACATACCAACGACGACCCTATCGTCTGCGGATCCGCCCACAGCGCGGGCGTGACGGGACAACGGCAAATGTCAAAGACCGCGTCAATAGGTCGTTCGTGGCGAGGTAACCTATCGCACCAGATGCCCCACCTAAGTTTTAGGGAGTAATAGGGAGTTTGACAATGGACAGGCGGGGGTTACTGCGCCGCGCCGGCCTTATCGCCGCCGCCATGGCTGTAGGGGCCACCGGAGGAGTGGTTGTCGAAGAGCTGCGCTTCCGCCTGGGCGATCCGGGCTGGGCGGTGGGTTCAGCGAGACCGCCACATCTGTGGTCCACGCTCACCGTGTGGCGGGCCAGAACCAAGCAACCGATTGCCGCGCTGACCTTCGATGACGGGCCCGATCCGCGTTACACCCCGCGTGTGTTGGAGATACTGTCGCGCGCCGATGCCCCGGGCACCTTCTTCATGATGGGTAAGAACGTAGCGAAGCATCCCGACCTGGCACGTCGCGTAGCGCACGATCACAAGGTGGGCAACCACAGCTACAGCCACCCCGACCTCTCCTATGCCTCGGCTGCGACCGCCCGCGATCAGCTCGAGCGCACACACGAGATCATCGAGCGTGTCACTAAGCAGACGCCCATCGCTTTTCGGCCCCCTTACGGCAGATTCTCCGCGGCCACGCAGCTAGTCGCGGCAGGCATGGGCTACGACACGATCCTGTGGTCGGACAATCTAAACTCACGAGCCACCCCGTCCAGCAATATCGACAAGCTGGGTAAAACCGTGAAGCCCGGTTCGATCGTGCTTGCCCACGACGGTGGCACCCTGCCCAACCAGACCGTGATCGCCACATTGCCACCGTTGATCCAGCGCCTGCGCGAGCGGGACATCCGGCTGGTGGGACTAGTAGAGCTGCTCGCAACCGCTCGCGACGAAGCCATAACCGAAACCGCACCGCCGCCGGGACCTTTAGACCACCCACGCTAGGGCAAGCGCACAGTGACTCCGCCCGAGAAGGCCGAATCGTGCAGCTCGATCTTGCTCAGTTTCTGATCGGAAGGTATGTCGAAGACGACAATCCCGGTGACGTCGTTGCCCGGATTGATGTCATTGAGGAACGTCTCTCGGTTTTCGTTGGCGTAGAAAGATGCCGAGCCGTTGGCTTGGTACTCGGCGCCGGCGGCATTAAACGCACGCTGGTTTGAAGCATCGAAGGTACGGGCTTCTTTCGCGATGTTCTTGACCTTGATAGTGGCGAAACAGAACTGGCCCTGGGCCGTCTCATTGAGATATTGGTCTCCGACCCGATCCTTGCCACACTCCACCTTCTCGATCGTGAACTCGAACTTTCCGTCCCTAGCCGCCTCGTTCGTACCTACCGACCCTCCGCTGGTCGTGTCCACCGAACTATCGGTCTCCGAGTCAGAGTCCGATACCACAACCGCCAAAGTCCCTAACCCGCAACAGAACAACAGGACTACAACGGCGATCACAGCTGCGACGATCCAGCCTACGCTGGTACGGCTCCGCTTGAGCGGGATCGGTTCCGTAGGCATCGGAGGCGGTGTCGGATACTGCCAGCCGCCGGCGGAGTCATAGGAAGGTGTCGTCACGGCATGCGCCTCTCGCGGGATTCAGGGGTCATGTAGTTAGCGCGAAAGTGAACGAGATTGTTACACAGGTCACACTCATGACCCAAGTTACAGGTGTGACTAAACCTGCTGCTCAAGCCGCCTATCTTCGGGTGCAACAGTCCTCGGCACCCCCGCTCCCTTAGATACAGATGAACGATGAGGGGCCGGAAGGTTCTCACAACGAAGGTTGTATATCCGTAGAACGCACACGGCATCATCGAGCGTGTGAACGGCAGATCCTGCGGAAGCGACCATGTGGAATAGCAAAGGGTGGGCCAGACATGTGCCCGACCCACCCTCGACTGTGGCTACGCCGTTTCGTCTACCGGGGTCTTCACCCACGCCATCATGTCGCGTAGTTCCGAACCGACAGCTTCGATCTGGTGGCCGGACTGCTCGGCCCGAAGTTTGGCAAACGTCGGGCGCCCGGCCTCGTCTTCGGCGATGAGCTCACGGGCGAAGCTCCCGTCCTGGATCTCGCCCAGGATGCGCTTCATCTCCGCGCGGGTATCGTCGCCGATCACACGTGGGCCACGAGTGAGGCCGCCGAACTCCGCGGTGTCCGACACTGAGTACCACATGCGCTCCAGCCCACCCTCGTACATGAGGTCGACGATCAACTTCACCTCGTGCAGGCACTCGAAGTACGCGGCCTCCGGCTGGTAGCCGGCCTCGACCAACGTCTCGAATCCAGCGCGGATGAGTTCGCTCAAACCGCCACACAGCACGACCTGCTCGCCGAAAAGATCGGTCTCGGTCTCTTCTTTGAACGTGGTTTTAATGACGCCGGCACGAGTACCACCGATCGCTTTGGCATAGGACAAGGCCAGTGCCAGGGCCTGCCCCGTGGCGTCCTGCTCTATCGCTACCAGGCACGGCACGCCCTTGCCGTCGGAGAATTGGCGCCGCACCAGATGACCGGGGCCTTTCGGAGCGATCATCGCGACATCGACACCGGCGGGAGGCTTGATCAGGCCGTAACGAATATTGAGTCCGTGACCGAACAACAACGCCTTTCCCACGGTGAGGTTGGGCTCGATAGCCTCGGCGTAGAGCGTGCGTTGCACCGTGTCCGGCGCAAGCACCATGATGACGTCGGCCTCGGCACAGGCCTGCGATGGCGTAACGACCCGCAGTCCCTGGGATTGCGCCTTCGGTCGGCTCTTGGAGCCTTCCGGGAGACCGACCCGAACATCGACGCCCGAGTCACGCAAGCTCAGCGCGTGGGCATGGCCTTGGCTGCCATAGCCCAACACCGCCACCCTGCGGCCTTGAATCGGTGCGAGATCGGCGTCGGAGTCGTGAAAAATTTCGGCTGACATGACGTATCTTCTCTCTAATAGGGGGTCGTTTTCCCAGAAAACGTCCCGAAATTGGTCATCTGTGGGCTTTTTCAGGGAAATTAACCGCTGACGACGCCTACGCGGCAAACTCGAAACCGCGTTCTCTTACAGCCGGTGCGGCGATGGAACGCGAACCACGACCGATGGCAACGACCCCGGACTGGGCCAGCTCCCGAATACCGAACGGTTCCAGCAAGCGGCAGAGCGCCGTGAGCTTATCCGCCTCACCGGTCGCTTCGATGGTAAGTGCGTCGGGCGCAATGTCTACGACCTTGGCGCGAAACAACTGCACCGCGTCTAGCACCTGCGAACGCGTAGCCCCTTCGGCGCGTACCTTCACCAACAACAGCCGGCGCTGCACCGAAGCCGTCGGTTCCAGCTGAACAATCTTTAGCACGTTTACCAGCTTGTTCAGCTGTTTGGTCACCTGTTCCAGGGGTCGATGTTCGCAGTTGACCACGATGGTGATGCGTGAGATCTCGGGATGTTCGGTCTCACCTACCGCCAGAGAATCGATGTTGAAGGCCCGACGCGAGAACAGGCTAGCGACTCGAGCGAGTACGCCGGGCTTGTTCTCCACCAATACCGACAGCGTGTGTCTTTCGCCAACGCCTGCGCCGCTGACAGTCATCAGAAGTCATCCTCGTCGAACTCTGGGCGCACATCGCGCGCCGCCATTATCTCGTCGTTACTCGTTCCGGCGGCCACCATGGGCCACACCATCGCGTCCTTACCCACCACGAAGTCGACCACGACCGGGCGGTCATCTACCTGCATGGCCTTGTCGATCGTGGCGTCGACGTCAGCCTCGTTCTCGCAGCGCAGACCCACGCAGCCCAACGCCTCAGCAAGCTTCACAAAGTCGGGGATGCGATTCACGGTGCCCAGATCGGTGTTGGAGTAGCGCTGCTTGTAGAACAGCGTCTGCCATTGCCGCACCATCCCCAGATTGCCGTTGTTGATCACAGCCACCTTGATGGGGATGTTCTCAATCGCGCACGTGGCCAGCTCCTGGTTGGTCATCTGGAAGCAGCCGTCACCGTCAATGGCCCAGACCGTGGTATCGGGGCAGCCAAGCTTGGCGCCCATCGCGGCCGGAACCGCGTAGCCCATCGTGCCTAGTCCTCCGGAGTTGAGCCATGTGTAGGGCTTGTCGTAGCTGATGAACTGGCTAGCCCACATCTGGTGTTGCCCTACACCGGCCGTGTAAATCGTGTCGGGACCGGCGAGCTTGCCCAACCGCGAGATCACGTACTGCGGTGCCATGGTGCCATCGGTATGCGGCTCCCAGCCCAACGGGTAGGTCTCGCGCAGTTTGTCCAACTGCTTCCACCAGCCTTCCAACCGCTGCGTGGTTTCGACTCGCGGCTGGGGATGTTGTTCGATCAATACCGCTGTCAGGTCGGCGATAACGTCGGAGGCATCTCCCACGATCGGAACATCGGCGCGCCGATTCTTGGAGATCTCCGCCGGGTCGATGTCGGCGTGCACCACAGTGGCGCCCGGGGCGAAACTGTCCAGCCTTCCCGTGACGCGGTCGTCGAACCTAGTTCCGAGCGCGACGATCACGTCGGCCTTCTGCAACGCGTACACCGCAGCGACCGTGCCGTGCATGCCTGGCATGCCCACATGCTGCGGGTGGCTGTCAGGAAAAGCACCCCGCGCCATCAGCGTGGTTACCACCGGAGCGCCAGTTAACTCCGCGAGCTGCTTGAGCGCAGCGCACGCGCGAGCCTTCAGCACACCGCCTCCGACATAGAGCACCGGGCGGCTGGCCTGACTCAGAAGCGACGCGGCCTGTGCAATCTGCTTGCCGTGCGGCGCCGGAGTGGGGTTATAGCCGGGTAGATGCAGCTGCGGAGGCCACGAGTATGTGGTGTCGCTCTGCAGCACGTCCTTAGGCAGGTCGACCAGCACCGGACCCGGCCTACCCGACGCGGCCAGGTGGAAAGCCTCGGCGATAGTCCGCGGAATATCGGCGGCCGATTGAACCAGAAAGTTGTGTTTAGTGATCGGCATTGTGATGCCGCAAATGTCCGCCTCTTGAAACGCGTCGGTACCAATCAAGTTGGTTGAGGTCTGACCCGTGATGGCAACGATCGGCACCGAGTCCATCTGAGCGTCCGCTATCGGTGTAACCAGATTCGTAGCGCCCGGGCCCGACGTCGCCATGCAGACGCCCACCTTCCCAGTGGCCTGCGCATAACCGGTGGCGGCATGACCAGCCCCCTGCTCGTGTCGCACCAGGATGTGACGAAGGTCGGCATCGAACAACGGGTCGTACGCCGGGAGAATCGCACCGCCTGGAATACCGAATACCGCTTCTACCCCGACAGCTTCCAATGAAGCCACGAGAGAAGAAGCGCCGTTCATTGGCCTGGTATCCGTTGCGTTCATGCTGCACCTTCGCGTCGTCGTTACCGGTAATGCCTGTAAACTGGCGCCCTAACTTGCCAGTAGTCTTCTGCCGAGGCCGCAGGAGCCGCCGTGTGTGCTGCGCCTATGGCCGGCTCGCGAGCTGCTCCGGGCCCACGCAAGGCGACTGCCCGGGTGCGGGTGTCCCGCACAAGCACCGCGACGGCAGAGGACTCTGGCGCCAACAAAAAAGCCCCCGTGCAAAGCACGTGGGCTAGCGCGTCGCCGATTGGCTGACGCGCTACATGAGTACGAGAATCTGAGACCAAGACATGAGCCGACTGTAGGCCGCCACCGGTCTGCGCGTCAAATCGAACGCCCTATCGCCAGACACCCATGAGACGCAGATCTCACCATCTCGAACCGGTACAGGGTACGCATGCCTGGACAGGGTGAGCGCTAGCGTGGACCCATGAATCGCGTACTCGCAGGCGACGTAGCGCTACGGGCCGACATCCGGTATGTGGGAGACCTGCTCGGGCAGAGCATAGTTCGCCAAGAGGGCCCGGAGCTACTGGATCTCGTCGAACGGGTTCGTCACGCTGCGCGCGACGATTCCGTGGCCACCGCACGGTTGCTAGAGAGCCTTTCCACCGCTGAGTCCATCCGACTAGTCCGGGCATTCTCCATTTTCTTCATGCTTGCCAACGTGGCAGAGCAGGTCGACCGTGGCCGCGGTTTCGCGGCCCGTCGAGCCAAGGAAGGCGGTCGGTTGCGACACGTGCTACGCGAAATCACCGCCGCCGCGGAAGCAGGAAAGATCGATCCCGCCGAGATTGCCATCGCAGCGGGCAGGATCGACGTTCGACCTGTCTTCACGGCACACCCCACCGAAGCGGCGCGTCGTTCGGTACTGACCAAACTGCGTAGCATCGCCGGACTGCTTGCCGCGCAAGAACGCGATGCCGGCGTACAACGTCGGTTAGCGGAGCTGATTGATCTGCTGTGGCAGACCGACGAACTGCGGGCGCAGCGACCAGAACCCACCGACGAAGCACGCAACGCCGTCTATTACCTCACCGACCTCTACACAGACGCCGCACCGGCAGTACTCGACGAACTCACCAACGTGCTGGGTGAACTGGGAAGGGCTCCCGATGCGGGGCAACCACCGTTGAGTTTTGGTACCTGGATAGGCGGAGACCGCGACGGCAATCCCGCCGTCACACCCCAGGCCACACTGGATGTGCTGATGCTGGCTCACGAGTATGGGCTACGCGCCGCCGAATCGACCGTAGACGAACTGCTCGACGAATTATCCATCTCCGATCGGGTAACACCGATCAGTTCAGTGCTGCGGGAGAGCATCCGCGCCGACCTGGCAGCTCTTCCCGAGCTCAATCCGCGTCACCTTCGCGTCAACGCCGCCGAGCCGTATCGACTCAAGCTGCGCGCGATTCGCGCCAAACTCGCCAATACCCGGCAACGCATCATCGATGACGGCGTACATGCGGCGGGACGCGACTACCGCGATGCCGAAGATATCCGCGTGGACCTCGCGGTGATGCGCCAATCGCTGCGGGCCCATCACGGCGAGTTCATTGCCGCGAGCGCACTGGATCGGTTCGACACGTTGCTGCGAGTATTCGGGCTACGGCTTGCCACCCTGGACGTACGGGAGCACGCGCAGGCACATCATCAGACTATGGGCCAGCTGTTCGATGCACTCGGCGAACTCCACAGCAGCTACGCCGAGTACACACGTGCCGAACGCACGGAGCTACTCATTCGCGAACTGGAAGGTCGCCGCCCACTTGCCGGACCGACACCGGCGCTGGACGCCGTCGGTGCGCGCACTCTGGCAACATTCACCACCATCGCCCACGCGCACCGGCGCTTTGGGCCCGACGTTATCGAGTCCTACATCGTCTCCATGACGCGCGGCATCGACGATGTGCTCGCCGCCGTGGTGCTGGCCCGGGAATCGGGGCTGGTCACGCTCGGCACAGCCGGTCGTACCACTCACGCCGCCATCGGTTTCGTTCCGTTGCTGGAGGAGGTAGGCGAGCTTTGTCGCGCCGGCGAGCTGCTCGACGAGCTGCTACAGGTCGTTCCCTATCGAGCGATCGTGACGGCGCGGGGCAACGTGCAAGAAGTGATGCTTGGTTACTCCGATTCCAATAAGGACGCCGGTATCACCGCCTCGCAGTGGCAGATCCACCAGGCACAGCAGGAGCTGCGTGACGTCGCGGCCCGGCACGGCATCCGCCTCCGGTTGTTCCACGGTCGTGGCGGCACGATCGGCCGCGGCGGCGGTCCCACCTACGAGGCGATCCTCGCTCAGCCGCCGGGAACGCTGGACGGTGCCATGAAACTGACCGAGCAGGGCGAGGTGATCTCCGATAAGTACGCCCTACCGGTGCTGGCTCGTGAAAACCTTGAGCTCACGGTTGCCGCGGTGTTACGGGCGGTGGTACTCGACCAAGTGCCCAGCGCCACGACGGAGGCGGTAAAGGGGCCATGGCGCGAGGTGATGAACAGCGTGTCGGATGCGGCTGGGGAGTGTTATCGGACGCTGGTCAACGATCGAGACCTCCCAGGGTATTTCTGGTCGGCGACTCCCACCGAACTGCTCGGCGCGCTGAACCTGGGCTCGCGGCCGGCGAAACGACCTAATGCCGATACCGGCCTGGCGGGGCTTCGCGCGATCCCGTGGGTGTTCGGATGGACACAAACTCGCCACATAGTGCCTGGCTGGTACGGCGTAGGTGCCGGAATCGAGGCAGCCCGCAAAGCCGGCCACGCCGAGGCGCTGCTTGCGATGCACCAGGATTGGCGCTTCTTCGCCACATTCATCTCCAACGTCGAAATGACGTTGGCTAAGACCGACCTCGACATCGCCGGCCATTACGTCACACGCCTCGTGCCAGAGCATCAGCGACACATCTTCGATGTGATCCGCCATGAGCACGACCGCACCGTAGAGCAGGTGCTCTGGCTCACCGGACAGCACACGTTACTGGAGAGGGCACCCGAGTTGGCCCGCACACTCGACGTTCGCTCCCGATATCTGCTGCCGCTGCACCATGTACAGATGGACCTGCTCGCCCGGTATCGATCGCGACACGAGGTAAGCGATGCCGTCGATGACGACACTGCGACAGGCGGCGCGCTGCTTCGGGCGCTGCTGTTGTCGGCCAACGGAATCGCCGCCGGGATGCGCAACACCGGATAGCGCGTCGCCGCTTAGGCCGCCCGCACCTGCGAATGGGTGGCGGGCAGCTGGACTGGGATCGCTAGCGCTAAACGGAGCGTTTCGCGGTTTATCCGCCAAGCTCCGTTAGGTCTTTTGGACGATACCCATCGGCCGTGCGGACCAAAAACGCCCGGATACGCCGCGGTTTATCGCAAACTGTCATATTTCAAGCCTTGCGCCGATAACTTCGATAGGTACGCAGCCCACGTGGCAGACCAACGGCAACGCCCCGGCAACCGCGCCGCGTAACCAGAGAGTTTGCGAGCCAGCTGAAAGCACCGTCGCCTCCCGCGATCGGGATGGCTTCGTCGAATACTTCGGCGAAGCCATCCCGATCACTTTATGTCTTCAGCCTTTGGTCACTGGTGAGGACGCACTAGTTCAAAGGCCGATCAGTCGCCTTGTTAGAAGCATCGCGCGGCGTACTACACCTACGGCAACGTGTTGAATCGGAACCCGACCGTATCGCTGTCAGACACGACGTAGTCCGACCGCTACAGCGGTACCGCCGGATCGCGGGCAACCACACGAGTGCCTGGCAGGGCGGTTGCCAGTTCGGTGATGTCGCCGGGGTCGGAGGTGAACACTACAGCCGAATCGGCACGCGCACAGACGGCCACGACGTGCGCATCCGCGAGACGATCGCTCCCACTTCCGGTCTGATGCAAGATCGTGCCGACCAGCTTGGCCAGGCGCGTGTCGGTCGGTATCACCTGGATGCGCTGGCCACCACGGTCTCGGACAAGAGCCGCTTCCACCCGACGAGTCCGAGGAGTTCCCCGGCAGACTTCGGCCAACGTGACGGCCGCACAACAGATGGGCGCTAAGCGCGCCGACGCCCTTCTTAACATCGCCCGAAGAGCCGTTCCCCGCGCCGCGTCGATCACATCGAAGGCGGCCGCATCCAGTACCATCATGGATTTCATGCGGCTCGCCGCACCGGCTCGTCAACCTCGAAGACTGAATCCAGGAACGCGTCGGCAGCAGCTAGCGTCTCCGCATCCGGCGCACCGTACTTGGCGTCCAGCTCATCCAGCCAGCGCTGTAGCGCGGCCCGGTGAGCTACAGATTCCAAAGCCTCGGCCAGCGCCTCGTTGGCCGTGGCGGAGAGGCTGCTGCCACCAGCGGCTTCCAGCGCCTCGACGATCTCGGTGTCCAGACTCAACGTGATGCGACGCTTACTCATACAAACATCATAGCCCCTGAGGTAAGACGCGTCACACGTTGAAGCGGAACTCCACGACGTCGCCGTCAGACATGAGGTAGTCCTTGCCTTCCATGCGTACCTTGCCCCGAGCCTTAGCCTCGCTCATGGAGCCGGCCGACATCAGGTCGTCGTAGGAGACGATTTCGGCCTTGATGAAGCCCCGTTGAAAGTCGGTATGGATCACACCCGCGGCTTGCGGCGCGGTGGCACCGACCGGGATAGTCCAGGCGCGCGCTTCTTTGGGACCGGCGGTGAGATAGGTCTGCAACCCCAGGGTGCCAAACCCCACACGAATCAGCTGATGGAGTCCCGGTTCGGGTTGCCCGATCGATTCCAGTAGCTCACGGGCTTCGTCTTCGGGAAGCTCCGTCAGTTCCGACTCGATCTTCGCGTCCAAGAAGATGGCCTCCGCCGGGGCTACTAGCGCCCGCAGCTCGTCGAGGAAGTCGTCGTTGCCAAGCTCATCCTCGTCGAGGTTGAACACGTATAGAAACGGCTTTGCGGTAAGCAGGTTGAGTTCGGCAAGCGGCTCGGCGTCTATGCCCGCCGCCGCGGCTCCGGCGTAGAGCGTGGTCCCGCCATCGAGCAGATCGCGCGCGGCCTGCGCGGCCGCCACCGCCGCTGCCCGAGTCTTGACGATGCGGGCCTCCTTTTCCCAACGCGGCAGCACCTTCTCCAGTGTCTGTAGGTCGGCCAGGATCAGCTCGGTGTTGATGGTTTCGATGTCGTCGACCGGCGACACCTTGCCGTCTACGTGCACCACATTGGGGTCGGAGAATGCGCGGATGACCTGGCAAATCGCGCTGGCTTCGCGGATGTTGGCTAAGAAGGCGTTACCTCGCCCCTGGCCGGTGCTGGCTCCTTTGACAAGGCCGGCGATGTCGACGAAGCTCACCGTGGCCGGTACGACCTTGGCCGAGTTGTGCAGGGTGGCCAGCTGGTTCAGGCGCGGATCGGGAACGCCAACCACTCCGACGTTGGGCTCGATAGTGGCGAAGGGATAGTTCGCGGCCAACACGTCGTTTTTAGTCAACGCGTTGAACAACGTTGACTTACCGACATTGGGCAGACCGACGATTCCAATGGTGAGGCTCACAAGGACAGCAGTCTAGTGATCCCGTGGGGCTGACTCACCGTTGCGGCGTGGGCGCAGCGTCGCTACCGCCACCAGCAGCGGCCAGGTCGCCTCGGCACCTGCCGCGATCCCTTCGGCCAGGCCGATTCGGCCGCCCGTGTTCAGTTCGATGCCGAACCACACCAGCAGTCCGCAGAGCAGCAAGGTGACCGTAACCGAAACCATCGGGCGCAGCGCCCAGGGTGTGCGCCGCGCGTTACGCCGCGCGAGCAGCGGCCAACAGGCCAAGGCCACGAAAGCAACGCTGGCAATGGTCGAGTGCACCACCGACGGACCTTGCGAGGGTAGCGGCACCGCCGCGACTCCGGTGGTGGCCACTCCCCCAGCGGCTAGCAGTAACCGGCCGGGGAGCGCCGCGCAGTTCAGGCCCCATGCGGTGAGCACGTAACAGACGCCAAGCACTGCGAAGACGAAGGTCATCAGCCAACGATTCGGTGCGTTAACGGCGGCAAGTGCGCTGAGTGGCTGCGTTACCTGATTGAAGTCCTCACGCCGCAACCCGGCCGCGAGCGTCCAGCCACCTAGCAGCAGCAGCGGCGCCGCGGCGGCAGGAAGTAGCACCCAGCTGGGCGAGCGGGCGACAACGGCGGGGCTGACTGCGGACAGAACTATCTGAGATTTCACTGTTACCAGCCTTCACGAAGGATTCTGCTGAAAAATATCTGAACGACCGATGCTGTCTGGAACAGTTCACCCGCGTAGTGTCTTTCTGCCGTGTCGGCAAGACGCCGAGGAAGACTGCCAGGACACTCTGCTAGTCGAGCCCGCCCTGAGTTGGCGGCCGATTCCACCCGTTGCCAGCCGTGAGATACTGATCTCCTGCGAGAGTAGCTCGATGAACGCGCGCGATCTAACGATCTTTGAGACTGTTCTTATGCGCGGACCCTGGATAACGTTAGGGGTCGCTTTATTCCTATCGCCTGTCGCTTATTGGCTGATTGCCATCTTCATGGAACGAAGGCGACCGCGCTGGCATACAGAGTTTCTGGCCTTGGCCATAGGAGACCCCGCCCTAGCCGCATTCTTGGCGATAGCCGCCTACGCGTTTGATGGCCACTCATTACAATCGGTTGCCACGTCCACATTAGCGATGATTGCTGTTTGCAGCGCTTGGCTGATATTCGGAGTATTTCAGCTGACCATCGAGCGGAAATGTCATTTCTTTTCGCGCAGCCAGAGACGCTCGCCGACAAAGCTATGGCACCAGTTCATAATTTATCCCCTCCTAGGTGGATTAATATGGACCGCGCTCATTAACCTAATCGCATCCCCCGGCGATATAGGGTTGAAGGTCCTCGCGGCCGGAGCGCTAGCGGTCTGGTTTGTTTGCATGGTTATTGATCGTGGCAGACCAGTTCTTGGCCACGCTCCCTTCGATTGGCGAAGGATTCGTCCCCTGCCACAGCCGTGGATCGAGGAGTCGGTGACTCTCGACTCGTGGCGAAGATGGAAATCGGCGGCCTGACAGCACGTGGATTCCAAGGGCGGTTTGGCGAGCTTGGCGGTGCGGTGTGAATCCTTTGCCGAGATTCACGCCTCTCATTCGTACGCTGACAACAGGGTCAGCACAGAATCCGGAGGTTGTCGTGACCACTGCCGTCATCGTGAGCGTCGTCATCGTCGCGGTGCTCATCAGCGGGTGCAGCGTCGTCGTGCTGCGCCGGCGGAATCGCTCGCGTGGCTGATCCGACCTGGCCCGACGAGCGGCTGATCGCCGCCGCGCAGGGGGGTGATGCCGAGTCGATCGCCGAGCTGGTGTCCAGCTCGCACCCACACGTGCGGCGGTTCGCCCACACACTGTGTGCTTCGCCCGAGGACGCCGAGGATGCCGCACAGGAGGCGTTGATCATTCTCTACCGCAAGATCGGGACGCTGCGCGCCTCCGCCGCACTGGCGTCATGGATGTTTCGCATTGTCCGCAACACGTGCCTGCGGCAGTGGCGACTGATGTTGCGGCGCGACGAGCCGGTTCCGGACTCCATCATGATGTCGGCCGAGGACCAGGCCCTGCAGCGTCTGGAAGCCAGCCGGGTAGCAGCGGCAATCGTCGCTTTGCCCGCTGAACAGCGGCATGTGCTGATCATGCGAGACGTCCAGGGATACCGCGGCCGGACGGTCGCCGATGCGCTCGACCTCAGCATCGCCGCGATGAAGTCGCGGCTGCATCGCGGCCGGGCAACGGTACACCACTTACTCCAGGAGCCGCCTGACCCCAGCCCAGGGAGATGACGATGACTGAAGATCGGAACTTTGCGAGCACATCGCTGCCCCGGCACGTAGCACGCGGGGCGGTGGGGTTCGTCGCGCTGATCGCTGCGGTCGCACTCGCTCCGGTGTTTTGGCCAGCCAGCCTGCTGCTCGCGCCGGTAGGTCTGCTCGCGCTGCGTGGGTGCCCGACATGCTGGGTGATCGGGCTATTGCAGACCGTCTCGATGAGCCGGTTGCGGCGTTCCTGCGTCGACGGGCGGTGCCAACTAATCGTCGCCGAACAGGCCCGGCCGCACCACGATGGCGACAGGCAGCCGGCCGAATAGGTCACCTCATCGCAGCCCACCCGACGTAGCGCCATGTTCCTTGTGTGACGCAATGGAGTCCGGCTGATTAAACCGGAATGACTTATTCACAAATGGGTCCCTAGGCGGTCGCACCACCATGTCCGATTTCCGCTAGCCGCTGGGCAGTCGAGCGGGCACGATAGGTCACGTGCTCCCCGATGAAGATGTTTGCTACCGCGCGGTGTCCAGCCGCGACGCACGGTTCGACGGCTGGTTCTACACCGGCGTAACCTCCACTGGCATTTACTGCCGGCCCAGTTGCCCCGCCATTACTCCTCGCCGCGAGAATGTGTGTTTTTTCGCCACCGCCGCCGGGGCGCAGCAGACCGGCTTTCGGGCATGCCTGCGTTGCCGCCCGGACGCCGCTCCCGGCTCACCCGAGTGGAACTACCGCAGCGACCTGGTCGCACGCACCATGCGGTTGATCGCCGATGGCGTGGTGGACACCGACGGGGTGGAGGGCTTAGCGCGGCGTCTGGGATACGCCTCGCGTCACGTGCATCGCGCCCTCACCGACGAGCTCGGAGTCGGAGCGCTGGCCCTAGCGCGGGCGCAGCGTGCCCAGACCGCGCGCACGTTGATCGAAGTGACTGATCTTCCGTTCGCCGACATCGCCTACGCCGCCGGTTTCGCCAGCATCCGACAGTTCAACGACACCGTCAAAGAAATCTTTGCCCGTTCACCCAGCCAACTACGAACCCATGCTTCCGGCACGTCCCGGTCGACAAACTCGACAGAACGGTCGCATTCGGCGCCGAAGCCAGCAAACCTATCGAGTTCGTCGACAGGGGGAGCGGGAAGTTTCGCTACGCCGGTAACGCTCAGGCTGCCCTACCGCACACCTCTCGCGGCTGGGCAGCTGTGGAGGTTCCTAGCCGGGCGTGTCGTGGCGGGCATCGAGGCAGCCGACGGCGGCACCTACCGACGCACTATCACGCTGCCGCACGGTTCCGCGGTGCTCACCCTGACTCGACCGACCGACCCAGCGGCCACAACGGTCAGCTGCACGCTACGACTGACAGAGCTGCGTGACCTGACCACGGCAGTACGGCGCTGCCGCCGCCTGCTGGATCTAGATGCCGACCCGCAGGCAGTGGCGCAGACCCTACGTACCGATCCGGCATTGACCGCAGCCGTTGCCGCGTCGCCAGGCCTTCGCGTTCCCGGCGCCTGCGATCCGGCAGAGTATGCCGTGCGTGCGGTGATCGGCCAACAGATCTCCGTCGCCGCCGCTCGCACCGTCACCTCGCGTATCGCGGCGCGCTACGGCACGTCCCTGGAACACCCCGATGGCGAGCTGACGCACGTATTCCCCACCCCGCAGGCACTCGCCGACGCCGATCCAGCGGATCTGCCCATGACGGCCGCACGCAAACGCACGTTGACAAGCCTCTGCGCGGCATTGTCAGACGGCACCGTTAGCTTCGACGTGGCAAGCGATCCAGCCGAAGTTGTCGCAGAGCTCGTCCGGCTGCCCGGCATCGGTCCATGGACCGCTGGCTACATCGCAATGCGAGGGCTAGGCGCACCGGACATTTTCTTAGAAACCGATCTTGGGGTGCTGCGGAGCGCACGGGCGCTAGGGCTACCTGTCGAGCCGCGGCAGCTACTGGCTCACGCGGAACGATGGCGACCATGGCGCTCATACGCGGTACTACATCTGTGGCAGGTCAGCGCCGCTATCGGCAAGGAGAACTCGCAATGAAGTATCTGACTAGCGCAGTGCATCAGACCCCAATCGGTCCGTTCACCGTAATCACCGACGATGGCGTGGTGCTCGCCAGCGGGTGGACTAGCGACGTAACCCGTCTGCTGCCCTACGTTCACAGCTCACTGCGTCGCGGGTTCGCCGACGAAATCCGCGAGTACGACGAGCTGGGGCAGATAAGCAAAGCAGTGCTCGCCTTCCACGATGGCGAGCTCACCTCGCCCGATGGCATCCCGGTACGCCAAGCAGGCAGTGAGATGCTGAGTGCGGCATGGAAACAGCTGCGCGCGATACCAGCGGGCACCACCGTGAGCTATCGCGAACTCGCCGCGCTGTCGGGTAAACCGGCGGCGGTGCGGGCTGCCGCAAGCGCCTGCGCCCGAAACGCCGCTGCCCTGTTCGTACCGTGCCACCGCGTGATGCGCAGCGACGGCAGCCTCGGCGGCTTCGGCTACGGGCTGCCGATCAAGCACTGGCTGCTACGCCACGAGGCTCCGACGGACTAACTGGTCACCTCTGCCATATAAGCACGCCCTCGGCGCGCCAGCGGAGAACTGTCACATCCGCGGGGCACTATGGAGCCCATGGGAGCTGGTTTGGGTATCGCCGTCATCGTTATCGTCTGCCTGCTGGCCGGGGCAGCGATCGGCTGGCTTGCTGCGTACTCTCGCGCCAGCAGTCAGATAGCTCGATCGGAGGCGGCGCTGGAAACTCATCAGGCGAGCGAGAAACGGCTCGAGCAGGCTCTTCGATCGCTTTCGGCCGAGGCGATCGAGCGGAACAATTCGGCGTTCGCTCAACTCGTGGCACCGCTGAAGGACAATCTCGACAAAGTCGAGCGACAAGTCTCCGGCGCCGAACGTGAGCGGGTAGATGCTTACGCGGGCCTGCGCGAGCAAGTGGAGCTCATGCACCGAACCAATGTGCAACTGCGGTCAGAGACGGCACAGCTGGTGGCGGCACTCCGGGCACCTCAAGTACGGGGTCGCTGGGGCGAACACCAACTGCGTCGCATCGTCGAGGCTGCGGGCATGGTGGAGCGCTGCGACTTCGTGGAGCAGGTCAGCGTTTCGACCGCCGATGGCATCCTCCGTCCCGACATGGTGGTGAAACTCGCCGATGGCAAGAACGTGATCGTCGACGCTAAGGTGCCGTTCTCCGCATATCTGGAGGCCATGGAGGCCCGGGACGATCATGTCCGATCCGAACGGCTGACAGCGCATGCCAAACATGTGCGCCACCACATCGACACTCTCTCGGCCAAGTCTTACTGGGAGGCATTCGAGTCCACGCCGGAATTTGTGGTGCTCTTCGTACCTGCCGACACCTTCCTTGACGCCGCGGTGCAAAAAGACGCGGTTCTACTGGAGTACGCCTTTGAGCGCAACGTGGTGCTTGCCACTCCGTCCACGTTAATCGCGCTGTTGCGCACTATTGCCTACTCGTGGCGGCAGGAAGCCTTGGCCCGTAACGCCGCGCAGGTGCATCAGCTTGGTCGTGAGCTTTACACTCGCTTGGCCACACTGGGCGAACACTGGGATAAGCTCGGCTCGTCCATGGGATCCATGGTTCAGCGCTACAATGCTGCGGTCGCCTCGTTAGAAGGGCGAGTCATGGTTACGGCCCGTAAATTCGGTGAGCTGCAAGGCGTCACCGGTGAGCTGGCCGCGCCCAAACAGTTGGAAGCCGTTCCCCGGCAACTCCAGGCCGCCGAACTTATCGGCTCGGTGGAAGAGCTCCGGTAGATATCTGCATAAAGCTCCGCCTCACGTGCACAATCGATATACTAATCCCATTTCTCACCTCAGCTCCGCGCCCCGAAGCGAGTGACGGTTGGAGGGGTAAAGTGGGCCTAAAACCACCACACACCCGAGTTGCGCGACGACTACTACGTGGTCGAAAGCGCCTGCACAAAACCTCTGGCGGTTTCGCCACCATTGGCCTAGTTTCAACCGTGATCGGCGCCATGGCGTTGACCCTATTCGGCGTCGGCTCGATGAGCCGCGCAATCGACGTCTTCGACGGCAATATGTGGCTGTGGTCTGCCCAAAGTGGATCGACACAGCGAGTCAACATCGAAGCCGGCACAGTCGACATGCGTTATGGGCTCAAGGACGCCAAAAACCACGATGTGAACATCGTGCAAACCGATACCCACCTACTGCTACACGACCGCACCGCCGGAACCGTCACCTCCATAGACCTTTCGAACTTGGACGAAGGCGCCAGGCTTGCGGTGCAGCCCGGCATCGACAGCTCAGTGGCTATGTGGAACGACACCGTGCTGCTAGTGGATGCACCGAGAGGGCAGATTCGCAGGCTCGATCCACAGGACCTCAAAGCAAAAGGCAAAACAGTGCAGCTCACTCCCGGACTAGTACCGGGTGGATTCGACAGCGAAGGCCGCTACTGGATTGCCTCACCCGAAGATGGCGCTGTCTCGGCATTGGTGGTCGAGAAAGACTCCACCAAACTACGGGTGGAGCAAAAGGTCGCTGTGGCACAGCCCAACCATAAGCTGACACTCACCGCCCTGGATAAGGGTGCCGCCGTGATCGACCAAACCGGAGACGCGGTAGTCCTGGTCAACAATAACAAGGCGCACACGATGCGGGTGCCCGGTCTGGGCTCGGCGATCGTTGCCACCCGCACTACAAGTCCCATCATCGCCGTCACCGTGCCCGATTCTCGCCAAGTGGTGCTCATCGAGGATGGCGAGGTACGCACGATCGGCGTGGAGGGAGCAGGTTTGCTCGGTGAGGCGGTCGTCTTCGAGGGCCGGGTGTACGTGATCGACAGCAGCGGAGCCGTGTTGGCCTTAGACACCTCTGGCAAGCTCAAGCGACGCATCGCGACATCGGCGCGGGATACCTCGGTCACCATGGAGCAGCGCGAGGGCGCGCTGATCATCAATGAACCCGGCGGACCCTCGGGCTATGTGGTGAACAAGACCCACAATGTCAAAAAAGTCACCAAATATACCGGCAGCGGAACCGGCCCCGACACCGTCGCATCCAACGTGCCGAAGAAGAGAGCGCCTAAGCCCACCGACAAAACCACGCAATCGCCACCCGCTACCGACTCCAGACCGGCGCCCAGCCCTGGCGACAACAAGCCTGGCGATAACGCGCAACCGGCGCCGGAGACGGCTAAACCCTCGCCACAGACCCCGGCGCCAGGGCGTGGTGACCGGCCCCGGGCACCCGGCGCACCAGTTCTAGAGAATGTGCGGGGTGGCGACGGGCGGATCACGCTGGATTACTACCCACCCAACAACACCGGCGGCTCTGGCCTGACGGCAATCGACATCTACTGCAATAACAGCCGGGTTATCCACGACACCAACCCGGGCAATGGTAAGCAGAACGCTTCGTTCCGGGCATCCAACGGTGTCGCGTGCACGGTGCAGGGCTATGCGATCAATTCAGCCGGATCGTCCGCCGCTGCCATCGGCGGGACGGTGACTCCGGTGCCGGCGACACCCAGGCCCACACCGACCCCAACTCCCCCGCCACCTGCCACCAATGATGCCGTGCCTACCGGAGTACGAGCGTCCGTAGCCAGCGACGGCAGCATCCAAGTGACGTGGAACGCCGTGACTGTTCCTGCCGGTTCTCGACTGGAAAGCTACAAAATTTATGCGTGCACCACAGACGGAGCGACCTGCTTCTACACCTTTACGTCCTCGAGTGGAAACTCGGCTACTTTCCCGCGACCAGAAGGCGGATACGGAACAGGGGGCAGGTTCCGTGTGACGTCGGTGATCGATGGCAAAGAAAGCGCCCGATCGGCACCCAGCAATGCGATTCAGTAACGGAATGGCGGTAACCCATCCATGAGTTCTCAGGATTCGCAGCGAACAATCCGGCTACGGCATGCAGCCAGAGGTGTTCGGGGCACCCGAAACATCTGAGTTCGAACAAGACAACCTACCGACCAACTTCGCGGAGTAGGGCGCTACCGACCAATGACACGTGGTGCCGCACATACCAATGGAAGCAGAGCTCCTCGGATATGACGACCGTTGCGGGCTTCAGCTACAAGGCCGCTATCGGATGCAAGACGAGCTCTCATTCGCCGCGCAAAGGCTCCCGGGCAAAGGCCTTCATACCGACCTCAAAGGAGACCGTCGGCCTCCAGCCGAGTTCCTCGCGTAGTCGTTGTGACGATGCCGTGATGTGACGCACATCGCCTAGTCGATAGCGCCCGGTAAACACTGGCTCGGAGCCTCCGGCGGCCGCGCTGAGCGCACGAGCCAGATCAGCGATGGTGTGTATGTGACCACTGCCGACGTTGAAGGCCCGCAGCTGCCCGGCCGGCCCGACCACGCCTGACGTCCAGTCCATGGCCGCGAGGTTCGCCGTAGCCACGTCGTCGACGTGAATGAAGTCTCGACGCTGGCCGCCATCTTCGAATACCTGGGGTGCATGGCCGTCGGCGATCGCGGAACGGAATATCGACGCCACTCCGGCATATGGCGTGTTCTTCGGCATCCTAGGCCCGTAAACATTGTGGTACCGCAACGCAGCAACCCTGCCACCGACCTCGCGTGCCCACGCGGCCGACAGGTATTCCTGCATGACCTTCGTCGCCGCATAGACGTTGCGCGGGTCCAGCGGCGCGTCTTCGAAGACGAGGCCCGGCTGCAACGGCTGACCGGACTGGGGGCATCGCGGCTCGAACAGTCCGGCGTCCAGATCGGCCACAGTACGCGCCGGTGGGTTCACCGGTCCGAGCACCGAGCTGGTGTAGGCACCTTCGCCATACACCACCATCGACGAGGCCAACACCAGCCTACGGAGCCCCCGCTGTGCCATAGCCGCCAACAACGTGGCGGTGCCGAGATCGTTAAGGCGCACGTAGTCCGGCGCGTCGGAGAAATCGACGCCTAAGCCGACTTTCGCGGCCTGATGAAACACCGCGTCCATACCGCCCAGCGCCGCCAACACCGTCTCGGTGTCACACACATCGCCATGGATCAGGCGCACCCCATCCGGCATCTTGGGTGCACCACCAGGATGCACCGACGGCAGCAACGCGTCCAGCACCGTGACCTCATGCCCGGCGGCCCCCGCGGTGGCCGCGATACCGGAACCGATGAAGCCGGCGCCGCCGGTGACCAGCAACTTCATTCTGCGATCACCGGCTGCTTGAGCACGGCGTCTACCGCGTCCGGATCAATACCCGCGTCCGGCTCGTAGCCGACATCGATTGCGGCCACTATGGCTGCAATGGCCGCCTTGATGCGCGGTTGGGCCTCGGCCATTCGCTGTAGTACCAGTTGGTGGTGCACCACGTCCGCTCCCGCGTCGGAGCTCGCTGCCGTCGAGCTCGCCGCGGCGTCGGCTTCGTCGTCGACCACGCCGGCGTCGGAATCGGTGACGAACGATAGGTTCACCACGCCCATTCCCAGCTCCGCCGCGAGCATCGTTTCGGGGTACTGAGTCATGTTCACGATGTCACCGCCGATGGATCGGAACCAGCGGGACTCAGCCGCCGTGGAGAACCGGGGGCCTTGAATTACTACCACCGTGCCAGTGGGTTGGAAGTCCACGCCCGCTGTCTGTAGTGCGGCGGCAGCGAAGTCGCGAAGCCTCAGGCAGAACGGCTGGGCGGCTGCCAGGTGCTGCACGCCCGTCGTCGCGAGTACCTCACCGTCGAAGAACGTGTCGGCTCGGCTGTGAGTGCGGTCGATGATCTGGTCAGTGAGCACGAACCGTCCGGGCGCACATTGGGCTCGAAGCCCGCCGACCGCCGAGAACGTCACCAGCGCCCGTACCCCCAGACTCCGTAGCGCCCAGATGTTGGCACGGTAATTGATCCGATGCGGCGGAACGGAGTGGCCCGTGCCGTGACGCGCTAGGAAGGCAACGCCCCGACCAGCGATCTCACCCAGCGTGATCGGCGCCGAGGTGGGACCGTACGGAGTGTCGATGTCGCGCGACTGCGCTCCTGTAGCGAACAGTTCATACAATCCGGAGCCGGCGATCACGCCGATCGGAGCAACCCGATCGCGGGTAAGGGAATTAGACAGAGCCGGCATGTGCACTCCAGATAGTTCAGGTGGCCAAGACCATATCCATGAGACAGCACACATGCCGACTCCACCCGGGGGCATACTGGGGCTCATGAGCTCACTGCGGTCGGTGGCAGAGCATCGCGACGCGGTGTCGGCGTTGTTGAACGATCTGGATGGCCGGACCGAGCGGACATCGCTACGGCAGGCGCTGGGACGATGCGTGATGGACGACGTTGTATCCACGATCGCGCTACCCACGTTCGACAACTCGCAGATGGACGGCTATGCGGTACGGGCAGCTGAACTCGCCGCGGCAACCGACGCTGCGCCGGTGATACTCACAGTTGGTGAAGCGATTCCGGCGGGCCGGAACGACACACCATCGCTCCCGCCGGGTGCGGCGATGCCGATCATGACAGGTGCGCCGATTCCGACGGGCGCAAACGCGGTGATCCCCATCGAGGCAGCCACTCCCGACCGTTTCCTCACCGAGCGCCCGGCACGGGTAAGTTTTCGGGCACCGGTGCGGCTCGGCACGTTCATTCGGTTGCGAGGCAGCGACGTCACATCCGGCCAGCTACTCGTCAGCGCCGGGCAGAAGCTAGGTCCTCGTCAGTTGGGCCTGCTGGCAGCGACCGGGATCGAAGACGTGAAGCTGCGGCACCGCCTCAGGGTGTTGGTGCTCTCCACCGGCTCGGAGCTGCGCCAGCCCGGTGAACCGCTGGAACCGGGGCAGACCTACGACGCGAACACCACCATGCTTGTGGCCGCACTCACCGAAGATGGCGCCGACGTCACCACCGCGCGTATCGCGCCAGATTCGGCCACCGAGTTCGTCGATCTGCTGAGCACACATCTGCGACAGGCTTCGGAGCCCTTCGACCTGATCCTCACCTCCGGCGGCGTGAGCGCGGGCGCCTTCGAGGTGGTGAAAGACGCACTGCGCGGTGGAGCCGTGGAATTCGTCAGCGTCGCGATGCAGCCCGGCGGCCCGCAGGGTATCGGGCGAGTCGCCGGAGTGCCACTGCTGGCCTTCCCCGGTAATCCGGTCAGCGCGTTCATCTCCTACGAAGTTTTTCTGCGCCCAGTGCTGCGTACCGCGGCCGGCTACTCCGATGTCGAACGCGAAACCGTCTCGGCGCGACTACGCGAACCGCTGATCTCGCCGTCAACCAAGCACCAGCTGCGGCGCGGCACGCTGCGCACCGCGCAATCAGGCGGTTACGTAGTGGAGCTCGACTCGGGTCCTGGATCACATCTGGTGGGCGCGCTGGCTCACTCGAATGCGCTCGTTCACATTCCGGTCGGCACCGCGCAGCTGCCGCCAGGTGCCCCAGTCGAGGTATGGCAACTGAGCGAGCCGCTGCCCGCGCGAGCGCCCGAAGCGACCGATCCAACGAACCTGCCGCACCTGAGCCGACAGGGTGAGGCACACATGGTGGACGTGTCCGCTAAAACTCCCAGCAAGCGGGAGGCTATCGCACACGCAAGTGTCCACACCACGACCGAGGTGATCGCCCAGTTGGAGACGGCGAATCTGAAGAAGGGCGACGCGCTCGGCGTAGCCCGAGTCGCGGGGATCATGGCAGCCAAGCACACTGCCGAACTGGTTCCGCTCTGTCATCCGCTGCCACTGACTGGTGTGAGCGTGGAGCTGACTCCCGGCCACGACAGCGTAGAGATCACCGCAACCGTGGCAACTACCGCGGCAACAGGCGTAGAGATGGAGGCTCTCACCGCTGCCTCAGTGGCCGGCCTCACCGTGTACGACATGATCAAGGCGATCGATCCCGCCGCCAGTATCGAGCGAGTTGCGGTGTGGCGAAAAACCGGAGGCAAGACCGGCGAATGGACACGATCATGAGTGGCAGCGCGGCCCGCACCGGCCGGGCGATCATCTCCTCCACCCGCGCGGCCACCGGTGGGTACGCCGATACCACCGGCCCGACCATCGCGAACTGGCTCAATCAACGCGGCATCGTCACACCCGCGCCGGTCGTGGTAATCGACGGTGTAGCGCCGGTCATGCGAGCGCTGCGGGATGCTACTCGAGCGGGAGTAGACGTCATCATCACCAGCGGCGGCACGGGCCTAAGCCCCGACGACCGCACCCCGGAGGCCACGCTGCCGTTCCTGGAACGAAGCATTCCCGGCATCATCGAGGAGATCCGGCGCAGTGGCACCACAGCGGGCGTAGCATCGGCAATCCTCACCCGAGGCCACGCCGGAACCCGTGGACGCTGCTTCATCGTGAACCTGCCGGGCTCGACTGGTGGAGTCACTGATGGGCTCGCGGTGTTAGACGGTGTGCTGGAACACTTGTTGACACAGCTTTCGGGAGCCAAGAGTGTTCGGTGAGATTCCGGTGTTCGCGCACGTTGGCGGAGCGGAGCTGGACCCGGCTCGGCAGCGGGACTTCGTGTCACGCAGCGCGGTCGGCGCGATAGCGAGCTTTGCCGGCGTGATCCGCGATCACGACAATGGGCGCGCAGTGAACGGCCTACGCTACGAGGCTCATCCCACCGCGGAGAAGGTGCTCACAGACCTTGCGGTGCAGCTGGCGCACTCCGCCGAAGTGCTGGCGGTGGCCGTGGCGCACCGCGTGGGCGAACTGCGAGTCGGCGACATTGCGCTGCTGTGCACCGTCTCTGCTGCGCACCGGGCAGCGGCATTCGACATCTGTGAACACCTGGTCGACGCTATCAAGCAGCGGGTGCCGATCTGGAAACACCAACGCTTCAGCGACGGCAGCACCCAATGGGTGGGGCTGTAGAACAGTTGTGTTGAGGCTGTACGCGGCGCCGATACGCCGCTCTTCCTAGCGAAGGCCTACGTTCGAATGAGCTTTTTATGCACTCATCGACGAGTTCGGTTCCCATAGCGGGCGGACCTCGATGGCCTCGGCCATCGGCCAGGACTTGGCAAGCTCCACAGCGGACTCACGGTCGGGCACATCCACCAGGATGTAGCCGCCGAGCGTCTCGGCATCACCGGCGAACCCAGTCTCGGTAACGCTCAGTCGGCCGTCGTCGTCACGACGGACAGTGACCGGGGCGAACCTTTCTGTCTCGAAGGCTTCGCCGCCAATGAGCGTGCCCGACTGTGCGTGCCTGGCCATCCAGGTCTCGAGCTGCTTGCGGTGGGTGGTGCGGTCGAGTTCGATGCTGCGCCGCGAAGCCTCGTTCTCCACAATTACCAACGCGAACCTCACACCGAACTCCTTGTCACGTCAAACACCCTGGGTCTAGGGGCGTAGCACAGCATGCCGGCTGGCGTCGTTACTAGCTAGATGTTGAACGAAAGAAACATATGACTGACACAATATACGCCACATATTTACCGAATGGCTAACTATATCTAGCCGAAGGAAGTCGAAATGCCGGTTTCGGACGAAATATCTTATTTGTTACAAACATGCCGTAATAGGCCTTTAGCCGTCGAGCGGCTACTCGGCATCGTCGTCTCCGGCTTTAGGCGCGAGCTGGGACCGGATCTGGTCGGAATCTATCTACACGGCTCACTGGCAATGGGGTGCTTCAACGCGGCCGGCAGTGACGTGGACTTTCTGGTCGTCGTGAAAGAAACGCTGAGCACTGCCGCCAAGCGGCGACTCGGCGAATTGTTGCTCCGTCTCCATGAGTATGCACCGGCGAAGGGTTTGGAGATCAGCGTCGTGACGGTGCGGCAGGCTCGTGATTTTCGTTATCCCACCCCGTATGAGCTGCATTTCAGCAAGGAGTGGGTGCCCAACTATCAGGACCACACCGTGGACTTTGCCTTAGAGGCGACCGACGGGGATCTGGCGGCGCATTTCACCATCGTGAAGCAGCGCGGCATCTGTCTGATCGGACAGCCGATCGCCGAGGTATTCGGCGACGTCCCGGCGGAGCACTACCTAGACTCCATCGTGACCGATACCGAGAGCAGCTTGGCCAATATTGCCGGTGGCCCCGACAGTGGCCAATGTCGAGTACCGCCCTATGCGGTGCTCAACGCTTGCCATGTGCTCGCGTACCTACAAGCCGGATCGATCACCTCCAAGGTGGAGGCTGCCAGTGGGCACTTGAACAGCTACCGCGGCAGTATGGGGCGTTGATCGCGGCCGCTGCCAGTGAATACGCCGAACCGGGCAGCTCTCAGCCGGTCGATGCCCGCACCCTGAAGGCATTCGGGCAGTTCGTTGCCGGTCAGTTAGGGGCTGCGGCTTCCGCTCCGTAGGATTGGCAGCCATGCTGACCGCGCAAGAGGCCCCGCCAAACTGGGTCATCTGGACGACATGCTTGATAGCGCTGGTCGTGGTCGGTTCCGGCCTGCTGTGGCCCTTCACGCGCTACGTCATCACGATCGCGCACGAAGGCGGTCACGCCGTCATGGCGTTGCTCACCGGCCGGAAGCTGCGGGGCGTGCGGCTGCACTCCGACACGTCGGGGGTCACGCTGTCGTCGGGCAAGCCACGCGGCTTCGGCATGGTGCTCACCGGGTTGGCCGGCTATATCGCCCCGTCCCTGCTGGGGCTGGCATGCGCATCGCTGTTGGCGATCGACCGCATGACACTGGTGCTATGGCTCTGCATAGCATTACTTGCGTCGATGTTGGTGATCGTTCGCAATATCTTCGGCGTGGTCTCGGTGTTCACGACCGGGCTGATTCTCGGCGCAATCTCCTATTTCGGCTCCGATGGGTTACAGGCCGCGGCGGCCTACGGCTTGACATGGTTCCTGCTGCTGGGCGGGGTGCGGCCGGTGGTAGAACTACAGCGCAAACGCCATTGGGGCGAAGCTCACAACTCCGACGCCGATCAGCTGGGAGAAATCACTCCGTTACCCGGGCTGTTCTGGGTGGCTTTGTTCATGCTCGTCACCTTCGGCTGCCTCGCGCTCAGTCTCGCCGCGCTACTCCCCGCGCAGGTGCGGTAACGGGTCCCGCCAGATAGCTGTTGTGACATTGGGTCACAAACCCACTGTTCTTCCGGCTGTCAACGGCCGAGCTAGGCACCGGCCTTGACGGCCTCGGCCCTTCGACCGAGCTTCCGAAAGGCGAAGAAGGGCGGTGGACCGGTGAATCGTTTTTCGTCCTGGAGGAGGATTTTGTTCAGCTTTCGCATCGAGGAATTGCTGATGAAGTACTTCGCCAGGTCGCGCTGGCTAGTGATGGTCTCAAAGGAAAGGCCCTGATAGGTCTGATCCAGTGAGTCATCGAAGTGAATCTGGGTATACGAGGTGGGCGGTGTCATAGCGTCGTAGCAACATTGCTGGTGGGTGGGGTTGTGATGCTGCGGCGGGTGTTGACGTTTGATGATCGGGCTGAGATTGCTGTGGGGGTGATAGCGGGCCTGTCGGATCGGGAGATCGGTGCCAGGATTG
>JBGTNI010000023.1:0-18840 GCA_041743105.1 Mycobacteriales bacterium | reverse complement strand
CCCGGCCGCCGGAGGGGAGTGGTACATCAACTGTCGGCAGACTCACGTATCCTTACGACATGGTCGCCGTGCTTACCGGGACGCTTATCGTCTCCAGTGCTTTAGTAGTGCTTTTCGTCCTCCTACACCGGGGCAAAGGCGGCGGACTTTCCAGCATGTTCGGCGGTGGAATGGGCTCTAACCTCAGTGGTTCCTCCATCGCGGAGAAAAACCTAGACCGATTCACCGTCGCCGTAGCGCTGATCTGGACCGCGAGCGTCATTGGCCTTGGCCTATTGATGAAAACGGCTTGATGAAGGCCTTATAGCGGCGCGCACTACATCTGAGTAAAGGAAGTACGTCATCGTGTCTACCGCAATTCGCGGCACCCGCGTGGGTGCCGGCCCCATGGGTGAGTCCGAACGTGGCGAATCGGCACCGCGCCGCCGTATCGATTTTCACTGCGCCAATGGGCACATCACGCGGCCTTCGTTTGCAGCCGACGTTCCCGAACCCGACTCGTGGGACTGCGCCCGCTGTGGCCTCCCGGCAGGCAAGGACTCCACCGCTCCACCGCCGATCCCCCGCAACGAGCCCTATAAAACCCATCTGGCCTACGTGCGGGAACGTCGCAGCGATGCTGACGGCCAAGCCCTACTGGAAGAAGCCCTCGCCAATCTGCGGGCCCGCCGCAGTGGCGTGAGCAGTTAAAACGCTTCTTCGTCGCATTGGGTGCTCCAATGGATCGAAGATTGCGCAGACTTCACGAGACTGAAGTAGAACCGATGCGTTGGTGTGCCAGGTGGGAACGATTCAGCGACCTGCTGTGATCGATCACGCTGTTGGAGGTCTTTAGGGAACGGCTTGCCGGGAGTGCCGCTCTTCACCCCCGACATGACGGCTGTGTGGAGCTTACCCGCCGCTGCCGCGAAGCAGTCCGAGCTGATGGCGTCGGCTTGTTCGAGAAGCTCGCCCATCCAATCGACGCGTTCCCAGAAGAGGCTGCTCGGCGCTTCGCGTAGCAGCTGTGCGAGGACTGTTAAGCGGCGCGCATCAGGTAGCGCGATCCATTCGCCCAGTACGGCCAGGACGGTGTTATCGAAGTCCTTGACTACGGCGGCGAACAGGTGCGGCGCGTAGAACTGCCGGTGCCATCCTTCTGTGGGAATCGCGGCCCATTTTGTACTCGCCGGATAACGTTGACGAAGCTCCGTGACTTACGAAATTGCAGCGGCGAGTTCTCATCCCAGCCGTAGGGGATAGGAAGATATTGCGAACCAGAGGGTGCACGCTCGGAGTACTCGATTCGGTGCTCTAGGAGGTCGAGCACCTCGTTAGGTTCGGTCGCTGAGAGCGCACCGAGAAACTCCCTGATATCGTCACGGTAGTAGGCGTCGTCCACCACGATGACGCAGCTCGTTTTCGGTAGGAGCTCAAATTCCTTTAGTTGAAAGGGTGCTCCTTTGGTAAGGAAGCGGATTGTTTTCTCTGAGTTTTGACCCTCAATCCGCTCCGTGAGCGCACGGAGAAAGCGGCTCTTGCCTGATCCACGCCTACCCGCGATGACGAGCGCGGTTCTCTAAATTAGAAACGGCCCCGTTGCCGGGGCCGTCGGGCCAGGGCTACTAACCCTGGCGGGGTACGTTGCCACCTTACCTCATGGGCGCGTCGATTGCGAGGGAGGGGCAACGTGGTTCGCGTTGCAGTGTATGTCGACGGTTTCAACCTGTACTTCGGGCTGAAGGACAAGTTCGGCCGGAAGTACCTCTGGCTCGACCTGCAAGCGCTCAGTACCAGCTTGTTACTCCCTGGCCAAGTTTTGGAGAAGGTCACATACTTCACGGCTCGTGTGCGCGGCGACTCCCCAAGCGAACAACGCCAGTTCCACTACCTGGAAGCCCTTGTGCAGCACTGTCCACTTGTGACATTGGTTGATGGTCGATTCCAAGAAAAGAACTGTTGGTGTCGAAAGTGCAAGGCTACCTGGACCACCTATGAAGAGAAGGAGACCGACGTCAACATCGCTGTCGCGTTGGTCGAGGACTCGGTGCGGAATCGGTATGACACCGCCTTGATTATTTCTGCCGATAGTGACCTATACCCTGGCGTTCGCTCGGTGAAGCGACTCGATCCGGAGAAGCGGATCATCGCTGCTTTCCCGCCTAAGCGGCGATCCGGTGACCTTCAGCGAGCAGTCGACGGGTGCTTCACTATCAGCGATGCCAAGATCCGCCAAGCGCAGCTGCCACCGACGGTTACGACCGCGAGTGGAACTGTCTTGCACCGACCGCAGTATTGGGGATGATGGATTTCTCAATCAACGTAGGAAGAAGCAGGGGGGCGCGTAGCTCGCCGGGCACCTCGGCCGCGGCAGCTTCGTCTAGCAGCCACAGCGTACGGGTCCGTCCTCTGGCACCGGCCGCCGGAACTCCGGCTTCATCGGTACCTCGCAAGGCCGCGCCGATCGCGGCAGCCTTTGCCTTTCCGGCCGCCAGCAGCCACACCTCCGCCGCGCTACGGATCGCGGGCAGCGTCAGCGTAATGCGCTCGGGTGGCGGCTTCGGACAGTCATGTACGGCTACAACAGGACCTTGCTCATACACTGCCGGTGACTCCGGGAAGATCGAAGCGGTATGGCCCTCCGGGCCAACACCTAGTAGCAGCACGTCGAATGCGGGAAGTTCCTGGCCGGCGGCTGCGTGCCGGGCCAGTTCGACGCGGTAGCCCAATGCCGCGTCGTCGACACTGAGAGGTCGCGCATTCTCTGTTTCCGCCGCCGGCATGGGGTGTACGCGTGAAGGTTGCAGTGGCAGTGCATCGAGTAACGCGTGCCGGGCCTGCGTTTCATTGCGCTCGGGGTCTCCTGTGGGGAGGTAACGCTCGTCGCTCCACCACACATCGACCGCCGTCCAGTCCACCGCGTCGCGTGCTGGACTCCGCGCCAAGGCGGCAAGACTTGCCACCGCCACACCTCCACCGGCCAGCACCAGGCTCGCGCTTGCCTTGCTAGCTTGAACCTCGGCGAGTCGGGCGATCAGGCGTGTGGCAACGGCTTGAGCTAGCAGCGATTCATCGGGGTGGACTATTACGTGAGTTCCGCCCATGACGGCGTCGCTCATGAGGGTTGTTTTCCTAACGACACCGCCGGATCGTGCCACTCGTGCACCCGGCCCGTGATAGTGCCGGCAGTAGAGCCAATTTCTACCCCTGTCGCGGCGTGCAATGCGGTCGCATAGGACTGGTCGGGATCAAGATGCCGAAGCTCTTCGGCGAGCGCTTCACCGGCACTAGGCTGTCGCAGTGGCAACTGGCGTTCGCCCATGCCGGTGCGGCTTACGGTGACCGAACCGTTTGTAGCCATGATTAATCCCAGCAGGGAGTTATCGGCGAGGGTGACCGTTATTTCGGTGATCCCGTTGTTACTGCCAGTGCTGCCGGTCTTCTCGCTTCTGGTGTCGCCCAGCTTCACGCCAACGACGATCCCGAGCCGCGCGCGAAGCCAGCCCGCCAACAGTGCCACACTCGGGTTATCGGCAGCCCCACGGATGGTCGCCGAAGCCGGACTTTGATCGATGGCGTCGAAAGCGTTGGCTAGCAGCGAGCGCCAAGGTGTGACGCGGGCCCATGCTATGTCTGTGTCGCCGGGAACGTAATCAGCAGCGCGTTGCATGAGCGCGGTCATTGGTTCGCTGTGTGCGGCGCAGTCAGTAATGCGCCGGTCGGCGAATACTCCCAGCGGGTCGTGGGCGATTCGCTCCGGCGGGCTGCCCTGCCACCACGCGACGACGGGGACGTCGGCGGCCAGCAGCGGCAGCGTCACCGATTCGGCGTGCAACGCCAGACGGCCATGCATCCGCAGGATCACTGTCTCGCCGTACCCGAACCGGCCGTGAACACAGATCTCGGCGTCGAGTCGATGCTCACGCGCAGTGGGGTCCTGACGAGCCACCACAATGAGCCGACACGGATGCGCGGCGGCGGCGACACAGGCGGTTTCGGCGGCTTGCTCGATGGCGTCGTCCTCGGCGATCACGACGAGGGTGAGCGCGAGTCCAGATGTGCCGCCGCCCCGGCTGCTACGGGCTGTCGCCAGCGCCTTCACCACCTCCTTGCCTGAGGTGTTCGGTAGCACGGTCACGGTCGCCGCCACGAGCGTCCGCTGCGGCGCAGCAGCTCGTCTGCCTGCTGTGGTCCCCACGATCCCGCCCGGTATCCCAGCGGGGTGGTCTCGCGCCAATGATCCTCCAACGGGTCGATCACTCGCCAGCTGGCATCGACCTCTTCGGCTTTAGGAAACAGTGTGGCGTCGCCGAGCAGCACGTCGAGCACCAGCCGCTCGTAAGCTTCGGGAGAGGCTTGAGTGAAGGCGTCGCCGTAATGGAAGTCCATCGCGACGTCCCGCACCTCCATCTGGCTGCCGGGAACCTTGGAACCAAACTTCAGCGTCATACCCTCATCGGGCTGGACCCGGATCACCAACTGGTTGTGCCCCAGCTGCTCGGTATCTGTGGAGCTGAACGGCAGATGTGGCGCCTTGGCGAACGAGATCGCAATTTCGGTGACGCGGCGGGGGAGCCGTTTTCCAGTGCGCAGATAAAACGGTACCCCTGCCCAGCGCCGCGTCTCTACCCCCAGCTGTACCGCGACGTAGGTCTCAGTACGCGAATTCGACGGAACACCCTTCTCTTCCAGGTATCCCAATACCCGCTCGCCGAGACACCACCCTGGCTCGTACTGCCCGCGTATCGCCCCGACGTTCGGGTCTTCTGGGAGGCTGACCGCGCGCAGTACCTTCAGCTTTTCGGTGCGGATCGCTTCAGCGGAGAAGCTGACTGGCTCTTCCATCGCGGTGAGCGCTAATAGCTGCAGTAGGTGGTTTTGCAGCACATCGCGTGCTGCGCCGGCGTGATCGTAGAAGCCGGCCCGATTGCCGATGCCAACGTCTTCGGCCATGGTGATCTGCACCGAATCGACGTAATGGGAGTTCCAGACTGGCTCGAACAACGTGTTCGCGAACCGCAATGCCAGCAGGTTCTGCACGCTTTCCTTACCCAGGTAATGGTCGATGCGGAACACATCGTCGGGGCTGAACACCTCGTCGACGAGGGCGTTTAGCTGCTGCGCGCTTGCCAGATCGTGCCCGAACGGTTTCTCGACGACCACCCGTCGCCAGCCGTCAGCCGCATCGTTGTCGGACAGTTTCGTGCGTCGTAGTTGCCGCAGCACAGGGGGGAAGGCCTCGGGGGGGATGGCTAGATAGAACGCGGCGTTACCGGCGATGCCGTGGCTGTCGCGCAGCCCCTCTAGGGTGCCGGCTAGCCTGTCGAAGGCCGCTTCGTCGTCAAACGAGCCGCCGACGAAGCGTGTGACTGCCGCCAGGCGTTGCCACACATCGTCACGCCACGGGGTGCGTGCCCCGGCCGCGGCCGCGCCGCGGGCCAGCTCGATGAAGTCGTTGTCGTTCCAGTCTCGGCGGGCAAAGCCAACCATCGCAAACCCGGACGGCAGTAGCCCTCGGTGAGCGAGGTCGTAGACCGCCGGGATCAATTTGCGTTGCGCCAGGTCTCCTGTGACGCCGAATATCACCAGCGCGCCCGGTTCGGGCACTCGGGGCAGCCGCCGGTCGGCGGGATCGCGCAACGGATTGTCAGCTGTGTGGTTGTGGGCGGTGTGGAGGCGCTGCGCCGTATTCACCGCAGCGCCTCCAACAGGTCGTCGATGCCGCGTTTCCGGTTGCGCAGGTGGACGCGTAATAGTGGCAGGCCACGCCCTGTCAGCGCCGCTCGATCGCCCGCGGCTTGAGCCGCTTGCAGCTGGCCGAAGCTGTAGGGCTTGCCGGGCACGGCAAGGTCGGTGTCAACTACACCAGTCAGCTGCAGGAATGCACCGTTTGCTGGTCCACCTTTGTGGTATTGCCCGGTGGAATGGAGGAATCGGGGTCCCCAACCGAACGTGACTGGTCGCGGGGTGCGTCGCGCAAGGAGTCCACGCAGTTCCGCGGCGGCCGCGTCGCCGATTCGATCCAGGTAGGCCATGATCGCGATGTAGCCCCACTTACCCGCCGCGCCGATCAGGGAGGCCACAGCGCTGCTGACGCTTCGTACCTGGCCGAACATTGCGGGGTCGCCGTAAAACTCGAGGTGCTCGGATTGATGCCCAATAGGGCGCAGCAGTGGGGCAGGTTCCGGTGCTGCCCCACCGTCGAGGATCGCGGCGGTGTTCTGCTTGGATTCGGCTACGTTGGGCTGGTCGAACGGATTGATGCCCAGCAGTTTGCCCGCGAGGGCGACGGCGTATTCCCAGGTCAGGAACTGTGCTCCGAGCGGACCGTTCACGGTGAGATCGGGTTGCGCGGCAGTACCAGCGACGACGCCGCCCGCGACGACACCGTGGTCGCCTAGTCTTTGGCCACTCAGCCGGAGCGCCCCACCGATCGTTGCTAGAAGCATGTCTTTGTCGCGACTCCCAGCCGTGTCCGGGCGCTCCACGACGACTGGGAGAATGCCGTTGCCGTCTTTTCCGGTGGATTCGGCGACCAACTGCTCTATCCAGTCGCCGAGGCCGACCAATCCGGTTCCGTCTTCGGCCAGGACCAGTTTGTTGCGGCCTTGCTTAGCTGCGATGGCAAGCGCGACGCCGAGCCGTAGCGCCGGGCCGTCGGAGCCTAGCGTGGAGGCTAGCCGGGCTGCTTCGTCGAGCAGCGTTCCGACGTCGGCTCCGGCGAGCGCGGCGGGGACGAGCCCGAACGCCGACAGCGCGCTGTAGCGACCTCCAACCTGGGGATCGGCGAGAAATATCTCGCGAGCTTTTAGCTGTTTTCCAACGGTCTCCAGCGGGGAGCCGGGATCAGTGACGATGATGAACCGGCGCGCGATTTCGGTCTCGGAATAACCGGCATCGAGGAATGCCCGCCAGTAGGCGCGGCGCTGGCTGTCGGTCTCCACAGTGCCGCCGGATTTACTGGACACCACTACCACGGTCCGGGGCAACTGTTGCTTCAAGGCGTTCTGGAGCTGGGCTGGGTCGGTGGTGTCGAGCACGGTGAGGTCGACACCGAGCGTGCGACAGATCACCTCAGGCGCCAGCGAGGAACCACCCATTCCCGCAAGCACCACCTGATCGAGGCCGTCGGCCTTTAGCTCCTCGCGCACTGATTTTAGGTCAGAGACCAGGTGCCGGGAGGTAGCCGGAAGGGTAAGCCATCCAAGCCGGTCGCTAGCCTCGGCTTGGGCGTCGGGCCCCCACAATGTGGCGTCACCGCCTGCCAGTCGCTGTGGGATCTCGTCATGGAGTAACGCGGCGATTTGGTCTCCGATCGTGGCGATCGCAGCTGTGCCTCCGATGGCCATGCCGCCGCCAACGACGAAGCTCTCATCCAGCATTCCAAACGCAGTAGAGCGACCCGGCTGACCAGGCTTGATCGTTTCGCTGTGCAATGTGCCACTCATCGGTCACCCAGTTGGCTCGACACGGATGCCAGGAGCTCGCGCCACGATTCGACGAAGCCCGTTACCCCGTTGCGCTCCAAGGTTACCTCCACATTGTCGTAATCGATCCCCACCGCAGCAAGGTCGGTCAGAGTCGTTTTCGCGTCGTCGTAGTTGCTTGTGATGGTGTCACCGCGCAGACGCGCATGATCTGCCACGGCGTACAGCGTGGCTTCGGGCATCGTGCTCACTGTGCCGGCGGCGACGAGCTCAGTGACATAGCGGGTGTCGTCGTAGTCGGGATCCTTCACTCCGGTGGAGGCCCAGAGTGGACGCTGCGGATGCGCACCCGTGTCGGCCAGGGATTGCCATCGTGGACCGGTAAAGATTTTCTCTGCGTGAGCGTAGGCAAGCCGGGCTTCGGCGATGGCGACCCTGCCCCGAAGTCGCTGTGCGGCATCGCTGTCGATGTCGCCGTTCTTGACGCCAACGTCGAGTCGGTTGTCGACTTCAGTGTCGATTCGGGAGACGAAGAACGAGGCCACTGAGGCGATATCGCTCACGTCGCGTCCGGCAGCACGCGCCTGCTCCAAACCGTCAAGGAACGCCTCGACTACCTCACCGTAACGGCGTAGGCCAAATATCAGTGTGACGTTCACGTTGATTCCGGCGGCGAGAGTGCGGGTGATGGCGGGTAATCCCTCACGAGTGGCCGGAATCTTGACGAAGAGGTTCGGCCGATCCACCGTATTCCAGAGCGCGATTGCATCCGCGGCGGTAGCCTCGGTGTCGGATGCCAGTCGGGGATCCACCTCAATTGAGACCCGGCCGTCGGTGTGCGCGGTACGTTCGTATACATCCCGCAGCTGGTCGCATGCCAGGCGTACGTCGGTCGTGGTGATCTCGCGCGTGGCTTCGTCTACGCTCGCGCCGCGAGCACGCAGCTGCGCCAAGGTTTCAGCGTAGTAGGTCGCTCCGGGAGAATCGGGTGAGAGCGCCTTGGCGAAGATAGTCGGGTTGCTGGTGATGCCTACGACGTGGTGGGTTTGTTTTAGCGCTGCGATACTGTTCCGCTTGTCGCTGCCGGATAGCCGTTCTCGGGACAGATCATCGAGCCACACTGCAACTCCGGCTGCGGAAAGCTCTGCAAGTCGATCGGACATCAACTTCACCTCTCCAGTGGGTGTAAGGCCTTGAGTTAGCTACCTGTAGTCGTTCCGCGTATCAATCCGCCTCGACTCAGGCTGGCATGCGCCGCGGCCACCACGGCGTCGGGCGTGAAACCGAGCTGTTCGTACAACACTTGATAAGGCGCGCTAGCCCCGAAGTGTTCCAGACTTACGATTTCTCCACTATCGCCGACGAATCGATGCCAGGGCTGGGCAACGCCGGCTTCCACGGCGACCCGTGCTGACACCTCGCGCGGCAGCACGTGTTGTTGGTAGGCATTGTCCTGCGTGGTGAACCATTCCACGCACGGCATAGAGACGACACGCGTCGGTGTGCCTTGTGCTTGTAGCCGTTCCCGCGCTGCTAGGGCCAGGCTGACTTCGCTGCCGGTGGCGATGAGGATCACAGTCGGAAGTGTCACGTGGTTTTCGGCGGGAGTGTCGCCGGCATCGTCGCTTGCTTCGGCCAGGATGTATCCCCCACGGGCGGCTTCCTGTGCCGCGGTGTAGGTAGAACGGTCCAGCACCGGAAGCTTCTGCCGGGTGAGGCAGAGCGCGGTCGGGCCTGAGGCGCTCGCGATCGCACGCTGCCACGCCACGGCAGTCTCGTTGGCGTCGGCGGGGCGTACCACGTCCAGGCCGGGGATAGCGCGCAGTGCGGCGAGGTGCTCCACGGGTTGATGGGTGGGCCCGTCCTCGCCGAGTCCGATCGAGTCATGGGTCCAGACGTAGGTCACCGGAAGTCCCATCAGTGCGGCCAGGCGTACCGACGGACGCATGTAGTCGGAGAAGATCAGGAAGGTACCGCCATAGGGGCGCGTGGGCCCGTGGAGCACGATGCCGTTCATGATTGCGCCCATGGCGTGCTCGCGTACCCCGAAGTGCAGCGTTCGACCGTAGGGGCCACCAGGAAATTCCTTGGTCTGGTGCTCCGCGGGGATGAACGACGGCTCCCCGGCCATGCTGGTGTTGTTGGATTCAGCTAGGTCCGCCGAGCCGCCCCACAGTTCGGGCAGTGGGTCCGCGAGGGCCGCCAGTATTTTCCCCGACGCGGCACGGGTAGCGATGCTGCCGGTTTCAGCTGGGTCGAACGTCGGCACGTGCCGTTCCCACCCATCGGGGAGCTTGCCGGCGGCCAATCGCTGCCACAGCTCATGGCGTTGCGGGTTGAGTCGCGCCCAGGCATCGAAGCTGTCGTCCCAGCCGCGGTGTGCTGCCACACCCCGGGTGGCTATGGCACGTGCGTGCTTCAGCGCGTCGGTTGGGACTTCAAATTGCTGTTGCGGATCGAAGCCGAGAAGCTGCTTGGTTTTGGCCACTTCTTCGCCGCCCAGCGCGGCGCCGTGGGCTTTACCGGTGTTCTGGGCGGTGGGGGCAGGCCAGCCGATGATGGTGCGCAGCTTGATGAACGAGGGGCGGGCGGTCTCGGCGCGGGCGGCCTCGAACGCGGCGGCGAGGGCGGCTACGTCTTCGCGATACTCAGCCGCCTCACCTTTAACCTCGTCGGGTGCCCCGCTTCTCCAATCCACCTGTTGTACGTGCCAGCCGTAGGCGGCGTAGCGGGCCGCGACGTCCTCGGTGAACGCGATGCGGGTGTCGTCTTCGATCGAGATGCGATTGTCGTCCCAGAGCAAACAAAGGTTACCCAGCTGCTGATGACCGGCCAGCGACGATGCCTCGCTTGAGACGCCTTCCTGCATGTCGCCATCGGAGGCAAAGCACCAGATCATGTGGTCGAAAGGGCTGCTGCCTGCTGCTGCGTCGGGGTCGAACAGGCCGCGCTCGCGCCGCGCGGCCATGGCCATGCCGACGGCGTTGCCGACGCCTTGACCGAGTGGGCCGGTGGTGACCTCCACACCGGGGGTATGCCCATGCTCGGGGTGGCCCGGCGTCTGGCTGCCCCATTGCCGCAGCTGCGCCAGGTCGTCGATGCTGAGCCCGTATCCGGCGAGGTAGAGCTGGATATATAACGTGAGGCTGCTGTGACCGCAGGAAAGTACGAAACGGTCGCGTCCAGTCCAGCCGGGGTCTACCGGGTCGTGGCGCAGGAACCGCTGGAAGAGTAGGTAGGCCGCTGGGGCCAGGCTCATAGCGGTGCCGGGGTGGCCATTGCCGGCTTTCTCCACCGCGTCCATGGCCAATACCCGAATCCAGTTCACCACCCGTTCATCGGTGGGCGTCCACTCGAATTCGGCGTGCTCGTGGCGGTTGTGTACGGCGTTGTTCACTTCGCTCCCCATCGACGGGCGGGTTACGGCATTGACTCTATCTGCTTACCCGGATCGTGGCGTTTCCATGCCCGTGTGACGTACGCGGAATAGCTCTATTGGTGGAAGTCCAGTCTTCGATGATTTCTTGTTGTTAGTCTCTCAATATGCCTATGTTCGACGGTCAGCCCGCAGAGCGCTCTGAATCAGAAGTGCGCTCTCTCCGGGATCTCGTATTTGGGCGGTCCGCCGCCGATCCGTCGCGCAACACGGCCAGTGGGCTATTCGTGCTCACGGACCCTGATGGTAAGTGGATCACAGCTACGTACGATCCACGCGAACTCACAATGTGGGTACGAGGAGGTTGGAACAGAGGGGCGGATCAGCATATCTGGGTTGGCTATCAGGCGCGGCTACCGTGGCCAGTCGACGATCCCGAACCGCCTACGGCTCGATTGCGGTATCCCGAGGGGCAACTGCCCCCGGTGAGTGCACGCCTGGGACCAATTGACGACCCGGATCTGGACTCACTCGCAATGCAAGGGACGCCTGAGGCTTTTCTCCGTGCCCACCGGAGGTTCAGTCCAAAGGCCGCTTCGGCCCTTCCGTCGGACGTCGAAGCGCGCGCGTTGTGGCTTGGCCCGCAAGGTCAGGCCTTCCTTCGAGACCGCCACGGTATTCGAGTCGGCTCATTCGGGCCGAATGGATTCTCTGATGTGACGCAAGGAGCCGCGCCGGCCACTGATGTTATCGACTTTGCGTCACTGGTCGGCACAGCCGCCTCGAATCCTGGCGTAGCCGGACATATGAAGCAGGTGCTCGACGCGAGCTCCTTGGAGGCTTTCCAGGCCGCTTGTACTGGCCTACAGCGAAGACTCACGCCTGGCGTCGATTTAGGCGCGAACATTTCGCCTGAGCTCACACACCTGTTAGCCGACAATTTCGGACTGCGACCGAGCGGTCTTCCCGGCGGTCTTCCGGCAGGTCGAGCAGATGATACTGGCCCTGTGCCGGAGGAAACCGCTCCTACAACTGACGCTTCTCCAAACCAGCGGGTGGGATACCACGACCGGGTAGCCGCGCTAGCGAAGAGGGCCACCGCGTCCATAGGCGACAATCAGCAGGCGGTAGTCATCGGTGGCGCGATCGCAATTCTCGGGGTTGGCGCTGTGTGGCTCAAGAGGCGAAGACAGCGCAAGGCGAACGAGAAAGCACAGCGTGAGGCGAACGAGAAAGCACAGCGCGAAGAGAGAGAAAGCACAGCGTGAGGCAACTATGCCCGGGGATGCCCGGCATATCTCCTATCGTTCCGGATACTCTGCTCCCTCAGCCGGTTCTAGTATTAAGCGTTAGCCTATTAAATTCCGTCCAGCCTGATTACGCGTAGTGGTAACGAGCTTGCACGATCACGATGTCGTCGCCGTCGACCAGGTAGACGAGGCGTGCTCATTGTCGATACGTCTGGACCAACATCCGGCAAACTCATAGCGAAGCCGCTCCGGCTTGCCGATACCGCTGAACGGATCCCGGAGTACATCGTCGATGAGTCGGTTTAGCCATTTGGCGTTCGCTGGGGAACGCAGGAGGTGAGTGGTCTCTTGCAGTGCTTGGTAGTCCTGAGCACAGGCATGTTCTTGGAAACCTTGACACCAAATATTGCAGTGCAATAATCAGGTAGTGGAGATCGAGTTCGCCCAATCGGCGAGGCGTCACAAGGTCGGCCGAGCGAGAGCGAGACATGTCGTAGAACATCCCTACTTGGTCATACGTCAACCCGCGCCAGAAAACTCTCCAGTTTCAGACGATCGCTTGATATTCCTTGGAGACGATCCGACCGGTCGAGCCTTAGAAGTCGTTGCGGTTGGAACCGGACATGGACTTCTCGTAATCCACGTGATGGATCTAAGAGTTAAGTGGCAGGCCGCCTATCAGAGAGGAAAGGACTCATGAGTCAGGATCAGTCAACTCATACCACCAGCTCAGGGGTGCAGATAACCGACGATGTGGCCGAGCGGTTAGCGGACGAAGCCGAAGCAGGTTACGATCTCGACGTTGGTTCAGTGGTACATATCGGACGGGGTCGTCCCTCGCTTTCCGGAGGTCAGAACTCGCCTCAAGTAACTTTTCGGGTTCCATCTCAGCTACGCGCCAAAGCCGACCTAAGGGCTGCACGGGAAGGTAGAACTGTTTCCGAGATTGCTAGAGATGCTCTGGAACGGTACTTAGCCGCTTGAGCGCCCCGGTATGCCAGTGCCTACGCGTAGCGGTAGCGGGCTTGCACGATCACGATGTCGTCGCCGTCGACCAGGTACACGAGACGGTGCTCGTTGTCGATGCGTCTGGACCAACATCCGGCAAACTCATAGCGAAGCCGCTCCGGCTTGCCGATACCGCTGAACGGATCCCGGAGTACATCGTCGATGAGTCGGTTGATCCGTTTCAGGGTGGTCCGATCAGTTGACAGCCAATGGTTGTAGTCCTGCCAACCATCTGGCGTAAAAACCAACCTCATCGCGTCAAAGGGTGCTCTTGGCGTTCACCCCGTCGCGCTTGCGCGAGGCTTTCCAGCAGCCGTTTGGCGTTTGCCGGGGAACGCAGGAGGTGAGCAGTCTCTTGCAGTGCTTGGTAGTCCGCCAGCGAGATCAGCACCGCGCTACCACGCCGCGACACGATTTCGACGGGGCTGCGGTCATCGTTGACCTGCTCAATCAGCCGAAATAGGTTCTTTCGTGCTTCAGTCGCGGTGATCGCCATATCGCCTCCTAGTGGTACAATATAATGTACCACTGTATTGCGCCCGGTGACTTGTGCCAGGCAACCGACCTACTGAGCAGATTGTTACTAAGTCAGCCCATAAGTAGCTAAATTTGCAGGCCAGAAGACTGCTCTTGTCTAGCTACTTACGTTCTGATTAGTAATGGTGCAGTGGCCGTGGCTTCGTGAGGCTGGATATGGTTCACACCCGCACTCTCGCCGTTACCCTATCGACATGGAACTGACGAATGACCCGACGCTGGTCAGGGTGTGGCGGACTCAGATCGACGAGGCTCGGGCGGATGAGTATGAACGTTTCGCGCGGGAGCGTTCGCTTCCCATGTTCCAAAGCCAGGACGGCTTCGTTGGAGTTTTCTTCGTCCGCGATGGGGGTGAGTGTGCGGTGATTACGCTGTGGGATTCCGCAGCTGCGGCGGAGCGTCTGGAGTCGTCAGCCGTTTATCGCCAAACGGTTTCGGCTATTACCGAGGCCGGGTTTCTCGTCGGCACATCCTCCCTCGAGACTATGGGGCTGCATGGCATGTGGATCGGCGACGTAAAGCCCGAGCTCTAGCCCCGATTCTCCGGGGTCGACATCCCGAGCGAACGCCGCTCGCCTCATGAGGCCTGGGTGGACAAACTCAGCGGCTCAGAACGAATGCGTAATCAGGTGGACTCCGGTGCCAGGGCGGATGAGATCGTCGCCGGCTGGCAGGCTGAGCTGGCTCAGTTTCGCGCGGTGCGGGCGCGATACATCATCTACCACTAGGAGCGATCTTGAACCACAAGATGAGGTATTCGCGGCTCGGCATGCTCATCGTGGCCGCGATACTAGCCCTTCTCCCCTGTACAGCCTCGGCCATCGAGCCGGATGCATCCCCGGCCGCCGCGGCGGCAGTGTCCACATCGGATGATTCCCCGGGCGATCTGCTCGGCCGGCCGCCGCGGACGCTCCGGCACGGTACCGCGCTACAGGCCGGTCTGTCCTCACGCGGGGCGGCCGAGGTCGCAAGCGCTACCGCCACCGGCCTGGACGTCCAACCCAACGGGCGGCCTTTGTACGCGGGGGCGGTCGTGCTGGCCGGGCGGCGCGGCGTGGTCCCAGTCCACGAGCCGATGGGCTACGCACTGCGCTACGTCGACTCCGCACCGACCGAGTTACCGCGCGACCGATGGGTGCCGATGGCGCGAGACACCATCTTCGACCTGGCCAGCATATCCAAGCTGTTCACCTCGATCGCAGTGATGCAGCGGGTGCAGATGGGCCAGGTTGACCTAGAAGCTCCGGTTGCCCGATACCTTCCCCCATTTGCCGCGAACGGAAAAGAGACGATCACCATCCGGCAGATGCTTACTCACACTTCCGGGATGCCTGGCGGGATGAACCTTACGTCGTACTCGGACTACGACTCACGGATCTCCGCGCTGTACGCGATCAAACCCCTCGACCCGCCTGGCACGGTGTATCGATACTCCGACATCAATATGGCCACCCTAGGCAAGCTGGTCGAGGAGGTCAGTGGCGAGTCGCTGAACGCGGTGGTGCGGAAAGGGATTACCAAGCCGCTCGGCATGACCGATACGGGATACAACCCGCCACCGTCTACCTGGGACAGGGTGGCTGCTACCGAGTACCAGCCGAGCTCTGGACGCGGGACGATCCGAGGCACCGTACACGATGAGGACGCCTACTACCTCGGCGGTGTAGCTGGCCACGCCGGTGTGTTTTCCACTGCGTCAGACCTGGCGGTGCTCGCCCAGACCATCCTCAACGGCGGCAGCTACGGGCACGCCCGCATCCTGTCACGGGAGAGCACCGCGCTGATGCTCACCAACTTCAACCGCGCCTTCCCCAACGACAGCCACGGGTTGGGGTTCGACCTGGCACAGCCCTGGTACATGGGGGAGATGTCTACTCCTTACACCGCTGGTCACTACGGCTATACCGGCACTTCGCTGGTCATCGATCCAACGACTGAGTCGTTCGTAATCTTGCTCACCAACCGGGTGCACCCCAGCCGGGACTGGGGCTCCATCAACCCGGTCCGGCAGTCAGTCGCCAACGCGATGGCGAGAGCCATGCTGATCCAGCCGATACGCGGTGAGACCAGCAGGTATAGCTGGCTCCGAGGCGGCGAAAATCACGACGTTGACCATACCGCTGGGGCTGCGCGAGCACGAGAGACTACGGTTCGCACCTACGCTCGCGCTTAGAGGCTCCGGCAAATGAGACGCTGCCTGCGTTCTCGTCACCTTGCCTACCTTCGTAGGCGGCGGCTCCTGCGGCCTTGGCATCCCCTCATTTGCCGGGCTCTTTAAGTTCACTAGACGCCAGCTGGGAACACTCGCTCAGCGCTGTAGCCTGCCCAGCTATCTGATGATCCGAGCACATGACATCGCACACCGATGGCCCGTTTAGCTTCCCGCTGCTGGCTGGTTACCATGATTGAGCGTCGGGTTGTGCGCAAGGCGCTAGTTGCTTGGAGAGGTCCCTGGTCCCGTGACGACATTGCTCGATGCTGTGGCCGCCGCCAAGCCCGCCGTATCCGAAGCTTCTGGGGATCAGTCCCAGACTTCGCGGTCGCGTCGTCGCCGCATATCCTCCGTGCTGGGTAGCTACCTTGCGCTTACCAAGCCTCGCATCATCGAACTGCTGCTGGTGAGCACGCTGCCGACCATGTTCTTAGCCGCGCGGGGCGTTCCCTCTGTGGACGTGGTGCTTGCCACCCTCGTTGGCGGCGCCCTCGCGGCGGGTAGTGCCAACGCCCTAAACTGTGTGATCGATCGCGACATCGATCAGGTGATGCACCGCACCGCGGCTCGTCCGTTGCCTCGTCACACTGTGACGCCGCGCGCCGCGTTATTCTTCGGCATTACGCTCGGCGTGCTCGCCGTCGCCGTGCTTGCGCTCACCACCAACGTGCTCGCGGCCGCTCTTGCCCTCGCCGCGATCGTGTTCTACGTAGTGGGCTACACCATGGTGCTCAAACGCCGCACACGACACAACATCGTCTGGGGCGGCGCGGCGGGCTGCATGCCGGTGTTGATCGGCTGGGCTGCGGTCACCGGAACGCTCGACTGGCCCGCGTTGGTGCTGTTCGGCGTCATCTTCTTCTGGACCCCACCGCACTATTGGCCCCTAGCGATGCGCTACGCCGACGACTATGCCCGCGCCGGGGTTCCTATGCTGCCAGTCGTAGTGGCGCCCCGTGTGGTGACCAAGCAGATCCTGATGTATTCGGTCGCCATGGTCGCCTGCTCGCTAGCACTGTGGCCGCTGGGCATGAGCTGGGTGTACGGCGCGAGCGCGCTCGTACTGGGGGCGTGGTTTCTGTTCCACGCCTACCGATTGCATGCGGCCGTGATCGCGGGTGACCTTGCGCCGCGACCGATTGTGCTGTTCCGCGTTTCTATCACTTATCTGACCTTGCTCTTCGCCACCGTTGCCGTTGACGTGTTGGTGTCATAGCCGTGCTGGTGTAGCGGTGGCGCCTTCGTCGCAGACACAGCCGCACCCATGGTTCGTCGTGGCGGTGGTTGGCCCCACCGCCACCGGTAAATCTGCGCTGGGCGTGCAGCTAGCGCAGCGGCTCGGCGGGGACGTCATCAACGCCGATGCCATGCAGCTCTACCGTGGCATGGATATCGGCACCGCGAAGTTGCCCCACGGCGAGCGCTGCGGGGTGCCTCATCACCTGCTCGACATCTGGCCGGTCACCGAGAACGCAAACGTGGCCGAATACCAGGAGCGCGCCCGCACACAGATAGATCGACTCCGCACCGCAGGGCGAATCCCCGTCATTGTGGGCGGCTCCGGCTTGTACGTGCGAGCGGCGCTGGACGCGATGGAGTTCCCCGGCACTGACCCGAAGATCCGCCGCAAGTACGAGCAGCGACTGCAGCAGATCGGCTGCTACGCCCTGCACCGTGAGCTCGCCGCGATCGACCCGGCGGCGGCACTGGTTATCCTTCCCAGCAATGGTCGCCGCATCGTTAGGGCACTAGAGGTCATCGAGCTCACCGGTGCGCCTTTTCCCGCCAAGCTACGCACGCCACAACCGGTGTACGACACGGTGTACCTGGGACTGGACTCCACAGCGACTGTTCTCGACGAGCGGATCACCAACCGCGTGCAGCAGATGTGGCGCGCCGGGCTGGTCAGCGAGGTACGGGAACTGGAGGCACGCGGCCTACGCGACGGTCCGACTGCCAGTCGCGCACTGGGTTACCGCCACGTGCTGGAGATGCTGGACGGTCAACTCACCGAAGTCGAGGCTATCGAGGTCACAGCGCTGCGGACCAGACAGTTCGTGCGCCGTCAGCGCTCGTGGTTCCGGCGAGACAACCGAATCTCGTGGCTAGATAGCGCCATGCCCGATGTGGCCGATCGTGCGCAGCGGCTCATAGCCGCCGGACCACTCGTCCATGCGGGGGTCTCCGACGGCGATCCCGCACACCGACCGCGGGCCGTAGAGTAGGGCGTATGAGCACGCCACGATGGATCCCGTTCGCTAAGGGACACGGCACCGAAAACGACTTCGTGATCCTTCCTGACCTGCACGCCGAACTGGATCTCAGTGTCGCTCAGATCACCGCGCTGTGCGATCGACGCGCTGGAATCGGCGGCGACGGTGTACTGCGAGTGGTGCCGGCGGCGAAGGACCCCGCGAGTGTGGCCCAGGCCGGCGCGGCCGAATGGTTCATGGACTATCGCAACGCCGATGGTTCACAGCCGGAGATGTGTGGAAACGGGGCGCGGGTTTTCGGGCAGTATTTGGTCGCCGAGGGTCTCGCCGAGCCTGGCATCCTGCCTATCGCAACGCGCGACGGGGTGAAACAGTTACACGTGCACTCCGAATTTAGGGGCGCTGTATCCGATAGTCCTGCATCCGATAACCCCGTATCCGGCGACTCCGAGAGCGGCATCGACACCAGCACCCCCACCGCGGGATCGGTCACTGTGGAGCTTGCGTTGCCCCGATTGGGCGGGGGCACCACCGTGATCGTCAACGGGACGTCCCTGCCCGCGACGGTGGTAGATGTGGGTAACCCGCACGCGGTATGTCTCGTCGAGACTCCGCTGGCTAGGTTCGACTTCGCGACCGCACCCACATACGACCCTGCGGTCTTCAGTGAAGGCGTGAACATCGGACTCATCGCCGTGTCTCACGCCGCAGATTCCGCCACCGCTATGCCGTCCCCTGACTCCCGCCCTGACGTGCAGATAAAGCTGCGTGTCTACGAACGGGGATCGGGGGAGACGCGCTCGTGCGGCACCGCCGCGGTCGCGGCTGCCGCCGTTGC
>JBGTNI010000022.1:0-27543 GCA_041743105.1 Mycobacteriales bacterium | reverse complement strand
GCTCACGGCGGTGGTGATTGCGTTGGCTTACTCCGGCTCGGCGTGGTGGCTGGTGCTTCCGCTGGCGGGTGCCATGGGAGCCGCGATGCCGGTGACACACCCCGTGTTGGCCGGGGCGTGGCGTCGGCTCGGCGAAGAATTAGCCGAGCGTCCGCGCTCTGCGCCGTTGCCGTCGCCGGCTGTTTCTGGTGCTAGCTCCGCCGATATATCCTCTGGTGAGAGTCAGCAGCCGCACCGGATGCCGTTTGGAGTGCGGGCTGCAAACACCGTTGTGGCCGATGCCGGGGCGCTATTGGGGCCGCTCCTGGTCGCTGCCATAGTTGCCACCAACTCTCCTGGTTACGCCACCGGGATAGCGGCACTCGCCGCCCTGGTAGGTAGCTGGTTGCTGATCAGCGACCCCCATGCCGCCGCCGTAAGGGTCACCGATCCGCAGCCGAACGCCTCGGCGATCACCGGAGTGCGCTCCGCCGAATCGCGTTCCCATCAACTCGGGGCGCTACTGTTCAGCGGCGGCGCCGCATTGGCGGGCTTCGGTGTGCTCACCGCGGCCGTCGCGGGTTTTGCGCGTGATGTGACAGGGCATCCGGCGCTGGCGGGAGTGTTTCTGGCGTTATGGGCAGCGGGAGGATTCATCGGGGGTGTCTGGTATGGATCCGTGGCACTCGATGCCGATGAACGAGTGCGACACCGCTGGACACTCGTGCTCGTGGTGCTGGCGCATCTGCCGCTGATATTCGTTGACCGCACCGTTGTGCTAGTGGTGCTGCTGCCGCTAGCGGGCGCACTGGCCGCCGCCTACACGGCCGCCTACACCGCAGTAGTCGGCGCGGTGGCGCGGCGGGTGGGCGCACGCGGTATCCGTACCCGTATGGCCACGGCATGTTACCTAGGGTTTGCGATCGGCCTCGGGTCAGGCGGTATCGCCGTCGGGCAGTTCTCGGGTGTCGGGCCGGCGTTTGCCGTCTGTGTTGGTGCTCTGGTGGTTGCGCTGCTGTCGGGGACGTTGGGTCCTATGTTCACTAGGCGGTTGCGCGCGCGAAACCCGCGTCCAGCTGCCAGGCATGCGCGGCCCTAGCGGACTGAAAGTTATCGTCAACGGTAATTGGTGAACTGCAGCGCGATGTCAAAGTCCGCGGCCTTAAGCATCGCGATGATCTCCTGTAGATGGTCTTTCTTTTTGGCGGTCACACGTAGCTGGTCGCCTTGAATCTGTGGTTGTACGCCCTTGGGTCCTTCGTCGCGAATCTTTTTCGCGATCTTCTTGGCGTTGTCGGAGTCGATGCCTTGACGGAGCTTTCCGCTCAGTTTGTAGATCTTCCCGGAGAGCTGTGGGTCGCCGAACTCGAAAGCCTTGATGCTGAGGTTGCGCCGTACCAAGCGCTCTTTAAAAACATCCAGCGCTGCCCGAGCATGGTTCTCGGACTCAGCGTGCAGTTCCACGGCCTCTTCTCCGGCCCATGCGATCCCGGCGTTGGTACCTCGAAAGTCGTAACGTTGCCCCAGCTCCTTCGCGGTCTGCTGTAGCGCGTTATCCGCTTCCTGGCGGTCCACTTTGCTGACAATGTCGAAGGACGGATCAGCCATCGATGGCTCCTTAACGTGAGAAGAGCGGGCATGACGTGTGTACTGCCCGGTAGGGGTCTGCCTTCCGGTGAGCGTCGTGCATTGGCTATCCTGCCTCTTGCCCCGCTTAAGTATCGCGCGGGGCACGGCAGGTTGCCCGAGTGGCCAAAGGGAGCGGTCTGTAAAACCGCCGGCTTAGCCTACGTTGGTTCGAACCCAACACCTGCCACCAGTGAAGATCGCACCATGTCCAGCATAAGCACGGTCGAGGGCCGCGTCTTCGGTTATCCGGCAACGTTTTGGAGATCAGGGGCATGCACGATCCATGCTCCAGCCAGGGTTGGACCGCCCCAGGATGTATCCGGGTTGCCGCTATCCCAGAAGAACCCGTACGTGGCGATCCGAGCGACTAGGTACCAGATCAGCACCGACAGCGCGAAGATCGGGATGCTGACCAGAAGACCGAGAGCACGCCGCTTCTGCCGCCGCTGACTGACCAACGCACCAGTGCTGTCGAACGGGGCCCGAAAGCCGCGTAGCGAACGCTTCCAGTCCTCTACTGCCATAGGTATAAGCCGCCTGTTGGTGGTGACCCATAACGGCGAGGCTACTAGGAGCGCTCGCGAACCGCTGCTCCGTTTGAGCCCCTGACTGCCGTGCAATAGTTTGGGAATTTTGACCACAGCGAAACCGGTACGTCGATAGCTAGTGAAACTTGACAGCGGGTCGTTGGTTCTGGCCAAATAGTACTTACATAACAAAATTACATGGGTGTTATCCGATGTTTCAGGTCGTTGGGGAAGGCGTACCTCAAGCATCGGAGGCTGACATGCAAGCACGTGGCGTTCTATACGTGCACTCGTGCCCGGCTGCCGTTTGTCCACATGTCGAGTGGGCGGTAGCGCGGGTGCTTGGTGTGCCCGCTCGCCTAGAGTGGAGCGCTCAGAGCGCGGAGTCCTCGACATTGCGCGCCGAATGCGAGTGGACCGGCAAGGCTGGAACCGCGGGCCAACTGGCAAGCGCGCTACGTTCGTGGGGCATGCTGCGGTTCGAGGTGACCGAAGATCCCGGCACTGGGGTCGATGGTGAGCGCATTTCCCATATTCCCGGTCACGGTACGCACCGCACCGCTACGAGCGCCAATGGCGACGTCCTGATCTCTGAGGACCGACTTCGGGCAGTCATGGCGCAGGCTCGCAGCTATGACTCGCTCAAGCACGGCTTGGAAAGACTGCTCGGTAGCGCCTGGGACGCTGAGCTGGAGCCTTACCGTCACGCTGGTGAGGGCGCTACCGTCAGCTGGCTGCACCAAGTCAGCTAACGGGCTCTGCCGCCGCGCTTATGCCATGAACGTGACACCAGGGCCGCTTTTTGCGGGAAAATGGGCCGCCCTGTCACGTTCGTGGCCGATGGGACCGCTGGTGTAACGCCTGCCCGACCTGCCGTGCGATGGCTTCGGGTTGCCCGAGAGCATCTGCCGCCGCAAAACGCAGGATGAGCCAACCCACCTCCGTTAGCCAGTTGTCCCGGCGTCTATCTGTCGCATACACCTCGCGGTTCCGGTGGTGGTCTCCGTCATACTCGATAGCCATTAAAAACTCGGGATAAGCCAGATCGAGCCGTGCCCGACGACCGCCTGGTCCCGTCACCCAGTGCTGCGGAGTTGGCTTCGGTAGCCCATGCATAACGAGGTTGAGCCGTAGGCGAGTTTCCATGGGCGACTCGGCCCGAGGATCTGCGAGTGCGATGACGGGTTCCACACGCCGCCTGCCTCGCACTCGGGGATACCGGTCATGGATAGACCTGATGCGCTCGGGCTTGACGTAACAATGCCGACACAATGCGTCTACCGCCACCACGGCATCCACTAGCGGAAGCCAACGGGCAAGGTCGTACGCAGTGCGTACTGGTGTCGTGACATTGACACCCTTGACTGTGCATACCTCGTCGTCTGACAATCTGTCGCGATGTACCCGTAACCCAGGACGTTCCCGGAACGCTCCTTGGGGTAGTAAGACTTCAGCGTCGGCATCTCGTGGAGCAGCTTGGGCGCCGAGCCATTCCAGTGCCGAATAGCCCGCAAGCGCCCCATGGTCTGCGACTAGCAGATAAGCGGCATAAGACCGGGTACGCAAATCGGCGACGGCCCCTTGAGCTAGGTAGACATCCTGGAAAAGCCGCTGGTAGTGCCGACCCCTCAACTGACGTCGGGTGAGCTTGCCCTGGTTCAATGCCGCTGAAGCGCGAAACGGATACGAGACGTCAGTCATTCTTAAAGACTGTGCCGAATCCACCTAGTCGCCTGAACCCTGTCCACAGACAGGCTTCAGCTATCCACGAGTGTGGACAACCCCTATGCCATGAACGTGACAAGGCGGCCCCATTTTCGGTCAAAAAGTGGCCCCGGCGTCACGCTCATGGCTGGAGCATGTCAGTGGCTGCTTACAACGGGATGTTTCCGTGCGCGCCGCGTGCGGGCGGCGCGTCCGCGAGAGCCTGAGCGATTCTGCGCCGCGTAGCGGACGGTTCGATGATCTCGTCCACCACACCGAGCTCGACCGCCCGAGCCACGCCGCCCGCATTGCGCTCATGCTCGGCCACCAGTTCTTCCCGCAGCTTCTCCCGCTCCTGCGCGGGAACCGCAGCCAGCTTTTTGCGGTACAGCACGTTCACCGCCGCCGATGCACCCATCACCGCGACCTCAGCTTGAGGCCATGCGAAGACCGCCGTGGCGCCCAGCGAGCGTGAGTTCATGGCGATGTAGGCGCCGCCGTACGCCTTGCGGGTAACCAGCGTCACGCGTGGGACCACTGCCTCGGCAAAGGCGTGAAGCAGCTTCGCGCCGCGCCGCACCACACCGTCCCATTCCTGACCGACGCCGGGAAGATAACCCGGCACGTCAACCACGACCACGAGCGGGATTCCCAGACAGTCACAGAGCCGGACGAATCGCGCCGACTTCTCTGCTGAGGTGGCATCCAAGCAGCCACCGAGCCGCAGCGGATTATTTGCGATCACGCCCACGGTGCGGCCAGCCAGCCGCCCCAGCGTGGTGACGAGGTTCGGTGACCACTTGGCGTGCAGCTCGATGCCAGGAGCGTCGAGCAGCCGGTCCAGTGCCTTGCGCACGTCGTAGGCTCGGTTGGACTGCTCGGGGTACAGCGAGGCGATGTCGTGGTCGGCATCTCCGTCGATGACGTCAGCTGGGCTGAATTGCCCCTGATGCCCCAGCAGCACTGCAAGATCGCGGGCCTGCTCAATAGCGTCGAGGTCGGTCTTGCTCACGATGTGGACCACACCGCTGCGCCGCCCGTGCGGCTCCGGCCCGCCGAGCCGCTCGGAGTCCACGTCCTCGCCGGTGACCGAACGCACCACCTCGGGGCCAGTGACGAAGACGCGACCCGCCGGTCCCATGATCACTATGTCGGTCAGTGCTGGGCCGTAGGCGGCACCTCCGGCCGCGGGCCCGAGAACCACCGAGATTTGAGGTACTTTCCCGGAGGCGCGTACCATCGCGGCGAAAATCGCTCCCACACCATCTAAGGCCTCCACGCCTTCGGCCAGACGCGCGCCGCCGGAATGCCACAGCCCGATGACAGGAACCCTGTCTTTCACAGCCGTGTCGATGGCATCGGCGATCCGGGTACAACCCCCCGAACCCAGCGCTCCACCCATCAATGTGGGATCGGTGACGAATGCCACCACACGCTGCCCATCGATCTCACCCTGACCGACTATGACGCCGGAGCTATCACGACGGGTCAGTAGCCGAAGCGTGTCGGTGTCGAACAGTTTCCGTAGTCGAACCTGCGGATCGCGCAGGTTCTCTGGCTCCGGTGAATCCACCGACGAGGTGGTGCTTGTCGACGGCTGCGTAGCTGTAGGTGATTGAATGGGCGTCGTCATGGTGTCCTCCGGAAGATCGGGGTGCTATACGGCGGTGAAGGCGAGTGCCACGTTGTGACCGCCGAAACCAAAGGAATCGTTGACTGCTGCCGTAATCTGCATCTCACGTGGTTTGGTGGCGACGTCGAGCCTCACGCGGTCGTCGATGTCATCGAGATTGATCGTGGGCGGCACCACGCTGTTGTGGATAGCCAGGATGGTCGCGATTGCCTCCACCGTTCCCGCCCCGCCGAGCAGATGCCCTAGGTTGCCCTTAGGCGCGGTGACGACGGCGTGGTCGCCGATCGCTGTACGGATTGCCTCGGCTTCTGAAACGTCGCCAGCTGGAGTAGCGGTGGCATGGGCATTGACGTGTTGTACATCTGCCGGTTGTAGCTCCGCCGCGCGTAACGCCAGTTCGATCGCGCGCGCCGCGCCCGTGCCTTGAGGATGAGGCTGAACCACATCGTGCGCATCGGAAGTGACACCAGCACCGGCGAGTTCTGCATAAATGCGAGCCCCACGTGCTATCGCATGCTCAGCCCGCTCTATCACCATCACACCCGCACCTTCGCCGACAACAAAGCCGTCACGTTCTTTGTCAAACGGGCGGGAGGCGCGTTCGGGCTCGTCATTGCGGGTGGACAGGGCGCGCATCTGGGAGAAACCGCAGAACACCAGCGGGTGAATGCACGCCTCGGCCCCTCCAACGAGGACCATGTCGGCACGCCCGGCGCGGATCAAATCCAGCCCCAGCGCGATCGACTTCGAGCCGGACGCGCATGCGCTGACCGTGGTGTGAACGCCGGCGCGTGCGCCTATCTCCAGCCCTACTGTCGCCGCTGGAGCGTTTGGCATCAGCATCGGGACGGTGAGCGGAGAAACTCGCTTATAGCCCTCCTCGCGCCGGATGTCTTCTTGCCCGAGCACGGTGAGAACTCCACCGATGCCGACTCCCATCGCTACGGCTAGTCGATCGGAGTCGATCTCTGGTGTGCCGGCGTCTTTCCACGCCTCGCGTGCCGCCAACAGCGTCACCTGCTGACTACGGTCCAGTCGACGCGCCTGGACTGGCTTTATCTTCTCGGTGGGCTCGACCGCCAACGTCGCGGCGATGCGCACCGGAAGGTCGCTCGCCCACTCGTGGTCGAGTGCGCGTATGCCGCTACGGCCAGTCAAAAGGCCTTCCCACGTGGTGGCTACGTCGTCACCGAGCGGGGTGATGGCACCCAGCCCGGTGACGACGACGCGGTCGCGGGCAGAGCTCACTGCTGACGCTTCGTGATGTATGAGACCGCGTCTCCGACGGTCTTGAGCTGCTGAACATCCTCGTCGGGGATCTCCACGCCGAACCTGTCCTGGGCGGCCATGACGACCTCCACCATGGACAACGAGTCGACCTCAAGGTCGTCAGTGAACGACTTGTCGTCGGTTGCGTTAGCGGGATCTACGTCGGCGATTTCTTCTAGGATCTCTCCCAGGCCTTGGCGGATCTCGGCTTCGGTTGCTGGCTGGCTCATTGATGGTTCCTTTCAACTGAGGTGATACCCACGCGCTCAAACCGGGTAGTTGGCGCTGGGCAGGTAGCTTACGGACTGAGGATCACTTGCCCCGCATAGGTGAGGCCCCCGCCGAAACCGAACAACAGAATCGGGGCGCCAGAGGATATCTGGCCTTGTTCACTGAGTTTGGACAGTGCAAGGGGAATAGAGGCTGAAGAGGTGTTGCCCGACTCGACGATGTCACGTGCGATCACTGCCTTATTAACCCCGAGCTTTTTTGCTATGGCGTCAATGATTCGGAGGTTGGCCTGGTGAGGGATGAAAGCTGTCAGGTCGCCGGGGGAGATTCCCGCGCGCTCGCAAGCCTGTGCTGCTATAGGAGCGAGTGAGCCAATGGCCCATCGAAAAACCCTCTGACCGTCTTGGATAAGTTTACCGCTGCGGGCCTCTATCCGAACTACATGTCCCTGCTCGCCGTCGCTCCCCCACACAACTGGGCCTATACCTTCGTCGGTAGAGGCGCTAACGACCGCCGCCCCGGCGCCGTCCGCGAAAATGACGCATGTGGTGCGATCTGTCCAATCGATCCAGTCCGATAGTTTCTCTGCCCCGATCACGAGCGCGTGCGAAGCGGCGCCTGCCAAAATCGCATGGTGAGCTGTGGCAAGCGCATAGCTGAAACCTGAACATGCCGTGTTGATGTCGTAACTAGCTGGGGCGTTGATGCGCAGCGCCGCAGCTACCTGAGCAGCCACGTTGGGCAGTGGAGTCACCGGGGTGCAGGTTGCCACGGCCACTAGATCGATGTCTTCGGGTGTCAGCCCACTAGACGCAAGCGCTTTCGCTGCGGCTGCGATGGCCATATCGGCCACAGTTTCATTCGGTGCGGCTATTCGCCGGGCTTGGATGCCCACCCGAGAACGGATCCACTCGTCGCTGGTGTCAACGCTGTGGGCAAGCTCGTCGTTGGTGAGCACCCGGGACGGCTGATAGTGCCCGAACGTAATTATACGGGCACCTCGGGCCGGGACCAGGCGCGGCATTATGTGCCTCACGAGCCCATCACCGTCCCACGGGTACGCCACTCGGTGAGGACCATTTCGGCGGAGCTCGATTCGGCTGTCGGAGGGGTGGGTGGAGCTGCGGGCGTGCGCGAGAACCGGGGAGCCGGAGCGACCTGGGTCACACCAGCGGGGGAGATGACGCTGCCACGCGCGGCCATATGCGGGTGGTGGGGCACCTCAGCGAAACTGAGCACCGGGGTCACGCACGCGTCAGTGTCGGCAAACACCGCCGCCCACTCGTCGCGGGTGCGGCTGGCGAAGGTTTCGGTGAATCGCTCTCGGAGCAGCGCCCAACCGCCGCGATCGTTCTGGGTGGGTAGTTCCCCCGCGTTGAGCCTGAGACCGGCGAGCAGTTGAGCGTAAAACTTCTGCTCGATCGCGCCGACCGCCACATACCGGCCGTCCGCGCATTCGTAGGTGTCGTAGAACGGCGCACCGCCGTCGAGGAGGTTGGTCCCTCGCTCGTCAGACCATTGAGCATTGCTGAACCAGCCCCACATCATCTGCAACAGCACGCTCGTCCCATCGACTATCGCTGCATCCAACACCTGTCCACGTCCCGATCGCTCACGTTCCCACAGCGCGGAGACGATCCCGACCAGGAGGAACAGTGAGCCGCCACCGAAATCGCCGACGAGGTTCAGTGGTGGCACTGGTCGTTCGCTTCTCCGGCCGATGGCATGTAGCGCTCCGGTCAGGGAAATGTAGTTGATGTCGTGACCTGCCCGCTGCGCCATCGGTCCGTCCTGGCCCCAGCCGGTCATTCGGCCGTACACCAGCCGCGGGTTGCGGACGAGGCACTCTTCCGGACCAAGACCGAGCCGTTCGGTGACACCCGGCCGAAAGCCCTCTAACAGCACGTCGGCATACCCAATGAGATCTAGAACCTCTTCTCGGCCCGAGGGCGACTTGAGATCAGCGGTAATGATCCGACGATTTCGCAGTAACTGGTCATGCGCATGGTCAGCGTTATCCCGCGTCGGTCGTTCGACCCGTACGACCTCGGCACCCAAATCGCCGAGCATCATCGCCGCGTGTGGACCGGGTCCAATCCCGGCGAGTTCCACCACGCGAAGCCCAGCCAGAGGTCCAGCCACAGTAATCACCTATAGTCCCCTGCTGTCAGGGCAGAATAGGTCGGTGCCTGGGCTGCCACCTTGTCCTGCGACGCGATCAGCCTCGACAGCCCCCCTATTGCCGGGCTCTCTAAGTCGGTGTCGAAGTCCAGCTGGGCCTGCACGCGGGCCAGCGGTTGACCGGCGACCACAGGATCGCCGGCATCGGCGAGCCACTCGGCCAGCACTCCGACGCCGGGTGCCGTCACCGAAGCCTCACCTTGTCTGGTACGAATCACGCCTAGCGCCGTGGTTCGGCTAATCGGGTCGCCCTCGCCGATCGCGGCCGGCTCGAATGTGCCGGATGCGGGCGCCACGGCGAGCTGGAACCGCTGTGACGGTTCGCTGCTGGGCTCGCCGTGGACGGCGATGAGTTCGCGGGCTGCCGCAAGGTCGCCGGGTGAGTTCACCGCGAGGAGCTCGATGCCTCTTAGCTCGCCGCCTTTGAGTTCACGCCGCGCAAGTCCGATCAGCGTGCCGGCGGGCGGTAGCTCGATGATTGCCGTGACGCCGAGGTCTGCCAGACAGGCTTGGCACAGGTCCCAGCGTACGGGCTTGGTGAGCTGTGCGACCAGCCGCTCGAGAGTGCCACGGCCGGTGTGGACCGCGGTGCCGTCGGCGTTGGAAACCATAATCTTGTACGGGTCGGCGACGGTGATTCCGGCGGCGATTAGCTCCAGTGCATCCTGCGCGGGTTGCATGGCTGCGGTGTGGAAAGCTCCGGCCACTTCCAGCGGAACCACTCGGGTTCGCGGCGGCGGCTGCCTGGCCAGCGCGGCCAGGCGTGTCAGCGGGCCTGCGGCGACAACCTGTCCGACACTGTTGCGGTTAGCTGCGACGAGGCCGGCCGCCGCAATCGACTCGATCACCGTTTCGGGATCGCCGCCCAGCACGGCGCTCATTCCGGTGGGTTCGGCCGCACAGGCGGCCGCCATCTCGGCGCCACGACGCGTGGCAAAGGCGATGGCCGCCTCAGCGCTGAGCACTCCGGCGAGTTCGGCGGCGGTGATCTCGCCGACGCTGTGGCCAGCAACCACGCTTACGCCCTCCATGGGGAGCTGGCGCGCTGCGAGTAGCCCGGCGGCCACCAGCAACGGCTGGGTAATTGCTGTGTCTTTAATCTCCTGCGCATCGGCGGTTGTGCCCAGCCGCAGCAAATCCACCCCAGACAGCTGTGACCACCAGCTCAGCTGAGCCTTGGTATCGGGCAGCTCAAGCCAGGAGTTAAGGAAACCAGGTTTCTGCGCGCCTTGCCCAGGCGCGACTACGGCAACGACCACACTCGAAGCCTGATGGTTACTCGCCAGTCAGTCAATTCGTCCCGGCGTGTGCACCGTCACGTTTGGTCGCATACGGCCCTGCCCCTCAACTAGGTCCGCTTCCAGAACTCCATGGTTCCCATGACTTCGAACCCCAGCTTCGCGTACAAGTGCTGAGCGTTTAGTGTGCTATCGAGCATGGCTATCCCACTGCTCTGATTCACCACGTGCGCGCTCATAAGTCCACCGATCCCTTGCCCCTGGCAGTCCGGCAGCGTTGCGATGTTTTTGATCAGAGCTATGCCGTCACTTTCGAAAACCGATCCGGTGCTCACCGCTACTCCGTCACGGACACCTAGCCAGCACCGAAGTCCACCACCTAGTACGCGAGCGTCGAAGTAGCCACCAGCTGTCCCAGTCCAGGTCCGGCCGTGAGCCACCTCTCGTATTCGTTCGAATGTGGCCATCTCGGCGTTGCTTTCCACTTCCTTAACGGAGAAAGCAGGAACAGGGGAGAGGGTGAGGTGCTTATCCGCCGCCCGCCACATGATGGGGGTTGTCTCGATACGACGGAAGAGGCCATCCACGTGGAGTGGTTGGGGGTAGGCGCTATGTATCACCCACCGGTTCAAGCCAGCAAAGAAGTCGACAGCGAGCTGTCGTAGTTCAGCGCACTCCTGGGGCGCGAGTTTCCGAAGGGGTACCACCATGTTCCGGTATGCGAATGGGTGCCGCGTATTGCAGAGCACCCCGCCGGCCCATTCGCAAATCTCGCCTCCCATTGCGGTTGCGATGTGGCGACCGTATCGCCCAAGGGCTTGCGCTTTCGCATCCAGGAGCTCCGCTGTGCTTACCATGATTGGGTTGGATCGTCCTGGCTGTTCGCTAGTTCGCGTAAGCATTCACGGCGTCGCTTAGCCGCTCCGCCGGATACTCACCGCGACGGACCAGTTCTCGCAGCACGGTCACCGTGATCGATTCGGCGTCGGTGTGGAAGAACCGCCGCAGCGCGGCGCGTGTGTCGGAGCGCCCGAAACCATCGGTGCCCAAGCTGGTGTAATCGCCGGGGATCCAGCGCGAGATCTGGTCCGGAACCAGTCGCATCCAGTCGCTCACCGCGACGAACGGGCCACGAGCACCAGAGAGCTGCTGCGTCACATATGGCGTGCGACCAGGTTGGTCGGGCCGCACTAGCGCCTCCTCTTCGGCGGCCACCGCATCTCGACGCAGCTCGTTCCACGACGTCACCGACCAAATATCCGCGGCGACTCCCCATTGCGTTGCGAGCATCTGCTGCGCCTGCATAGCCCACGGCAGCGCGACCCCGGACGCAAGGATCTGTGCGACGGGGACGTCGGTTGCGGGCTCGAGTGCGGCACTCAGTAGGTCTCTTGGCGCAGCCGAACTCAGTACCTCCCTCGGCGCAGCCGAGAAGTGATATATACCGCGCCGCACACCCTCGATGTCGAGGTCCGCAGGTGCCGCGGGTTGCTGCACCGGCTCGTTGTACACGGTGAGGTAGTAGAAAACGTTCTGGTCGACGCCGGGCGTCGGCTCGCCGTACATCCGCCGTAGGCCGTCGGAGACGATAATCGCCACCTCGTACGCCCATGCCGGGTCGTAGGAGACCACGGCTGGATTCGTAGCCGCCAGCAGTTGGGAGTGTCCGTCCTGGTGCTGAAGACCTTCGCCGTTGAGGGTGGTGCGACCGGCCGTGGCGCCGAGTACGAAACCGCGCGCCATCTGGTCTGCCGCCTGCCAGAAGGCATCGCCCGTACGCTGGAAGCCGAACATCGAGTAGAAGACGTATACCGGAATCATGTGTTCGCCGTGAGTGGCGTAGGAGCTACCCGCCGCTGTGAACGACGCCGCTGAACCGGCCTCGTTGATACCTTCGTGCAGGATCTGCCCGGATTGGGTCTCCTTATAGGCCAGCATCAGCTCACGGTCGACACTGGTGTAGCGCTGCCCGAGGTGAGAGTAGATCTTGGCAGTCGGAAACAGTGAATCCATGCCGAACGTGCGGGCCTCATCGGGGATGATCGGCACGAATCGGCGACCGATCTCTGGATCCTTCATCAGTTCTTTGAGGATGCGGACGAATGCCATGGTCGTGGCGACCGATTGCTTGCCCGAACCCAAGGTGTACGGCTCGTAGGTGGAGCTGCCGGGCAAGGTCAGCGGTTTGGCCCGCACCACGCGTTGCGGCAGTGGGCCTCCTAGCTCGCGGCGCCGCTGCATGAGGTATTCGAACTCCGGGGAGTTCTCACCCGGGTGGAAGTACGGCGGCAGCGTTTTGTCTAGTGCCTCGTCGGGGATAGGCAACTGCAGTCGGTCGCGGAAACCTGCCAGGTCCTCAGCGGTGAGCTTCTTCATCTGATGGGTGGCGTTCCGGGACTCGAAGTGGCTGCCGAGCGTCCAACCTTTGATGGTCTTGGCCAGAATCACGGTCGGTCGGCCGGAGTGGTTCACCGCCGCATGGTAAGCCGCGTAGAGCTTGCGATAGTCGTGTCCGCCTCGTCGAAGCTTCCACACCTCATCGTCGGAGAGCTGCTCCACCAACGCTCGAGCACGCGGGTCCCTGCCGAAGAAGTGCTCGCGAACATACGCGCCGGACTCGGCCTTGTAGGTCTGGTAGTCCCCGTCGGGAGTTTCGTTCATGATCTTCAGCAACGCCCCGTCGATATCGGCGGCTAGCAGACTGTCCCACTCGCGACCCCATACCACTTTGATTACGTTCCAGCCGGCGCCGCGGAAGATACCTTCGAGCTCTTGGATGATCTTGCCGTTGCCGCGTACCGGTCCGTCGAGGCGCTGCAGGTTGCAGTTGACTACGAACGTGAGGTTGTCCAGTTGCTCGCGCGCGGCGACGCCGATGGCTCCCACCGACTCGGGCTCGTCCATCTCGCCATCGCCCAGGAACGCCCAGACGTGTTGGTCATTGGTGTCGACGATGCCGCGTGCGGTCAGATAACGGTTGAATCGTGCCTGGTAAATGGCGCTGATGGGACCAAGGCCCATGGAGACGGTGGGGAACTCCCAGAACTCCGGCATCAATCGGGGATGGGGATAGCTGGATAGACCCCCGCCGGCGTGCGAGAGCTCCTGGCGGAAACCGTCGAGCTGTGTCTCGCTGAGCCGGCCCTCCAAGAAAGCGCGAGCGTACATACCCGGTGAGGCATGGCCTTGGAAGAAGATCTGGTCCCCGCCGCCGGGATGTTGTTTGCCGCGGAAGAAGTGGTTGAAGCCCACCTCGTACATCGCCGCCGACGACGCGTAGGTGGAGATGTGCCCGCCGACTTCCACGCCGGGACGCTGCGCTCGGTGCACCATGATCGCGGCGTTCCACCGGCTGTAGGCGCGGATTCGCCGCTCTAGTTCTTCATCGCCGGGGAACTCCGGCTCCTGTTCGGGAGGAATGGTGTTGATGTAGTCGGTGCTGCGCAGCTCGCCGACGCCGATGTTAGTAGCACGAGCGTGGGCGAGCAGCGCATACATCAGGTAGCGGGCCCGGGGCTCTCCCGAATGCTCGTGTACCGCTTCCAGCGATTCGAGCCATTCACGAGTCTCTTCGGGGTCGATGTCCACCTTTGTCCCTTACGTTGCCGCGGTCTGTTCTCAATCGAGACTATGCGCCTATCGCCTATGTGCAACCCGGTGGCGGTTAGCTGGGCAGCCGCGCGTTGGTTGCACATGTCATGATGGGCGCTACTGTCGGGTAACGCGAATACAGGTACCCACTCTAGAGAGTAGGTACCTGTGACAGCATCGCCCAATCGGCTCAGTAGGACTATCGAGGAGGAATACACCGGTGAGCGCGACCGCCGATCCAGTGGGCAGCGAGCGAAGCCCGGCGGATCTTCTCGGCATTACGCCGGGAATGGCCGTGATGGAAATTGGCTACGACTCTGACTCTGACGAAGAGCTTCGAGACGCGGTTGTTGACCGCTGTGGCTCGGAGCTGTTGGACGAAGACTCTGACGAAGTGGTTGATGTCGTGCTGCTGTGGTGGCGTGAGGACGATGGCGATCTGGTAGACGCCCTCGTCGACGCGCTCAGCCCACTTGCAGACCACGGCGTGGTATGGCTGCTGACTCCCAAGTCGGGACGTGGCGGCCATGTCGAACCAAGCGATATCAGCGAGTCTGCCCCCACGGCGGGCCTCGCGCAGACATCGACGATCAATGCCGCTAAGGACTGGTCGGGGGCCAGGTTGGTGGCCCCCCGCGTGGCCCGCGGGAAGCGGTAATGACGCTCCAAATAGGGCTGCCCGCACCGAACTTCACACTCAAGGATCAGAATAATCAAGAGGTGACACTGTCGAGTTTTCGCGGCAAGGCACCTGTGCTGCTGGTGTTCTATCCGCTGGCCTTCAGCGGTATCTGCTCCGGCGAGCTGTGTGCGCTGCGCGATGATCTGCCGCGGCTTGGCGGCAATATCGGCGCTACCGCCCAGCTGCTCACCGTAAGTGTGGATTCGGTGTTTGCGCACCGCGTTTGGGCCGAACGGGAAGGCTTTGATTTTCGGCTGTTGTCGGACTTCTGGCCGCACGGCGATGTGGCGCGACGCTACGAGGTTTTCGACGACAACAAAGGCGTTGCCCGTCGCGGAACCTTCGCCATTGACACGACCGGCGCGCTGCGCTTTAAGGCCGTCAACGACGTTTCCGTCGCCCGCGAACTTAGCCTCTACTCCGAAGCGCTGGCTGCCGTGGCCTAGACTCGACAGCGGCAGGAGTGTTCGGTGACTACCGGGCGCTTAAGAGGGCGTATAGCTCAGCGGTAGAGCACTCGGCTTACAACCGAGCGGTCGCAGGTTCGATCCCTGCTGCGCCCACCAGCGGAAACGTACTCGAAACCTTGCCTACGAGGGTAAGGGCTGTGAGATGCCATCGGTCGCGGTACTTCCGTCCGACCGCAATTTGAGCTCGTAGACAGCGCGGTCTTTGCCCGGGCCTTTGTAATCAGTGTTCACCGACACTCCATCGACGGTGTAGTCGCCGGGCACATTCTCGAAGCCGAGTACAGTCCATGTGGCATGAGCTGCGGAATTATAGGGTTCCGAGGTGAGATAGATCCGATCGCATCCCCAGCCGACCGCCTGGGTTCGGACGGCTTCGAGCAGCATCCGGGTCACGCCCTGTCTCCTGTGCTCTGGATGCGTCATGACGTCTTGCACGTAGACTTCGTTCGGGTCTTCCTGGCTTCGAAACGCAATCACAGCGCCGACCACCGAATCGTTGACCAGTGCGACCGGACACGATGAGCAGAAGAGGCGGGCATACAGCCAATAGTCGGACTGGGTCCGCGTACGGACGTAAGGCTCTCCGAGTTCCATGAGTGCCAACACGTTGGGAACCAGTTCCACGCTGAGTGGGATCACTTTCACTGGCTAGCCTTTCTGTCCCCGGACCCATCATGATCATGTCCTGTCGCCTTGTGGATTCGAACGCTTTACCAGCCGACCGTGAGCGAATTCATCGGGCGATGCGGCATCCGCGGAGCGCGCGGGTGGTGCAGGCATTCGTCGGTACGGAGCCCGTTGCGCATTGTGGCCGGCGATTTCTTCCACCCCAACGACGGTGGATACCAGGTCTCGTTTTAGTGTTCGTTCCTCCCGTTGGACGCGCTGCTGGACTCCCGGGGCTACGCGGCCGCCAGCGGGCTGGCCACTCACACCGATGGTGTGAATTCGCTCTGAATTAGACAAAGTGACCTTCGCCGGCTGGGTGATGCCTCTATAACAAGAGGGGGCAGACACCAGTGGGGGGTGATCAGTGGTGTCGGATGAGGCAGCGGCCGATCCTGGCTTGGCATCGGAGCCTGCGGCGTTCTATGACTGGTGTGCCCAGGGTCGCAGTAACCTGGAACGCACCGTTGAGTTTAAGCAACGCTTCGGTGAGGATCCCTGGTTCGGCGAGTTGCTGGACCCGCTTCGTACCGATGTGGTGCCCCAGCTCGCCGCCGACGGAAGCCTTGCGCTCGACCCCGCGACAATCCCGCCGATCCATCCGAGTGTGCCCCTGATCGGGAGCAGCAACGACCCGATGGGCGCCATGTTTGCCCTGGCAGTCGATCCGGTCTGGGCCTGCTCGAACCGCACCATCAGACTTCTCCCCAACGTGCCCTGGCTGGTCGCCGAGCAGACCTGGGCGTCCGGTGTCGGCGAGACCTCGGCGGTGGCGTCGGTGTGGGGGGCACCGTCACCGAGTTTTCTGATGGAGTTGTGTGCCCGTGGGGAACCTGAGTCCATCACAATTGAGCTGGCGCGCGAGATAGGATCGGGCGCCGTGGTGGAGGCGGTGCGCCTACTCGCCGCACAGCGATGGCCGTCTGGTGCTCCCGCCCTCACCGTGGACATTCGGCCCGGCGGGGTCAGTAACGCAGAGCGGAAGAAAGCCGCCGATGCGCTACGGACTCTGGCCGAATTCAACCGCTACGGAGTCCGCGTCGTCGTGGATCGGCGTATCGACCATCCCGAGCCCACCGTGCATGGCGTCGACTGGCTCACAGCGAGTGAGCATCTCAAAGAGCCGGACCAGATCGCCGACGCTGTCAGCGGCGTGGGCACTTTGCTACGGGCACGGCTCGACGATCGACCAGACGCGATATCGGGAAGGCCGCAAGGGTTCCCCGGTGCTACTTTGCCGCGGCCGTCCCTTGACGAGATCGGATACGTCTTCTGCGCTCATGAGGAAGAAACGGCGGTGGCGGCGCTACGCCAATTCGGTGCCAAGAACGTGGGAAGCTTGTACTCGGCGACGCCACAGACCCTGACGCACGTCATCGAGGGTAGCCTGCAGCGGCATTTCGAGACCGAGCGTCCGGTGGTTGTGGTGGCTTGCCCGGGCGACGCGGTGGTGACGCGTATCGCGTTGGAACAGCTGCCGCCGCAGCTGCGCGTCTCGGGGTTAGTGGTCAGTCACGACGAGGCGACGGAGCTGCATGCGACGGTGGGTCTTCCGGCGCACGTTTGCTACCAGACATACGCGGCCAAGCAAGGATTTCACAATCCCAGCGGAGTTCTGGTGCTGCGCCACAAACTCAGCAGGCAGCGGGAGTTGTCGCGGGAGTTGCTGGAATCGCGTGAAGTCATGAGCGGGATTACCGCATCGGGCTCCCGCCTGGCTGGACTGATTGCGCCACTGCGCAATGGTGAGCTTAACCGGATCCGTGCCGAGAAGCTTGGACTACCACGAGAGGAGGTCTCTCCGTGGCCCGGCCTGCTGGTAAGTCGAACTGGCGGCCAGGCGGACGGGTTTACGTTGGTGCGCGGGTTTCTCCCCGATGCTCGGCGGGGGCTCACATTGGTGCTGCCGCCCAACGAGCCCGGGCATGTGACCAGCTGTATCCGATCGCCAGGCCCGAACCATCAGCGGGCCTGGGCTATTCACTTCGGCGGCGAAAATCCCGAACATCTACGTTCGCTGGTGGCACAGGTACGGCCGACCGAGCGGCTCGACCTCGTGGTCGGCCGAGGCCGGGAAGGCGGCCCGGTCGTCGAGTTCATGCGTTCCTTGCTTGCCGACGATGGCTTACTAAACGCCGATACCTTGGTCAGCGTCGCTTTCAGTGACATCTACAGCTCCGATCACCTCGACGCGTGCGCGAACCTTGTCCGGCTGGCGGCGCAGGATATTCGTCTTTCGGTACGAGCCAAGGCGCTTCATCCGAGTCATCGGCGTCTACTGGCGCCCGCCGCAACTCCAGAACAGCGGCGCTTGGGCCGGGCCCAGATATGGCAGCGACATCTGCTCCCGAGCGCCTTCGAGGCTGCGGTGCGCGCCATCGCACCGCCGTTGCCTACCGCCGTCAAGCCCGAGCCGATGTCGGTCTCAGCCGAGCCGCGTCAGATCGCTGGAGATTCCGAGCGGGCCAAACACCTGCTGGTCGCATGCGCCGATCCGAGCGTGGACGACCGGGAGCTCCCAGGCGCCGTCATGGCGCGCCAACACCGAGCCGTGGTGGTCCGATGCGCCCCCGAGCAGTTGGCCGAAGTGCTGGCTATGCAGCGGCAGCGGCGCCTCGACGCCGAGCGGTTGCCGCTACCGACGGTGGTGCTTCCGATCGCGGATGCGGCAGACCGGGCATACGCCGCGTTGGAGCATTTACCCGAACGTCTCTGCCCGGACGCGTTGTGGATCGCGTCCGCGTGGTGGGGGCAGCGGGCGCGCCGCCTGCGGACCCTGGCGGGTGCTCCGGCGATGTATGTCTACGGACATCATCGCTCCGCGAGTCTTCTGAGCCACGCCGAGCTGGGCTTTCAAGTCGCTACTGAGGCCTCAAGACTTCGGCGAGACATCGAGCGTTCGCGAGACCTCGACCGCGCCGACCACCCGCTCGCCGCCGAGGGCCACCCCGCGGCCGTACTACGGCCAGTGCTGAGCGGCGCCATGGCTGGCATTGACGGCGCAGTCGATTCCGAGGCGAGGCCACCACGCGTGCTGGTCTCGCCAACCAGTCTGGCGGTGGTCACAGGGTCGCTGGCGTTCGCGTCCGAACGAAGGGTGCGCATCGCCGCGATCGATCCCGACGGGTTCATGACAGCGCTTACGCTCCTGGAGCCTGTTCGGCGACAGGCCACCGCGACGGTTTTTGGATCCCCGACTCCGGAAGAGCTCCGCGACATTGCGCTGCTGGGCCGGGTGCCCTACAACATCACGTTCGTCCTCGACGATCCTGACGTTTTGGAAACCACCTTCGAGGCCGCCGTTCTCGCGGCCGAACAGCTGCTGGTCTCCCCCACTCGAGAAGGGGAGTCCCGCAAGAATGTCTTGGTGGTAGTCAGCGACAGCGCCGCGACACGATTTATGGACTCCTGGCAAGACCTGAAGTACGGAAGGCGCAGGCGTTTGCCACTGCGATTCCAGTTGGGCGATGACGCGCCGCGTTTGTTAGAGCTCTTCGACGATTCACCGCTGCACGCGGAGGCGGAGTTTTTGCCTCCGTTACGTTCAGCCTCGCCCGACCCGCGACCGTGGGCGAACGTTTCCAGCGGAACCGATCTCGACCAGGCTTCACGTGTCCTGGTCATCTGCACAGACTCGCAGCATCCCCTTCGCTTGGCGGCGTTGCGCGGCATGCTGGGCGATGATCTACCCGAAGATCTGGTCGTACTCCGCAGCGAACCCGTCGACCTCGCGGCTGCGCTGCAGGTGATAGGTGCCGAGACTGGGCGCCTGGCGCTGCCGGTGGATGTGCTGGCACTGCCGCGGGCCACGATGGATTGGCGCAAGGTGTGGCAGGCGCTGCACGACGCCTCGCCTACCCCACCGCGGAATTTGTGGCTTCCGGAGGGTTCGCTCGACGCGGCGCGAAGCGCCAGTACTGTCGAGCTACCGGGCTCGATCACGCTAGCGACATATCCGCCACTGAGCTCACTGCCGCCGGATGTCATCTCCGGTGTTCCGGCCACCGTGGTGCCACGCAACCAATTGCTGCCCACGATGCCGCAAGCGGTCCCCGAACCTCCTGACGCGGCACGGCCGGTCGCCGTCGAAACGGTGGAGGAGCCGACCGTTAGCGGTACGCCGAGGCCGGGGCCGCGGCCTGGTCCACGGGCGCGCCGAACACCAACCCCGGCCGCACCCACCGGCCCGGATCCGTGGGTCCTCGTGGAAGCCGGCCCTGGATTGGCTACGGCCGGTCACGTGGTGGTGGTCTGCGAGCCGGGTAGACCCACTCGCAAGCACCTGTTGCGGCAGCGCGTGGCTGAGCCACTCCTCGACGATGTCGCCGTGGTGAGCTGCCAGTCAGGCCAGCTTGCGGGCGTAGTGGCGCAGCTGCGCCACTACGCAGGGAATCGTACCGCCGCGATCACCGTAGTGGCGCCTTCCAACGCGCGCGCAGCGGAACTTCGACCGTCGCTAGCGCAGGCGGCCGAGCAGTCCGCCCCCCCGGATGCTGGTGTGGTGTGGTCGGGATCGGAGGTAACGTTGCAAGGCTTCACGCCCGTCGTGCACTACCTCGTCGGGAGCGGTGCGCTACACGTTCTCACCCCTCAGGCCGTCGAGGCCCAACGCGCCGCCGGAGCTACCGACCGGCTCACGACGCACCACGTAGCTGGGGTGGCGCTGTCGGACGCGGCCTCGGTTTTCCTCGCGTGCGGCGACTGGGATAGCGAGGAAGCGGCGATGGCCGCGCCGCTGCCCGATCGGTTGGGTCCGTTGGAGACCGCGCTGCAGTGGTATCCCGATGCCGCGGTGTTGCGGTGCACGCCTGAGCAGCTGGGAAACGTATTCGGCGATCTCCGTTCCGCTGACTCTGTCCAGCCGTTACCGGTCACCCTAATCGCGTGGCCAGGTAGCGGTTCCAATGTTCATCAGGTGCTCACGGGCGCGCCAGTCGCCGCCGATGGGTCGATTCCAGGCGCTCCGGTCATGCTCTGGCTCAGCGAGGACGATGCTGCCGCGCTGGAGGAACCGCAGTTGGGGATGTCGGCACAGACGTCTGTGGTCATCTACCCCGTGCAAGACGGACAAATCCCCGCCGACACCCTCGGGTGGCATCTGAACGCGGTACCCGACTGTGCGGAGCTGGCGCAAAACATAATCAACAACCGGCGACAGCTGCAACAAAGCCCGGGCCGGTTTCGACCAATCCTCGACGCACTTCGGTTGGCGGCGCTGGAGTCGCGTGGTGCCGACGCCGACGCCGCAACCGCGTCAATCCCCCCTGACATCGGTCTTCTCTCCGACGGTCGCGCACTGTTTGTCACGCAAGGCGCGCTGGGCAGCGCGATGTTCGAACGACGTATCACGCTCTATCTGGCCCAGCCGCAGCTGGTTCGGGCTGTCGCCGAGCAACCACCCGCCCCCATCGGCTCAGTGGACATCGCGGTGTTTGGAATGCCTGGTGACGCCGCATCTCTGAGCTACCTGGTGAACATCGGTGAGCCGCCGTCCGTTGTGACCTTTACGGTGACCGACGCCACGCTTGCCGGCATGGTGGCCGAGCTTGCCCCGCAGCTGTGCCGCGAGGATCCCGAGCGCGTTGTGCAGGTCGAGCTGGCGTGTGAACAAACACCCGGCACTACCGCCGAGCTACGCGACCTGCAGGCAGCAGCGAACCAGTTCCCACAGCTGGAGGTGTCGGAACGCTGGCAGGAGCCGGGTCCAACGTCCTCGGCGGCTGCCGAAGCACAGGCGGTTACGACGCCCTCGGCCGTTGCCGGCCCGGCGCCTGGACAGGAGGCGCCGATAGGTCAGATTCGGGATGTACCGACGCTGCCGGCCGGTGAGGATCGTGACAGGCAGTGGGCCATGCTGCACCAACCCGCCGCCGAGACCGCCGCACAGGTGGTGATTCTCTGTGCCGGACTCGACAGCGCCGCTATCGACGATGAAGCCGCGCGTGAGCAGGTCCTCACCGTCGCCGGCCATGACGCCACCGCGCTGGTGCGCTGCGACGCGGGGCAGCTCGGTGAGGTACTTGAGCGGATGCGTGAGCTGTATCCGGCCGAGTTACCTGCGCTGGTAGCTTCCGCCGGCGGCTCAGGGGCGTCGGTGGTGGAGGCGCTAGACGAGCTGCGCCGCGATCGCCCTCTCCTGCCCGATGCCGTGCTGTTTACCGACCGCGACGTGCGTGAACTATCGGATCAGACTTCCCCCACGGCGGCCGTGGATACGCTGCTTCGGCGGCTACCGGAGCCTGTGCTGCTGCACGCCTACCCTGCGAGCAGTCCCGTCCCGCCCCGCAAGAGCCTGGCCGACGGGTTGAGGCTGGCTGGCCATGCCGCCCGCGTCCGAGTTCTGACCAGCTCCAGCGTGCCGTCGTTACCTGAGGAGCTGCGCGGGGCGGGGGCCGAACTCGGCGAGCAGGTACCGATTGTGCTGGCCGAGGAAGGACTTGCGGTGCTCCGCGGTACCTATCCCGCCGCCCGTGGGCGCCGAAACATCCGACTGGTAGCCGCAGCGAGTGGTGAGCTTGCGGTCGCGGCGGCAAGACCACGCCCCGGTCAGTTTCGAGCCGACGTCACGCTGGCCGGGGAGCTGCCCGACGATCTCATCGGTGAGCTGGTGCTCGGTGGTGAACAAGGCCGGGTGCTGCTACGGTTGGAGACCGTCGAAGGGGCTCAAAGTCTGGTGCGGGCAGTCGCTGGACTTCCCGAACGGGCCACGCTACGCGGGGTCGGCATGCCGCAGGTAGAGCTCAGCTTCGGAGAGCTGCCCGATGAGATCGTTCGCCGGTACCTGGCGGAGTTCCCGCAAGCTCCGTGGCTAAAGATTCCCCCGGTACGCGCACCATCGCCAGGCCCCGTGGGCGACGACGCCGATGATGCCACAAATAGGCCGAAACCTGTCGTGGTTACCGTCGATCCATCGGGCATTACGCGCATACCGGTCACCGAACGGCCGGTTAACAGTGCTGAATGGCTCTACGTCGCGTTGTGTGCGGCCGAGACCGAGCTTGACATAGGTGAGGCGGTGGCGGCGCTGGCGGAACCGCTACCCAGCAATAGCTACTGCGAACTGGTCGTAGCGCCGGAAGCCCTGCTGAGTGAGGCTTGGCATGAGGCTCGCGATGCGCTTGGAGCTCACTCGTCCCGCAGACCCGCCGTGATCGCAGCCCCCGGAAGCGGGGAAGTGGTGCTTGGGGCACTTGCCGCCATTGACCCCTCCCAGCTTCCGTTGGCGGTAATCCTCTCCCCAACAGGGCAGGGTGTGAGGCCGTATGAACAGAAGCTGCCGCGCTGGTTTACCCGATATGTGAACGTCGCAGGTGAGGATCGTTGGCCCGGTGCGCAAAGCCACGCCCACTTAGGCAAAGTGCTTTTCCATGCTGAGAGGTACCAGCGCTGGGTGGCGGAATCTCATGCCTTGCTGGAGGCAGTGACAGATCCGAACCTTCGGCCATTTCTCGATGAGCTGCGCCAGGGAGGCCAGACCTTGCCGGCGGGCCTGGCGCTACTGGCCCCGCTGAGCTCTGCTGGTGTCGAGGTTGATGTCACGCCGCGAGGGTTCGCGCTGGATCGAGGCGTCACGTGGAATGCCACGATGCGTTTGTTGCGGTGTCAAGCCGGCGATCCCAGTGAGATTGTGGCGTATTCGCGGCGTGTTCCCAAGCAGCATGGGGTGTCTAACATCGTGGTTGTTGGTGAGGTAGATGCCGACTTCATTGACACCCTCGCGTTTCAAGGCCGAATGCCCAAAGAGGTGACCTTTCTACTTGGGAACCATCCCAGCAGCGCCGCGGTGCTCGAAGCGATTGAGCGGTTGCCCCCGCATCCGCGGCCCGTTCCTGGGAAGGCGAAGCTGGTGCTCGACCAAGACTTACCGGACGAGCTCGTGGCTCGGGCGGAGCAGCTCGCCAACACGTTTCGTCATCTCCGCCTAGAGGTAACCCGCGCGGCCCCAGAGCAACGTACCGTCCAACGCGGACCAGGTGCGGTAACCCGGGAGCGGCGTCCTGTCGAATCGCGGATCCATGCCGCCAGGGCGGCGGCCGGCTCGCCGCGCCTGCACAGTTCAGATCTCGTGGACCTCGATTGTTCGGGACCGCAACCCGACGCCACAGTCGGGTTGATCGTACTCTGCGCGCAAGAAGTCGAGAGCGATCCGGTAGCGCTGGTGGACGGTTTCGCGGACCAGCTTCCCCACGGAGTGCTGGGCCGTTTAGTCGCCGCTCCGGGTGACCAGCTGGCAGCGCAGTGGGTTCGAATACATCAGGAGCACCAACAGCACCATCCCCACGTGGGATTGAGTGTGATTGCGGCTCCGGAATCGTCACTACCGGTGACAACTGCGCTGCAGTCTGTCCCACTGGATAAGCTACCGTTCGCGCTGCACCACCCAGCCGGCTCCGGCAACGTCGTGCGCGATCGACCGTTACCGCCTTGGGTTGGGAACGCTGCATATCACCCCCTCGAGGAGGGTCCATGGATTGCCGGCAGTAATCTGCACGCCTTTGTTAGGCACACCACTCTCCTGACGCGGTTTCGCCACGAGATCGACCAATCAGCGTTGGCGGTGGCTCGGTCGTTTGACCCGTCGCTGCGCGGCGTGTTGGATCAGCTGCGTTCCGATACCTACGTCCCGCCTGGCGCTTCGGGGCCACTGGTGGCTCCCGACTCGCCAGGCGGTGCGGCATTGTCGCCGTGGGTAGCTGTTCTTGCGGCTCGTAGGTCCGAAGCTGACCCAGTGTCCGGTCTGGTCGTTAATGGACGGGTGCCGTACGTCAACGCGGTCGGCAGGCGCATAGTGCTTGCCCATGACGACACGGATGGGTTGGCTGCGGCCATGTACCCATCGTCGGATCCGCGCAGATGGTCGCAGTTGTTCGTGTTCGGCGCGGTGCGGGAGGAGATGATCACAAGGATCGCCACTGAAGGCAGGGCCGTGAAGCGTGTAGAGGTTGTGCTTAGCCAGCACGCCAGTTTGTTGGCAGCACTTGAGGCTGAAACACCCATTCGTGCCGCTCTGGGCGGAAACGGAACGCTGCGCTATCGGCTCGCCGAAGAACCTACCGGCATTATGGTCGAGATTGCCGGTTACCTTCGCGCTCGTGGTTTGCTGGTCGAGGGTGAGCCACCGGGAGTCGATGCCCCTACGGCAGCATCGAGAGGCCGCGGCCGGTACCCAGCTGGTTCCGGCCGACCCGGTTCCCGGCGCGTGACGCGCCGGGGAAAGACTACCGATCCTACGCTGGGGCACTAGCTACGGGCGCTATCTGCTCCAACGTCTGGGCCGCTATTCGATGGTCAAGTATGACCCTGCCGCGTGACCCGATGAGCGATAATAGATGTGTGCTTGAGATAGCTGCGCGTCCGGTGTTTCTGTATGACGGCGACTGCGCCTTCTGCAGTTCGTGTGCCAGGTTCATCTCCCGCAACCTGGCCACCAGCGCCCAGGTGCTGCCGTGGCAGACCGTTGAGCTGGCGCCGCTGGGCGTCACCGAGCAGCAGTGCCAGACGGCGGTGCAGTGGATTGATTGCGATAACCGGGTGCACAGCGGTTCGCGTGGAATCGCGGAACTGCTGGTGGATGCCGGTTCGATCTGGCGACCGGCTGGCCGGATGCTCCGGCTGCGGCCAGTGCTCTGGCTGGCCAACCCGCTGTATCGATGGATCTCCCGTAACCGGCACCGCATGCCCGGCGGCACCGCGACGTGCTCGCTACCGCACCCGCAACGCCGCTAGTTCGGTCTTCTGAAGAGACAGGTAGGGCGGTTGCGGGTCCGGCGTGGGGCCACCAAGACGCCGAGCGTGACAGAGGGTGCTTTCGGAGGGACTAGTAGCGGCCATGTGGCGCGCTCGGTGCTGTGGCGACCATCTCTCCCCGTAATCTTTAACTATGACTCTCCCGAGCTCGCCTTCGCACATGGTAGGCGTGACCCATCGCGTGGGATCCGATCTGCACACACCTGGGCCGCGTAGTCCCGGCGAGGTTATCGCGGCTATCTTCCACGAGCGTCCCCGGATGCGGGGTTGGATTCACCTATACGCCTCCGCCATTGCAGTGGTGAGTGGCATCGCGCTCTGTTCGCTGGCAGCTACCCGACCGGGCTGGCTGCCGCTGATCGGCTGCGCGATTTACTCGGTCACCAGCTGCGGTTTGTTCGGCATCAGTGCGTTGTATCACCGCAGGACGTGGCATCGGCGCGGTTACGCGGTGATGAAGCGACTCGATCACGCCATGATTTTTATCTTTATTGCTGGCACTTACACTCCGTTCAGCTTGCTGCTGCTTCCCTCGCGGAGCGCGACCACTCTGCTGACTGTGGTGTGGAGCGCTGCGGTGGCCGGCGCCGGGCTGAAGATAGCTTGGCCTCGGGCGCCGAAGTGGCTGGCCGTTCCGCTATATCTGGCGATTGGTTGGGCCGCCGTCCTAGTGCTCCCGGACATGATGACCTCAGGTGGCATTGCCGCATTGGTGTTGTTGGCCTCCGGCGGTCTCGCCTACACGGCGGGAGCTATTTTCTACGCCACCAAGCGGCCTAACCCATGGCCAGCGGTCTTCGGCCACCATGAGTTCTTTCACGCCGCCACGGTGGTAGCCGCTCTCTGCCACAACGTAGCGGTGTACTTGGTGCTCTGGTAAGCATTGATCGGATCTAACACGGGAAGGGCGCGCTTTCTGTCTCCAGCGCGCGCCCCTGCCCTGCCCACTCTCCCGGTATTCGCCGGCCTAGCACGCCGAAACCGAGGAGTTATCCCAATCGTAATACGGCACTAGCCGGTATTACGGTAAGAAACGGCTATCAGCACTTATTGACTAGCGGCTTGTGACCATTCGGCCATCGTGTGTCGCTGTTTCGTGGAGCCGGTAGCCTTGCTCGTGTGTCAGCTTTCCGCACGGTCGCCGATGTCATGGCTGCTATGGAGGCCCGCTACCCAACGGAACTGGCAGAGGATTGGGACCGCATCGGGTTGGTCTCCGGAGACCCGGCTGGGCGAGTGCGCAAAGTGCTGTTGGTCGTCGACGTCACCGACGAGACACTGGCACAGGCAGCAAGCACCGGCGCTGACCTACTGATCGCCCATCATCCTTTGCTGCTGACAGGGGTGCATTCGGTAGCTACCTCCACCCCCAAGGGGCGGCTGGTGCACCAATTGATCACTGGAGGCATCGCGCTGTATGTCTCCCACACCAATGCCGACTCCGCAGACCCGGGCGTCAGCGACGCATTGGCACGAGCTGTCGGTCTGAACTCGGCGGCATTGACTCCACTGCGGCCCCGTGCCGCGATGGAACTGGACAAGTTGAGCACCACAGTGCCGGTCGCTTACACCCAGCAGGTGCTCGATGCGGTCTGCGCGGCCGGAGCTGGCTGGGGCGGCGGTCGATACGAGCGCTGCGCGTTCCTCGCCAACGGCACCGGCACCTTTGTTCCCGGTGCGGCAGCCAACCCAGTAATAGGTGAGCGGGATCGGATCAACGAGGTGCCCGAGACCCGGATCGATACCGTCATGCCGCGCGCCCGTCGCGCCGAAGTGTTAGCCGCACTGTGGCAGGCACACCCGTATGAGGAACCCGCCTTCGACGTGATCGAGCTAGCGCCTAATGGACGCGGCACCGGTCTTGGCCGGGTTGGGCAGCTCGCGACACCGCTGCCGCTTGCGACGTTCGCGGCCCAAGTGGCAGCCGCGCTACCCGCCGCACCCGTCGGGGTACGCGCCGCGGGCGATCCCGCCCGTCTCGTCGAACGTGTCGCCG
>JBGTNI010000021.1:0-28449 GCA_041743105.1 Mycobacteriales bacterium | reverse complement strand
GGCGGTGTCATAGCGTCGTAGCAACATTGCTGGTGGGTGGGGTTGTGATGCTGCGGCGGGTGTTGACGTTTGATGATCGGGCTGAGATTGCTGTGGGGGTGATAGCGGGCCTGTCGGATCGGGAGATCGGTGCCAGGATTGGGCGTGATCGTACGGTCGTGTGGCGTGAGCGCCGAAGGAATGCCACCAAGACTTGCGGGTACCGCCCGGTTCGTGCTGATTGCCAGGCGGCCAGGAACCGTTCGCGTCCACAGGCCCGTAAGGTTGATTGCGACCCGGTACTTTCCGCTCGGGTACGTGCTGATTTGCGGCGCTCGCGTACGCCACGGCAGATCGCGGGACGCTTGCACCGAGAGGCGTGTGAGCCAACGCTAGAGCGTATGAGTAAATCTCCCGACGCCGAAGGTCGCACGGTCTCGCATGAGGCGATCTACCGGTGGATCTACGCCCTGCCTAAAGGGGAGCTGGCTAGATCAGGAATTTTGTTGCGTTCCAAACGGACCCGACGTAAACCACGTACACGTCTTGGTGAGCGTGCTGGTGGCCGGATCATCGGCATGACCAGTATCGATGCCCGCTCTGCCGAGATCGCTGATCGTCGGGTGCCTGGCCATTGGGAAGGAGACTTGATCATCGGCAAGGGCGGGAAAAGCGCCGCAGCTACCCTCGTGGAGCGCACGAGCCGATTCACCATCATCCTGGCCCTACCCGACGGTAAGAAAGCCGATCCTCTCGCCGATGTCCTCATCGCCCACATCAACGGATTACCGCAGATGGTGCGCAGATCGTTGACGTGGGACCAAGGAACCGAAATGGCCAACCATGCCGCGCTCACACTGGCCACGAAACTCCCCGTGTACTTCGCCCATCCCCACTCGCCATGGGAACGCGGCAGCAACGAAAACACCAACGGACTTATCCGCGAATACCTACCCAAAGGCATCGAGATCCCCAACCACCAGCCCTACCTGACCACGATCGCCGAAGAACTCAACGAACGCCCACGCCACACACTCGGATACCTCACCCCACGAGAAGTATTCATGAAACAACTAACCGACAACGTTGCTACCACGACTTGACACCAAGCACCCTTAAATCCACACTCCCCATAGCCACTGTGTCTGCCCATGAAGTCCGCGGCGTCACACCGGGCGGTGGAGTTCCCATCGATCATTTCAGTGAGCGTTCTGTCCCAAAGGTCTGTGGCCGGGTCGACGAGTTCAAGAAATAGCTCTTCGAGTGCGGCGCCGCCGGGCTCTTCCCATAAGGCGAGCAATGGTTCGGCCGCTCTTTGTCGCTCTCCTTGAAGAAGCTGTTCTAGCGACTGGGCCAACAGGGTCTGTGATTGTGGCTCAATTTGCTTCCGATGCGCGCTAAGTGCCTTGCAGGCTTCTCGCTTGCGGCTATCAGTGACCACGGGGTTTGCAAGGAATCCAATTAGGTATCCCCAGTCTGTCTGCTGCGGGCGGAGCAGGGCCAGCAACGCGTAAACGCGAGGAAAGTCGTGCCCGTAGCCTTGGTGTATCCGATTTGCTACCTCATCCTCCATATAGGACATTACTTCACGGCATCGGACCAGGTACGCCTCGACTTCGTCGGGCTCAAGGGCCGCGAGATCTACTGATTCGAGCGCAAACATATTTGCCTGCAGTAGCGCTTCCCGTAGTCCAGGAACGTTGGTCCTGTCGCTGTTACTTCCCAGCTGCAAGAGTGGCCACTTCAACCACGAATCAGCATCTAGGGAACTAGCCCGTTCGAGCACTAGAGCTTTCTGTTCGGAGGTGAGTAGGGGCTTGAGGTCGTCGATGTGGCGAGATATTTGTTCTTGAAGTAGCTGGTCAGCATCGCCAGGCAGCTCGACGAGAAAGGTTACGATTTGATCGATATGGCGCGGTTCGGCGTGGGATAAGAGTCCGAATATTGCCGCTAGAAGGACCGAGTGCACTCTGTAACGCGGCAAGTACCGCACTAGTAGGGGCGAAGGATTTCCGAGGACTGGAGTCAATGTGTTAAGCCAACTGGTCGCGTTTTCCGTAGAGAGGTAGGAGCCGACTCTGCGAAGGACCTCGAGATCGGCTCGGTGTGAAGTTTTAGTCATCGATTGCGGTTCTACGGTGCGCGCTAGTTCAACTAACACACGAGGATCGTCGTACAGCTTTATTCGTGTTATGGCTTTAGAGAGAGCATCGTGGTCACCTGCCCTACGCAGAAGATCGAGAGAATCCACCGCTGAAATTGGCCGCCGAGCTTGTATGCACAAGTCCACCTTGGCTTGCAGGGAAGCAGCGGCACGCCAGCGTCCGTGCGATCCACTTAGCCGCGCGATGAGCGCCGAGGAGAAGAGCTTGTTGTGCGCGGTGTTTCCACCCCCGAGAGTCGCCGATTTTTCGCGAGTCCAATTCCTGAACTGTTCCTTGACAGCTGCTTCTAGGCCAACGGCCGTCGATTGACTACGCCACCACGAAGCTGTGTTATCTATAGCGGGCAACAAGGTTTCTAGGGGTGGCGCAAAGGGATCACTAAGTTCGAACAGCACGGACACGGCGGCGGCCATGATCGCGCTCACGGTCACGTTGGATCCAAGTGCGCCAAGCTGGAGGGCCGATGCCTGCGCATGCTCGAGTGCTTCTGCGGAACGTCCGAGTTCAGCCAGGACTACCGCTTTGTGTACGTTGAGCCACTCCACCTCGATAGCAGCTGTTTCGCATATTTCGGTACTAGTCAGAATCTCTAATGCTTCGGATAGTCGGTCGTTGTCTGCGAGGGCGAGGGACTCACAGATCGATGCGGCAGCGCGAAGGTCGTCGGTCATTTGAAGCGCGCGCAAGGCCTCAAATGGAGTTGCCTCGCCCGTCGTGACCCAGGTGTAGATGGCGGAAGCAAGTCGCCAGCCGTGCGAGTCAGATTCTGCGGCCTGGCTTGGATCTAATATCCCGGTTCCTTGCGATGAGAATTGCTCCCGTCGATGTGGTTCACCCTCGACGCACACCGCTACTGCTTCTGGCCAGGAGAAGGCGGCGTTCGTATCCTTATTGGGATGTGGTGCAACGAGGCGGGGTGTTAGCAGCGCATGCCTGGCCCAATCGTTCTCCGGAATCTGTTCTACCGAGAAGTTCCAACGTGAGCCCTCGTGCCACTGGTTCTTACGGTGACGCCCAGCCCAATCAATCCACTGACTTTTGAATCTTCTATCCAGAGTTTGAGTATCAGGCACGAATACCTTGATGCCTTTACCAGTTTTCTTGATGGTTTCGCTCGAGAGATTGACCCAGGCAGTTGTCGATCTGTCCTCGTTAACCATCACAAGAATATGAGGGTTTTGATGGCCAATCCAATACTCGGCATGCTTATGGTTTGGCTCTTTGAACCACCAACCGGCTATGCCGCCTTCTGTGGCCGGTGAGTTAAACCATGAGTTTCCAGCTTTGACCTGTATTCCGATAACTAATCCAAGGTCGTTCATGGCCTCGTCGCGTAGTTGAACGAACAAGTCGGTGCCGAGATCATGACCCCCTATAGTTGCAGGACCCCAACCGATGACATTGAAGAAAAGGCTGACAAAGCCCTCGCCGATTTGGCCTAGCTGTGCAGACGGTGACTGCTTCATAGGGTATTCCTGGCTGCTACTAGAAGGATTGCCCTATCCGAGTACGCCTTCGGCGCCACACGAAGGGAGCTTGAGCTCAGTCTCACCCATAAGAGTCAGTTTTGGGGGCTGCCCGCCCTGTATTGTGAATGCGGCTGAAATGGATGTTGCCGTCAAGATTGCCGTCAGAACAGTGAAATCAACAGGAATTCACGGCCAAGAATTGGCATACATGCAGTTCACCGCTGTGGCCAGGGCCGGGATCGAACCGGCGACCTTCCGCTTTTCAGGCGGACGCTCGTACCGACTGAGCTACCTGGCCCGGCGTGGAACTTACCGCACGCTGTGCGGTCCCGACGGGACTTGAACCCGCGACCTCCGCCTTGACAGGGCGGCGAGCACTCCGAACTGCTCCACGGGACCAGAAACGTTCTCTAGTCATACCAGGAATATTCCCTGGCCGTGCCCCCAACGGGATTCGAACCCGTGCTACCGCCTTGAAAGGGCGACGTCCTAGACCGCTAGACGATGGGGGCGCTGCCACGACCGTCTGCTGCATACCACATCACATATGTAACGTGTGGCCACGCCGACGCCGTGATGTAGCCGTCGAGAGCGAGCCAAGCATAGCCTGATGGCTCGCCAGCGCGCGTACGCGGGGTTCGCGTGACGCGCAGGCGTGGTAGCGGCCGATGCCAGATCGTGGCGCTGAGCCGCACCCGCCGAGCCTCGATGTCTGGACTCAGCTAACCTACCTAGCGGGTCGCTAGCTCAATTGGCAGAGCAACGGACTTTTACTCCGTGGGTTGTGGGTTCGAGTCCCACGCGACCCACCACTGTGACCAGCTGGAACGCTGCCTAAGGGCGGAGATTAGCTTCGGATTAGCTCAGTTGGTCGCCGTCTCCGCTAGTACATTTCGATACGCGGCGCGGCTGGCATCGTTGCTGAAGGTGTACCAACGCCCCCGATATTCATAGCCCTGGCGGGCAATCGCACATATATTAAGTCGGGGGGTGCGGTAGGAACGCAACGAGTTCGGGATCCTCGACGCCAAGCTGATGTGGGCGCCTAGGGCTAGCCGAGGTCCATCAACGCCCTGCCCCCACCCACCGCATCTACCGTCGTGCCAATCGGCACAAGACAGGAACAGAGCAAGTCCACTCCAGCCGGCAAACGTTCCGACCGAGGAGACTCCGTGACTACAACTTCACCCCCGTCGCCGTTCACCGAGACCACCGCGCGAGCGCGGCACGCCGCGTTCGCCGAGCTAGCCGCGGCCGGGCCCGTGCAGCGGGTCGTGTTGTTCACTGGCGTCCCCGCTTGGCTGGTGACCGGATATGCCGAGACCCGCGAGGTGCTGGCGCACCCCGACGTCGTCAAGGTGGGGGGCAATCCGCACCGTAGTGCCTCCCACCGTGACGCTCTCTCCGCCGACGTCGACGCCGCGCTTTACCAGCACTTGCTGAGCACGAATCCGCCGGATCACACTCGGCTCCGGCGCCTGGTGGCGGCGGCGTTTACCCGCAGGCGGACGGATGCGCTCGAACCTCGCATTAGGGAGATCACCGACGCTCTCCTCGACGACCTTGCGGCCGCCGGCGTCGATGGGAAGCCCATCGACCTCATCGCGGCGTTCGGTTACCCGCTGCCGATCACTGTGATCACGGAGTTGTTGGGCGTGCCCTCTGGGCGGCGGGACGATTTCAAACGGTGGTCGGGGATTGTGGTGAATGCGTCGGTGCACCCGGTCGAGACGTTCGCCGACGCCGCCACGGCGATGGTTGACTACATCCGGGAGCTGATCGCCGAGAAGCGCGCCGAGCCGGCTGACGATCTACTCTCGGCCCTTATCGCAGTGCGCGAGGAGGACGACCGGCTGTCCGAGGATGAGCTTAGTTCGATGGTTTATCTGCTACTCATCGCCGGCCATGAAACCACGGTGAACTTGATCTGCGGCGGGATGTACGCGCTGCTCACCCACCCAGACCAGATGCAATTGCTGCGTGCCGAACCCGATCGGCTGCCCGCGGCCGTTGAGGAACTGCTCCGCTTCGACGGGCCGTTGCTGGTGGCGATGCCCTCGATGACCGCCGCGCCGGTGCGGATCGGCGGAGTCACGATCCCGGCAGGGGAGGTGGTGTTGCCCGCGCTGCTTGCAGCCAACCGTGACCCGAAACAGTTCTCGGAGCCGACGCGGCTCGACGTCACTCGGCCACCGGCGCAGCACCTGGCGTTCGGCCACGGCATGCATCACTGTCTCGGCGCACCGCTGGCTCGGCTGGAGGGCCGGATCGCGCTCGGAGCGCTGATTAAGCGGTTCCCTCACCTGCGCCTCGCCGACCCGGACACCGAGCCCGCCCGCAACCCGGGGCTAATGATGAATGGATTCGCGGCACTACCCATAGTCCTGGAGTGACCGGCGGCCCCGTGCGTCACTCGCCTACGTCCCTCCCGAGCCATGATGGGACTGTGCCCAACGTTAAGGCCGAGGGCCTGCTGCGCGAATTGGCGCCGCGGGTCCTCGGCGCGTTGGTGCGACGCTACGGCCACTTTGACACCGCCGAAGATGCAGTGCAGGAAGCGTTACTCGCGGCCGTCACCCAGTGGCCACACGAAGGCCTTCCGGAGAATCCGCGAAGCTGGTTGGTCACAGTCGCTTCCCGCCGGATGACCGATCTCCTGCGGCAAGAGCAGGCCCGGCAACGCCGCGAAGACACAGTAGCCACCCGGATGCTGAGCGAACAGTCTCTGGCGCCTCCCGCTGATGCCAAGCCGCTATCGGAATCCGATGACACACTCATCCTGCTATTCATGTGCTGTCACCCCGTGCTCTCGTCGGCGTCGCGGATTGCGCTCACCTTGCGAGCCGTGGGTGGCTTGTCCACGGCGGAGATCGCCTATGCCTTTCTCGTGCCCGAAGCGACCATGGCCCAGCGCATCAGTAGGGCCAAGCAACGCATTAAAGCCAGCAATGTTCCGTTCAGCGTGCCGCCGGCCTCGCAGCGCCCAGAACTGCTCAGCGCCGTGCTGCACGTCTTGTATCTCATCTTCAACGAGGGATACACCAGCACTTCGGGTCCGAGCTTGCATCGTGCTGAACTGGCGGCTGAGGCGATCCGGCTCGCCCGCCTGCTCTATCAGCTGCTGCCTAACAACAGTGAGGTAATGGGGCTGCTCGCGCTCATGTTGCTCACCGACGCCCGGCGTCCTGCCCGCACCAGGCCCGATGGCGGTTTGATCCCGCTAGCCGAACAAGATCGCAGCCTATGGAGTTCCGCGTATATCTCCGAGGGGGTCGCGCTTGTCACTGCAGCGTTGAGTCGACAGGAGATCGGCCCTTACCAACTACAGGCGGCGATCGCCGCGGTTCACGATGAGGCTACGCGCTTCGAGGAGACCGACTGGCCGCAGATCCTCGCGCTGTATGAGTTACTGATAGCGATCTCCGACAATCCCATAGTGCGGCTGAATCGCACGGCAGCGCTCGCCATGGTCCAGGGCCCACACGCCGGCCTGACTCTGCTGGAAAAACTCGAGGCAGATGGCCGTATGACCGAGCATCACCGTCTCCACGCCGTGCGCGCCCACCTGCTGGAGATGGCAGGTGACCGCGGCGCGGCACGCACCTCATATGAGGCGGCTGCACGCCGAACCACCAGCCTTCAGGAGCGGCGCTACCTGCAAGGCCGAGCCGCTCGCCTCGCCGACGACCCATAGTAGGGCTACCGACAGGGAGCGGTACTCATATCTAGGTCTAGGGCAACGATGGGGGTTTGGCAGGATGGTCCTGTGATCGTTGACCTCACCATGCCACTGTCGGCGGAGACTCCGGTGTACCCCGGCGATCCGGCCATCGACATTCAGGTCTCGGAGGACTTTGCCACCTCAGGCTGTCTCGGTCATGCGCTCCGGATCGGTACCCATGCCGGTACGCACGTGGACGCGCCCGCGCACATGCTCGAGGGGGCATCGGGCCTGGAGGCATACGGTCCCGACCGTTTTCTGGGCCGCGGCTGCCTGGTAGACATCACAAGCGGCCCGGCCGACCTGTCCGACGTTCGGGCCGACGACATTGTTCTGCTGCGGACGGGTTTCAGTGCTCGCGTCTGGGAAGCGGGCTACTACGACCTCGTACCCACGATTGATGTCGATGTCGCCCAACGGCTCGTCGGTCTGGGCGTAAAAGCCGTGGGTATCGACGCGGGCAGCATCGACGATGAACCTTTTCCCATCCACAAGACGCTGCTAGCCGGTGACGTGCTGATCATTGAGAACCTGGTAGGTCTGGAACAACTAGCAGGCGTCGAGTCCTTTCAGGTGATCGCGCTTCCGCTGCGGTTAGCCCTGGAGGCCTCACCCGCGCGGGTCTTGGCAACATACTGAGTCACCGTCGTGGCGGGCTCGGCATCTTGTGCGACTCCGGGGTTCTGCCGCCGCCGCCGCTGTTCCGTAGCAGAATGTGACATATGACCGAACCCGTAGGGCTGCCGTATGGTGCGGGGGATCTAATCGTTCTCCGGCGCAGTGGCAACCCGCCTCGACGCTGGCGCCACGTTGCCGGGGTGGGAGCCGGTGCTCATCCCCTCGGCGATCGAGGTCCTGATGACCCGTTGTTCAAGACAATCGAGGGACCATGGAGCTTGGACAACGAGACGTGCGGCCACATGTTCGCCGGCTACTACGCGCGGTCGGCGCTGGCGGGGTTGTTACCGGATGGCCGCATTGTGGTGGTTGGCTCACGTGACGGACAGCTCGCATTACCTCCGCAACTGGATGCCGCCAGTGTGGCCGCCGAGCTATCCGCGGCTCTTCGGCAGGTTCCTCGTGGTCTGCGTACCGGTCATCAGTACCCACCAGAGCTACCCGACTCGCCGCACTGGGATTACGACAACTTCATCGCCGGTGCCGCCGCAATGGTGCGTGCCGAGACAGCCGCCTACGCGTACAACACCAGCTCGGGTAACAATATCGCCCGCACGCAGCAGCCCGGTGGGACTCCGGCGAGTTTTGTGCTGCTCGTGGGAGACGCCCAACGTGTCGGCGTGGCATGCGACCCCGAGCTGGGCGCCTGGCTCGCCGAGAACGGCTCAGGGCTTGCGCAGCAGCTTGAGCGTGCTCGACACCGTATAGGTAATGAACTTGGGCTATCGAACACGACGACACTATACGGTGAGCAGATTAGACAGGTAAGCCCAGCTTTGGCAGACGCGGGTGTACACGCGCTGGCTTTCGGCGGCGACGGCAGTGGTCGATATGCGGTGTTCGGAAACGCTACCGATAATCCGCGCGGTTTCACCTTGGCCGAAGGCGAGCTAATAAAAGGTGCGATGGCAGCATTGCTTTACGCAAGACGCGGCTACGGTGGAGTCTCCACCGACCGAGAAGCGGCACAAAACTGGGCGGTCGGAGAACTCGCCGCGGAGCGCCCCGTGACCGTTATACGGGCGCGTGAGTTTACATCGGAGCCGTATCTGACGCCGGACGAAGCGAAGACAGCAGCCTTCGTCGACGAGGCGGATCGAGCGATTCGGGGAGCCGGTGGCGCCTCGGTGGTGGAGGATTCCGGGCATGAAGGGGTGGGGGTTGTCGGTTACCTACCGGCGAACTCCGATGCGGGATTGGAGTTCGCCGGCAGACTGCTAGCTACTTACGCCGACCGCTATCCATATAACCCGGCTGCGGCCGGCAGTGGCCGTCGAAAGCCCCCGGATACGGTGAATGTAGCTGTTTCGCCCGCGACCGCTATTTTTTCGGCGGATTCGACCGCTAATCAGACTATTCGCCGGCGGGGGGCCGCCGATGCTCTAGCAGAGGCCGAAGTCCGCACCGCGAGGGACATGAACCAGCAGATGAACGCCGCGCCGCCTGCCTCCAAGCGAACTCTCTGGCGTCCGTTGGCGGGCGGCGGACGAAGGAAAGGCAGGCCGGGCAAGCCGAGAAGGCCGGGCCGCTAACGGGCTAGCGCGGGTCCCTCCGCTTCATCCGGTAAGTGTTCAGCCTTCTGCCCGCCGCGTCGAATACCGTACGGTTGCCGACGGCGAAGTCTCCGGCGGCCCGGACAACGTCTTGCGCGGTTTGGATACCCCGCTTTAGGCGTTGCCTGCGGCGGGTCTGACCGGCCAGCTGTTGTAGCTCGCGCAGCACGTACTCGATCCCGTCCATATCATTCGCGGTCGCGGTAGGTACCACGCGGAGAGCTTGGAGCCCGGGCTTCGCGCGGAGGTTGGGCCGACGTTCACCGCGCAGGGTCTCTACCAGGTCTGGGATGCGCGTTTGCCACTTATCTCCGGTGACCAGCGCGACCGGCGGCGTGCTCGGAGCACCAGGTTCGTACCGGGGTTTGGCGTAGTAGTCGGCGTTCTGGCTGCTATGCGTGATCAGCTCGGCAACTCTTGCCCGATGCTGCACGTCGGCCATCGTTCGCGTACCTCGGGGCACCACCAGGATGGAACGGACTCCCGGCTGCTCGCCGGCACGCAAAGCCAAATTCGCCATTGAGCCTACGTGATGGGCGTCGGCGGGGTCGTCGGGGAGCACCCAGACGCGCAGCTTCTCGGGTGAATACCGCCTCGGCTGAAGCTGCTCGGACGGCGGTGGCGCGCTAACACCGATGAAGCAGTCACTATGCTGGTCGTGGGCAATGCTCATACCCAGTAGGACGTTGGAGCCGATACCCAACTGGCCCAGTGCATCCTCGCCCAGCCGGCCACTCCACTCGAGCTGCTGCGCTCGCGTGGCTATCTCCAGCGGGAACGTTGGGTAGGTGAGTAGCTCACGTGCTTTGAGGAGAATGGTGGACAGTTCGCGTGGACCGGCGGGGTAGTCACGTGTGCTGAATGCCGACAGATATCCGCTCAGTGCCGCGATGTGCTGGCACGGCACATCCCGCCATGGTCGCTCTAGCAGTGGCCGCTCCAGCCGCACTCGCTCCAGCCGCGGTCGCTCTAGCAGCGTTGTTAGCTCATCGCGGTGAACCTCGGATGGTTGCGGTGAACGGATGTGGGCTCTGGCCTTGAATCGTTCTCGCTGCCAGACTTCGTTTAGCTGGACGACCAGCGCGTCGGCGGCCTCGTGAGTGCGGTAGGTGCGAGCGATCCTGTGATGCCGAAGATTGGCCGTCGCTTTGTCTATCACCGTCAGCATGCGTGCCCGGCTAATCAACGCACGCCACTGACTATGCCCCGCGTCGTAGGCATCGGTGGTCATTGCTGCCCCCTTCCCCGTGCGCTGGGCTTTTCGAGCGTAGAGGATCGCGACGACCGTCATGCCGATTTGATGTGACGTGCGTCCATTCCACGCCAGTCGGCCCGTAGTGCGGGCGGGCTCTTTTAGCCTGGTGAGCGGTCGAACGCCAGTAATGCTTCGACCAGCGCCTGCACTCCAGCTGCGAGGTCGCTCAGATCGGTGTGCTCCTCCGGGCAGTGGCTTCGTCCGTCGTGCGAGGGTACGAAGATCATGCCCGCCGGGCCTAACATCGCCATTTCTTGCGCGTCGTGCCCAGCTCCACTGGTGATCGGTAGCGGGTCGTGACCTGTGGCCGCGATAGCGCTTCCGATAACTCGCTGCACGGGATCAGTGAATAGCACGGGATCGGCAACGGAGGGCCACGCTATGGACACATTGACCGACCGCTCGGCCCCCGCCTCTCGTGCTGCTCGCTCGAGATCTTCACGTCGGCTCAAAAGCCACATCGGGTCGAGGCTGCGCATATCGCCGATCAGCTCGGCATAGCCGGGGACAACGTTGCTTGCCCCCGGCGTGACCGCGATGTTGCCAACGGTGGCGACCCCCCCGAGGTTGTCGTGGGCCACGTGCTCCACCGTGAGTGCCACGCTTGCCGCGGCACAGAGCGCATCCTGACGGCGGTCCATGGGAGTGCTTCCTGCGTGGTCGGGTCGCCCGGTAAAAGAGGCGACGAATCGCTGGGCTCCGGCGATGCCGGTAACGAGCCCGATGGAGCGGCCGTGATGTTCCAGCAGCGGGCCCTGCTCGATGTGCAGCTCGACATAAGCAGCAACGTCGGATGGCGACCACCGTGCTCGCATGCACAGCTCCGGGTCGATGGCGGCATGAGCGGCCAATGCCTGAGCCAACGTGTGACCGTCCCTGTTCGTCAACGCAAGGTGGCTGTCGAGCAAAGTGCCGGCAATAGCGCGACTACCGAAGTGGGCGAGACCGAACTCGTTGGCCTCTTCGCCGAAGAAGCCAACAACTCGCAGCGGATGATCGAGCTGGATTCCCGCCTCGGCCATCGCTTCGATGGCTTCGATGGCGCCGAGCACACCCGCCATTCCGTCATAGCGACCGCCACCATCTACCGTATCGATATGTGATCCGGTGACGAGGTGGGGTCCGTTGTGACGGCCAGCTAAGGTACCGATGACGTTTCCGGCAACGTCGACTCTTACATCCAGGCCGGCGCCACGCATGCGTTGTATCAGCCAGTCCCGTCCGGCTCGTTCGGTCTCGCTGAGGGCGGTCCGAGTCCAGCCGGGCCGAGTGTCGTCGACGAGTTCAGCAAGAGACGTGAGGTCGCTGGAGAAACGTTCGATCGAGATCTCCAGCTTTTCCAAGGCCATGAACTCAGGTCTCCGTCTTGCACTTATATGGGCGGGAAGCCGCAGGTATTGCTGGAACTGGACGGTACAGCAAGCTGTACCTATCGGGAAACTTCCACGTTCCTGCGTATGCGACGCCGGTCCAGCAGCCCGCGTGATAACGTCTCTCACTGAGAGTCTGCATCCTTTAAGGCTCGTCCAGTGAGGCGAGGAAGGAGCGTGATCGGACTGTGCCTGCCCGCATATCTTCTATTGGACCGGGGTCCGCTACTAACTCCGGGTCCGCCGTCAAGTCGGTGATCGATGCCGAGGCTATGGCCCGAGCCATCACCCGCATTGCACACCAAATTCTGGAACACACCAATGGTGGCGGTCCACCGCTTCTACTCGGCATCCTCACTCGGGGCGCACCGTTGGCCACGCGCCTTGCCGAACGTATGCATGAGTTCAGCGGCGACCCGGTCGCCCACGGATGTCTCGACGTCACCGCCTACCGCGATGACAAGGCACTGCGCGGCAGCCGCGAACCTGGACACACACTGTTACCGCTCGGTGGGGTCGACGGCGTACACATTGTGTTGGTCGACGACGTGCTGTATTCGGGTCGAACCGTGCGCGCCGCTCTGGACGCGCTGCGCGAACTCGGCCGCCCGGCCGCTGTGCGGCTTGCGGTGCTAGTGGACCGGGGTCATCGGGAACTTCCCATCCGCGCCGATTACGTGGGGAAGAACCTTCCCACCTCACGCCGCGAAAGTGTCCGGGTTCAGCTCACCGAAACCGACGGCACCGACGCGGTGCTGCTTACCACCGGTCAGGAGCCCCAACTCGGGAGCGGCGCGACGAGTGGCGGACGGTGAACATGCGGCATCTCCTTAGCGCCGCCGACCTCGACCGGGCGACTGCTGAAACTCTCCTGGACACGGCGAATCACCTCAAGGAAAGCCTTCTCGAGCGCGAGGTGCCCAAGCTGCCGACTCTGCGCGGACGCACCATCGTGACACTGTTCTACGAGAACTCCACCCGGACGCGCGCCTCATTCGAGATTGCAGGCAAGTGGATGAGCGCCGACGTGGTCAACATATCGGTGGCGGGCTCATCGGTGGCGAAGGGTGAATCGCTGCGCGACACGGCGTTTGCCGTCGCCGCGATGGGAACGGACTGTGTGGTGGTGCGCCATCCGGCGTCCGGTGCCCCGCAACGGATAGCCCACTGGCTCGAAGAGGCGGGGGGCAGCGGACCTCTGGGTGGCACCCGCGTGGTGAATGCCGGTGACGGAACGCATGAGCATCCGACTCAAGCCCTGCTCGATGCCGCCACTCTCCGTGAGAGGCTGGGCGCCCTCGACGGCAAGCGGATCAGCATCGTCGGCGATGTGCTGCACAGCCGGGTGGCGCGTTCGGCCGTCGCGCTGCTGGCGACGCTGGGTGCGTCGGTACATCTGGTCGCACCACCCACGCTGCTCCCCACCGGGGTGCGCAACTGGTCGGTATCGGTGGGTCACGACCTCGACGAGGCCCTTCCAGCCAGCGACGCGGTCATGATGCTGCGAGTCCAAGCCGAACGGATGCACGGGGCTTTCTTCCCGTCCGCTCGGGAGTACGCGATCGCGTACGGTTTGTCCGAAGCGCGGCTGGCCCTGCTGCCGCCGCATGCGGTGGTACTACACCCGGGACCGATGCTACGCGGGATGGAGATCGTTTCGACCGTGGCCGATTCGCCCCGCACGATGGTGAACGAACAGGTCCACAACGGGGTTCATGTTCGGATGGCCGTGCTGCAGCACCTCATTGCCGGCGAACGGGAGGGTTGAGTGGAACAGTTTCTGCTGCGTGGAGTACTGCCGTACGGCGAAGGCCAGCCGGTCGATGTCGCGATAGCCGGCGGGGTGATCACCGAGATCGGGCCGAAACTCTTCACCGTCGGGGCGCAAATTCGCGACGCGGGCGGCCTCATCGCCCTACCCGGCCTGGTCGATCTGCACACCCACCTGCGCGAGCCTGGTCGGGAGGACGCCGAGACGATCGAGACGGGATCGGCCGCCGCGGCGCTGGGTGGCTACACGGCGATTTTCGCGATGGCCAATACCGACCCGGTCGCCGACACCGCCGTATTGGTGGAGCACATTTGGCGACGCGGACAGCAAGTCGGGTTGACCGATGTTCACCCTATAGGCGCTGTGACGATAGGGCTGGCGGGCAAGAAGCTGGCCGAACTCGGTGATATGGCCCGCAGCGCCGCAAGGGTGCGGATCTTCTCGGATGACGGTTCCTGCGTCTCCGACCCGCTGCTGATGCGTCGGGCCCTGGAGTACTGCACGGCGTTGGGCGCGGTGGTCGCCCAACATTGCGAGGATCCGCGGCTCACGATCGGGGCGCAAGCTCACGAGGGTGAGATCGCGGCTCGGCTCGGGCTTTCCGGATGGCCCGCCGCCGCGGAAGAGTCGATCATCGCCCGCGATTGCATGCTGGCACGAACGGCGGGTGCGCGACTGCATATCTGCCATGTCTCGGCGGCGGGCAGCGTCGAGGTGCTGCGTTGGGCTCGCGCACGCCGTACCGATGTGACAGCCGAAGTCACCCCCCACCATCTGCTCCTCACCGATGACCGACTGCATAGCTACGACCCGGTCAATAAGGTCAACCCGCCACTGCGCACCGACGCCGATGCTGCGGTCCTGCGGGCGGCACTGGCCGACGGCACCATCGACTGTGTCGCCACCGACCACGCCCCGCACGCCGATCATGAAAAGAACTGCGAGTGGGACGCGGCCCGACACGGCATGCTTGGGCTGCAAACCGCGCTGAGCGTTGTCGTCGAGACGATGGTGACCGCGGGTCTACTCGACTGGCGTGGGGTCGCTCGGGTGATGAGCGAACAGCCGGCGGAGATCGCCGGTCTGCCCGACCACGGCCGACCACTTGCGGCCGGGGAACCGGCGAACCTGGTGCTGGTCGACCCCGATGCCTCGACCGTCGTGGAGACCGATGCCTTGGTGAGCAAATCGCGCAACAGCCCGTACGTCGGCATGATGCTTCCCGGCGCGGTGGTGGCCACCTTTCTGCGAGGTCGGCCGACGGTGCTGGACGGCAAGCTTGTGCAGACACACAGTGGCATCGAGGCGACAGGAGCCTGGGCGTGAACGACGGCATACAAGCGGCGCTCCTGGTACTCGAAGACGGTCGAGCTTTCGTGGGCGAGGCGTACGGCGCCCGCGGCGAGACGTTTGGCGAAGTGGTCTTCAACACCGGGATGACGGGGTATCAGGAGACCCTGACCGACCCGTCTTATCGACGGCAGATCGTGGTGATGACCGCGCCACACATCGGGAACACCGGAGTCAACGACGAAGACGACGAGTCATCCGCGATCTGGGTGGCTGGGTACGTGGTCCGCGAGCCCTCGCCCACGACCTCCAACTGGCGTGCCTCCGGGAGCCTTGCGGACCGGCTCGTTAAGGCGGGCGTGGTGGGAATCAGCGGCATTGACACCCGGGCGTTGACCCGACATGTCCGAGAGCACGGCTCGATGCGGGCGGCCATCTCCACTGTGGAGTTTGACGCCGACGTGCTCGCCGAGCGGGTCCGGGCTGCACCGGGGATGCTTGGCGCCGATCTGTGCGGTGAGGTCACTACCGCGGAGCCGTATGTCGTTGAGTCGGTAGGTGCACAGCGGTCACGAGTGGCGGTGGTGGACCTTGGGCTGAAGCGGAACACACCGCGAGAGATGAGCCGGCGTGGCGCGCAGGTGCAGGTCTTCGGGGCTGGTGTCTCCATTGACGAACTATTGAGTGGTACCCCCGACGGGGTGTTCTTCTCCAACGGACCCGGCGACCCGGCGACGGCGGATCACCCGGTGAGTTTGGCGCGTGAGGTGCTACGCCGGAAGATCCCGTTGTTCGGTATCTGCTTCGGGCACCAAATCCTGGGTCGCGCGCTGGGATTCGGGACGTTCAAGCTTCGATACGGACACCGCGGCATCAACCAACCGGTGCTAGACCGGAGCACTGGGAAGGTGGAGATCACCGCACATAACCACGGCTTCGCTGTCGAAGTGCCGGTGTCTTCGAATGGCGCGGACGGTGCCGCGATGAGTGCGGAGTTTGGCCGGGTCGAGATTAGCCACGTGTGTCTGAATGACGACGTTGTCGAGGGACTTCGCTGCCTGGATACTCCGGCGTTCTCCGTCCAGTACCACCCGGAGGCGGCAGCCGGTCCGCATGATGCAGGGTACCTATTCGACCGCTTCCTAGAGCTGATGGAGAAAGCCCAGTGAAAGTTTCCACTAGATCGGCTTGTTACTCTAATCTAGGTGGGCTAGCATTTGCGGGTGAGACGGCGAGACCTCCTAAAGCGGATACGGCAAGCAGCAAAGGAAGCCAACGTTGCTTTCCGCCTAGAAGAAGGTGGTAATCACACCAAACTCTGGCTTGACAATGAGTGGACGACGGTTCCGCGGCACAATCAATTGGACGAACGCCTTGCAGCTGAGATCTTTAAGCAGGTTCAAGGGAAACTCGGAGAGAAGTGGTGGCGGTGAAAACGTACAAAGTCGTAGCTGCGCGTGGCGAAAAATACTGGGTGCTGACAGTGCCCGAGGTGCCGGGTGTTTTCAGTCAGGCCCGAAACCTGGCTGAGGTGGAGCCGATGATCCGAGATGCATTAAGCCTGGGCCTAGAGGTAGAGCCGAACTCTTTCGGCGTTGACGTCGATGTTGCGCTGCCATCCGATGAGCTCGCGGAGCTTCGAAACATCAGAGTTGCGCGAATCGAAGCGGCGCGGCTTCAGCGGGAAACCGCCGATCGGGCGAAGGCGCTGGTAGCGAGGCTGGAATCCGAGGGGCTCAGCCGCCGCGATATCAGCGAGGTTTTAGGGGTGTCACAGCAGCGCGTGTCACAACTAGCCGCCTAGGAGGCTAGTGTCAAACACGCCGTTTGGACGATTCAGCAGCTGCGGAGCAGCTAAGCGCAGGTCGCCGGAGTGTCATTTGAGCGCACAGTGTGATATTTCACGGAAACACCCAGCCTCCTACGGCGCATGACACCAACGGATGAGGGTACTTGGCCGCCTAACGGGAGAGAAACGCATGCCTAAGCGTGAGGACCTACACCACGTCCTGGTGATTGGTTCTGGGCCTATTGTGATTGGTCAGGCGTGCGAGTTCGACTACTCCGGGACTCAGGCGTGCCGGGTTCTCCGTGAGGAAGGGCTGCGCGTCAGCTTGGTGAACTCCAACCCGGCCACCATCATGACTGATCCGGAATTCGCCGATGCTACCTATGTCGAACCCATCACCCCGGAGTTCGTGGAGCTGGTAATCGAACGAGAACGTCCGGACGCGATCCTGGCCACATTGGGGGGGCAGACCGCACTCAACACCGTGGTAGAGCTGCATGAGCGGGGCGTGCTGAAGCGGTATGACGTGGAGTTGATCGGCGCGAACATCGATGCGATCAACCGAGGCGAGGATCGCCAGCGGTTCAAAGACATCGTGGCCGGCGTTGGCGCGGAAGCCCCGCGGAGCCGGGCCTGCACGTCGCTGCCCGAAGTACTCACCGCGGTGGATGAGCTCGGCTATCCCGTTGTGGTCCGACCCAGCTTCACCATGGGCGGTTTGGGCTCAGGGTTAGCGCGAGACGAAGCGCGGTTGAAAGCCATTGTCACCGCTGGGTTGGCGGTCAGTCCCACCGCGCAGGTACTTATCGAGGAGAGTGTCCTGGGGTGGAAAGAGTACGAACTGGAGTTGATGCGGGACAGGAACGACAACGTCGTCGTGGTGTGTTCGATCGAGAACATCGACCCCATGGGCGTCCATACCGGCGATTCGGTCACGGTCGCACCTACGATGACGCTCACCGACCGGGAGTACCAGCACATGCGCGATGTCGGGATCGCCGTCCTCCGCGAGGTGGGGGTGGACACCGGCGGCTGCAACATCCAGTTCGCCGTAAACCCGACCACCGGACGGATGGTGGTTATCGAGATGAATCCGCGGGTTTCACGATCGTCGGCGCTCGCGTCGAAAGCCACTGGCTTCCCGATCGCCAAAATCGCCGCCAAGCTGGCCATTGGGTACACGCTGAACGAGATCGTCAACGACATCACCGGGGCGACTCCCGCCAGTTTTGAGCCGGCCCTGGACTATGTGGTGGTGAAGGTCCCACGATTCGCCTTCGAAAAGTTCCCTGGAGCCGATACCGAACTCACCACCACCATGAAGTCGGTGGGGGAGGCTATGAGCATCGGCCGCTGCTTCGTCGAAGCACTACAGAAAGCGCTGCGCTCGGTCGAGACCGCTTCCGCCGGGTTCTGGACGACCCCAGATCCGGTTTCTTACGGCGCTTTTAGGGAAAACGTCTCCGAAGAAGCCGCAGAAGGGCCGCTTTCGGGGAAAACGTCCGACCGGGAGGCGGCGTTGGAGGCGCTCCGTATCCCACACGATGGTCGGCTCTACACCGTGGAGCGTGCGCTCCGCCACGGCGCTTCGGTAGATGAGGTGGTCGTCGCGTCGAGGATGGACCGCTGGTTCGTCGGGCAGGTCGCGACCTTGGTGGCGCTGCGAGCGGAGATCATGGCCGCGCCGGTGCTCGACGCCGCGTTGCTGCGACGCGCAAAACGCGCCGGCTGTTCGGACCGGCAGCTGGCAGTGCTTCGGCCTGAGCTGGCGGGTGAGGACGGTGCGCGGCGACTTCGTCATCGGCTGGGCATCCGTCCGGTGTACAAGACGGTGGACACTTGCGCGGCGGAATTCGCCGCGACCACGCCGTACTACTACTCCGCCTATGAGGGTGGGATCGACGACGAGACCGAAGTAATCCCAAGCGCAATCCCGAAAGTGATGATCTTGGGATCGGGTCCTAACCGGATCGGGCAGGGAATCGAGTTCGACTATTCGTGTGTGCACGCCGCAATGGCGCTGAGCTCGCCCAAAACTGACGGCGCTGGATCGCCCGTTGAGACGTCGGATGGGGAGCCCACCCGATACGAGACAGTGATGGTGAACTGCAATCCGGAGACCGTCTCCACTGACTATGACACCTCCGACCGATTGTACTTCGAACCGTTGACGTTCGAAGACGTGCTAGAGGTGTACCACGCCGAGCACGAAAGTGGCCTAGCCGCCGGCGGCCCCGGAGTGGTGGGGGTGATCGTTCAGCTGGGTGGTCAAACGCCGCTGGGATTGGCCAAGCGGTTGGCCGCGGCCGGGTTGCCGATCGTGGGTACGTCCCCAGAGGCGATCGACGCGGCAGAGGATCGTGGTTCTTTCGGGCGCTTGTTATCCCGAGCTGGGCTCCCCGCCCCGGCATATGGTTTGGCGACGTCTTTCGATGACGCGCGAGTAATCGCCGAGGACATTGGCTACCCGGTCCTGGTCCGGCCGTCGTATGTGTTGGGCGGGCGGGGCATGGAGATCGTGTACGACGTGCATGATCTCGCCAGCTACATCGAACGTGCTACTCACGTAAGCCGCGACCACCCGGTGTTAGTGGACCGCTTCCTAGAAGACGCCATTGAGATCGATGTGGATGCGCTCTGCGACGGTCATGAGGTGTTCCTCGGTGGAGTTATGGAGCACATTGAGGAAGCGGGAATCCACTCTGGGGATTCCGCGTGCGCGCTTCCACCGATTACGTTGGGGGCCGGCGATATCGCGCGTGCCCGGAGCCACACCGAGGCGATCGCGCGGGAACTAGGCGTCCGTGGTTTGCTGAATGTGCAATACGCACTCAAAGATGACGTGCTGTATGTGCTGGAAGCCAACCCCCGAGCCAGCCGGACGGTTCCTTTCGTGGCCAAAGCCACAGGTGTCCCGTTGGCGGGGGCAGCGGCTCGGATCATGCTGGGGGCCACTATCTCCGAGCTCCGAGCAGAGGGGGTACTCCCCGCCACCGGCGACGGTGGAGACGCCCCAGTGGGCACACCTATCGCCGTGAAGCAGGCGGTGTTGCCGTTCCAGCGTTTCCGGACGGTCGAAGGGAAGGGCATCGATACTTTGTTGGGACCAGAGATGAAGTCCACCGGCGAGGTGATGGGTCTGGACAGCGCGTTTGGCCGAGCCTTCGCTAAGAGTCAGACAGCTGCTTCCGATCCGTTACCCACCTCAGGCCGAGTGTTCGTTTCGGTGGCCAATCGGGATAAGCGAGCGATGGTGTTCCCAATCAAACGCCTAGCCGATCTGGGGTTCGACATCATCGCCACAGCTGGAACCGCGACCGTGCTGCATCGGCATGGTATCGACGCCACTGTGGTGGGGAAGGTCTCCGAGCGTATCCCCGGTGGGGATCAAGACGTGGTGGGGCTGATCGAGGCCGGCGAGGTGGATCTGGTTTTCAACACGCCATATGGCACCGCTGGGCCTCGGGTGGACGGGTACGAGATCCGCGGTGCGGCCGCACTGGCGAGCGTTCCCTGTGTCACTACGGTGCAGGGCATAGCCGCGGCAGTGATGGGCATCGAGGCGCAGATCCGGGGGGAGCTGGGAGTGCGTCCGCTACAGCAGATCCATGCCGGCTTGCGGGCTGGGAGTGGAGCGAAGAACCCTGGTCAACTGTAGCGCAATGCGCTACAGTTGTGGTGTGGTTTCGGAGCTGTGGTGGGACCGGGAGGATGCTGAGCACATCCGCAGCCGTTCTGGCAGATATCCGGGTGCGTTCGATATTGAGCCGGTATGGACGTTCGAGGCGGCAGCGGATCCGTACCGGGTGGTGCGCCACCCGGATCCCAGAAGCCGGGTGGGCTACGTCCGGATCATTGGCTACTCACCGGGTGCGGGGTTCGTGCTCACCGTCATCGTCGATCCGCACGACTTCTCCGGCGTCACAGCGTGGAAGACGCGTGGGGCTGATCTACGCGGCTACTTGGACAGTAAGGAGGCTCTCCCATGACCGCTGGCAGCAGCACCGATGATCGAGCCGTACGCCGTACACGACACGCCGCGATCCGTGCCGAGGTGGCCCACGAAGAGGCTGAGGCCGCCGAGGCTGAGGCTGCCGAGAACGCCATCACCCTGGATGTTCCCCTGCACCTGCGCATCGATCGACAGCTTGATGCGCAGCTGCGGCGTAGGGCGGCCACCGAACACATCCCTACATCGGCGTTGGTGCGACGGCTACTGCGACAGGCCGCGCACGAGCAACGTGCCGATCTGCTCACGACGGCCGACGTCGAGGACATCGCCCGTCGTGTGGTACGCGAGGAGATGCACCACACCTAAGAGTGAGACCAACTCCCTTAGCTAGCGCAGCCGGAGACTATGGCCGACGAGTTGTTCCGCCCCCTGTCCCGCGTCTGCCTGACAGCCACCCGAGGCGCGTTCCAACTGTGCGCATAGCGGTTCGCGTCTTTCCGGCAAGCCCTGTTGGTTCCGGGGCGATTGCTGCGCGCAACGCCGCCTCGAAACGGTCGGTACCACTCGCGTGCGTCCGGTCGAGTGCCGCGAGCGCATTGGTAAGCAGCGCGTCTGGATCCGTGGTCTTTATCGCGAGGGGGAAGCTATCTGCGTATCTGCGTATCTGCGTAATCGTGGCTTCGGGATCACGGTCCAGCATCTCGCACATGAAATCGCCGAAGCTGGTTGGTCGCCACGGCGGCCGTCTAGCATCGTAGGCCGACTCGTAGTCCGAGGCCGCTGGCTGTAAGGCGAGGTGTCGAGGGTTGTGAGAGAGCAAAGCAATGTCGCTGCGGCCGACCTTTCGGCCTCGCGCTGCCTCCTGCCACCGCACTGCGGCGAGCATGTCTTGCCACACGCAGTACGGGTGTCCCAAATCCTGCTCCTGAAATTTCAACGGGACGTCCGCCCGGTTGAACGCTTCCCTCGGGTCCCCATTCGGTTCGCGCACCTCGCCATGTGGGAAAGGGTCGCGCAGCTCCGCAGAGGTGAGTGGCTGCAGCCGTCGCCTTGCCTCGCCTGGTACTTCGGTGAGTTTTTCTAGCGCCGACTGCTGTGCCTCCCCATAACGTAGTCCTCCAATATCGTAAGGATCCATAGTGGAGTTACCCGACCACAACACCTGAATCGGCCCGCCGCCGCTACCTTCGCAGTGCAATAAAAGGTCACGCATCGCCGGAGACCATGCCACATCTCGGTCAATGAAGACCAATCGCCTAGTTGGCCCCTGAGTGGGCTGGGTGGCGGTATCTCTACTATCGGCCATCGTCGCTCCTTGACGTATCTTCGCCGACCACTCTAGCCGCCCGTCCAAGCGCATGGAGTGCGTATGGCCGCTACGCGTCGCTGCGGCTCTCTGTCGGTTAGACCCGAACTACGCGAAGACCCGCGATTCCGTCCAGCGGTTCGAAGTCGTCATCCTGGCTGAATACCGGAAGGCTGTGAGCGGCGGCGGACGCCGCGATCCAGAGGTCGTTGACGTTGATCCGTCGTCCGCTTTCGGCAAGGTACACACGCATCCGAGCCCAGGTCTGCGCGACCTGTTCATCTACCGGTATGACCTGCACATCCGAGAGTGAGCTCAGGGTGGCTAACCGTGTTGCGCGGGTGTGCGTGCCTTTCGCTGCCAAAACTCCAGCGTGCAGCTCGGCCAACGTGACCACCGAAATTGCCGATTCTTCGGGCAGTCGATCCTCGTCTAGGTTCCGTCCGCTCTCCGCGGCGGCAAAAACGTTGGTATCGAGAATGCCTCGCGAAGTCATCTGACGGGACCGAGATCGTCAGTGGTTTCACCGGCCAGTTCGGCCAGATCGTCTCTCAGACCTGGATCCGCCTGAGACGTTCGCAGTCGCGCAATCAGCGCGGGGCGGGAAAGCCAATGCCGTCGAGTTCGCTGTAAAGGAATTAACTGGGCAACTTGTCGGCCGCGTACTGTGATCACAACATCTTCGCCCTCCCGTACTCGCTGTAACACGGCGGCGGTGTTGTTCCTGAGTTCGCGAGAGGCAATTTCAAGCATGCTACAAATGTAGCACATGTCGGCATAATCGGACTTGCTTCTGATGCAGCGACCGCGAACCCCTACTTTGGTGTGGGGCGCTGGAGCAGGCTTTGACGTGACGCAGCTAGCGGTGCTGGGGTATTCGTGCTGGCATTGCCTTCCAATCCGAGGGCGCGGAGTGCAATGCGCCCAACACAGTCCGCAGGTCACAGTCGCGCAGCACATCATGGACGAAATTGGCACCTTCAATCTCAGCACCTTGGAATCGGCACCTACCAATTCGGGGTTGGGTTCCATTGAAGCGATCGTTGGCGAGACCCTTGAACCGCCGGTTACACCATCGGTGGGGTCTGTAGGCCATTTTTGGCCCTAGGTATAGGTGCCCAGGGCGCCGCGGCGGCAGACTTGGCGATAGTCTTTGCTGGGCGGCTGCGCGCGGTTCTACCAACCGTGTCGCGTACGGTGCTGCAAACGGGACTCAACGTGGTCGCGTTGCAGCAAGCGGCGGCGCAGGAGATCCAGGCATGCGCGAAAGCGTGTGGTCACCGAGCTACGTCGTTGGCGGCGTAGCTCGGCACAGTAAGGCAACAACAGCGCTAGAAGCCGGCTGGCAACTAGCCAAAACTATATTCAACCGATGATTTGCTGAGGTGACCTGTGGCTTTACCCATTCTGAGCCCCGAACAACGCGCTGCCGCGTTGGAGAAAGCGGGCGAAGCCCGCAAGGCCCGCGCGGCAGTGAAGGACAAGCTCAAGCACGGCGCGATGTCACTGGCCGAGATTCTCGACTCGGGCCAAACCGACGAGGTCGTCGGCAAGATGAAGGTCTCCGCGGTGCTCGAAGCGCTGCCGGGGATCGGCAAGGTGCGTGCGCAGCAGACGATGACCAAGCTCAACATCGCCGACAGTCGCCGAGTCCGTGGCCTGGGTGAGAACCAGAAGCGTGCCCTGCTCGACGAGTTCGACTCCGCCGGCAACTGAGAAGCTCTGTAGTACATAGAGCTCTGGTAGTCGATACGGTGCAGATCTCTTCCCGCGTCTCGCCAGCGCGAGCACGCCTGACGGTGCTATCCGGTCCGTCAGGCGTGGGGAAGGGACGAGTTGTTGCCGAAATCGGTCGAACACACCCATCGGTGTGGGTATCGGTCTCGGTAACCACTCGCGCCGCACGTGTCGGCGAAATCGACGGCCTGCACTACCACTTCGTCAGCGACGCCGAGTTCGATCGGATGATCGCCGACGGTGCGCTGCTGGAGTGGGCGCAATACACCACGGCACGGTATGGAACGCCCCGTGAACCGGTGGAGCGCACCTTGGCCCGCGGCATCGCTGTGCTGTTGGAGATCGACTTAGCAGGAGCCCGGCAGGTCAGTTCACTTATGCCGCAGGCGGTACTGGTATTCCTGCGTCCACCTTCGTGGGAAGATCTCACATGCCGGCTCACCGGTCGCGGCACCGAAGACTTCGCCGCTATCGCCCGTAGACTCCAACGCGCCCGCGAAGAAATGGACGCCGAAGGCGAATGTGATGTGACCATCGTCAATCATTCGGGGAAGGTCAGTGCGGCGGCGGCGCAGTTGCTAGAGTTGATCGAGGCAGCGGAGATACCACTGCCGGACTCCGCCGCCGCGATCCCGCGCGGTAGTGCGTGAATCCTCACCGACTCGCCGGGCTCCCCGGAATCGTCGCTGAACCAATCGTTACTAAGTCAGCTCGAAAAGTAGCTATTAGTAACCCGTCCCTGAGGCTGAATTTCGTGTCTGGAACTGTTGCTGCACCTGAAGGAATCACCAACCCGCCCATTGACGAGTTGCTGGAAAAAGCCAGCTCCAAGTATGCGCTCGTCATCATCGGGGCCAAGCGTGCTCGCCAGATTAACTCCTATTACAGCCAGCTGTCCGAGGGTTTACTGGAGTACGTGGGCCCGGTCGTCGAGACCCGCCCGCAGGAGAAGGCGCTGTCGATCGCGCTCCGCGAAGTAAATGCCGGTGCGCTGATCACCGAGCCGATCACAGCGACCGAGGCAGAGCTTCCACCCATCGGTACTGTCTAAAGGTCCTTGAAGACGCCGCATGAACGTGGTGCTGGGTGTCAGCGGTGGCATCGCCGCCTACAAGGCGGTAGATCTGCTGCGGCGACTTAGGCAGGCCGGGCACAGCGTCCGAGTGGTTCCTACGCGTACGGCATTGCGGTTCGTGGGCGAACCTACCTGGCGCGCGCTGTCCGGCCAACCGGTGTCCGTCGATGTTTTTGACAACGCCGTTTTCGACGATTCCGAGCGCGTTTCTCATATCCACCTGGGCCGCGAGGCCGACGTAGTAGTTGTGGCTCCCGCCACCGCGCACACCCTGGCCCGGGCCGCTCACGGTTTCGCCGATGACCTACTCACCAACGTGCTATTGACCGCACAATGTCCGGTGCTGTTTGCCCCTGCGATGCACACCGAGATGTGGCAGCACCCCGCCACGGCGGCCAACATCGCCACCTTACGGCGGCGCGGGGCGCTGATCTGCGGACCCGATTCCGGCGCCCTCGCCGCCGGCGATACTGGCGTGGGCCGGCTCGTCGAACCGACTGAGTTGGCCTGGCAGGTGCTGCGGATACTGGACCGCCTGGCTGCCGGTATGCCGTGGGAAGCGGACCTGTCGGGTCGCCGAGTGTTAATCAGCGCGGGAGGAACTCGGGAGTTCTTAGATCCGGTGCGTTTTCTCGGTAACCGTTCGTCCGGCCGGCAGGGTTACGCGTTGGCTAGTACCGCGGCCGCCAGAGGTGCCGCCGTGACACTCGTGGCCGCCAACACAGCCTTATCTGCCCCCGCCGGCGTCGAGGTGGTGCCGGTGACCACCACCGAGCAGCTGCGTCAGGCAATGCTGGCAGCGGCGACCGGGGCATCTGGGGCAGCGCCGCCGGACGCCGTGATCATGGCAGCCGCGCCCGCCGATTTTGCTCCCACCGCCGCAGCAACGGTGAAGCTGAAGAAATCCAGCGACGGCTCGGCGCCTACGCTGCGACTGCGCCAGACGCCGGACATTCTGCGTGAGCTGGTGCTCAAACGGTCCGCAAGGCAGTTCATCGTCGGTTTTGCGGCCGAGACTGGTGACTCCGACGCTGGTCCACTCACCCACGCGGCGGCAAAGCTCGCCGCGAAAGGCTGCGACCTATTGATTCTTAACGACATCAGCGCTGGTCGGGCATTTGAAGTCGTCGAGAATGCCGTGATCATTCTTGGTGCCGACGGTATCGTCTCCGAGCTGCCGCTCGCCTCCAAGGATGCTATCGCCGACGCGATCTGGGATGCGGTAGTTCCTAGGCTCGGCGCATAGCGAACGCTCTAAGGAACGGCTCCTCCGCCTAGCGATCCATCCGACTGTTCCCTTCCACCCGGACCGTGTCAGGAACTGACCCCTTGCCCGCGTAACCTCTTAGCGTGCAGACATACAAACCGTCCCAGACGCCCGGCTTTCGTGGGTGGCGCGACTTCATGCGACACGGCTATCGAGCCTTTACTAGTACTGGTGCGTTGGCGCCCAGCAGCCGCTGGCTAGCCCGCAAACTTGTCCAGCCGCTGACTGACATGCGCCGCGGCGGCGAGAGCCTCAACGTACTGGAGGCGGGCGCGGGAAACGGAGCCGCCAGTCACCACATCGCGCGTTTGCTGCGTCCCGGGGACAGCTTCACGATGGTGGAGATCAATAGTCAGTTCACCGCCGGCCTGCGCGAGTGGATCGACAGCGACGCCGTGGCTGCGCTGGAGCTGGCCGAGGTGACGTTGGTAGAGGACACCATCGCTACCGTCCCAGCGGCTGGTTCCTATGACGTCATACTCTCCGGACTGCCGCACAAAAACTTCGGTCTGGGTGTAGCCACGCAGACATTCGACTGGTACTTCGATGCACTGCACCCCGGCGGCATGCTGTCGTTTATTCGGTTGGCCCACTTGCCGCCCGGGCCGGTCGATAAGATGATTCTCGAGCGTTACCGCCAGTATGGGACAGGGCGGGCCTACGTTCCGTTGAATGTGCCCCCAGCGTGGGTGTGCTACCTACAAAAGCCGTGATTTATCCCGCACTACTTGTCAGTAACCGGCGGTTCGTTCCTATGCTCTGTGCAGCGATGCCTTTTGTCGGGAGTTTTTGTCCGCAATGTCCGCTGCTGTAGCCCCTAGCAATGAGGAGACACGTGTCCGGTCGACTATTCACCTCCGAATCGGTTACTGAAGGCCATCCCGACAAGATCGCGGATCAGATCAGCGACGCGGTGCTCGATGCGCTGCTGACCCAAGACGTCAGATCAAGGGTTGCGGTTGAGACGGTTCTCACGACCGGATTGGTGCACGTGGTGGGAGAAGTCACCACGGCTGGTTGGGCCGATATTCCGCGCTTGGTGCGCGAAACGATTCTGCGGATTGGATACGACTCGTCGCGCAAAGGCTTCGACGGCACGACGTGCGGCGTCACGGTGGCGATCGGAGGACAGTCGCCCGACATCGCGCAGGGTGTAGCCGCGGCAGTCGAGTCGCGGGAAGGCACACAGCCGGGGGACATTCTCTCTGGAGACGACACCGCTGGAGACGACACTGAGCTGGATCTGCAAGGTGCGGGCGACCAAGGCATGATGTTTGGCTACGCGTGTGACGAGACTCCCGAGCTCATGCCGTTGCCGATCTCACTGGCACACCGGCTGGCCCGGCGGCTGGCGCAAGTGCGCCACGACGGTGTAGTGCCCTACCTTCGGCCAGACGGCAAGACCCAGGTGACAATCGAATACGACGGTAGCCGACCGGTACGACTTGACACCGTGGTGGTGTCTAGTCAACACGCGCCCGACATCTCACTAGAGTCGCTGCTGAGCCACGATGTCCTTCAGTACGTGGTCGAGCCCGAGCTCGCAGAGCTGGGCATCGACACCGCTGGTTTCCGGCTGCTGGTGAACCCTACCGGCCGATTTGAGATCGGTGGTCCCATGGGCGACGCTGGATTGACCGGGCGCAAGATCATCGTGGACACCTACGGCGGCGCGGCGCGGCACGGTGGCGGCGCGTTCTCCGGCAAGGACCCTTCCAAGGTGGATCGCTCAGGTGCCTATGCCATGCGGTGGGTAGCCAAAAACGTGGTCGCGGCGGGGCTCGCCCAGCGTTGTGAGGTGCAGGTCGCGTACGCCATCGGTAAGGCACGCCCGGTGGGGCTGTTTGTGGAGACCTTTGGCACCGAAGAAGTAGATCTCCGCCGCCTTCAGCGCGCCGTGCTGGATGTCTTCGATCTGCGTCCGGCGGCGATCGTCCGCGATCTGCGGCTGCTGCGCCCGATCTATCAGTCCACCGCCGCCTACGGACACTTCGGCCGGGAGTTGCCTGAGTTCACGTGGGAGCGCACCGACCGGGCCGCCGCGCTCAAAGACGCCGCCGGGTTGTAAGAAC
>JBGTNI010000020.1:0-18912 GCA_041743105.1 Mycobacteriales bacterium | reverse complement strand
GGGCATACTCAGATCGAGCTCGACAGCATCGCTGCGAAATTGAACAGGCGACCACGGCAAACGTTGAACTTCAAAACCCCCGCAGAAGTACTCGATCAAGTACTCAACACTGGAGATGCACTCACCAATTGAGACCGCCCTCCTCTTCTGCCTTACCATCCTCGACCAGGCCAGCGCACCTAACTTTGGCGCCTCGCTACGAACCCCTATTGCCGGAGACTCTAAGCTGCACCTGATTACTACCGAGTCGATTGTTACTAAGTCAGTCCGAAGTAGCTAAGCTTGCAGGTCAGAAGACTGTACTTGTTTAGCTACTACGTTGTTGATTGGTAATCGTCAAGAGCAGTTCATGTAGAGGAAGAACGACGATGGTTCCGGTTGGTGTACTGCTACTTGTGCTCGCGGTAGCCTTTGGTGTCGGTTTTCTGGTCTCACCTGGCGACTCGGCAGACATCCAGTTCTACGGGCTCATGTTGCAGGACCTGCCCGCCCGAAGCTTGGTGATTTTAGGGGTCATTACCGGCCTCATCGCGGCGCTGGGCGCAGAGAGCGTCCGATGGGGCACGGTTCGCTGGCGGCGCCGCCGCCGTATCGCACGCAAGAAAGAGCGCGACATCGACGCTGATCGCGCTTACGTCGAGACCCTAGATCAGGAAACAGCTGGTGCTGGCAAGACCGCGGCTGACGTAACGGCCGCGCCCCCGCAAACGCCACCGGGTACGGCAAGTGCAGCAGGGTCTGAGCCGGCTCACTACCGCGATGGGAGTTTGTCTTTTGCCGACGGCGTGGCGGAAGACAAAAGCCGCTGACCATACCTCCAATCGGAATAACCCGCGCACCCTCCAATTCGCGGACAGGACCCCCAGGCCCTCCTTCTGCCACGGCATATCGACCTCGTCGAACCGTTAGAACGACAGCAAACCGGTCAGCGGGGGCCGATGCCAGGACGTCGCCGGCTTGATGTAAGTGCCGATTTGTGGTGGGATCCGGAGAGCTGCTGAATCGGTGTCACGCCGTCGTTATCGACGATTCTACCTAGCGGAATCAAAATCCGTCGGGTGGCCAACTTAGCCAGCGCCGTGGCAACGGTATCAAGGAATAACGGTTTCGCGGGAGGGTTCCGTAACCAGAAAACATCGGTCACTCTACGAATTCCAGCGGCCATGCTACTGGCGCGCGCAACCGCTGGCTCCCTTGCCGAAGGCGGTCTTGCTATTGCCTCATCGAAAGCTTCTCGTGCTGCACGCGACGTAATTCCTAGTAAACGATGAGTAGATGTCTCAGGTATCGCGGCAGCGCCATGAACGGCGACGACCCGACGAGCAAACGCCGATGTTCGTGAGTAAAACGGTGCGGTAGGAGGCTCTCTCCTTGCGATGTCTATCCTACGGCGAATCATATTGTGGTCGTCTTGAGTTATACCTCTTACTTCAATCCAGTTAGGGTGCGTTTCCGTCATCGGCGGTCGAGAAGCGGATGAAATGCTCCCTGGACGGCTGAGATCAACAACCACAGTTCTATCGATACTGGAAATCTGCCGCGGATCGCTAACGGTTCTAGTGAAGCGCCAGAAACTATTCCACGATGGAGGAGCCGCCGAATCTAACTGAGTGCTCTCGCCCTTAGTGGCCTGCGGACGCGGCCCAGTTCCCGGAATATCGTCTACATATAGCATATCGAAAGAAGGTGCGGCTGCCAGCAGCATTGGCCCGCCATAACTGTGGCCGTACCCGATTGTCATGACATCAGAGTTGCCATTTTGAGCTAGTCTTTTTAGGTCAGCAACCTCGCCGCTAATGGGCTCTATGCCTTCCCGTGCATGTAGGGTCAACGCGGCCTGACGAGCGTTGGCAGGGGTGGGAGCAACGAGGCTAGTGACCATAACTGTCCTGTCGGGCCAGCATGTCATGAGCGGTTCGACCTTGTCCAACATGCCCACCCACCCGGCGGGCGATCTTTCCGGTGGTAACTCGCTAGCTTCAGCCTCACGCTTCGAACCCTTAAGCGGGTAGGGATGAGCGGTGTTCAGCATGCCGCCGTGGCGATAAACAATATTATTTGCATTGGCTAAATCGCCATGTACTTCAGATATCCCGACCCGGGGAATTTGATCCATGTTGGGATTATTTGGATCCCATGGTTCGCACCGATCTAGTCCGTAAGAGAAATATTGAGCGGTTAGAAGCTCATCTCCACTTTGTGTCCGTGAATAATGGTAATCCAGCGTCTCAAGAAGCATAGTAAAGCGGTTTAATACGTCGGGCGGGAGAGTGACCCCACGGTCCACTAAGTCCCGCTCTCGTCCTCGCCACACTTCAAGGTCACGTTTGAGGTCAGTCGCGTTAAAACGGTAGCGCTCCTCGGCTGATAGCTTATCCTCGGCCATTTACCACTCCCGTGAGATTGAGTCCTCGAAGTTAGTACACGTCAAGGCCACGGACAGAATACCCCGCGCAGCTCACAGCCGTTACAACTCAGCGAAGCTGGTCTGTCCGAAGTGAAGACACTGAAGGGAGCATCGACAGAAAGCACCGCACCCTATGCCCAAGCGCTTGGACGTTTCGGCCAGCAGTGCCGAAGAGGTCAGAGTTCGACTGGCCCGGCTCGCGCCGTGGCGATGACGCTGCCCGGACCACCCAGCGAAGCTATAGGGACAGTTGCCTGCACTGTGACCACGGCATCCAGCCCGTCGAGGTGACAACTACGCAGCTGCACACGCTGGTCGTCGGCCACCCGGTGTGCCAACCCACAAGCCACGCCCTCGCCGCGCACAGCCTGGGTAGCGGCGGCAAGAGCCGACAGGTCCGCCACCGAACCTGCCCGGTGATCAGCTACCAGCATCGAGCCGGCGCTGGCGATAGTCACTCCTAGCACTATCGCTGCGAGACCCATCGCCATCAGCACCACCGATGCGCTGCCCGCGTCACGCGGCACTCTCATGGTGAACCGGCTCGCGGCTCCTGGGCGGCGAGCCGGGTAGCCGTCATCGTCAGGGAGGGTAGTGTCGCGCCCAAAATCCGCACCCGCGAAGTCACCGTCACACGCACCATGTCTTGCTCGCTACTGATTCGTAGGCGCGCCCCGTCAGGCACTGTCGCGGCGGCATCGGAGGTGTCGGCCCCACGAGCGGCAGCGCGTGCAGCCAGATACGCCGCGTGCTCACAGCGCAGCTGTGTCGTCACCGCCGAGATGGCGCCTAGCGCAATCGTCAGCATCACAACCAGGATCGGAAGCCCGGCAGCGAACTCAGCGGTAACCATCCCGGCGTCATGGCTATCGGGTACGGGGCTGGCTATCCCAGTGCCCGCGCCACGATGGCGGTGAGTGCCTCCCGCACCGTCGGGCTGGTGAGAACCTTGAGTAATACTCCGGCGAACGCCACGGCGGCGACAATTCCCACGGCATACTCCGCGGTGGTCATTCCGGATTCTCCTAAGCGTCGAATGCGCCGAAGACACTGCATGAATGTGGTCATAATCCGCTCCTTTAACTGTGTCAATTCCCGCTACTTCGACCTTGTGTCGAGTAGCCATGAGGGGGTGCGGTTCGGCGGCACGGCGCCCGATTCGATGCCGAGCCGTGGCGTGGCTCATAGCGCGACCCCCAAGACTTGTGACAGAACACTCACAACCACGGGAATCACGCCTAGCAGCACAAACGCCGGCAAGAAACAGCACATCAGCGGCGCGATCATCAGCACAGCGCAGCGCCCCGCCTTGGCAGAGGCTTCGGCGTGAGCATGCTCGCGTAGCTGACCGGCCAAGCGCTGGCAGGTGCCAGCCAGGGCGGCGCCGCTGGTGTCACTTCGGCGCAAGGCTCGCAGCAGCGGAGCGGTCTGTGGTGTTTCGGTGATGCCTCGCTGCCAGGCAGCGGGGATGGGCTCGCCCTGGGCCATGGCTGTTCCCACCACCCGCAGGCTGGCGCCCAGTCGTTCGCCGATTGCCCCGCCGACAAGGCACAAGGCTTGGGCGATAGCAACACCGGATGCAAGCACACCCGACAGCAGCACCAAGGCGTAAGGCAGCTGGTCGAGCCAGGAGTGCTCGGCGTGCCGTTTATCGGCGCGGCGCAGCAGCCGCGCCGCGCCGATTACCGCTACCGTCGTGGCGCAACCCACTCCAACGGCCGGCACGGGCGTGCCGACCATCCAGCCGGTAACGGTTCCGGCTAGCCCCGCGACCACCCAACGCACACTTGGGCGGGACAGTAACGGAATACTCGCGCGTCGAGTGTGGCAGACCGTAGCCTGGTTACGGATCGGCCGCTCCGCGCGCAGCAGTGCCTGCAAACGTTTGCTCGCTGGGCGTCTGCGCGCGATGAGCGCCCACAATGGTGGACCGATATCGCGCGGAGCATGAGATGGCTCGTCGCCAAGGCCAAGAGTTGCGATCCGGTCGGCCCAAACCCATCCTGCGCAGTGCAGCGCAACCGCGGCAAGGGCGCAACAGGCGCCAAGCGGCGTGTGTAGTAAAACCGCAGCTGGATCTGCCCCCATCGCATAGCCGACACCAAGGCCCAGTGGTGGCAGGAACCCGAGCACCATGGATGTGGCGCGCGCTGCCGCGGTGTGCACCCGCTGCTCCTGACCTCGACGACGCTGCGACGCAAGTTCGTCGTCAAGGCCGTCTAGCACCGTGGCAAGGGCCATGCCCGATTCGTGTAGCTGCCATGCCGCAGCCAGTAGGCTGCACCAGAACCGATGTGGCTCGGTGACTGCGCGCAGTGCAGCCACTACCCCGACACCGTCCGTGGCGGCCGCCTGTCGCACTAGGTGCCAGCTACGCATCGAACGCAAATATGCTGCGCAGTCCCCGCAGGGGACAGCGGAGAACGAACATGTCGATCTGAGCTGGGACAGCCCGGCGATCATCGTGTCCACGGCACCCACCAGAGCCAGGTGCCCTGAGCGGCCCGCGCGGATATCCTCAGCGATTCCGGCACACGCCTCCGAGCACAAGAGCTGGGCTGCTTGCATTCGATGCCGCTGGGCGTGGGAGTGCAGTGCGCGCCGCAGCAGTCCCAGATAACAGCACGTCAGCACCGCGAGCACGATGCCGCTTGTAATCCACGCCGCTAACGCCACGCCCAGATACACCGGCAGACAGCGACCGTGCCACGCGCGGGCGGCGGCCACCATTGCCCGACGATGCTGCACCTGCTTGCCAGTCGGGGTGATAGTGCTCTGCAGCCGGGCTAGCGCACGCCGCCGATTCAGCGCCACCAGAGCCTTCATGCTGCCGCCGTCCTATCGGCCAGCAGCGTGTAGAGCGCGTCACATCCGGGGGTTGGGCGTTCGTCGAACGCCCAGGCGGTCTGCGAGGCGACCTCGCCGTGGTTATCACGCTGCAGCAGCGCGATCTCCGCTAGTATTCGTCGGGCACCGTGGCGTCGCATGTGCAGCACGCACTGCACGGAGGCGGCAAGCTGCGAATGCAGCGCTGGTCGATCTAGCCCCCCGAGTGCACCCAGCGCCTCCAGCCGTGCCGGAACGTCTGCCGGACTGTTGGCGTGCAGCGTGCCGGCACAGCCGTCGTGGCCAGTGTTGAGCGCACACAACAGCTCGACCACTTCCGCGCCGCGGCACTCGCCGACGACGATACGGTCGGGTCGCATCCGCAGCGCCTGGCGTACTAAGTCTCTCAGCGAGACAGATCCCGCGCCGTCGGTGTTGCGGACCCGTGCCTGCAATGAGACGACGTGCGGGTGATAACAGCGCAACTCCTGGGAATCCTCGACCACGATGAGGCGCTCGCTACTGGGCAGTTCACCCAGCAGGCTCGCCAGGAAAGTGGTCTTGCCGGCGGTGGTGCCACCGGTTACCAAGAATGTGAGCTTGGCAGTGAGGATCGCTCGCAGCAGTTGCGCCGCCCGTGGTTGCAGGCAGCCGTTGTCTACCAGCTCACCGAGAGTGAACACCCGTGGGCGGAACGTGCGCAGGCTCAGGTTCACCCCGTCACTGGCTATCGGGGCAATCAGGGCATGCATCCGGGTGCCATCGGGTAGCCGAGCATCGACCCAGGGTTTCGCTTCGTCGAGTCGCTGACCGCACGCCACCGCAAGGCGCTGCGCCATCCGGTGGAGTTCGATGTCACCGTGGCTTGGTAGCGCGATGCGTTGTAGACCGCTACCGCGGTCCACCCAGGCACTGCCGGCGCCGTTGATAAGCACGTCGGTGACCGAGAGGTCGTCGAGCAGCGCGTTGATCTCCGCCGATCCGACCAGCTCAGTGCGCAGCCCGTGCGTGACCCGCTGCACCAGCGCGTCATTACCTGTCATGCCACCGCCGACCGTGCGCACCGCCGCGGTGACGCAGGCGTGAGTCAGTGGAGATCCCGCCTCCACCAGGTACTGCTTGACCTGGGCTGCCAGACTCGGCGGCGGCCTCATGCGCTGCGGCGTTCGGCGAGCAGCTGGTCCAACATCGATGCGCTCAGCTGAGCTAGCGAGCCACGTCGCGTACTGCCTGGAGCGATGCCTTTCTCGACCGACAGTGCCAGCGATGGCTCGCACCGAAGTGTGCCCAACAGCGGTAATCGCAACGCCGCGGCGACTTCTTCTGCCTTCAGGCCGGCGGGGGCCGGGACACGTGCCACCACCCGCAACTGCTGACAATGGGGTCGAATCATCGCGATGACGCGCGCGGCGGCTGCGACAGATCGAACCTCCGCCGGCACAACCACCACCACGACGTCGGCTGCGTCCAGCGCCACCCGTGCCGCATCGTCGGGCATGCGGGGAAGGTCCACCACGACGAGGTCACTACCGCGACGACCCACGGTCAGCACCTTCCGAAGGATCTGCGGGGCTAGCTGTAGCTGTTCGCCGCGATCCCACGACAGCAGTGAAAGTTCACCCAATCGAGGTAGCGCATCGTAGATCTCGCCACCGACTCCACCAGACGGAGCAGCGATGACGTCGGGCCAACGCGCCCCTTCATAGCTCTCTCGGCCCAGCAACAGGTCGAGTCCGCCACCAAGTGGATCGGCATCGAGCAGCATGGTGCGGTGACCGACATGGGCGGCAGTCACCGCCAGCGCGCTAGCGAGCACGCTGGCACCCGCACCCCCGCGACCACCCACCACGCCTATCACGGCACCCTGTGGCCCATGGGTGGCGCTACTGAGTCGCTCAGTCAGCCAGGCCGCCCCGGCAGGTAGCTCAACGACGTGGTCGGCGTCGATCGCCGCGGCTAGCCGCCAGATCGCAGTCGATTCGCAGTCGACGGCTGATGCCTGCTGTCGCGGGCTGATGGCAGTGATTTCAGGATCGTGCTGCCCTACCAGTAGCACTATCGAGCCTCGGCGCGGCAACTGCAGTCGGGAGGATTCCCGGGCCGCGACCGCATCGAGCACGACGACGGGAGCCAACGACCATGTCGCTCGAGCGGCGCCTACGTCGGGAGCGAGCTGGGGCTCCACCCCTACCGAGGCCGCCAACTGCAAGAGCTGATCGAGCAACCACGCGTCGGAGATCACGAACAGCGGCCGCGATGGCGCTGGCATCATGAGGAGCCTCCGGCACGGTTGCTTTACAGCGGACTGCCCAACCGTGGCGTTACCGAGGACGAAGCACCAGCAGACTCCGTCGAGATGTGGAGTCCGTTACCTGCTGTGGAAAGTCACCATAGATTTTCCGCCGAGATCTGGCCTGCGAGCTGCGAATATGCGATTTCGCGGCAGGTCGGTGCCATCGAAGAGGTGAGCCGCAGGGGAGACAATCTTGGGTCAACCTCTTGTCCTGCCCGAAACGTCACGGTAAAACGGTATTACGGAGATCTGATGGGCAGGTCAGCTGAGCATCTGATCTCCGCGCATAGCCATCAGGAACCCACGCTCGACCAGCCGCGGGAGGCAAAGTCGGTATGGATTCACCTAATGGTGATCCATACTCGAGACGATAAGGTGCACGCTTGGTAACCTGAGCCGGTTTATGCACGACGGCGCCTCGTAAGAGGCGCCGTCTCTTTTGTCCTAGCTCTGGTATCCCAAAGAAGACTGTTTTGCGAACTCGACCTGGCTCCGCGGATGCGTCGCTGACGCCACGGTTGCGCAACTCGGCCAGCATGTTGATCCATTGCTTGGCTCCCTCACCGCCGCCGGGCTCGACCCACAAGCCCGAGAACGTCACGGAAAACGGTGGATGTCGATACCGAGGGGACATAGACGGGCCGGTTCGCGACTTAGCCGTACCAGCGATTTTGAGCGCGATCGCGTCGATCAGGTTAGACCGGATCGAGGGTGACGTGACTCCCATGCCCTCATATCCTCGATGATCTGATCGGTCACTCGCGAGACCAGATCCCGTGACACGACCGTGTCATAGACGTCGGAGAGATGTTTGGCGATGTCTCCGGTCGTCACCCCCCCTGCCATAGAGGCTGAGGTTCTCGTCGAACCCCACGGGTCGAGTAGCCGTAGCTCTGGGAGCTGTCCGTCCCGGCCCGATATCACAAAACCCTGCTACGCGGCGTGAGACTGTACTACTGTGGCCACGCCGATTGATCTCCGCTGACCCCGCAGGTCCAGCGCGGTACATAAGTGTGTCACGGGTGGATCCCCACCACCGGCAGTCGGTGTCTCCGCGAGGTAGCCCACTTATGGGCGGCGCTGCAGGCACAACGAGAGGACCAGCACGTTGAGCTCCTATGACTCCCCCCACGGCCCGCAGCAGAGTTTCCCCCACAGCTCTGTGAGCAGCGGCCACGAGCCTGCGCCACCCAACTGGCCAGAAGCTCCCCGGATGACCTCTCGATTCCGGGTGGGAGACGCGCTCGTCATCATCGGGGGTGTCTTCGTGTTCCTGTTCTCGTTTTTGCCGTTTGTCTCCTACAGCGATGCATTGCGCGGCCCGATTGAACGCAGCGGCTTCGACGTGTGGTTCAACGCTTGGGAGGCGCAGACATTCATGGCTCCTATCACCTGGTTCGTGGTGATAGGAGCCACGACCGCCGGTGGCCTCTGCGTGGTGAGCTACATGCTGCGCCGACCCATTACCGTGCTGCGTTTCACCGGGCAGCAGCTGCAAGTGGTCACCTCGACGTTCGCGTTCGTGACGTTGCTGGGCTATGCCACCTCAGCCAAGTCGGTGGTCTTCGGCAGCAACTATGCGCAATACCTTGGAGATAAGGCTTTCGCCAACGGCATCGACTTCGCCGCCGGCGGCTACCTCATGTTGGGTTTCGCGTTGCTGTGCTGCGTGGGTGCAGTCATGAACCTCTATGACGTCGGACCGACGCTGTTTCCTCGAAGCAGTACGGCGCCGTCGCCAGTTGCATCTGCCACCTCGCCGCAGTGATACCCGGCCGCAGTCCGTGGTGAGACGCTAGCGTGTTGCCATGAAAGATCAAGTCGATGCGCAAGCGCTACTGCTGCCGGGGCCGTGGACGCACCGTTTTATCAACGCCAACGGCAATCGCTTTCACATCGCCGAGTGTGGCACCGGTCGGCTGGTGCTCTTTCTGCACGGATTTCCCGATTTCTGGTGGACCTGGCGAGAGCAGCTGACGGCGTTCGCCAGTGCCGGGTACCGCGCGGCGGCGATGGATCTACGCGGCTACGGCGCATCGGACAAGCCACCCCGTGGCTATGACATCTACACCCTCGCCTCTGACGTCGCCGGCGTCATTCGGGCTCTCGGTGAACGTAGCGCGCTGGTCGTCGGCCACGATTGGGGCGGTGCGCTGGGATGGAGCGCTGCGGCCTTCCATCCGCGCTTAGTGCGCAAGCTTGCGGTCCTCGGCGCGGCGCATCCACTGCTGCTACGAAGAGCCATACTGCGCGACCGACAGCAACGCGCGGCACTGCGTCACATGTGGACGTTCCAGTTACCGCGCTACGAGCATGTCCTGACTCGTAATGGTGGGGCATACATCGCCAACCTGGTGTACCGATGGGCAGGCCCTGACTGGCAGAACACGCCTGAGTGCGGTGCACACGCCGACGCCTGTGCAACCGCTATGCGCACCGATCGCGTCGCATTCTGCGCACTGGAGTACTACCGCTGGGCGGTTCGTTCGTTGACCAGGCGTAGCGGATGGCGGTTTTCGTCGATGATGACTGCACCGATCGAACAACCTGTGCTCCAGCTACACGGCAGTGTCGACGGCTGCGTGCTCCCCGCGACCGTGCACGGGGCGCGGCAGTATCTGCATGGAACGTACGAATACCGACAGCTCGACGGGATCGGCCACTTTCCCCACCTCGAGGCACCTCAAGCAGTCAACGAAGCTTTGCTGAGCTGGGCAGATGCGAGTTTATGAGGTCGCGTAACCATGAGGCGTTTCGGCAGGTCACACTTGCGGTATGAGCGGGCGCAGCAGACGGACCAGCCGGATCCGTCGGACTCTGATCGTGACGCTAGTCGCTGCATTGCTGGGGCTGGCCTCGCCGGTCGCGGTCGGCGCAGATGGCGTACGTGACGCTCAGTGGCAACTAGGATTCTTGCGAGTCGACGAAGCCTGGAAGTACTCCACCGGTCGCGGTGTAGTGGTGGCAGTGATCGATTCGGGCGTGGACGCGACCCATCCCGATCTTCGAGGACGGGTGCTTCCCGGTCACGACTTCGTCGACGGCTCCACTGACGGGCGGCGCGACGAGGTGGGACACGGCACAGGTGTGGCGTCATTGATCGCAGGAGCTGCCGACGCTCGCGGAGTGGTGGGAATAGCACCCGGTGTGAAGATCTTGCCGATACGGGTGCTTGATCGGCGCAATGAGTACGACTCGGCGTCGCAGGTCGCTTTGGCGGTGCGCTGGGCAACTGACCATGGAGCCGATGTCATCAACCTCTCGCTCGGTGGCGGCCAGTCAGCCGCGACTCTTAGCGACGCGCTGAGTTACGCGGCCGACCGCGACGTCGTTGTCGTGGCATGCACCGGCAACGTGTCCAATGGACGTGGAAACCGGGTCTGGCATCCTGCGCGGGAGCCAGGGGCCGTGGCCGTCGCTGGAATGACTAAGCAAGGCAGCTTTTGGAAAGGCTCGCTGACCGGCGACGCGACCGTGATGTCAGCACCGGCGACCGAGATCGTCATGGCTCATCCAGGTGGCGGATACCAGACCGTGCAGGGCACCAGTTTTGCCGCACCGCTGGTGGCGGCGTCGGCGGCGCTGGTGCGCGCAGCCCATCCCGAACTCAATGCCGCCACCGTTGTGAAGCGTCTGATATCCACGGCGTGGGATTACGGCCAGCCGGGCAGGGACGATCAGTTCGGTTATGGCATCGTCAATCCCACCCGTGCCATCACCGCGCGCGTGTCGATGGTGGCTGCCAATCCGCTCCGCAACGGGTCTGCTGCACGGGCTGCGGCCGACGACGCGGTGGCAGTCTCAGGCGCCGAACCTATGCGACCGGGTAAGCCGGGCGGGATTCCCACTGCCGAGCCGCGACAGCAAGAGGGCCTGCCGACCTCGTGGTTACTACTGCTGGCCGGCATCGCGGTCGCTGTGCTCACCGCGCTGTGTTGCCTGGGCATAGCGCTGCACCGCGGCCGCACGGTGAGCTAGTCGCAGCCCTGAGCACTCACCTCTCGAGTAGCCCCCCGCCCCGCATCCGCTACCGGTGCCGTCTCGCGGGACGTTAGGGCGTATCCGGTGTTAGGGTCGTCGACTGCTGCGGCGAAGATGACGCCGTAGGCTGCTCCGTCGGGGGCGAGTAACGGACCGCCGGAGTTGCCGGGGCGCACCGTGCTACGAATGGAGTAGACCTCTCGGTTCACCGTGGAGTCACGGTAAATATCCGGGCCTTGGATGTCACGGCGCTCCCGAATCCTGGCCGAGACGACCGTATAGGGGTTGCCGAGCGGGAACCCGGCAACAATCGCATCGGCGCCCCGCCTCACCGGACCCGCGAACGGCATCACCGGCGCGTTCAAACCCGGCGCGTACAGCACCGCCAGGTCGCGGCGTGCGTCGTAGACCACCACCCGCGCCGAGTAGCGTCTGCCAAGTAGCTCTATCCGCACATCATTGGTGCCAGCGACCACGTGAGCGTTCGTCATGATGCGCCGGGGCGCATACACAAAGCCGGTGCCGGAAAGCTGTCGGTCACAACGTGGTGCATCGCCGAGGACTTTTACCACCGAACGGCGGGCGCGTTGTGCCACAGCGGAGCGCGCTAATGCTGGATCCGGCGATGCCACCGGCGGCACGTCGCTGGGGGTGAGGCCACCGAAGATCTCGGGGAAGTCTCGCTGCCGCACCGCGTCGCTGAATGAGCGGTAGGTGTTGCGGACAGAGCCGGGCATAGCGTCGTCGACAACCGAGAGCACCGTGGAGTTTCGAATCTGGGCGGCAAGCCACGGCTCTGGCACCGAGGCCAGCGGCGCGGCCAACATCCATGCCACCAGCAGCACGGTGAGCGCTGAGACGACGGTCCCCCCGATGCCGTCGGCAGCTTGTAGCCGCGGATTGCGGAGTTCTTCGCGAATTCGGGCACCTATCGCAAGAGCTAGGCTCTGCCCCGCCACGGCGATTCCGAAGGCCACGACCAGCGCCACGAACAGCCGGGTTGAGGGAGCGGCGAAACGGTTGGCTGCCAGCGGGGCGAGCTGCAACCCCACTACGGCGCCGCCGAGAAACCCGATGAATGACAGTGCGCCGACTACGAAACCCTGCCGGTACCCCATGAAACCAAAAATCACAGCAATGGCTAGGAGAATCAGATCCAACAGCTCGATGCCGAGTATGTCGCCGTTCATGGCTAGAGTCTGCACCTATCCTTCCGTACCAAGCTCGACGCCCAACTGCCTGCTGACTTTTTGGCGCAGCGCATCGAAGTCAAGCACTGGTCCGGCGTATAACTCGCGCAGCTCACCGGAGGCGGTCACGAACAGCGTCACCGGAAGTGCGTTCATTCCCAACGCGCGCCGCAGCGCGCCGGAACGGTCATACACATTGGGAAACTCCACACCCAACTCAACCGCTGCTTCCCGGGCGCGGGTAGCCGAGTCTTCGGTGACGACACCCATCACAATCAGTTTGCCCGCAGCGGCGCGATCGAGCGCGACGAACGAAGGAAGCTCCTTGCCGCAGGGCCGGCACCACGACCCCCACAGGTTGATCACAATCGGTAAACCCACATCACGGCGTAGCGGAAACAACTCACCGCTGCCGTCCATGCAGCGTAGGGATAGTTCGGGAAGCAGGCGTCGCGAACCGTTCTCAGGCGAGCCCGCGTCCTGCGACGCGGACTTAGCGGGCACGGGCTCAGCAGACCCGGGCTCAGCAGGCTCGGGGCAAGCCGCGAAGCCCGCGGGTGCTTCATGCGCGCCGCCAGGTCGGTCTGGGCGCTGCGAACATCCGGTAACGACGAGTAAAGCCGCGACAACGACCATCCCGGCTACGCTGCGCACCATCACGAGTTCGATAGTCCTATCGCCGGGAGTTCTTAGTATCTCTGAGTGCGGCGTCGGCAAGCTCGGCGACTCTATCCCCTTTGAGGAGGCCTACAGCCTTCTCCGGATCGGTCGGGCCGATACCGAAGGAAGGGCAGTAGGGAGCCAGGGCACAGGCCCCGCACGCTGGAATGCGAGCATGGCAGACCCGCCTGCCGTGAAAGATCGTGCGATGGGAGAACGGTGTCCACTCCGCCGCGGGCAGTAGGGCGGCGATCTGGTGCTCAATCTTCACTGGGTCGGTGAAACTGGTCAGCTTCCAGCGGCGTGTGAGCCGTGAAACGTGCGTGTCGACGGTGATGCCGGGTGTATCGAATGCGTTACCCAGAATCACATTAGCGGTCTTACGGCCTATGCCGGGAAGCTTCACCAGCTCAGCCAAGGTCTGGGGCAACCTTCCGTCGTGCTGCTGGACCAGTACCGCGCCCAGTCCGATCAGGGATCTGGCCTTGTTGCGAAAAAAGCCGGTCGACCGGATCAGATCTTCCAGCTCTACGGGCTTCGCCGCCGCATAGACCGCCGCATCGGGGTAGCGCTTGAACAGCGCAGGGGTCACGGCGTTGACGCGCTGGTCGGTGCATTGAGCCGATAGAACGGTCGCGACCGCGAGCTCGAGCGGGCTAGAAAAGTCCAGCTCACAGTGGGCATCGGGGTGCAATCGGGCAAGCTCGTCGTTGATCGCGCGCGCTCGCTCCACCAGCGCTGAGACCGGTTTTCTGCGGCGTTGACCAGCAGATGCTGCGGCGATCACCTTAGAATGCTCCTTTGTACTGTCTTCGGCAGACGTCGACACTCTAAAGCTAGCCAGCTGAGGTTATGTCGGCTGCGTGCGGGTAGTACTGAGTTGATCGTTACTAAGTCAGCGGAGAAAGTAGCCAAATTTGCAGGTCAGAAGGCTCTATTGTCTAGCTAACCAACGTTGCTGATTAGGTAATCGGGCCACATCGCTACCTGACCGGTAGATTTGTCTCGTTTGGGAGTGCTCGGCAATAGGTCGTTCGTAGCGACAGCAGCTATTGGCGTAAGCCGCAATGAAAGGTGCACAGTGATGGAAGAGGTGCTCGCCCGCTGTGGTTTGTTCCAGGGGATAGCAGAACCCGACGCGGAGGAGTTAGCGAAGCAACTGGAGTTCCTCGACGTTGGCAAGGGTCATGCCATATTCACCCAAGGTGAGTTCGGTGACAGCCTCTACATAGTGCTACGCGGCAAGGTCAAAGTGGGACGCCGCACGCCCGATGGTCGGGAAAACCTGCTCGCTGTGGTTGGACCGTCCGATATCTGCGGCGAGCTTTCTGTCTTCGATCCCGGCCCACGTACGGCGAACGCGGTAACGCTCACCGACTGCCGGTTGGCCCGGCTGCGCCAGGACTCGCTGCGCCCGTGGATAGCGGCCCGCCCCCAGATCACTGAGCAGCTACTTCGGGTACTGGCCAGACGACTGCGACGCACCAATGACATGCTCGCCGATCTGATCTTCACCGATGTCCCGGGGCGTGTCGCCAAACATCTCCTGCTGCTGGCAAAGCGTTTCGGCGCACGCGAGGGTGTTGCGCTACGCGTCACCCATGACCTCACTCAAGAGGAACTCGCCCAGCTCGTCGGGGCGTCGCGGGAGACCGTAAACAAAGCACTTGCCGACTTCGCTTCGCGAGGCTGGCTGCGGCTGGAAGGCAAGAGTGTCGTGATCTTGGACCCCGAACGGCTCGCCCGCCGCTCCCGCTAGGAACGACTGACGATAGGCCCCTGCCGGCGCTGTGCTTATGCGGGACACCCGCACCCGGGCGTACGCCTTGCCTACCTTTGCATTCGTAGGCGGCGGCTCCTGCGGCCTTGGCAGTTGCCCTATTGTCATACGTTCTAACGACTGAACACGGAGTTACTTCGCGGCTCGGCGGTACCTGCGACGCAGCGAAACCGCAGGTCTTCGCGGCTCTGATCGTTCTTCGCCGCAGCGAAGAAAGCCTCAGGAGGCAGCAGCGACGAGGTCGCCCAACGGTCGGATTCGTCCACCAGGCGTTCCAGGGTCTGCCGGCTGCACAGCGTGGTCACATAGGGATGTTCGCGGAGCCGATCGTAGCTCTCTTTAGTGACGCCCTCACCCTCAGGTATGCGGGCAATCGCGAAGGTCTCCCAACGGTGGGGCCGGCGGCAGTCGATGGATTGTTTGGATGCTGCCGAAGAGTAATCGGCGGCATTGGGGTCAAGCTCGGTAAAGCATTCCGGGCGCGATACACATTGGACTCTTTGTGTTGCGATAGGGCAGTTATCGCCCTTATCTTCCGATGCTTGCCGAGCCGCTGTGTCGTCGGCGCGCATCGCAAGAAAGCCGCCTAACCCCACGAGAGCCAGTAGCACAACGCTCAGCACCACCATGAGCAGCATCGGACGACGTGAGCGATGCTGCTGTTCGAGCGGATCCGCGTCCTCTTCGTTGGCGAGCCGCTCGGCGAAGCTGTGACCGAGGGGTGGAGCCGAGTAGCGCGTGAGTGAGGTCGAGGTGTGCCCGGGTTCGACCCCGGCGGCTTCAGCGTCGGACGCAGTCGGTGCGGCTACACGTCGCGGTTCCAGCGCAAGCGCGATCAGCGCATCGCGTAGCGCTGCGGCCGAGTCAAAGCGGTCTGCTGGACGGGTAGCCATAGCGGTGGTGAGCACCGCAAAGAAGTCATCGTCAAGTTGCGGTAGCGCAGGCAGCGGCTGATTGTGCAGTGCCACCAGCTGTGCCGGGCTCACCGAACCACGTTCAGGCCAGCGCGGGGGTCTCCCGGCTAAGAGCGCGTATAGGGTGGCGCCGAGAGAGTAGATATCTACAGCTTCGGTGGGCTGTGCTAGCCGAAACACCTCCGGTGCCGCGTACGCCGGTGTCAGCGAATCCATCGGGATCGAGCGGTTCTTGCTGGCATCGCGCACCACAGCCAGCCCGAAGTCGGCAAGACCGGCGACGTCGTATCGGTTGATGAGAATATTCGCGGGTTTGACGTCACGGTGCAAAATTCCGGCCCGGTGTGCCGCATCCAACGCGTCGGCGATCTTGACGCCCACATCACGCACCTGTTGCGGCGAGAGCCGCTGCTGGGCCTTGAGCTTGTCGGCATAGGAACCGCCTGTGCACAGCTCCATCACCAGATACGGATGGTTATCGGGTGTGACGCCCGCATCGTAGACGTGCACGATGTTCGGGTGCCCGGACATGCGTCCGGCGGCTTGTGCTTCGCGTAAGAATCGCTGCTGGTCCTGTTCGTTGTCGAGTGTGCGCTGATCTACCTTCAGTGCGACTTCGCGCCCGACGGACTGCTGCCACGCCCGGTAGACGATGGAGTAGCCGCCACGGGCCAGCGCGCGAAGATCGCTGAGTCCGGCCGCCACATCGGGCAGCGGCGGAGCAGCGTTTTCACGTGACGGACCCGGTGTCGTCATAGCACCTCTACAATCGCTTCCACTTCGACTGGTACGCCCAGTGGCAGTTCGGCGACGCCGACCGCGCTGCGCGCATGGCGTCCCGCGTCGTCCAACACCTCAACGAACAGTTGGCTGGCTCCGTTGACCACCGTGTGCTGTTGGGTGAATCCTGGCGCCGACGCCACGAATCCTACGACCTTTACTACCTGCTTCACCTGTTCCAGACCGACGAGGCTGTGTACGGTAGCTAGCGCATTGAGTGCACACTGCCGCGCCAACTGCGCGCCGTGCTCAGTGGAGATCTCAGCACCGAGTTTCCCCCTGGCGAGCACGGTACCGTCGTGGGTGGGTATTTGGCCCGAGATGTACACGTGGTTACCGCACCGCACCGCAGGCACGTACGCCGCCACGGGCGGCGCTACCGGAGGAAGAGCGATTCCCAGCTTGGCGAGTCGATTCAACGGTGAGGTCACGCGGGATCCTTGGGACGCTTCAGATAGGCGACAAGCTGGTCAGCCGATGGTCCGGGCACTACGGTGACGAGCTCCCAGCCGTCCTGTCCCCAAGTATCGAGGATTTGCTTAGTGGCATGTATTAGCAGCGGAATCGTGGCGTACTCCCACCGCTGTGAAATTGTCTGCATATTCGCACCCTAATGGTGCACAGCCCACCTTCGCATGCAAGAGGTACGCCGAGGACATTTCTACCGGGCAGAGGTCCTACCGGTGGCACATCAACCGGGTGTGATAGATAACGTGAGTCATCGCACGTCAGCGGGCCTACTTTGCACAAGGTGACGCTCCACTAATCGGCCCAGGAGAATCCACCAAGGACTAAGCATGAATCCACCTGCGGAAGACAACCCGAGTGACAGGCATCCTTCCGGCGATAGCAGTTCCCCGTCCCGCCACGAACCTGCTGTAGTCGAACCCACATTTGTCGATAACGATGCCGACATTGCACCGACCGACAGATCGAACCGTCGAAAGTGGCTGATTGTCGGGGGCGTCATTGTCGTTGTGGTGGGGCTCGTGGTCGGTGTCGGCATATGGCACTTCATGTCGCCGCGTACGGCAGGCAGCCCTTCGGAGGCCATGGAGATCTATCTGGAGGCAATCAAGGACCGCGACACCGAGCAGGCCGGCAAGGTGCTGTGTGCCGCGATCACCCGGGGCAAAGGGGTCAAGGTGAGCGATGAGTACAACGTCACCAAGTTGGACTACTCTGTCGGGACGCCGCAAAAGATCTCCACGACGCAATTCCACGTTCCGGTGACGGTAGAAGCAGAGTTCTCCAGCGACGGCGGAAAAACAACGCGGAGGGACACCCCCACGTACCAGGTGATCAAAGAAGACGATGAGTGGAAGGTATGCGGCTTCGCAGCGGCGAAAAGTACAAGTGAATCTGGGGCCGACGGGGCAGATTCCCGGTAGCCTTCGTCGCAGGCTCGCGTACATTGCGGGTTGGCAAGCTGCTTTACTGAGCTGATCGTTACTAAGTCAGCCCGAAGGTAGCAAAGTTTGCAGGTCAAGGCTGTGTTTGTCCAGCTACTTCGTTCTGATGAGTAATCCGCTCAGTAAATGAGTGAGCAAGGAGAGTGCGTGTCATGTCACAACCACCAAGCGGCGGTTCGGAGTGGCCTCGTCCGGTCTCGGGTGACCAGGCTGGAAGTTCGGCTTCCCCGGTGTCTGGTAGCGGCGAACAGTCGTCGGTGCCTCCCTCGGGACCGCCGGCACCCGGTGGTCAGCCGGCTGGGCCTTACACGCCCTACTCGGGTCAATACGATCCGAATGCGCCGCAGGGGCCGGGTGGGCAGCCGCCGCCTCAGCCTTATGGGAGTCAGCCCTATGGCGGTCAGCAGGCATACCCGCAGCAGGGTTACGGTCAGGTTCCTTATGCTCAGCAGGGTTTAGGACCGCAGGGTTACGGTCAGCAAGCCTATGGTCAGGCCCCTTATGGTCAGGGCCACGGAGGCTATCAACCGAAGAAAAAGTCCACTGGCCTCATCGTCGGGGTCGTGGTAGGCGCGCTTGTGCTGTTGCTGGCCATCGGTGGCGGTCTATTTCTGCTCCTGAGTGGAGACGACGACAAAGCCGACTCACCAGAAGAAACCTCCAAACAGG
>JBGTNI010000019.1:0-5115 GCA_041743105.1 Mycobacteriales bacterium | reverse complement strand
CACATAACAGCTGCTAGCTCAGCCCACGTGGATGCCGGGTCTTCGGGTCGGGTCGGGTTCGGAGGTGCGAATGATTTCCCGGACGACGGGGGCAGTGTCACCCCGCCCTAGGATGAGGTAGCGGAACAAGTGGCCCAGCGGGTTGCCCTCGGCCCATTCGAAGTGGCATCGGGGACGTACGCCGGTCGCGTCTCGCAGTGCGAGCAGGATCGCGGCGATCGCGTTCGGCGTTGCCGGGCTCTGCGCACGCAGGATTCGGTACCCGTCAACCTCGACCCCCCGCACCTGGAGCACGTTGCTGAAGTCGGAGGGATCGACAACGTCGATCTCCAAGAACAGCACGTGGGCCGCACCGGGGACAGGGTTCATGCCGCGCTGGACGGCTTCCTTCGCGGAGTACTCGGCCCGGTCACCGGCCTGCCTGCGGTTGGCGATCAAGTGCAGCGCGTCGTCGAAGTTGAGCGAGTCGGCGATGAATCTTCGGGCGACCTCATCGAACTCGATCCGGTCAGCGCGCAGCTCCGTGGACCTCGATACCCGGGAAATCAGGGACAAGACCACGATGCCCGCGATGAACATCGCGGAGATCGCGATGCCGTCCGGCTTGTCGATCACGTTCTTGACCAACGCGTAGAGCAACACCAGCGTCAGGACGGTAAACGCGATGGTGATGGCGTGCTGTTTGCGACGCCGCACCGAGATTGTCACGGCGACTGCGCCGGAGACCATCATGGCCAGGATGCCGGTTGCGTAGGCTCCAGCCTGGGCGTTGACGTCAGCGCCGAAGGCGATCGTGATACCAATGCTGATCAGGGTGTAGACCAATACGACGGGTCGCACGGCGCGACCCCAATCGGGCGCCATGCCGTACGAAGGCAGGTACCTAGGCACGATGTTGATCAACCCCGCCATCGCGGAGGCCCCCGCGAACCACAGAATCAGAACACTGCTGACGTCGTAGACGGTGCCAAACACCCCACCGAGATACTCGTGGGCAAGGTATGCCAGCGCTCGACCATTCGCTTCGCCGCCCTGCTGGAACTTCTCCTCGGGAATCAGAACAGTGGTAATGAAGCTGGTCGCGAGGAGATAGACGGACATGATGAGCGCCGCGGCCGTCAACAACTTGCGGGTGTTGTGGATGCGGGATTCCAACCGCCGCTCGGGGTTGTCGCCCTGCGCCGCCACCAGCGGCATCATGCTGACCCCGGTTTCAAAGCCTGACAGACCAAGTACCAGCAGCGGGAACGCGAGGATCGCGGGCCCGACTATGTCCCCGAAACCCGTCCCCCCAGACGTCAGCGCCTCAGTCCAGCGAGACAGTGCGTCCGGCTGGGTGAACACCTCATGCATCCCGACGGCCACCACGACCGCGTTGAGCAGCAAAAATGTCGCGACCAGCGGAATGGCAACGCCGACCGCTTCACTGAAGCCCAGCAGGAAAACGCCGCCCAGGATCAGCAACAAGACGACCGTGACAGTTACTTCTTGCCCATGTAGGAAGCTTGGCGCGTAGGAATTCTCTAGCACGTGCACTGTGGCATCCGCCGAGGACAACGTGATGGTAATGATCCACGATGTCGCGACGAACCCCAACAGGACCAGCACGAAGAGCTTGCCTCGCCAAAACGGCAGCAGATCCTCCAGCATCGCTACTGAACCCTGTCCATCCGGGCTTTCCTTGGCCACACGTCGGTACATTGGCAGCATGCCAAACAACGTAAGCACGACGATAAACAGCGTTGCCAGCGGCGAAAGCGCCCCCGCGGCCAGAACGGCGATGGCCGGCAAATACGACAAAGTGGAGAAGTAGTCCACACCAGTGAGGCACATGACCTTCCACCACGCCTGCGGCTTGGCATGCGTCCCGCCACCCGCCGGCCCCGATGGCTGCTGCACCCGGTGCTGCAACAACCAACGACCCAGCCCACTCCTGGGCACCTTCGGCCGGACGGGACTCTCCACACACGCCGGAACGGCAAGCTCAGAGGATGTACTCATGCGGCTCCTATGCTTCCGATAGCCGTTCTACACGATGGTTGAAATCGGCTGGTCTGGGACTGGTGAGACGACAAAACAGCGTGTCTCGGTGTGTCTGACCAGCACTTAGAGTAACCGCGGACCACCGACCACTTTTGAGGGGCGGTTGCTCCGCCACCAGGCGAGTCCGGTGCCCACAGCTAGCGCGAACGTGATGGCGGGTGCGGCTTTGCCGATGGCTAGTAGCAGGGAATCGCACAGCCTACGGCACATGCCACGCCGGCTAGTCCCGTCAGTGCGGTCGCAAGCCTGTATCTAGGCGTGGTTGTGCTGTTAGGCATAGTGATCGCTTTCGGCTAGGCCAGCGATGGTAAAGGGCAATTGTTTTAGGCCTGATTCGGATTGCCCTGTCGACCCGCTCCCTATCGCGGAGGGGCAGCGAACTCGACGTCGGTGGATCGTGCGGTGACGTCGACCTGATCTCCCAACGCCCATTCGGCCACTCGGGAGACCATCTCAGCCGGTACAACGTCGCTGATACCTGGCGCCGCGGGGATGTCATAAGTCGCATGAGCGTCGTGTGGCATGACGACTGCGTATTCCAGCGACAGCGCAGTACGCGCCGTCGCGCTGACACACATCTCCGACATCACGCCGCAGATCGCAAGGCGGCACACCCCACGTGTGGCAAGCAGGCTAGCGAGGCGGGTCTCGTGGAAACCGTCGTCGGTCGTCTTTCGGATTACCACCTCATCAGCGCCGATCTCGACCGGTAGGTGTAGCTGCCACCCAGGGCTGTCGGGTTCATCGATCGCCCCCGTGGCTCCATCGTTTTGAAGGTGAACAATCAGCGAGCCGCTTACCCGCGCCCTTGCAAGCAGACTCCTTACGTGACCAAGAAGCGGCAACGCGGCGGGTACGGCGCTGCCGCCCGAGACAAAAGCCGTTTGAACGTCAACGATGACCAATGCCTCTACGAATCTTGCTTCTTTGGCCACCCCGACATCCTTCCCTTGTGACCAGATCACTGCACCCGACCGGCAGGGACCGGGCACGATGGACGATGCGATGGAAACCAGCTCTCAACGCTTTCGCCATCACCTCAGTGACCGATTCCCGGCCGCTGAAACCTACTAAAAGAAATCACCAGAAACACCCTTACTGAAACAGACGCTCCAGTACCCGAGATTAGGCCGACAGAAAGGCCAGGCCAACATAGGGCAGCAGCGACAGACTTGGTGTGGATTGGCGATAAGAAAGGAATGTATAGGACGATGGCTGGTGATCACGGATCAGATGGCAATTTCAGTAACTTTCCCCGAGGCCTGAGGCTCCTGCAGAAGTTGGCGGGAGTTGATCGACCAGCGGTTTTAGATCTGTTTGAGAGCGTTGGCGAGCAGGAATTTGGTGCAGCGGCCGCGGGGTTCGTCTATGGGGGCGTCTATCACCGGACGGGACTCTCACTGCAAGAACGCCAGTTCGCGACCATTGGGGGTTGACTGCACTTGGGTATGCGAGGGCGCAGCTACAGTTTCACATCAAGGCCGCGCTGAACGTAGGATGCAGCCGGCAGCAGGTTATCGAAGCAATCATTCAAGTCAGCTCTTATACCGGCTTCCCGGCAACGCTCGATGCGCTGTATGCCGCAAAAGAGGTCCTCGACACAGTTGCCGAGCAGCGCGACGGAGAAGCGGGGGATGCTGAACAGGACCTGGTGGACATCGAGGATCGCTATGAACGCGGCTTGGCCTTCATGGAAAGAATTGATGGCGCAGCGGGAAAGCGAGTTGTCGAGACCCTACAGGACATTGCACCCGACTTGGCACGCTATATCATCGAATACACCTTTGGGGAGATCTATCCGCGGCTCCACCTCAGTCTCAAACATCGAGAAATCGTGACCGTTGCCGCCTGCACAGCACTTGGCACCGCACTACCGGAGCTGAAGGTACACACGTGCACGGGCTCTTAAACGTGGGAGGCACTCAGCAGGAGGTTATAGAGACTCTCCTACACATGGCGTTCTACTCTGGTTTCCCGTCGGCGCTCAACGCGATCGCCGCTGCACGGGAAGTCTTCGTAGAGCGGACGGCAAGTTAGCTCATGGCCCGCCCGCGAGGCGTTTTAGCCGAGGTCAATGGCCGACCCGCCGAGAACGAGGGAGCAGGTACATGTGTGCAAAACCTAGATGGATTCCCTTTGCTTCGGCACAGTGTTAACCACCGTTTGAAGCGAGGCCGCTTGTTGACCGTGCCGGCCACAGTCACGCGCAGGTAGGGCACACCAACACGCAGGCCACCCCGACTATCTCTACAGCCTGAGCGGCGGCGCACTAAGCGGTAGGGTTCGGATGTGCGTATTCGCCAGTACTCCTATTTCGCCCTAAATAGTCGATATGTGTCAGCTGAGGAAGTGACCGCGCGGCTGGGACTTGAACCAGACGAAATCACGATTCGCGGCAGCCGACAGGCGAACCCTACTCGACCGGTGTGCCATACGTGGAAGATCGTGTGTCGAGAGCCTGGCCTTACTGTTGATAAGCAACTCACCCGAATTGTGGCACGTTTACAGCCGTATCGAGATCAGATCAGATCTGTGATCGATGAACTTACAGCCGGGGATGCCAAGTACGGTGCTGCTGTCTTAGAGGTGGTGCGCTACTTCAACGACGAACAAGGCGAGGAAGGCGAGGAAGGCGAGGAAGGCGAGGAAGGCGAGGAAGGCGAACTTAGTCCATCGGATGTTCCGCTGCAGAAAATTCCCGGTCAGCACCAACTCCTGGGTTGGGGACTAGAGCGTGAGGTGCTGAAGTTTCTCCTCGCCACAAACGCATACCTTGACGTAGACGAATACGGCTGACAAGCCTTTAGGCACACAGCGCTCCGCACCGCAATTCTTCATGTATCCATCGAGTGCCCACCTCACCAGAAGACACTCGGGTCGGAACGTCAACCAAGGCTGAAGCTCAGCATTTGGATATTCCACGCGGCTATGCTGAACGCCGTGAAGCCGAAGTTGCACTATCACAGCCTGCTCGACACTGTTCAGTTCGGCCAATCCGTCGCGCCGAAAACATTCGTCTCGCGGGCGGTAAACGTGACTGGACTTCTCATGCTCGACGTGCTCGTTGGCAAC
>JBGTNI010000018.1:0-39339 GCA_041743105.1 Mycobacteriales bacterium | reverse complement strand
CTGGTGGTTTCGCGCGAACCGTTGCACCGCGGAGCCGACCGGCATCACTCTGGTCAGCAGCCTTCGAGTCAGCAAGCTCGCTATGGTGGGTTCGGCATCGTCCAGGTCGGCACGGCGAGCCAAGCTGCGCAACGACGCGGCTGACACCGCTTTCTGATCTTGGTCGGCAAGACCGCGGGCCAGTGCCCAGATCCCGAACTCCTGCTCGTTGAGATCAACCGTGCTGGTCCCCAGTCGGACGCCATACGCCGCTTGCGACTGTGGCGCTTCGCCGGTGACCTGCACCGAGAACGCACCGATGAAATGACCGACCGGAATTATCGCGACTGGCATGCGGTAATCGCGTTACGCGGCGGCGGCGTGAGTTGGATGCGCGATACCGAAACGACCGCCTGTCCACGGGTTGTGTCCGTTAAGGGGGCCTCGGGACTGGCCATAGGGACCAGGACCAGCTCTGTTATCGCCCCACCACGGTGGCTCCCCAAACATCCCTGGATGCCGAGACCAAGGAGCTGGCGCGTCGTCATCAGACTCGGCGCCTTTGGGCATCCGGTTCCTGAGGCGCGTCAGCAGGTAGGCGCCGGCCAACATCGAACCGTAGAAGGCCACCGCGGTATACGCGGTAGCGGGTACAGCGACGGCGAAGAAGGGCATCGCGGCAACAGCTAGCGCCGTGCCCGCGACGATCTTGAGCTTACGAAGCTTGCTCTTGCGCTCATCCGGCCAATCCAGCCCGGTGGCCTCCTCAAACTCTTGCCGCTGCGCCTCGTATTCCTGCCACTTAGCGGCGTCCTTCCGCCCATAGTGACGACCGGTTAGTACCATCGCGCTAACCACACCGATCGTCATGCCTATCACGGCACCCGGAAGGCTCCCGAACAAGCCTCCGATCCCAGCACCCACCGTGCCGGCGATGCCGGCGTTGACGACATTGGCCATCAAAAACCGCCCCACCAATGATGCACGTGAGGGTGGGACCGGCGGCAGCACATCGGCGTCAGCCATCGATCCTCCGATCCACGCAGGCACATCCGGTAGCCACCAGCAGCGGCAACAGCGCGGCGACGTCGGCCAGGATCCGCGATGGGTCCACTGTGTCGTCACCTACGGTTGTCGCCGCATCCACAGCTACATTCTCGCATGCTTGCCACAAAGTGGGGTAATGATGGCCAAACATCCATACCAGGAAAGCCGAGGCCGGCAGGGTCACGGCCGGCGAGCCCACCATGCCGATCACAAACTCTTCGGGCCGCTCCGAAGAGTTTCCCAACCCCAGCGCCAACGGCAGCACCCGATGGTCCGCCGCGAACTCGCGCCAACCCCGCTTGGTCGGTACCACCTCTACCAAAAGGTGCCTCGACACCAGTTGGCGATAGATCAAATCCACATCGCCGATGGCCGTGTCAACGCGGGCCAAGGTTGCCGGCTTAGTCAGCGGAGCCTTAGCCACCACGGTCGGATCGCCATGGGCAGCAGCCCAGACCACATATGCCTCCGTCGGCAGCGACAATAGCTCGCGCCCCAGCCGAATATCCACCGACTCGGGAATCTCGTCGACAGTGTTGACGAAGAGCGGACCCAACAAGTGCCCCACCGAAAGCACTACCACGCTGCGCCTCCGAGTCGGACTAAAGGTAGTGGGGAGCGAGCGGACACTCCCGGGGCCACGGTAACGGCTACCGTGGGTTCATGCAGCGCACGCCACGCATTCAGCCACCGCCCCCAGCGCTGGAGACCAACCTGGTTCGGGTCGTAGCGATCGGCACCGCACTATGGGCCGCCGCCGCCGCCGCACTCACGATATGGGGCCGAGACTGGCTGGCCGACCACGATCAGATGTGGTGGCTAGGCACCGCCTACAGCGGAGCGGCCATTGGAATCTTAGGGATACTGTACTGCCGACACCGAGCTAAGAGACCACGCCAATAAGCTAATTGAGCTGCGCCGCAGCCTCGGAATGGGCACCGCAGCCGTGATCGGCGCTGACCACCCTTCCGTCGTCCGGCGCGTACACATTGCCGCACGCCCCGAACACCGCGCTCAGCGATCCGGCAAGCGGCAGATAGAAACCACAGGTGCCGCAGCGCCCCGGCGCCGCCTTAGCCAGCAAGCTGTCCGGACCGGCCTCGGAGTCATACCAGCGCTGCGCGGCCTGTTCGCGACCCAACGGGCTCATCGCGCGCGATAGCCCCAGCCCTATCACGGCGCCAACCTGCTCGGCTATCGCGACCGGATCGTCGTCGATCACACCCTCATCTTCCACCATGAACGCGGGCATCAACCGCTCGTCGTCGACGTCTGCCGGCAGCAGATCGCCTACCCCCAAGTCGCCCGGGCGCAGCCGCTGATTCCACGGCACCCAACTCGGCGCCAACACGGCAAGCTCGGTGGGTAGCAGTGCAATCTCGCAAACGCTAGCCTGCTTACCTCGCGGCGGGCGCGCCACCGTCACCGACCAGTACCAGCCCACATATCCCGGATGTAAGGCAGCAAAGCGGTGCTCAACCATCCGCTCGCCTACCCCAACCGCCGCAAAATGCTCACCAACTCGTGGCCCTTCCACAGCAGTAACCAATGCGTCGCGGGCAAGGTCGGCGGCCTGAGCACATACCGCGTCGGGGCGCACGGATTCAACGGAGGCAGGCTGGACCGACCTATCAGTACTCACCAGAGTATTTTTTCCTACCGTCTCCACTCCGCACTGACCGCCCCCTGTGACAATGAAGTACGGCAAGGTCAGGCATCGCGTGGGGAGCGGCGTTTGCGCATGAAAAGTAGGGTATTGTCCCGGCGGCTATGGACACCATGATTGACGACTCGGCACCGACCACAGCGTCGACCGCGCCACCCACCGTGGCCGCACGACGCTTCGTTGGAGTGCGCAGATTCGGCCGCCGCATCTCCGCCGCGGGTAGCAAGAGCTGGGGATGGATCCGGAAGGCACGAGATGCCGACGGTGCCGGACAGACTGGCATGCACCGTCTCATCGACCTACACGCCGCATCGGTAGCCGGCGACGCCATGATCGCGGTGGCGCTAGCGGGCACCATCTTCTTCAACCTGCCGGTCGGTGAAGCGCGGCTTAAGGTGGGGCTGTACCTGCTGATCACCATGGCACCGTTCGCACTCCTGGCGCCTATGGTCGGGCCAATCCTGGACCGATTTCGGCACGGTCGCCGTTACGCACTGGCCACCACCATGCTTGCCCGCGCCTTTCTGGCCTGGCTGATTGCCGGCCAACTGGACACATGGGTGTTGTACCCGGCCGCCTTCGGGGTGCTGGTGCTCTCACGCGCCTACGGCGTCGCCCGAAGCGCCGCCGTCCCACGGCTGCTACCGCCACGACTCACGCTGCTAGAGGCCAATGCGCGCGGATCACTCGCCGGAACCATCGCCGCCGGGATCGCAGGCGGCTTAGCGATCATGCTGGCACAGTTCGGCGGGCAGTGGGCGCTACGCGGCGCGGCCGCGGTGTTCTTGATCGGCATGATCGCAGCACTCCGACTACCGCCACGGGCCGACTCGCAGCGTCCCGAGACACTGCCGCGTATATTCCAACTACCCGGGCACAAGTCCACGGTGCGACTGTTCAGCATCGAGATCTGGACCGCCGTGGTCGCCACCAGTGCACTTCGCGCACTGTACGGGTTTTTGACGCTGTACTTTGCTTTTCGCACCCGTGAAGATGACCTGGGCCTGTCGGCAACGCTAGCGCTGGGAATCGTGGTCGGCGCATTAGGCCTCGGCACCTTGACCGCCACCGTAATCGGGACCCGGCTGAAGCTGCGACATCCACTGCGCTTGCACGTAACCGCGGTACTGGTGGCAACCGGCTGCTGCGCGATCGCGGCCTTCACCTACAGCTTGCCGGCCGCGGCGGCGCTGGCTTTCGTCACAGCAGCGTCGAGCGGGTTGTGCAAGTTCGGCGTGGACGCGGTGATACAACAGGGTAGCTCCGAGGAGTATCGCGCCAGCGCATTCGGCCACTCCGAGACTTTGCTTCAGCTGGCTTGGGTACTCGGTGGGGCCATCGGGTTAATCCCACTCGCGGGGCCTTGGGGGCTGGGCCTGGCCTCGGCCTGCGTAGGTGCCGCGGCACTGCTCAGCGGCAAGCTGTGGCTCTCCGCGCGTAAGAGGTCCCCTTAGTTTTCCAGCTCCCTGGCCACCGCATGGACCATCTCGGCTAGTTTGCGCGCAGCCTTCCGGTCAGGGTAACGGCCGCGCCTCAGATCAGGCTGAACCTTCGCGTCTAACACCTTGATCATGTCTTCGATGAGGCCGTGCAGTTCGTCGGCGGGCCGACGTGGCGTAGCACCCAACGAAGGGATCGGATCGAGCACGCGCACCGACAGCGCTTGATCGCCTTTTCGACCCGTTACGATGCCGAACTCGACTCGGGCGCTCGCCGTGAGTTCGGTGACACCCGCGGGTAGCGCGCTGCGAGGCACGAATACATCGCCGCCGTCGTCGCGGGACAAGAACCCAAAGCCCTTCTCGGGGTCATACCACTTGACCTTGCCTGTAGGCACGTTGCTGCTCGCTCTGGTTGAAGTTAACTCTGCTTAAAGTAAATATGGCCTGATACTGATCTGTGACGTAGGTAGGGGCGTGAGTAAGTGTAGCCCCATACACCTGAAGCGGCCGCCACGGATAATAACCGGGATACCGTGGCGGCCGCCTCAGTGCATTATGCACGAACTCGACTGGCGAGCGCTACCCCGTCGCCGATTGTCGACCCAGCGGCGTTATGAGACCGCTATGGGGCCGAACTTACCGCAGCGGCTCCTTACGGAGAGCGGTGACGAAGCCGTCCCACTGTCGAGCGCCGAAAGTCAGCGCTGCCCCTTCTGGATCCTTGGAGTCACGAACTCCAACCAGCCCACCAGGCAGCTGCGCCACCTCGACGCAATTGCTGCCGCCGATGCAGGAGCTGGATTTTCTCCACTGAATCACCACGGGATTATTCATAGATGTATTGCCCTTCGCTAACCGGGATGCGTTGGGAACTACGCATATGGTGAGTCGGTAATCACCGGCTCAGTTCGACTCCGCCACACTGCGAACGTAGGCAATCGAATCGTCTTGACTTAGCGCTTTGTCCCACAGCGTGGCGAAGACTTCGCCATAGTAGGCAATTTCAGTCGAACTTTCCAGAGTATGAAACCCGGTAGGCAGCTCAACGTACCCGGCGGCCGGCACCGCTTCGTCGTCGAAAGTGAAGATGCTGAAGTCCGGCGGAGCAAGCACACCGTCCATCGGATAGTCGATGAGAACCTGCAGCTCAAAGCAGCTATCGCTGGATACCTCATTGGCAAGCGAACGTAACTGCAGAGTCCGGTCGAAGTCGCCGGATGGCCGCCAGTGAAGTGCGGCCGGGGTGGTGAGAATCCGGTAGCGAGATAGGTTCGCTAAGACGTGCTTCTTGCGAGCGGCCTGGTATGAAACAGCAAGCTCGACGTTGGCTCGGGATACACCATGACCAGTACGCTCGAAGACCATACGCGTGTATTCAGGTATCTGCACAACACCAGGCATGACAAAGGGGCAACAATGCAAAATAGCGGACGCCTCGGATTCCAATGCTGCCCGTTGACGCACCTGAACTCCAAATGCGTCGACATAGTCGCGCCACCAGCTACGTCCCCGAGGCGCGGTCATCCTCGTTAGCTCCAGTAGTTCCTCTCGCTCCGAGACATCGACGGCATACAGCTCCAGCAGCGCGGTGACGTCAGGCAACCCTGGCCGAGTGACCCCGCTCTCCAAGCGAGAGATCTTAGCTTGAGAGCCATCCAACACCACGGCCGCTTGTTCGCCGGAGAGACCTGCAGCCTCCCGAAGCGCGCGAAGCTTCGCGCCCAATCTGCGCCGCGCCGCGGTGGGGCGATGCTCGCCTGGCTGCTGGCTCGATAGCTCGCTCATAGCTGACCCATACAGAGCTACTCTCCGACAGTCCTAAGCGTGAGCGCTTCTGAGTCACTACCGAGCTGTTCCAACTCCTGGACGCTCAACGGAAAGACCACGTCACCGAATGGACTACTAGCCCCCTGATGCTCACCCAAAAACTCCGATACAGCCAGGCGCGGGGCTGTGCCAGACCTATGCTCCGTATCGGACGATTCAGATTCAGGCAACGTCGCCATAGTCACTCCTTCTCCTACGAAGAGGCTGCGCCATAGCCTCTACGAAAGCAGTCCGACTGGCAACCTCTAACGTTGTTAGGATGAGCACACCCCGATCTGAATTCGCCGAACACCTTCGCGAGCTGGACGAATCGGAGCTGCTGGAGCTGCTGAGCGCGCGGCCGGACCTGATGAGTCCGCCGCCATCGGACTTCGACGCTCTTGCGGCGCGGGCGAGCACGGCAACGTCGGTGCGCTTGGCCGCCCGAGGACTCGACCATTTCACCCTCACAGTGCTCCATGTGCTGCACGAGAACGCTAGTACCTCTTTAGCGGCGCAGTCCACCGTAGCGGAGCGGCTAGAGCAGCTACTCGGTGAAACCGCGCCAGAGCTTGCCCTGCGGAGGGCCTACATCACGCTGGCCAGGCTTGCGCTGATCTGGGCACATGGTGACGGCTGGCGCGCCACCGGAGAGCTCGATGTAGATACGACTCACCGAGCGACACGGGGACATGTACTAGCCCACCCGCCGGAGCTACCCACCATCGCTGTCGACCCGATCAGCATCGACCAGGCAGGCGCCGGATCGGCCGCCGAGCTGATTCGACTCACTGAGCAGCTGCTGCACACCTGCTCACAACAGCCCATCGAGCAGCTGCGGACCGGCGGTGTGTCCACGAAGGAGATGCGGCGTCTAGCGAGCGTACTTAACGCCGAACCGCGAACTATCGCCATATTATTGGAGCTCAGCTTCGCCGCGGGGTTACTCGCGCTCGATGACGGACCTACCGCGACCTGGTTGCCTACCGTGGTCTTCGACCATTGGCGCAGCGATACGGCCGGGCAACGCTGGACAAGCCTGGCCCGCACTTGGCTCACCATGCGACGGCAACCCAGCCTGATCGAGCAGCGGGATAGCAAGACTCGCCGGATCGCATCCCTATCGGCCGAGGTCTCCCGCACGAGCGCGCCCTGGTTGCGGGAGCAGCTACTGAGCTGCTTCGAGCAACTTCCAGCAGGTTCCGTGACCCCGCCCGCGGCAGTGCAGGAACGCCTTCACTGGACTGCACCACTGCGTATATCAGACGAAGAAACAGCTCCCGATGGTTCTCGGGTGGAAACCGTAGGTAGCCTGATCGGCGAAGCAGCCACGCTTGGCCTGCTCGGCGTAGCGGGTGCAGCCGGTCAGGGCTACGGGCTGACCAGCTTCGGACGTGAACTGCTGCGAGGCAAAGACCCCGCACCAACCCTGTCGGCGCTGCTTCCCGAACCCGTAGACCATGTTCTGGTCCAGGCCGATCTCACCGTTATCGCCCCTGGCCCTCTCATCGAACGCCTAGCGCAGGCCATGGGACTGGTTGCGCAGGTGGAATCCGCGGGCTCGGCGACGGTGTACCGCGTCACTCCGCAGAGTTTGCGGCACGCCTTCGACGCCGGCTGGACCCGCGATGACGTGCAACGATTTTTCGTCGACAGCTCCGCGACGCCAATACCGCAAGCCTTGAGCTACCTGATCGATGACACCGCACGGCGCCACGGCGGGCTGCGCGCCGGTGCGGCCGCCGCTTATCTGCGTAGTGACGACGAATCGCTGATCGCCGCTGTGCTGAGCGATCCGCGCTGCACGGAGCTTCGACTACGGGGACTGGCGCCAACTGTGGCAGTGACCCCGTGCGCGCCACAGACACTTGTCGGACTGCTCCGCACGGCTGGATACGCGGCCGCCACCGAGGATGCCTCCGGCGCCTTGGTGGTCCGCTCGTCCCAACAACGGCGCGTAGCGCACTCCCCGCGCGCCGGAAGCGATCCGCACACCGCTACCCGCACCAACGAGCAGCTACACCGCGACGCATGGCACGCGATCGAACGGCTGCGCAGCGGCGAAGAGCGCCGACGCGTGCTGCAGCGCATCGCAAAGCTAGACACCGGCTCCGGCCCGGAGCTGGGCATCGGGGCGGGTAGCGAAGCAATGGTCGGTCTGATCGGCGAGTGCATCACGGAGAAACGGCAGCTGTGGATCCGATTCGTTGACGCCCACGGTGGCATTCAACGCCGTCTAGTGCGACCGCTGGCACTCGGCGACGGATATCTGCGGGCCGAAGACGAACGAAACGAGACCAGTCACACCCTCGCGCTGCATCGCATCGCGTCGGCGACGCTGCCCGACTAGCAAGTCGCGCCGGCATACCCCCTAGACGTTTTCCCTGAGAACGTCTAGAAAATCCTCCGAGGCGACATTTTCAAGGAAAACGCTACGTTGAGCTCAGCCGCTCCGCGCCAATATCGGCGAAAGGTGGCCGCGAGGTAGTGTTGTGCGTTGTGTCGTGCCTGATTGTCCAATCGGACAAAACATTGCTGCTAGAGATCGAGCATCCGCTAGCGCGTGAGTGCCGCGTGGCCATAGCGCCCTTCGCTGAGCTAGAGCGGGCGCCGGAGCACATACACACCTATCGGGTCACCCCGCTGGGACTGTGGAACGCCCGCGCCGCGGGACACGACGCCGAACAAGTCGTCGACGCACTGGTGCGTTATTCCCGCTATCCCGTGCCGCACGCGCTGCTAGTCGACGTGGCCGAGACCATGGACCGCTACGGTCGACTTCAGATCCTCAATCACCCCGAGCATGGCCTAGTGTTGCATGCCAACGATCGCGCAGTCGGCGTGGAAGTTTCCAAGTCCAAGAAACTCGCCGGCATGTTCGGGGACCGGATCGACGAAGACACCGTCGCTGTGCACCCCAGCGAACGGGGTCGGCTCAAACAAGCACTGCTCAAACTGGGATGGCCCGCCGAAGACCTGGCCGGCTACGTCGACGGCGAAGCCCATGCCATTGAGCTGAACCAGACGGAGTGGACGCTTCGTGACTACCAGCGTGACGCAGCCGAAAGTTTTTGGGCCGGCGGCTCCGGTGTGGTGGTACTGCCCTGTGGCGCCGGAAAGACCCTGGTGGGCGCAGCCGCCATGGCGCACGCGCAAGCGACCACGCTGATCCTAGTCACCAACACCGTCGCCGGACACCAATGGCGGCGAGAGCTGTTGGCCCGTACGTCGCTCACCGACGAAGAGATCGGTGAGTACTCCGGCGAGCGCAAGGAGGTTCGCCCCATCACCATCGCCACCTATCAGGTGATGACCGCTCGTCGAGGCGGCGCCTATCGGCATTTGGAACTGTTCAACGCTCGCGACTGGGGTCTGATCGTCTACGACGAGGTCCATCTACTCCCTGCCCCGATCTTCCGGCTCACCGCCGACCTACAGTCACGCCGCCGCCTCGGCCTCACCGCCACGCTAGTACGCGAGGACGGCCGAGAATCAGACGTGTTCTCCCTGATCGGTCCCAAGCGTTACGACGTGCCGTGGAAAGACATTGAGGCCCAGGGCTGGATCGCGCCCGCGGAGTGTGTGGAGGTACGCGTCACCCTCACCGAGGGCGAACGCATGGCCTATGCCGTCGCCGAATCCGACGCCAGGTACAAGATGTGTGCCACCGCCGCCACCAAACTGCCTGTGGTGCGCAAGATCGTGGAGCGGCACGCAGGAGAGCCAACCCTGGTGATCGGCGCCTACCTCGACCAGCTAGACACGCTCGGGGAGTACCTGAGCGCGCCTATCGTGCAGGGCTCTACCTCCACTAAGGAGCGCGAGGAGCTGTATGAGGCATTCCGGAGCGGCGATCTCCCGGTGCTGGTCGTCTCGAAGGTGGCAAACTTTTCCATCGACCTCCCCGAAGCCGCCGTGGCGATTCAAGTCTCGGGAACTTTCGGCTCCCGACAGGAAGAAGCGCAGCGGCTGGGACGGGTGCTACGGCCCAAGCACGACGGCCGTCAGGCCCACTTCTATACCGTGGTCTCACGAGACACGATCGACGCCGAATTCGCCGCGCACCGGCAGCGTTTTCTGGCCGAACAGGGCTATGCCTACACGATCGTCGACGCCGACGACCTACTAGGACCGGCGATCCCCGACGTGGAGTAGGACGACTCGCTGGCTTACGGACAGATGAGTTCGACCCTGGGGAAGTAGGTCCGGAACCGTCGGGCATCCCGCGTCAGCAGCCGGTAGCCGGCAACAGCCGCGTGGGCTCCGATGTAGAAGTCCGGCAAGGGAGACGACCGAGCACCACCATCTCGCCGATAGACCAGAAAGCATTTGCCAGCAAGGAACGCTGCCTCATAGGGCAGCCCTTCTCGACGGTAAAGCTCAGCCGGAAGTACTCTTTCCGCTTCCTCGATCAGGTCATAGCCGACGGAAACCTCTGCGTAAATCAGTGGGTTGATAACTAACTGCGCCTGATCCGCAGTGGCAGCGAGCGCACCTGCTGACCACTCGCCCCAACGTGAATCGCGCGTAGCCACGTCGATTATGACATTGCTGTCGACCAGGACCGGCTCATTCGCCACGGGTCATAGCCATGATCTCATCAGTGCTCAAACGGACAGTGGCGCTACCGCGCAGCAACCGCACCGCACGCTGCCCGCGACTTTCGCCCTTGGTCGACGAACGACGAACGATACGTGCCCCGTCTTCATCGAGGACGAAGTCAACTTCGGTATGCGGCAGCAAGCCGGCTTTCTCACGGATCTCAACCGGAATAGTGACTTGTCCCTTAGACGTAATCTGCATGGATGTATCTTACCCTTACATGTAAGGGTAAGAAGATTTGACAGCTTCAGTCCTTTACTCTTAATTCACCGGGAACAATCGCTTTCAAAAACCGCAGTGCGATTTTACGTTTAGCGCGCGCGGACTCAGTCATGTCAGCGGAATAGATCAGTACGTTGGTATCAACGAAACTCCGGCCGGATGTCACAGGTCGTACAGTTCTTCACGAGTCCAGCTCCGGCCTATCCAGAGCTGCGAGCATGCGTTTGAGCGCCACCTGCCGGTAGGAAGCGTCCATCAGTTCCGCCACTTCTTCCCAGTTCACCTCCGCAACAGTGAAGTCCAGCGCGAGCCAGCCGCTCGCACCGAAGTACGGCGGCGAGTAGAAGCGCCGGTCGCCCAGCAGCGCCTCGCGTTCGTCGGCTTCGGGTTTGAAGACGACCGCGTGTGGCCGCTCGTCGCTGACATCGAAGACCGCGAACAGCTTCTTACCCGCCCGGAAGGTGGGTCGACCCCACGCCTCGATCTCCACCGATTCGGGGAAACCCAAGCAGATTTCACGCAGTCGGGTCAGGTAAGGGTCGTCGTCGCGGTACACGCGTGGATGCGCCATGTGACCACGCTAGCAAAATCTAGACAACCGCTATTTCCGCCCGCAGTACCTCGGAACGTATTGTTCGGCGGAGCATAGGACAAGGCGTGAAAGTCAAGAAGCTCAGTAACTCGAGCCGCCTTGCTTACGGCGCAAAATCCGAGAACGTGTCCGGCGCTCTGATTGCGACAAACCAGCCAGCAGGCTGGTTTCAGTCTCCCGCGGCCTAGGCGGCGGCTTTACTCGCTGATACCCCTCCATTCTTCGCAGACTGGAGGGGAGCAAGAGACCCAAGCAATCTGCACTCACCTGCGATTCATGCGACAGCAGTGCCCGTCTGGCGGCCCTGGCGCTGCGACGACCCGCCATGACCCGAGTCGTTACTCGATGCGCCGGGTCGAGCTCCGGATTCGCCCGCCATAGGTCGAGTGCCTGACCGAACAGCGATCGCCGACCCCTTGCCAACATGGCCCAATGTGCGGCCTGGACGACCTTACGGTCCACTGAAACGTGGTAATACACCTTGGACACCGTCCACGGCTCGCCCAGATCGGGATGGGCCTGCTCCGCGGCGCCATCCACGGCAGCGAGTGACACTTGGTGAGTCGTGATGTGGTCGGGATGCGGATACCCGCCCATCTCGTCATAGGTCACCAGAACATGGGGCCGAAACTCACGGATCACGCCCACAAGGTCTCTCGTGGCCTGGTCGGTCTGCGTGACGAATGTTCCAGGTTCGATAGCACCATCGTCGGGCATACCCGAATCGATATAGCCCAGCCAGCGGTGCTCCACTCCCAGGTGGCTCACCGCACGTGCCATTTCTACTCTGCGCAACTCCGAAATGTCAGTGTCGGCAAGGTACTCGGCATCGGGGTTAAGAATCGAGCCCTGTTCACCACCGGTACAGGTAACCACCATCACCCGATGGCCCTGGGCCACCAGCTCGGCCATAGTGGCCGCGCCCTTGCTGGACTCGTCGTCGGGGTGCGCGTGTACGAACATCAACCGGCGGCGCTCCCCCGCGCGTAAGCCGGGCAACCTTACGCCCAGCGAGTTCCGCGACCGAGCCACCGCAGCACTGAATGCTGACACGTGACCGGTACGCGCCGCGCTACGAAATGCGAGCGCCAGCCGGGCGCGGTATCGCACCATCGCCCTGAAACGTTCAGCATTTACTGCTTTGCCATCACCTGCCGGCAGCAGCAACGATCGCCCATGATGCCGCCCGGGAACCACCTGCAACACCTCGGCACCGGTTTTGCTGGTGACGAAGTGACTTTCGTCGTCTCTGAGGATGCAACGCTCTCCCGGCCCGAGAACGCGATGCGCCTTGATGTACGACGAACCGCGGCTTACCGAGTTCACCTCAATGCCACCCGACACAACACGAAGGCCAGTCATCGAAGTTCGCCGCCGCCGCCGGGCGCCAGTGATCTGGGCCGAGTACTGCGGTGGAAGGCGCTGCGCGCGCACCACCCGCGAAAAATCGCTGTAGAGCTCCTGATGCGAAGCTCCGGAGCTTAACTCCTGGAAGGCACCGTCGACCGGGGCATATCGATCCAGCAGTTCATGTATGCCACGTGCCGTGGCGCTGAACGATGACCAGAGTAACGGCTCAATCGCTCGGAAGTTGAAATCCGTGGGATCGAAAGTCGGCTCGGATTTAGGAGGTTGTTCTGGAGTGCTCACAACTGAAGAACCTGTCCGTGTGTTTTAGCGTTGGCAACGCCGCCCACTGACCAGTAACAACCGGAAAGTGTTGGCTACAAAGCGGCAGCAATGCTGGGGAGAAAGCAGCTGCTAACAGCGTGAAATACTCAACGCCGACAGCCGCAACACAACGGACAACATGCCCCGACCACGGTGAGATTCGCGTCTTGCGCGCTGGAGATCGTGGACGAATTCATCTCAGGAATCGTAGCCGCCCAGCCCTTCTGTTTAGGCGAATGGTTACCTAGCTCACAGCGACGCGAGTGGTCCCCGAACGTCTTGCGCACCCAGCCGCGCTGCGTCAGCAGTGCGATCATCGGGCATACGCTGCGATTCGCGCTCGGCGGCGACGCGAGCCCGATAGTGCGCGACTTCGCGACGTCGTGTGGCCTTGTTCCAGCCCAGCGCGCCTGAGAGCAGCCGTGCGGCGTGCTCGACAGAGTCCAGTCCGCGGTGCGCGGTTTCGATGGAGATCCGGGTCCGGCGAGTGAGTACATCCTCCAGGTGAAGCGCGCCTTCGGCGGCGGCAGCGTAGACGATCTCTGCCGCGATGTACTCCGGCGCGCCAGTAACGGGATGTGCCAGATCGGGGTCAGCGTCGATCATGGTTAATAGCTGCGACGACAGTGATCCGTAGCGCTCCAGTAGGTGCTCCACGACACCCACGGAAAGCCCGTGGCGGATAGCGGTATCGGCCCGATGGTTCCACGCCATGCCAAAACCGTCCGCGCCGATCAGCGGAATGTCTTGGGTTCGACTAGGGCCTACGTCGCGTAGCCGCCGTACCGCGAGATCGACCACGTCGGCGGCCATCACACGGTAGGTGGTGAACTTACCGCCCGCCACCAACATCAAACCCAACATCGGCTCCACGGCGGCATGCTCCCGAGAGAGTTTGCTGGTCACCTCGGACTCACCGGAGAGCAAGGGACGCAGTCCGGCATACACACCCTCGATGTCAGAAGGCACCAGCGGCTTGTCTAACACCTTGTTGAGCTGAGAGAGGATGTAGTCGATATCCACACTGGACGCGGCCGGATGTGCACGGTCGAGATCCCAGTCGGTGTCTGTGGTGCCGATGATCCAGTGGCCGCCCCAGTCGATCACGAACAACACGGATTTCGCGGTTCGCAGGATCAGACCACTATCGCCATTGATCGTACTGCGAGGAACCACCAGGTGAACGCCCTTGCTAGCGCGCACGCATAAACCTCGGGTGCCGCCGAGCATCGCCGAGACGTCATCGCTCCACACTCCGGTGGCAGCAATCACCGTTCGGGCACGGACATCGAACTCTTCGCCAGTCTCGGCATCGCGGACCCGCACGCCCACCACCTCGCGAGCATCGCGCATCACGTCGGTGACGCGAGCGCTGGAAACGATTGCGGCGCCATAGGAGGCGGCGGTGCGCGCCAGCGTTACCACAAAACGAGCATCGTCGACCTGGCCATCGAAGTAACCGATCGCACCGACTAGTGCGTCGCGGCGCAGGCCTGGGAAGAGGCGCCTTGCCTGCCGCCGTGACAGATGTCGGTGTCGGGGCAGGCCCCGGTTGGTACCGAGGATGCTGCCCAACGCGTCGTAGAGCGCGACGCCAGTACCGTAGTACGGACGCTGCCAGAAGCGCCGGGTCAGCGGCAGCAGAAACCTCACCGGGCGAACTAGATGCGGCGCCAACCTTGTTATCAACAACCCGCGTTCCCGTAACGCCTCGCGTACTAGGCCGAAGTCGAGCTGCTCTAAGTAACGCAGTCCGCCGTGAATGAGCTTGCTGGAACGGCTGGAGGTCCCGGCCGCCAGGTCGCGAGCCTCGATCAGGGCAACCGACAAACCGCGGCTAGCGGCATCGAGCGCGACACCGGCGCCGGTGACGCCACCGCCGATGACAACGACGTCGAATGTCTCCTCGCGTAACCGCGCCAGGTCACGGACACGCTGTGCCGGACCGAGCTGGCTAGCCGCGAACCGGGAAACTTTCGGGTCTCGATGCACTCACCTACCGTACGACGTGAGGTTTCCAGACGACGAACCGATCCGCGCGCCCTCATGCCACGAGCGTGACAAGAGGGCCATTTTCCGTGCCAAAACCAGCCGCGGTGTCACGCTCGTGGCAGTTACTGACGGTGCCGAGAGCGATACTCCGGGTCATGGGGAGCTACTGGTTGATTCCACAAACTGTGACCCAGCAACGCCGCGCCTGCGGCTACCGCGGCGATCAGCAGCGTCTTAGCGGCCAAACCAAGCGCGTCGGCGTTGTCGCCGCCGAGCGCATCCGGGCGAAAAAAATAGGTGGCCAGCGCTAAGACCGGCCCGGCGACCCCGATCGCTATTGATTCGCCGGTCAGAGCACCTGCCGAGCGAGCCTGCCAGGCCAGCCAGCCGCCGATGGCAGCCGGACCCAGAATCGCAACCACCGTCATCAGGCTCACGGTGACGTCATGCAGAGTTCTGTCTATTGGCGCCGCGTCGCCGCCAGGGCCTCCGATGAGAATGGAGCCGATGGGTACCGTCTGTCCTACCCGATCGTCCCAGCTGATCACCACCGATAGCAGCCCTAGCAACCAAATCCAACCGATGTGCAGCCAGATAGGGCGCGCGAGGCGGGGGAAGGAGAACACCACGAGCGCCGCCATCGCGCCTAGCAGCGCGCCAACCGGCACGCTCGCTCCAATGTCGATCCCGGCCGGAATGGCACGGGGTGAGTCGGCACCAGCGGCAAGCGCAACGACCAGCGGAACTGCAAATAAGACGGTGGCCGCCGGAGAGACCACGGCCGCAAAGTATTCGGACTGAACGGCAGGGGGGACGCCACGAGCCAAGAGCCGACGCGACAGTAGTGCCCCGATCAATACCGAGCTCGCGGTATACCAGACCTGCGCGGTGACTCCCGGTGTCCATGCCTGTGCTCGGCCACCGCAGAAGCAGCCGCTCCAATCGACAGTGCCCAGCAGTCGGCCGAGCAGCACTTGCAGCACCGCTGCAGCCAACGCAAGACCGGCAGCCAGTAGACCGATCGGACGGCGCCGTGGCACATCGAGCAGCGCGATTGGCGCTCCGCCGGAGGAAGTATTAACCATGGTTGCAACAAACTAACGCACACAGGGACGGACTCGCGAGAAGCGGGTCCGTCCCTGTGCTATTACTGAGTCAGCTGACTAGAAGTCCATGCCGCCCATGTCCGGTGTACCTCCACCGGCAGCGGGAGCAGCTTTCTCCGGTTTCTCGGCCACCACGGCGCTGGTGGTCAAGAACAGCGCAGCGATGGATGCAGCGTTCTGCAGCGCAGAGCGCGTCACCTTGGCAGGGTCGATGATGCCGGCCTTTATCAAGTCGACGTACTCACCGGCCGCCGCGTCCAGGCCCTGACCGGTCGGCAGGGAACGCACTCGCTCGACGACAACGCCGCCCTCAAGGCCGGAGTTCACCGCGATCTGCTTGAGCGGGGCCTCCAGCGCAATTTTGACGATCCTGGCACCAGTGGCCTCGTCGCCGGTGAGGTCGAGCTTGTCGAAGGCAGTCACCGACGCCTGCAGTAGCGCAACGCCACCACCGGCTACGATGCCCTCTTCCACAGCAGCCTTCGCGTTACGCACCGCGTCTTCAATGCGGTGCTTACGCTCCTTGAGCTCCACCTCGGTGGCAGCGCCGACCTTGATCACCGCAACACCACCGGCGAGCTTCGCCAGACGCTCCTGCAGCTTCTCTTTGTCGTAGTCGGAGTCGGAGTTCTCGATTTCGGCCCGGATTTGATTCACCCGGCCAGCGATCTGCTCCGAACTTCCTTCACCGTCGACGATGGTGGTCTCGTCCTTGGTCACCACGACCTTCCGAGCACGGCCCAACAGGTCGAGCGTGGCGCTCTCCAACTTCAAGCCCACGTCTTCGCTGATGACCTGGCCACCGGTGAGGATCGCAATGTCGCCCAGCATCGCCTTCCGGCGGTCACCAAAGCCGGGAGCCTTCACGGCCACAGACTTGAAGGTACCTCGGATCTTGTTCACGACCAGGGTGGCAAGCGCCTCGCCCTCGACGTCTTCGGCGATGATCGCCAGCGGCTTCCCGGACTGCATAACCTTCTCCAGCAACGGCAGCAGGTCCTTAACCGTGCTGATCTTGCTGTTGAGGATGAGCACGTATGGGTCGTCGAGGACGGTTTCCATACGCTCGGTGTCGGTGGTGAAGTACGGCGAGATGTAACCCTTGTCGAAGCGCATACCCTCGGTGAGCTCAAGCTCAAGGCCGAAAGTGTTGCTCTCCTCAACGGTTATGACGCCTTCCTTGCCAACCTTGTCCATGGCCTCGGCAATGATCTCACCCACACTGGGGTCAGCAGCCGAGATCGACGCGGTAGACGCGATCTGCTCTTTGGTCTCAACGTCCTTGGCAACCTTGCCGAGGTGCTCGACCACTGCCGCGACAGCCGCCTCGATGCCTTTTTTCAGTGCGATGGGGTTCGCGCCGGCGGCAACGTTGCGCAGCCCCTCGCGTACCAGCGCCTGAGCCAGCACCGTTGCGGTGGTCGTTCCATCGCCAGCAACGTCGTCGGTCTTCTTGGCAACTTCTTTAACGAGCTCTGCCCCGATCTTCTCGAACGGGTCTTCGAGCTCGATCTCTTTAGCAATGGAAACACCGTCGTTGGTGATTGTCGGTGCGCCCCACTTCTTTTCCAGCACGACGTTGCGGCCTTTAGGGCCCAACGTCACCTTGACGGCATCGGCGAGAGCGTTCATGCCGCGCTCTAGTCCGCGGCGGGCTTCCTCGTCGTACGCGATCATTTTGGCCATAGGTATGTAGTCCTCCAGCGTGGAATGGACGGTGCGGTCATCTCACACCACGGTCAGCGCTTCGCGAAACGCGACTCACCGCCGTAGCTCGGGTTGCAAATTGATATGTCAGACACCCTGTCGGGCCCATGCCCGCGACGGACGGCCACGCGTGAACAGTTAATAAGCATCCGTTCGCGATAGTGACCTCACCGCCCGACCTTGTACTCAAGGTTCAAGTACAGCATCCGCTGGCACTCTACAGCGTAGAGTGCCAGTTCAAGGTTTAGCACTCTAGACGTTCGAGTGCAAGCTGAAGTTACGTAGCGAACAATGCCACCAACGACTAGACCACATGCGGAAGCCCGCCCCCCGCAACCGCGGGAGACGGGCTCCACTACTAGTAGAAAGCGACTAGCCGACGATACGAACCGTATCCGCCTGCGGGCCCTTCGGACCCTGCGTCACCTCGAATTCGACCCGCTGGCCGTCCTCAAGTGACTTGTAGCCTTCTTGTTCGATTGCCGAAAAGTGCACGAAGACGTCGGATCCGCCGTCTACAGCAATGAAGCCATAACCCTTTTCGGAGTTAAACCACTTAACAGTGCCCTGAGCCACTGCGCCACACATCCTTCTTATTACAGCTGCGCAGACCCCACATTTTGCGAGACCTGGGTCTTCGTCCCAGCTCCGCACAGCTAGGTTGCGCACGAACACTGATCAAGAACTCCGACCAGCGTGAACGCTACCCGACGCAACGCGACGGTGGTAGAGCGCGGCGGTAATTAGACGTACGAGTTGGCGTAAACGAACGGAAACGCTAGGAAAGGTCGAATTTTTCCAAAGGTCAGCCCGCGTCACTCGCGAGACGCCGTGCCGACCGTGCTCGCTGGCGTGCCGAGCGCAGCCGGCACAGTCGCTTGATCAGCAGGGGGTCACTTTCCATTGCCTCTGGACGGTCGATCAAGGCGTTCAGCGCCTGGTAATAGCCTGTCGCGGTCATGCCGAAGAGGTCTTTGATGGCCTGCTCCTTCGCGCCGGCGTATCTCCACCACTGGCGCTCGAAGTCGATGATCTGTCGTTCCTGCCCGGACAGTCCAGTCGGGGAACTAACGGCGGGGCCAGCGGAGTCCACCTGAGCCACTGCGGTGGTCATCGTCGTTCACACTCCATTCGCCTGGGAAATGACAGCGATGTGATTTACGCCCCTCAGACTACCGCAGGGCACGGTATGGCCAACTGTACTGAGCCGTTTGGAAGCCCAACCCAACGATGGCACCTCGTGCGGCCCCCAGGGATCACTGACCGAAGGTGCCCGCGTCAAGGCTACTGGCTGAGCTGGCAGAGTGAGACCCATGCCTGGAAATAGCCAACGCCCCAACCGACGTAAACCCGGAACTAAAAAAGGGGCGGTCGTCGGATCAGGCGGACAGCGGCGACGAGGCCTGGAAGGAAAGGGCCCCACCCCGCCGAAGGAAAACCGAAACGGGCACCCCGCCGCACGCGAGGCATCTGCGAACAAGTTCTCCAGTAGGAACCAGAACGCGAGAGTGGTCCCCGGACGTCGCAGTCGTGGCAGCGCGGATGCCACGGAACTGCTCGTCGGTCGCAATCCCGTGGTCGAAGCGCTGCGCGCAGCCATCCCCGCCAACGCGTTGTACGTGGCTCTGGGTATCGACGCCGACGAGCGAGTACGTGCCGCGATTGCGCTGTCGAGCGAACAGGGCCTGCCACTCTTGGAGGTGGGACGCGCAGAGCTCGATCGCATGACTGGCGGCGTGCTCCATCAGGGCATAGCACTGAAGGTACCGCCGTATCGCTATGCCGCCTATGAAGACCTCCTCGCGGGCGCCGACCTGCTTATGGCACTCGATGGCGTGACCGATCCGCGCAACCTGGGCGCGATCGTGCGTTCAGCCGCGGCCTTCGGCGCGGCGGGCGTAGTCATTCCGCAGCGTCGGGCGGCCGGTATGACCGCCACGGCCTGGCGCACCTCCGCCGGAGCGGCGGCAAGGCTTCCGGTCGCACGGGTGACAAACCTGGTGCGCGCACTCAAGGGTGCTCAAGAGTCCGGCCTGGTCGTGATCGGGCTAGATGCTGACGGTGAGACTGGCATCGACAACTGCTTCGAAGCCGGTCAGCCCGTCATGATCGTAGTGGGCTCAGAGGGTCGCGGCTTGTCCCGCCTCGTGGCTGCTACCTGTGACATGCGGGTATCGATCCCCATGGCCGATGCCGCGGAATCGCTGAACGCATCCGTGGCTGCGGCGGTGGCGTTGGCCGAAGTGGCCCGCTGCAGACGAGGCTGAACTGGTACCTCCGGAAATAGCAAGGCGGGTCGGTCTCCATGTCGGAAAGTACGGGTGGGGCATTTCCTGGGCTCTTTGTAGGCTAAGCTCCCCGGACAAACGAACCTCGGCTGCGTTTGTTTGTCAAGAACATATTAGAGGAGACCTTGTGCGACTGGGTATCGTGGTGACACTAGCCGCGGCTGTTGTGACATTAGCTTCTGGCTGCTCCGATGACGACAGCTCATCCAAACACGCCGACCACCGCGCCTCCAGCGGAGCGGATTCATCGAACGGGGATAAGGCCTTCAACGGTGCGCCAAAAGTCAAGTCTCCGCTTGACACGACCGCATACCAGAAAGATCCCTGCAAAGTCTTATCGTCTGAGCAGCTGAAGACCGCTGGACTGACAGGCCCAGGTACCTCGGTCAGCACTCCGGAGCCGTCCTGCCTGTGGAAAGTTCCCAATGCTTCTGGGAATACAGGCGGTACCCTGACCATCACATTCCTCACCAACGCCCTTCCTCATGAGGGCATCGGATCGCTGTATGGAAGCCACGCTTACCAGGCGTTTAAAGTATTCGAACCCTTTGATATTCAGGGCTATCCAGCTGTCGTATACGACCTCCGCAAGGATGACCGGAATAAAGGCCAATGCAAACTCGCCGTGGGCGTAACCGATGAAATCGCGTACGAGGTTAAAAACTCCCTCGACGCCCCTTCCACACCCGGTTACGCCGATTCCTGCTCGGGAGCTAAGAAAGCCGCCGAGGCCGCTCTGACCACTATGAAGTCCGGCACTTAATATCGTCGTCACGCGACATGATTGCTAGGTAGACGTCGCCATTCTGGCCCCACCACACTACGTGAGACCTACAGCGGATGTGAAGTAGGGCCTCCGGGGCTGGGGCGAGCAGTAACGCTCACGGGAACCACACGGTTCCCGATGTGGATTGGCGAAAGGGCTGTCGCCTTAGCCGCCGGCCGATAAGCAGGGATCTCCGCCGCGCCAAGTAACTTCTCGGTTTGCTGGTATTGCTCGAGGGCGGTGGCCCATTGCTCGGGAATGCGTTCGGCCCCACTGGCAAGTTGCATGGTGGAGAGATCTGTAGCTTCAAACGCCGAGTAGTACGGACGGAAAGTGAGCGTGAAATCCCCTGAACCACCAATAGCCACGGTTACCGTCTCAATATTGTGCCCCACCTGGTCTCGCAGGCCATCTGACAAACTAGCGCCTACTACCTGAATAGGGATCGTCCGTACAGCGTCCAGTGTTCCCTCTGGCGCACCGTCACGAATCGGCCCGAGCTTTTCCCGCATGCGATTATCTCGGTCCGCCCGCTGCTCTAAAGTTTCCGAGTGCACATAGGCGGCTTCCGCTTCAGTGAGCAAACCGCTCCCGCTGTAATATCCCAGTGCATCGGGAATACCCTGACCGGGCGTATAGAGCTCTGTGAGGAACTCCCTCGCTCGGCTAACAGCGGCGCTTTCTTGATCGGACGTAATGGGAATTCCGCGGGTAACCGGATCGGCTGTTGTAGAATGTCCTGGTTGATCATTTAAAGCATTAACGGCAAACACCGTGCCGGGGACTAGGGCAGCTGTCAGGAATAGGGCTAGCACCGTTCTATGAACGGTGCTAGCCCTGCGGTATCCCGCCTCACCTGGTTGTGCCCTACGTATGCGGATTCGATGGCCCGCTCGTCCGGTGTAGCCAAATCCTTGTATGATTCTCGCTACAGCTTCCCCATCGTCGTCGTTAACCGGTCCATGGACGGTACTAGCCCTCCGGTATACCGCATCACCTGGTTGTGCCCTACGTATGCGAGTTCGATAGCCAGCACGTCCGATGTTAGCAAGGGGTTCTCCTTGAGCTGCTGTTATCCGAGCAGCAGAGGCTCGTTCGGCGGCGTCATCGATAGGGCTTAGGTCAGGCATTCCGGTAAAAGGAATTCCTGCGAGAGTCTCGATTTCTCGGTCGACGGCGCGTAATTGCGCGAGACGAGTAGGCGAAAACCGGAGAGGCAGTTTGATTCGAAGGCGACCCTGCCGATCTCGATAGAAAACCATGTGATCACCACCCGCACGATGTTATAGCCGAGTTCCAGTATACGAATCTCGCCGTCCCAGGCGGGCTCATCAACCATTCCGTACTGAAGTTGGGACGTTGACTTCCACCGGAATGAATGGACTGACCCGCTCCAGTACAGCCACGGTGGCGGCGGCAAAGACAAGCACACCACCGATCGCCTCGGTCAGACTCGGCACCTCTCCGTAGAAGATCAGGCCGAAAAGTGCGGCAAACCCGATCTCGGTGGTAAGCAGAATCGTAGCCGCATTGAGCTCGAAGTGACTGAAACCATATAGCAGCAGGTAGCCGATACCGACCAGGCTGATCCCAAATACTAGCGCTACCAGCAACGGCCCAACCATGTCTGTAGATCCGGCGCTTTCTGTCCTGATAAAGCGCTCACTCACTAACAGTGCGAGCAGCATCACAACCAACGCTCCGACACCGTACTGAACCATCAGCACAGCGCTGCGATCAGCTCCTTTCAGGCTCTTACGCAGGCCGTTGACAACGCCGTCCAAGATTCCAGCGGCGAGGCCGGCCAGCACGCCGACACTGAACGAGGCGAGCGACCCGCCATACATAGCCAAACCCGCAAGCGCGATCACCATGGCGACGGCCTTCGTCAGTGTCATCTGTTCACCGAACAGCAGTATGGCAATAGTCAGCGAGGTGATAATCGCTCCGGCATAGGACAGAAAAACGGTGTTGGCAAGTGTTGTCCTGTTAACCGAAACCGTGAAAAAGATGGCCTCTACGCCAAATACAACGGCAAGACCGAGTGCACGCCAGAGGTGTTCGCGCAGGACCTGGGCGATCGCCGAACGGTTACCCCACCACAGGATAATTCCGACCAGAAGGACGGTGGCCACCGCGAACCGCACCGCCACCTGGGTCTTTTCTCCGAACAAGGTGTCGAGTATCCGAATCAGGACCCCGAACGAGCCGAACAGCGCCGCGGCGCCGAGAAGTGCAAGCGCGCCGCGTAGCCGCACGTCAAAAACTCCGCTCATAGGCTGCTCCAGCTCTCCGACACGTCCCAGCTAGCTTGGCGTAACACATAGGATTACGCGCCTGACTAGCACGTTTGACACTCGTGTCAGCTAGTGTCCCGCCTATGATGCAACGCAGCACACCGCAGCCTGCTCGGCATGCCGGGCGACGCGCCGCCACCCTGGCGGCATTGGCGGCCGAACTGGGTGTCTCGCGGACTACCGTTTCCAACGCCTACAACCGACCCAGCCAACTCTCGCCGGAGCTACGCGAACGGGTACTCACTACGGCACGTCAGCTGGGATACCCCGGACCGGATCCCGTCGCGCGCTCCTTGCGCATGAGACAGGCGGGAGCGATCGGCCTGCTGTTCACAGAGGCGCTGTCGTACGCGTTTGGCGATCCCGCGGCGGTGCTCACGCTGCAGGGGCTCGCCGCGGCATGCGCAGGTGCCCGCACCGGGTTGTTGCTCGTTCCCGCCGCGTCCGGTGTGGCAGACGGCGACCAGCCTGCCTTGGCTGCTCGGGCTGCCGTTGACGGATTCGTGGCCTATTCGCTGCCGCGGGGTGACCCGCAGCTACAGACCGCAATGAGCCGACCGGGGCCTGTAGTGATCGTCGACGCGCCACTGGAGGTGATGGAGGCGGATTGGGTAGGTATCGATGACCTGAAAGCCGCGACTGGTCTCGGCGAGCACCTGGCGGCCCTAGGGCATCGCGATGTGGGCGTGATCGCCACCAAACTCACCGACCAGCCCCATCAGGGCCTGGTGCCAGTACAGGCACAACGCGATTCCGTTTTCGATGTGGTGCGACAACGTATTACAGGGTTAGCGACGGGATTGGGTACCGACCAGGCCCAACTACCAGTGATGGAATGCCCGCAGCAAAGTGTCGCTGCGGCGCAGCTTGCATGCATGCGCCTGTTGGCAGCCGCTCCGGGTCTCACCGCAGTCGCGTGTACGACCGATGTACTGGCGTTGGGCGCGCTACGTGCCGCGGGCGAGCGTGGGATAGATGTGCCCAACCAGCTTTCGATCACCGGATTCGACGCGATCGGCGAATCAGATGACCACAACCTCACTACCGTGCGGCAACCTCATTTCCAGAAAGGGCAGGTCGCATGGGAGCTGTTGAGTAACCGTTCCCAACGCCATGACCCAATCCGGCGAACCCTGCCTACCGAGCTACTCGTCCGAGGCACCACCGCACCGCACTACTAAACGGCAACGAGCACTTCCTTGGCGGTACTGAATCTGTACCATAGTGTTATGGCTACTAACCTTCGGCTTCGTGCAAAAGCTGCGGCTGCGCTACGCGCCGCAGCTAGGAGATCCGGAAAGTCCCAGCAAGAAATTATTCGCGATGCGGTCGATCGCCATCTAGGGCTTGCAACGCCAACTGAGATTGTCGCCGAAGACCACGATCCGCTCGTGGCCTCTGGCGTGATTTACCCACCTCGATCCCCGTATCGAACAACGACACCAAGCCTGGTGCTACCCGAGGGTGTCAGTAGCTTGGACATCCTCGATCGACAAGATCGTTTCTGATGCGGGTATACCTCGACAGCAGCGCTCTTATGAAACGTGTCGTCGCGGAACCAGATTCATCGTCGCTAGTGGCGACCCTAGAAGAACATCAGGCCCAGGGCGATCTGCTGGTCTCGTCATCTTTAGCATGGATCGAGGTAACGCGAGCTCTGCGTGGACTAGCCGGACAAGGGCTTGAAGAGGTCTCGGAAGCTGTGGATGCCGCCTTTTCCGGTATTGCAGAGCAGCCGCTCTCAGGCGAAGTGCTTAGCCTGGCGCGGCGAGTAGGTCCTCATCTCCTTCGTTCGCTGGACGCAATTCACCTGGCCTCAGTACTGACGATCGATGCCGACGTGGTTCTCACCTACGATCAGCGACTTTCGGCTGCCTGTGCAGACAGCTCGGTGGTCGCGCGATCGCCCCGGAGTCTCGCCCTATGATGGCGAGGTATGTCTGCCGACGTGGCGCAATTGGTAGCGCACCCGACTTGTAATCGGGCGGTTAGGGGTTCAAGTCCCCTCGTCGGCTCTAATGATCTGCGTTGCTTTGGTTGATACTTGTCGTTAGGCGTTCGATCGACGGGCTATTCTAGCACCGCGTAAGACAAGGCGTGTTACAGTGGCTACATGGCCGATACGATCACGATACGCACGGATACGGAAACCGAGCGCGCGCTTGATGTGTTGACTCATGCAGGTGCCTCACGATCCGTAGCCATTCGACAGGCGGTGCTCGAAGCTGCCACACGCCGTGAGCGCGCGGTCACGATGCGCCGCGCTGTGCTGCAAACGCCGCTCGGAGAGTCCGATGGTATTAACATCGCTGATGAGCTGTCCCGCTCACGCGATGAAGAACGCTGGTGATTTATCTCGATTCAGCGGCCGTGGTCAAGTTGGTTCACCTCGAAGCCGAATCTCAGGCTCTCCGCAGCTGGTTGGACGAGCGTGCCGACACCGGATGGATCAGCTCTGTTCTGGTGGAAATCGAGTCCTTCCGTGCCTTAGCGAGGCATTCTCCCCATGCGGTATGCAGACTGCATCCAGTGTTAGATCTCATCGAACTAATGGAATTGGATTCAAGCATCCGCGTCGGAGCTCAGACCATCGTCCCAGCTACCATTCGCAGCCTGGACGCAATCCACTTGGCCACAGCGATGCGCCTTCGCGGGAAGCTAACCTCATTTGTGACATACGATCACCGGCTCGCAGCAGCGGCCGCCACCGCGGGACTTCCCGTCGACATGCCATTGGGCTAGTGAAATAGTCAGACCGGACGAGCTCGCACCCGCAGCATCTATCCCGTCTAGCCCAAGCTCCAGCGAGTGCCCGCCGGAGTGTCCTCCAGCGCCACGCCGGCTGCCGCGAGCTGCTGCCGCACTGCGTCCGCCGCGGCGTAGTCCTTACGTTCCCGGGCAGCCTGCCGCTGGTGCAACACCAACTCGACCAACGCATCGGTGGTCTCATCAGTGCGCCGATCCCCCGCCTGTGGCTGCTGCCATTGCGCGTCGAGCGGATCGACGCCGAGGACACCCAGCATCGCCCGCACCTGCGCTAAAGCGTCGCCGACAGCAACGGTGGAGCCGCCTTTGCCCCCCTCACCCAGCGCCTGATTGCCCAACCGCGCCGTCTCATGCACGACGCTTAAGGCACGCGGGGTGGCCAGATCGTCATCCATCGCCTGGCTGAATTTCACCGGCAGTTCTACCCGATCTAGCCGAGCCGTCCCGGCACGTTCAGTCGCCCGCTGCACGAAGTTCTCCAACCGGCGGAACCCCGCCGCGGCATCGGCTAGAGCCTCAGGGGTGTAGTCGATCGGCGAGCGGTAGTGCGGACCAGCAAGGTAGTACCGCACCTCAACGGGACGGAAGCGCGTAAACAGCTCCGGCAACGAGATCACATTGCCCACCGACTTCGCCATCTTCTCCCCGCCCATATTCACCAATGCGTGGTGCACCCAGTAGCGGGCAAACGGACGGCCGGCGGCCTGTGACTGTGCAATCTCATTCTCATGGTGGGGAAAGATCAGTTCCGGACCGCCGCCATGAATGTCGAACTCATCGCCCAGATATTTCCCGGCCATGGCCGAGCACTCCAGGTGCCAGCCCGGTCGGCCACGACCCCACGGCGTGTTCCAGGACGCGCTCGCCGGTTCGCCGACCTTCGTCCTCTTCCACAGCGCGAAATCACGCGGATCGCGCTTATGCGTGATATCGGCATCCTCGGCCGGTCGCATGTCGTCAAGCTGCCGGTTCGACAGCGCGCCGTATTCGGAGAAAGAACGCACACTGAAAAACACATCCCCACCGCCGGTATAGGCATGCCCGCTCTCTATCAGCTGCTGCATCAGCTCGATCATTTCGGGCACGTGACCAGTGGCACGAGGTGCATACGTAGGTGCGGCGCAGCCCAGCGCCTCATAACCGGCATCGAAGGCACGCTCGTTGGCGTACGCCAGTGCCCACCATGCAATGCCCTGTTCAGCAGATTTGCTCAGCACCTTGTCGTCGATGTCGGTGACATTGCGAACGAAAGTGACCTCATTGCCCAGATAGCTCAGCCACCGCCGCAGGACGTCATAGCTAACACCCGAGCGCATATGCCCAATATGGGGACGGGACTGCACCGTGGCGCCGCACAGGTATACCCCGACCGTTCCAAGGGTTTTGGGGTGAAAGTCGCGGGCTTGGGCCGCCATGGTGTCGTATAACCGCAGGCTCATGGCCAGTGAGTCTATTGGGCGCCACTCACCCGAGCGCGACACAGTCCTAAGGGCTATGCAGGTCGCACCGATAGGTCGTTCGGCGAGGTGCCGAAGTACGACACCTATCCGCGCTACCTCTGGGTGGAGGCGAGGTGGGCGTGCGGCAAAATGATCACATGAGCATTCCGGCCGGCTGGTATCCCGATCCAGCTGAACCCGAAACACACAAGTTTTGGGACGGCGAGCAGTGGGCCCATCCCCCAGAGTCTCGCACCCGACCTCAAGATGTACCACCGAGCAACGCCGGCGTCGCCACCGATGCCGCGAATATCACTTCGTCACATAACTCATTCCCTGTCCTCATCGGGAGCCCCGGTGCAACAGACGGGGAATACGGGGCCGGACCAGTATTCCGACTCGCATCGCATGGCAGCCGATTCGCCGCCCGCATGCTCGATATCGGCATCCTGTTTCTGCTCAACGTGGTAGTGAACGGCTGGTTCCTGATCCAGTTGATCGACGAAATCGCACCCACCGTGGCCCGCGCAGGACGGGCATCGTCGGGTGGCGAGTTCGAATTCGTGGAGTTTTCCGGGCGGGCAGAAAAGCTGGTTCTGGTGATCACGGTGGTGAGTGTCGCCTTATGGCTCGCCTACGAAGTACCTGCACTGCTGCAGCGGGGCCAGACGCTAGGAAAACGGGTGTTGGGTATCCGCGTGATCGGGTTGAACACCAACTCGCTTCGACTGGGTAGCGCACTGCGACGTTGGGCGGTGATGGGTCTTCCGATGTTGCTCCCGCTAGCCTGCGCGCTCGTGTGGCTGGCAATTGACGGTGCGTGGTGCCTCAAAGATCGGCCTGCCCGGCAATGCCTGCACGATAAGGCCGCAGCGACCGTAGTGGTGGACGTATGAACGCCTCCACCGCTCGCCTTACGCGGACACATCTCGATCGGTTGCCGTCCTATCGACCGGGGCGGCGACCCGAGCAGTTGGTCAGCGAGTTCGGTATCTCTCACGCGGTGAAATTGTCGGCCAATGAGCTGCCGTTCGGCCCGCTGCCGGGCGTTGCCGAAGCGGTGGCGCATGCAGCGGCCCAGCTCCATCGCTACCCAGACATGTTCGCTGGCCTGCTCCGTGACGCACTAGCTAAACGACACGGCGTGAGTCCAGAGGAGATCGTCACCGGCTGCGGCTCGGTGGCGCTATGTGAGCACCTGGCGCTGGTCTGTGCCGCGCCGAACGATGAGATCGTGTTCGGCTGGCGTTCGTTCGAAGCGTACCCACTTATCGTCTCTCGGCTGAATGCTCGGCCAATTCAGGTACCCAATACCGCGGATCATCGGCTCGACATCGATGGGATCATCGCAGCGCTCACCCGTGCCACGCGCATGATCTTTCTCTGTAGCCCGAATAATCCAACCGGAACCGCGGTACGCGCCGACGAGCTGCGGCGACTAATGGCAGCCGTCGACGGCAACGCGATAGTGGTACTGGATGAGGCTTACCGCGAATTCGTGACCGACGGTGAGGTACCGGACGGTCTAGTGCTGCGAGCCGAATACCCCAACCTGGTAGTGCTACGCACCTTTTCCAAAGCGTGGGGCCTAGCTGCGGCGCGCCTGGGATACCTCATCGCGGCACCTGCGGTGGCTAACACGGTAACCAAGGTGCTGACCACTTACTCCACCTCCGGGCTTGCGCAGGCGGCCGGGCTTGCCGCGCTGGAGCAGGAAGCCGAAGCACTCCGCCGCATTGCGATCATCCTGCGAGAACGGGACCGGGTCATCACCGGCCTGCGCCATTTCGTGCCGCAGATTCCCGATAGCCACGGAAATTTCTGCTGGCTGCCGGTGGGCGAGCGGGCCGAGGAGATCGCCATGGCTTTTGAAGCGAACGGGATTATCGTGCGGGGGTTCGGCGCAACCGGCCGCAGCGCGGCATGGGACGGCGGCGTGCGCATCAGCATCGGCTCACCCGAAGAGAACAACGCCTTACTCGAAGCCGCAGTCAGAGTCTTAACGCGCTGAGGCGCAAGCGAATGATGCTTTCACCGGCACTACCTCATCCTTTCGGGTGAACAATTTTGGCCTTTATCCGGTCAAAGTTGACTACATGACGGCACCCACGAACGTATGCTCGAACAGAGTATGCAGTGGTAGGTCGTTCGTTGCGGGGCGGTGAAGTTGGTGGGACTGTCTGGTTCGAGGATGGCACGGCGGGGAAGGAGCCCATGGCGGACGTATGGCGACGACGAAGCCAGCCGAAGCGCCAGCTAGCGCCGCGGTAAGACTGTACCTATCGCTGGACACTCGTCATGCCAAGATGGTCGGCCGAAAGCCGTTTGTCGTGCGGTGGTACGCCAGATTAACTCGGCGGTGAGCAGGAAAGGGGTGCAGCGTTATCAGATTCCGCTCTCCCCTCAAAGACGCCCCGACAACCGACGACGGGGTTGAGCCTGGCGTGCAGCAATTCGCGCACCTATGGGCGGAGAAAATCTGGCATACCGGCTTTGTCGCTATGAACCTTCGGGAGATGCGGCTGCATCTGTTGGGCCATACTCGGCGCCTCTTGGCCGCGCTTTCCGATGGGGAGAGCACGATCAAAATTAGCCGCTCGATCGGTGAGGATCTCGTCAAGGCTCACTTCACCAATCCTGAGGCACTACGCCTAACCATCGAACTTATCGCCGAACGCCTGGTGCGCGACCTCAGTGCTAACCTGCGGCACGTCGGTGCCGCACAGCTACGTACGCGGTTGGTGACACTCAATGGCGCGTTAGCTTCGGGGTATAGTGCGGCGCTACGCGAGGTGACCTTCAGCGAGCAAGAACAGATCCGGCGCGCCGGGCTGCTCGCTCGGGAGGCCGCGGAGCGAGAGCTGCGCGGCAGCGAGGCACGGTTCCGCGCGGTGTTCGCCGGCGCGGCTATCGGTGTTGCCATCGCCGATATCTCCGGCAACATCCTCGACGTCAATCCAGCGATGGAGCAGATTCTAGGCGACTCTGCCGAGGCACTGTGTGCAAGCTCGGTGGCACAGTTCGTCGACCTTGACGACGCCCCAGAGCTGTGGAGTCACTACCAGCAGCTGGTCAACGGCGAGCGCGAGCGGGTGCAGTCGGAGAAGCGTTATGTGCGTCCCGACGGCGGTGTGGTCTGGACCGACATGGTGGTCTCGCTGGTGCGCGACGACAACGGGCACCCACGTTATGTGGTGGTGTTGGTAGAAGATGTCAGCGAGCGGCGCCGACTGGAAAATACGCTGCATCACCAGGCGCTGCACGACCCACTTACGGGACTGCCCAACCGCACGCTCTTCTTCGATCGGCTAGAACGACTATGTAGTCAACTGGACTCGGCGGCACACATCGGCTTGTGCTACCTGGACCTGGATCGTTTCAAGGCGATCAATGACAGCCTTGGTCACCACGTGGGTGACGAGCTTCTCGTCGAGCTGGCGGCGCGGCTAGAGAGCTGCACCGCCGATGCCGGTCACATTGTCGCCCGGATGGGTGGGGATGAGTTCGTGGTGCTGGTGGAGAATTGTACCGGCACTCCTCAGCTAGAAGCTCTTGCGCGGCGACTACTCGAGGCGCTAAGCGCCCCATTCAACATTGCCGACCATCAACTGATGGTCTCGGCCAGTATCGGCCTGGTAGAACATCGTGCCGCCGGAGCCGATCCGGCGGAGCTTCTCAAAGCCGCCGACATCACGCTGTACTGGGCCAAGTCTGAAGGCACCGGCGGTTGGGCGGTCCACGAGGCGGAGCGTCGTAGCCGCCAGGTGGCTCGCTATGAGCTGTCGGCCGCGATGCCTCGTGCGCTCTTGGGCGGCGAGTTCGTGGTGGAGTACCAGCCTTTGACGCGGCTGCGTGACGGCGCACCCATCGGCGTCGAAGCGTTGGTGCGCTGGGATCATCCTACGTTGGGCAGGCTCGGTCCACAGCATTTCATCGACCTAGCCGAGGAGACCGGACAGATCGTCGCGTTAGGCCGCTGGGTTTTCGAGCAGGCGTGCGCGCAAGCCGCGCTGTGGTCCGACGAGTTCGGCACTGACGCACCGTTCGTCAGTATTAATGTGGCGGTTCGGCAGCTCCGGGATCCGTCAATCGTCGCCGACCTCGTCGATATCGCGGCCCAGCACAAAGTGCGGCCGGAGCAGCTACAACTTGAGCTCACCGAAAGCGCCATCATGGGGCCTGCCGATGAATCGTTGGAGCGACTACGCAAGCTCTCCGAAGCGGGATTCGCGATCGCGATCGACGACTTCGGTACCGGCTACTCTAACCTGGCCTATTTGCGGCGCTTACCGGTGCAGGCACTGAAGCTGGCCGGCTCGTTTGTCGCAGGTTTGCGCGATGACACAGACGGCACCGGTGAGCAGATCATGACCGCCCTGGTGCAGCTGTCACACGCCTTGGGCTTGCACGTCACCGCGGAGGGAATCGAAACACGGGAACAGGCAGACCAGCTACGTGGTCTGGGCTGCGACAATGGCCAGGGTTGGCTGTTTGGTAAGCCAGGTCCACCCGAGACGCTAAGCGAACTGCTGCGCAGCAGGAGTTAGCTGTTCACCGGACGGCTCACTTCCATTCTCCGGGGGCGAGGAGGATAGCGGTGGCTATTGCGGCCAACCCCTCGCCGCGTCCGGTGAATCCCATCCCGTCGGTGGTGGTGGCGGAGAGACGCACAGGCGCTCCTACCGCCTCGGAAAGCACCGTCTGCGCTTCCTCACGCCTGGGGTTGAGCACGGGCGTGACACCGATGACTTGCACCGCGAGGTTGCCGATGCGTAGGCCCGCCTCCCGGACTCGGCGGGCGGCTTCACCGAGCAGCGCTACACCCGAAGCCTGTGCCCACCGCGGTTGCGCCGTGCCGAAGTTGCTGCCGAGATCGCCTAGACCAGCGGCAGAGAATAAGGCATCACATGCCGCATGTGCCACCACGTCACCATCGGAGTGGCCCACCAAGCCGGGGACGCCGTCCCAAAGCAGACCGGCTATCCAGCAGGAGCGGTTACGGTCATAGGCATGTACATCGCTGCCGACCCCCACACGAGGAATGGCTTCCATCTTCAGACCTGCCTGCCATTGAGCTGCTCGGACCAGAGTGTCACGTACCGGGAGCTAACTGCGTGTCAGCGCGCAGCAGGCTCTCGGCTAACAACGCATCGTGCCGATGGGTGATCTTCATGGCGATGGGTTCGCCGAGCACGGTGTGTGGTCTACAGCCTAGGCGTTCCACCAGACCAGCGTCATCCGTTATCGCCGGGCTAGCCTCATTGGGGCTTGAGGCGAAACCAAGGTGCGCGGCATGCAACAGGTCGGCGCGAAAGCCCTGTGGCGTCTGTACGGTTCGCAGTGTGGCCCGATCCAGCGTCTCAACTACAGCGCCGGACGCATCGACGCGCCGTACCGTGTCCGCGATTGGAAGCACCGGAATCACCGCTGGATGTCCTAAGCGGACGGCGTCGGCTACCCGATCGAAGAGCGCGACGGGAGCCAGGGCGCGGGCGACGTCATGTACCAGCACAATCGAGTATTCCAGGTTGGCGTGGCGCGTGGCCTGCAAGGCAAGACTTACAGACGCGGCGCGATCCTCTCCGCCGGCTACGACCAACAACCGGCCCACGGTGGCTAGCTGTAATTCTGTGCACAGCGCTCGCACATGCTCCACGTGTCCCGGCGGCGCGGCAACCACGATGGCAGCAAGGCCTCGCATGCCAACGGCGTTGGATACCGCACGGTCTAATAACGTCCGCCCGGCCAGCTCGAAGAGGGCTTTCGGGGCGCCGTTTCCGAAGCGGCTGCCGTTGCCAGCCGCCGGGATAATGACGACCGTGTCGGCAAGAGGTGGCAGATTTGGGCTGTTCACGATTTCATACCGCAACTATTCGTTACCAAGACCGTCACCAATAGGGTATTGCCAAGACCACAGGAGCCGCCGCGTGACATAGTAGGGCAAGGCCACCCAAGATATCGGAACGCCGGCAAGGGCCTATTGGTGACGGGCTAAGAGGCTACCGATTCCAGCACCGTGTCCAGCAGCTTCTCGGCCTCTTCTCGCCCGGTGTGTTCGGCCAGGGCGAGTTCACCGGTCAAAATGTCGCGGGCTTTGGCCAGCATTCGTTTTTCGCCGGCTGATAGCCCGCGCTCACGGTCACGGCGCCACAGGTCGCGCACGACCTCGGAAACCTTGTTCACATCGCCGGAGGCCAGCTTCTCCAAGTTGGCCTTGTAGCGACGGGACCAGTTGGTGGGCTCTTCGGTATGGGGGGCGCGCAGCACCGCGAACACCCGGTCCAGACCTTCAGAACCCACTACCTCACGTACACCGACGATCTCAGCGTTCTCGGCAGGAACCCGCACCGTGAGATCGCCCTGGGCGACCCTCAGTACCAAATATTGCTTCTCTTCACCTTTGATGGTGCGAGTCTCAATAGCCTCGATAAATGCAGCCCCGTGATGCGGGTATACGACAGTCTCACCGACAGTAAAGGTCATTAGCTGAAAAGCCCCTCTCGCGCCCTGGTTAATCTTATCACGGCGCGATTTCGTTCGGCTTTCGGTCACCGACAAAAATGCAGGTCAAAGCGGTTGAAATCGCTTGCCGAATCGGCGCGATCGCGCCCACCCGCGCGAGGGCTGGCTCGCGCTACTACGCTATCGACAGCGCAGGGACGCACGTGGTGTATCAGCGACGCGGCCACGCTGCAGCGGTGCGCTGGACCGATATACAGACCCCGCGATCGGCGATCGTAGAGAGAGGACACCAGCGTGAGCAGGCCGGCAAGAGGCTTAGTCCGCGCCACGATTCTGGTCAGTGCGGCAGCCCTACTGTCCACTTTGCTGACAGGCTGCGGCGCAGGTCAGAACACTCAGACCTCTCGCAAACACACCGCTGTCGACGGTATCAACATCAACGTCGGCGATATCGCGATCCGTGATGCGCGCGTCATGCCGCCGGCTCAATTGGCCTGGGAGCCAGGATCGGCAGCGCCTTTGTCGCTGTATCTGAGCAACCTTGGAACGGACATGGATCGGCTTGCCTCAGTAAGTAGCACGGTGGCGCGGGCGGCGATGATGATGCCTGAGGGTGCGCCACTGCCGTCGGCACAACCCTCAGCCACCGCTAACGCCCACCTGTCATCGGCACCAGCGGACACGGCTACCGGTTCAGTTGCTACGCCCACGCCCAGCACGCAAACACCGAGCGCGGTCGGGAACGCCGCCGCAGGTTGGCAGCCGCTCGCGCTGTCCCCGGGCGGCGTCATGATGCTTTCCCCCGGCGAGGGTGGAACCGGGCGGACGGCACAGCCCTCAGCTACCGATGTCAAAGCCCAGGCTGTGGAGCGTCCCGGCTACGTGGTGCTTATAGGGATAACGAAGCGACTGCGGGTGGGAGACCAGATCACGGTGACGTTGCGCTTTGACAAGGCAGGTCCGGTCACACTGGAGCTTTCAGTGTCAGTTCCAACGGCGCCACGACCGCGATCATCGTCGGAAGCCGAACACGCCAAGCACGAGTAGCAGAGCGTCGGGCTTGCTCGCCGCGTCTAGGCGTCGCCGCAGATGTCGTAGCACACCGATAGCCTGCGGCGCATGAGCAGCTCGAACGGACGCGCCAGTAAACCACGCGGGCAACTTCGCTGTAATGAATGCGGCTACACACCTACCAAGTGGGTGGGACGGTGCCCGGAATGTCAGGCATGGGGCTCGGTTGCCGAAGTCGACGCCTTCCGAACAACCGGGACCAGCCCAGGCCCGGTCAGCGCCCCCGCGCGTCGCATCATCGACGTGGACGCCCAAGCCGCAGCAAGTGTGCCCACCGGGATAAGTGAGCTCGACCGAGTGCTCGGGGGCGGTCTGGTTCCTGGTGGCGTCGTCCTGCTCGCTGGCGAACCTGGTGTAGGCAAGTCAACACTGCTACTCGACGTCGCGGCAAAGGCAGCCGCGCAACAGCTGGGGCCCGTGCTCGTGGTTAGCGGGGAGGAGTCGGCAGCGCAAGTGCGCCGTCGCGCCGGACGGATCGGCGCGCTACATGACAACCTGTTCCTCGCGTCAGAGACTGATGTCGCCGCCGTGTTGTCGCATATCGATTCGGTGAAGCCACGGCTACTGGTGGTGGATTCGGTACAGGCGATTACCAGCAGCCGGACCGATGTGGCCGCGGGGGGTGTCACACACGTCCGCACGATCGCGGCCGAACTCGCGGCAGTGGCCAAGGAGCGCAACGTCAGCACCGTTCTCGTTGGTCATGTCACCAAAGACGGTGCCATCGCCGGCCCCCGGGTCCTGGAGCACCTGGTGGATGTGGTGCTTCATTTCGAGGGCGAACGCCACACCTCGCTGCGGTTGCTACGGGCGGTAAAAAACAGGTTTGGACCGGCCGACGAGATCGGTTGCTTCCAACTCGCAGACACCGGCATCGAAGGAGTGGCCGATCCGTCCGGGCTGTTCCTTACCCAGCGCAGCGATCCGGTTCCAGGTAGCTGCGTCACGGTCACCTTGGAAGGGCGCAGGCCCTTGCTGACCGAGGTGCAGGCGCTCGTGGCGCCGTCACCGCTGAGCTCTCCCCGGCGCACTGTAAGCGGTCTCGACAGCGCCCGGCTGGCGCTTGTACTCGCAGTGCTGGAGCAGCGGGCGGGGTTGCAAATGGCCACCCGCGACGTCTTTGCCGCAACCGTAGGTGGCGCTCGCGTCACCGAACCAGCAGTGGATTTAGCCATGGCGCTGGCTGTTGCCTCTGCAGTGCGGAAACACGCGCTACCCCCTCACGTAGTTGCCATTGGTGAAGTGGGTTTGTCCGGTGACGTGCGCGCGGTTCGCGGCGTACAACAACGACTGACCGAAGCCGTTCGACACGGATTCACCCACGCGCTGGTTCCGCGAGATTGCACGGCAGCTGTGAAGGGAATCCAAACCATAGAGATCTACGACATGTGGCAAGGGATACTTCCGCTGCTGAAACCCCGCGCAGGCGTAGTTACAGGTACGTGAATCCACCAAGGCCAGATCCAGGGTGTCATTTGTAAGGCCACTTCGACCTATTTTCTGATCTTCTTTCGTACCTATGGGGCCGAGTTGAGCGCACCGCTGCCAAGGCCGCAGGAGCCGCCGTGTACAAAAATGGAGCGAAGCGGAATGGGTACACAAGGCGACGAGAACGAAGGCAGGGGTGCGCTCAACCCGGCCTATGTCAACGTCACGTTTACTGGTGTACTGGTCTTTCCGCCGATGGTTCCTACCACCTGGTATGTACCTGCGCCGACATCGCTGGACTGCTTGCAGCCGGGTTCTGAGTTGGTGCTATTCCATGTCACCCAGTAGGCACGCTTCTCGTTCACCGATAGGAGCCGCTTGTCGGCGGAGCGATCACCGGTGCAGTCATCGGAAGACCAGATGCGCTTGTCACCGGAGCTAACCAGGACCGCCTGCTGACCGGCTCCCACGTCACGGATACAGGGCTTGCCGGAGGTATTAGTCACTGACAGCCGCACAGGCAGCTTGGACTTAGTGGGGTATTTCTGATGGGCGAGCGAAACCGTCACCGAAAGGTCGTTGTCCGCGCAATCGGTTGGGCCAGGAGGCTGTGCGGGCGACGGTGACGTGGCAGGGTTCGCGCTCTGCGCTGGTGGCTCCCCCGTAGGCGGAGCAGTGGTGGGCGTGCTGGACGGTTTGAGGCTGGGTGTAGGCGTCGCTTCTTTTCGCACCGACTCTTTGGCGGTTTTGGAGGTGTCCTCGCCGGAGTCATCCGCGGTGAAGGAGCAGGTTGCTAGTGCCAGCAACACGATTACGATGGGCGCACCGACCACTGCCCTGCGACGCCAATAGACGGCAGGGTCAAGCGGGCCGTTCGTCCAGTTCATCGCTCATGCACGCTAATGCTCCTGTGGCCTCCAGCGGTGAAGGCTCGCCGGGGAAAGGTCAGCAATAACAGAGGAAAACATGCCGACGAAGCCAGGAAACGCCGCAGTAGAACAGCGCCTACTGTCGGGCGCTCTAATCCAATGGTTTGACTCCCACGCGCGCGAGCTGCCGTGGCGCCGAGAAGACGCCACGGCATGGGCGGTGCTGGTGAGCGAAGTCATGCTGCAGCAAACGCCCGTGAACCGAGTACTGCCGGCTTACACCGCCTGGATGCAACGCTGGCCGACGCCGGTCGCGCTCGCCGCGGATACTGCCGCCAACGCGATCCGGGCTTGGGCCCGTTTGGGGTATCCCCGCCGCGCACTCCGGTTGCATGCCTGCGCGGTAGCGATTGCCACCCGCCACGGCAACGAGGTTCCTCGCGATCTGGAAGACCTGCTCGCGTTACCCGGCATCGGCAGCTACACCGCGCGTGCCGTGGCGGCATTCGCGTTCGGTCAACGTCAACCCGTTGTCGACGTAAATGTGCGACGGGTGCTGGCCAGAGTTGTGGCTGGTCGGGCCGAGTGCGGTCCAGCCACCACCACAGCCGATATGTCAACGATGGAAAGCCTGCTGCCTCCAGCACCCACACGCGCGGCCCGGTTCTGCGCCGCTGTGATGGAACTCGGCGCCACGGTCTGCACCTCCCGCAATCCCAACTGCGGCGACTGCCCACTGACCGAACACTGCGCCTGGCGGGCCAAGAACTACCCGCCCGAACAGCTCCGCACGCGCCGTATCCAACGCTACGAAGGCACCGACCGCCAGGTCCGCGGCCGACTGCTAGCGATCCTGCGGAACGCGCCAGGTCCAGTCGGAAAAGATAGCCTCGACGCTGCTTGGCACCTTGACGAACAGAGAGAACGAGCGATCACGAGTTTGATCGACGACGGGCTAGTGCACAGATTCTCTGCAGACGAGTATGCCTTGCCAAGCGAAACGGCGACCATAGTTACAAACGAGAAACAGGCTGCCAGCAGCAGTCGACTCCCGTAAAAGTAGCTTGGCTCGACTGCTCAACCGCCCCAGCCTGTAGAGACTGCCGCTGTTGTGCTCGGTGGCTCGGGTTCGCCCTAACCTGTTCAGTTATGACGAACTCGAGCCACTCTCAGATCCGCTGGAATGGCTACTGTAAGGACGGCTTATAGCGCTCCCGCGACCTTCTCAAAGGATCAATGTCGAGCGCGACGAATTACAGGAGGCTATCGCCTCCAATTCACAACCTTGGATCAACGGGGCGGGGAGGCGCCGGGTCATTAGCGGTAGGTACTATGTACAAATTATATTTACCCGGTCCATCTCCCATACATAGACCATCGCCTGGATGCGCTCTAGCGGCTTCCATACAAGCCGCTTCGGTGGGATAGGACCCAATAGGTTCAGGGCTATTCGCAAAAGCACCTGCTGGGAATGCAGCCAGAGAAACCATCGCTCCAAGAGCGCCCGCAAGTAGAGACTTCTTCATATTCTAAGCTCCTTATTTTGGCACATTGTTCGTTGCTCGCCATCTTTAACTGTCCAGGTCTAAACTGCATGAAACCTGAACAGCTAGGACCCACGGCAATTTATCACCGTGCCCAGGCATTCTCCCAACGCTTCCACCAAATAGAAGGTACGTACTAGTCGAATCAAACGGAAGTACTAGAGCTCGCCGGCTTTGCGGACAGTTGCGCTCGACTTTTGGGTGGGGTCACTAGCTTTCGTCGCTGACGCAACATTGAGTAGTAGCTGACTTCCGTACGGCACGTGTGTTAGCTGGTGGGCAGACGGTTCACCCCATACGGTGGCACCCCATCGTCGGCACGATTCGTGGCTACCGCGATGGAATGTGGAGCGAAAATCTGCACAGCCCGAAGTTCGGCTGCGACGCATACCCAACCGCTAGCAGCTGTGCGTGGCGGCTGGCGGGTTTCACGCCTGGGCGGTCTCAGGGGGTCAGTGCATCACGTGAGATGTGTGGTCATGTGATGAATGGAGTGGGGTTTGCGAGGCATTGTGTTAACGGTCGCGGATCGAGATGAGATCCTTCGAGGTGTTTGTGAGGAGGTGTCGAGTTGCTT
>JBGTNI010000017.1:0-7585 GCA_041743105.1 Mycobacteriales bacterium | reverse complement strand
AAAGGAAGAGGCAATCGGAGACTACAACCTCCTCCTCTACCTAGAACGCGAAAACCACTGCTCCCGAGCCCAGGCCATCGAGAAGATTGCCGAGATGATCCGGGAGCGAACCGAACACTTTCTGACCTTAGAGCGCCAGCTGCCCCAGTTATGTGACAGCCTCAGCCTCGATGAAACCCAACGATCCATCCTTTACCGATACGACACTGACGCCCTTCGCCCCATCATGCGAGGTGCCTACGACTGGGACCAGCGATCCGGCCGCTACACGGCCTCGTACATCTGACGAGCCGCGATCAATCGACAGCTCTGAGTGGTGGGTCATGCTTTGTGGTGCACCGTCAGCGGGAGATGGTCTGGAACGAGCACGGTCCTTGTGATGGGCTTGATCTTGGAGCCCGGTACGGGTCTGATGGTCCATGTAGCGGCAAGGCAACTTAGGGCGATCTGCATCTCGAGCAATGCGAATGGTTCCCCGATGCATCCGCGCACCCCGGTGCCAAATGGCATGTAGGCGTTACGGGGTATGTTTGCGGCGCGTTCCGGCAGCCAGCGATCGGGGTCGAAGATGGCTGGTGCCGGATAGATCGCCGGGTTCCGATGCAGCGCATAGATCGAGAAAGCGAGCATACTGCCGGCCGGGACGCGATGACCGCCTAGCTCGGCGTCTGTGTTGGCGCGGCGAGTGAGGATGAACGCCGGCGGATACAGTCGCAGCGTCTCGCGGATCACCTGCCGCATGTACGTGAGCTTGTCTAGATCATCAATGGTGATTGGACGGCCGGCGAGCACATCGTCGATCTCGCGTTGTACGCGGTGTTGGTGATCCGGATGCTCAGCCAGTAGGTGACATGCCCAACTCATGGCGTTCGCTGTTGTCTCGGAGCCGGCGACCATCATGGTCATGGCCTCGTCGTGGACCTGCTGGTCGGTCATGCCCTCGTTGGTCTCCGCATCACGTACCCGCAACAACATGGAGAGCAGGTCTGTGGTATCGGCGTCTCGGTGACGATACTCGCGAATGATCTCGTCGATGACCCCTCGAATTCGGCGTAGTGCGGCGTTGAAGCGAAGGTTGGAAGGCGTGGGGAGACGTTCCAGGAAATCGGCGGGGGATACAGCTCGCCTGCCGATCCCGGTTAGGAGGATCGGCAGGGATCGCTCAACCTCGTCGATGATCTGAGTCCGGACCTCAGTGCTAAACAGGGTCTTGATAACGGTCTTGAGAGTAAGCGCGTGCAGTTCGCGGTTCATGGCGACTTCCTGGCCGTCGAGCCAGGCGCCCATTGTGTCCAGCGCGAGGTGCCGCATGAGTTCGGCATATTCGGCGATTCGCGAACGATGGAATAGCGGTTGGACTAGACGTCGCTGCCGGAGGTGGAAGCTGCCCTCTGACATCACCAGCCCATTACCAAGGAGCGGGCGGAGCTTGTCGAACTGCACACCCTTGTCGTAGTTGGCCGCGTCTTCGATCAGGACTCTGGTAATGAGATCGGGCCGGTTTACCATATAGACGGGTTTCGTGCCGAGCCGGATGACAACGATGTCCCCGTGGTGCCGGAGTGAGTCAAGGAAATTCAAGGGCCGCAACAACAGATGCGGCACGTGACCAAGCAACGGAAATCCACGCATCCTGGACAACGTCGGTGCGGGAGTGGTCATGTCGTTTCTCCGATCTCGAGCGAGTCCTCCGGGTGCACCGTCCACTATGAAGCGCGTCGATGTTAGACCCCGTCGGCATTATCGGGTCGGCGGCGTGGCTTGGGCTTGCCAGTAGGGCAGGTAACGTCCGCAATCGAGCTGCCAGTCGTAGAATCCTTGGAGCCAGTTTCGGATGCCGTGGAAGTGGGTTTTCAACGCGACTTCCGCGGCTGGTTCGATGCGCTCGTAGAGTTCGGTGAAGGCGTGGATCCGGGCGTTGGTGATGGCTGCCGCACGATCCAGTCCGGTTTGCAGGTTTGAGCCGCTGGCGTGGGCGCATACCAGCGGGAGGTTGAATATGAAGTCGACTGGGCAGCGGTCGATTTCGCGCAGGCATGAGAGCACGTCGTTGAACATGGCAATGATGTAGGCGGCATGGTTGGTCAGAGCCACGACGTCGGGATGGTGCACCTGAGTCGCCGGAAGTTCTGGGCTACCCGAGGCGATCTCGACGACGGCTAGTTCGGGTAGGCATCCGCTGGCCTGGAGCCGTAGCGGTAGGTAGTCACGCACGGTGGGCGAGTGGTGTCTGGCTCGGTGGACGGTTTCGGCCAGGCAGCCGAGCAGATAAGACCGCACCTTCTCGCAGAAGCGCGCGAGTTGGGCTGGCGTGGAGTGGCGCCGGTAGCGGGTGTGGATGTCCATCAGCGCTGCGGCCAGTGGGGTGTCGGCAATTTCACCGTCGAGGGCACGCAGCATCGCCGCGATCTGCGTGGCCGCCGCGACGCTGTCGGGTTCCGACTCGTCCACGTGGCCATCGTCGACGGCCCAGAGCCAGGCTGCGACGTCGGCCCCTATCTCCACGATGTCTCTGTTGCACCACGGAAAGGCGTACGCCGCCAGGTACCCGCACGGGGGCCGGACGGCTCCTACCCTGGTTGCCGGGATTATCCACTCGTTCCACCATTCGCGTGCGTGTTGCTCCGCTTGCTCCATATCCGGATGCCGGAGATGTGGGAAATCCATTGGCATCGCAGGAAAACGCAGGGGTCCCTGCTCGGTGTCGACGACGGTCATGAGCAACCCCTTCCGGCTATTTTGCGGCGTCGCGAGTGCATGTTGAACACGATCACGGTATGCACGCGGTGCGGCTAGCTAGCTGGTTTCCTTCCATGTGCTGCCACCATTGGTGATCCAGGGATTCGCAGTGTCGGGTCGGCAAAGTCGCTGAGTAGAGCGTCGCATGCGGCCTCATCTAGGATTCCCATGGCCATGAAGGGGCCCCGCAGGCGTTGGAGACTCAAGGAGAACAAGTTAGCCGGGTTCCCGGCAACGGTGTTGACTCTGACCTCCACCGCGACCTCGGAAAGACCCGCGGAGTCGAGGGCGGCTGGGAGCTTAGCGCCGTAGTAGGCGTCGGCCCCTGCCGCGCCCATTATCTGGACACACGCGGCAAAAAAACCTGACATTCGGGTGGCGACGTCGGCGTTGTTGGCATATTCAATGGCGGCCGCGATTGCCGGAGGACTCATGTCGAGGCTCTCCACAAGGAGCCTGCCGCCCGGCGCCAACAAGGAAGCGAGGCGGTTGATGACCATCTGATGGTCGGGTAGGTGCTCTAGGACCGCGCGAGCGTGGATCAGGTCGAACTCTGCCTCGTCAAGGTCATCGGAGGTGATGTCATGCTGGCGCACCTGTACTCCGGGTCCCGGGTGTTCGGTCAGGAAGCGGGTGTCGATGTCGGTGGCAATGACCGTCCCGGCGGGCCCCACCATTGTGCTTAGCCATCGCGCGATGCTGCCCGCGCCGGCGCCCACCTCCAGACACCGCCATCCTGGTTTCACCCCCGAAGCCGTGAGCATACCGATACTGCCGGGATCGTACTGCTCCTCGAGAGCCTTCAGCCTGAGCCCTTCACGCTCCCATTCCGAAGCCATCACGTAGCTAGTCTGAGACTTCCCGGTAGAATCGTCCAAGGCTGTCATGCTGTTGCCTTCTGACACCTGATTGCTCATTGCGATACCCCTTTTTGTAGGTTCAATGGTGCGTGCCGGCTATCGGATTGGCCGTCTGGCCCACGGGATACATGGTGAGTCCGGATGGCTGCACCGTTGTCCAGGGCAGTTCGCGGACCTTGATCCCCGGCTTGTGGATGAGGTGCCACCGACGCGTGATCGTCGCAACGGCGACAACCATCTCTTGCAGCGCGAAAACATCCCCTAGGCACTTGTGCTTGCCGACCCCGAAGGGCATGAACGCGCCACGGGGCAGGTTTGCCGTCCGGCCGTCCAACCAGCGAAGCGGGTCGAATTGCATAGGGCTGTCGTAGAGTGCCGGGTCGCGGTGCAGCGTGGTCAGGCTGAATGCCAGTTCGCCGCCGGCCGGGATGGAGAACCCTCCAAGATCTAAGGAATGTCCAGCCCGGCGGGTCAGGATCCAGTTGGGCGTGTGTAGGCGGAGTGTCTCGTTGACCACAGCGCTGGTGTACTTCAGGCGCGCTAGGTCCTCGAATCTCAGAGGTGCATCGCCCAGCTCGGCGGTGAGTTCCTCGACCAACGACTGCTCCACATCGAGATTCCGGGCTAGCTCGTGAAACAGCCACGCCAGGGACGTCGACACGGTTTCGGCTCCGGCCACCAGAAGCGTGACGACTTCGTCCCGTAGCTGCTCGTCGCTCATGCGATGGCCGGTCTCCTGATCCTGTGCCGCCATGAGCATGGCGAGCACGTCATTCTCCGCTGTTCCGGTGTCCCGGTAGCTGGCGATGATCTCGTCGACGACCTGTCTCAGCTGCGGCACTGCCGCTTTGAATCGGCGGTTCACGGGTAGCGGCAGCTTCTCCAGCCATTGCATCGGATACAACGCCTGAGCCGTGATTCCCGCCACGATGCCGGGGAACGCCTGCTTCACTCGCGTGGCGGCGTCAGCGGCCAGCTCGGTGCGGAACAGTGCGCGACAGAGAACCTCCAGTCCCAGATCGTGCATCTGCGAGTTCACGTCGAATGCTTGACCTGGCTCCCAGGATCGGACCTTGGCGGCGACCGCGTCGATCATAACGGTGGCATAGCGGGCGATCTGCTGGTGGTGGAAGGCAGGTTGGACGAGTCTCCGTTGCCTCTTGTGCAGCTCGCCATCGGAGACGATCACACTCCGACCGAAGATCTTGCCGGCCTTTTCGAAGATGAATCCTCGCGTGCAGTTCCCGGCTTCCGACGTCAGCATGGCGCGTACGAGATCATGCGAGTTGACGACGTACATCGGCCGCCAGCCAAGATGGATCGTGACCACATCAGCCACCTGTGGCAGCGACCTCATGAAAGCGAGCGGATTGCGAAGCATCACCGCGAGATGGCCGATTCCCGGCAGCCGCCCCGGCGCCACCGGCGGTGGTTGTGTGCTCACCATGACTCACAACCTCTCGAGGTAACTTGGTTCAACACCGGCCGCGGTGTGCTCCACGCTGTGGTAGCGAAGGGTCTCCAAGCCCCAGTCGAGGTGTCCGCGCATCCAGTCGCGCAGGCCAGCCACATTGCGGTTCACGGTATGTCGCGTTGACTCCTCCAACCTCATTGCGTCCAGCAGATCGGGCAGCCGGCGTTCCCGCTCCATAAAGTCGGTCAGCCTCCGGTCGATGTATTGCGCTACCTGTGCCGTCGCAGTATCGGTCGTGCAGCCGGTCGTATGTTCGAGCACGATGACAAAGTTGTGCACGTCTCCCCGCGCCCGCTCCTTGTCGACGGTCAGTACGTCATTGGTCCAGCACACGACGTCGGCGGTGGCGTTGCGCAACTCGGCGAACAGCGGATTGGAGTAAACCAGATCCGGCAGGGGATCGTGGGTGACGAACTCCAGCATATCCAGCGCGGGCCAGAGCGCGCCCGTTCTGCGGTGACCGGGCGGATACTCCTCCAAGCTTGGTATTCGCCCGGAAGCCCTGTTGGCCACCTCCCACTCGCACCCGCTTAGGTAGTCGGCGAAATCGCGGATGAACCTTGCCCGCCATGTCGCCGGCATCGACGGTGCCATCCGGGACCAGAGATCGTCCAACGCTGCCTGAAGTGGACTGTCATACCGTGACCGGCGCGCAGGCTGTTCAGCTAGTGATTTGGCCAGCGGTCGAAGGAGTTTGGACGCGGCCATGAGATCTCTACCCACGCTCCCTTCGTCGAGCTGGTCGTCGAGAAGGAATAGCCAGCTGATCCAGTCTGTGGCGATCGCCAGATCGGATTGGCCTACCGCGGAGGCGTAGCTTCGCGCGGCCAGTCCCGCCGCCGCCATACAGTCGAAGCGTTCCTTCGCGCGCTCGGAGCGCACCAGACCGAAGGATCGAACCCAGTTGCGAGTGTGTGACTCCGCCTCATCGACCCACGGGCTCATTGGCGATGCTGTCAAAGATCTCAACCTATAAGGAAGTGTTGTTTGTCCTAGATCGGTGTTCCCGGATGCGAGGTCGCCTAAGACGGTGTGGGTCTGGGGGTGTTCCCGGCCTGGTTTGTGGTGCGTCATCGCACTCACCTCGTATTCGGTGCTGCGGCGTTACGTGTGTAACGGTGGGGGTCAGCAGCGCGGGGCTTCGCCTTTCGGGTGAGTGGTCCCATTGGTAGTCTGCCACAGCGGCGGTATATGGGCATAGTCATGACGCATGAGCATTTGTTGTCTAAGTCTGACCAGACCAGGACAATCGATTACACAAGCGAACGACCACCGCGACAACGTTGCCGGTGAGCCACCTGTCGGTGGGGCGCCGCAACTCCCCACTATGCCCAGCTCGTGTCACCATAATGTGGGCTGGAGCTGACGTTCAGTTGCACGGCGCAGAAAGTGCTGTTGCAATCGGAGCTGGTAACCAAGTGTCCGCCGGATATATCCGGCGGACACACTGGCTATTTGGGTGCGGGTTAGGCGAGTGCCGCGTCCAGCGTGATGGTGGTGCCCGACAATGCCTTGCTCACCGGGCAGGTCTGCTCGGCCTTGCGTGCCAGCTCCTGGAATTTCTCGGCATCCACGCCCGGCACCTGGGCGCGCAGCGTGATCGCGATGCCGGTGATGGCAAAGCCGGCTCCGTCGGAGTCCAGTGTGACCTCGGCGCTGACGTCGATCGAGTCAGGCACAAGATTTTCAGACCCTAGTGCGCCGGAGAGGCTCATGGCCAGGCAGGAAGAATGTGCTGCGGCGATGAGCTCTTCGGGGCTGGTCTGGCCGTCGGGGTTTCCCGCCCGAGTGGGAAATGAAACCGCGAATTGGCCGGCGTTCGACGAGTCGAGGCTGACTTCTCCGGAGCCGGACTTTAGTCCGCCTTTCCAGACTGTGGTGGCGTCACGACTGGGCATTGCGCTCCTCCTTGTGATGTGGTGACCTAGCTCGTGGCGGCCACTGGCATATCTATCGGCGACGTTAGTAGCCTACGCAGCTCCGGGGCATAGCGGATCCCGGCAGCCCTTACTGGCGAAATTTCTCGACCGAACCCTGGGTGCGGGTTGTGCCGGTGTCCCGCAGCCGGAAGTCCATGTCGGGCTCGATTTCGGCGGTGTCCAGTTGCGCCTTCTGTAGTCGTCCCGAGTAGTCCCAGTTCATCGATTGCCACCGTGCGAACTGATCGAGCACCCACGTGCCCGACTGCCTGCTCCCGTTGCCGGACTTGCCGTTCCCGCCGAACGGTAGGTGTGTCTCGGCCCCGGAGGTGGAGTTGTTCACGCTGATCATGCCGGCCTTGACGCCGCGCCGGAAGGAGAAAACGGTGTGGGGGTCTTGGGTATAGATCGCCGCGGAGAGGCCGTATCCCGGAGCATTGGCCAGCTCGATCGCTTCGTCGAGTCGGTCGTAGGTCGCCACGCCGACGATTGGTCCGAAGGTTTCTTCGTTGAAGATGCGGTCCTCGGCTCGTACACCGTCCACCAGCGTCGGGTGGTAATAGAGCCCGGTTGCCGGATCGCCGACGAATCCC
>JBGTNI010000016.1:0-43392 GCA_041743105.1 Mycobacteriales bacterium | reverse complement strand
ATTTCCCAGCCACGAGGCGACAAGGACGATGCCGGTGATCTCGACGAACGCCAGCACCACAAAGGTCAATCCGGCAAAACTCATGAGGCGACGCATGAGCGGTTCCCTACCTGTACTGGTGTGTCCGGTTATCGGGTTCTACGCAGGACTCGGGCGGCTGCTACCCGTAAACGCCGAAACCGCGCACGCACGCCCCACACCGTGACCAGCCACAGCGCTTCGACGAAAATACTGGTGCTCATCTTGCTCTTGCCCTGCTCACGCTCAGTGAACGTGATCGGAACTTCCGCAACACGAAAGCCCGCTTGCACGGTGCGCCACGTGAGATCCACCTGGAAGCAGTAACCCTGCGAGGCGACATCGCTCCAATCGATCGCTTCGAGCACCGCGCGGCGGTATACCCGAAAGCCACCGGTGGCGTCACGAACCGACAGCCCCATGACAATCCGGGTGTAAAGGTTGGCAAGCCGCGATAGCAGCAGACGCCGCCGTGGCCAATTGCGCACCTCACCGCCGGGAATCCAGCGGGAACCAATAACCAGATCGGCGTCATCGAGCTTCTCTAGCAGCAGAGGCAGCTGCTCGGGGGCGTGGGAGCCGTCGGCGTCCATCTCCACAACCACGTCGTATCCACGGGTCAGTGCCCACTCGAAGCCGGCGATGTAGGCCGCACCCAAACCAAGCTTGCCTTCCCGGTGAAGCACGTGCACCGATTCATCACCGTCGGAGATGCGGTCAGCGACCTCGCCGGTGCCGTCTGGGCTGTTGTCGTCGGCGATGAGCACGGCGACGTCGGGCACGGCAGCGCGGAGTCGAGAGGTGATCTGTCCGATGTTGTCGGCTTCATTGAACGTAGGTATTACAACGAGAACACGAGCATTGCCCCGGGTACTGTTCGAGTCAACCGTGGTCTGACTCGCCGCTTCGGTGGTCGCTGATTCCGCCAATGCCATTTGCATCTCCCCCGGATGCTCGCAGTTTCTTCCCAAGTGATTGCACAGCGGTACGAGACAACGTTCCCGACAATCCGAACGCCACCGCCACCGCGAACGCAGCCACCAGCGACATGATCCATAGTGGCCATGCGCCTACTGTGGTGGCAAGAGTACTGGACGTCGCTAGCCGCGCGTCGCGCAGCAAGACCTCCGATGTGAAAAGTCCCGTGGACTCCAGGACCGTACCGCGCGGAGAAACAATCGCCGAAATACCCGTGGTCGAAGCCATGACCGCAAACCTGCCATGCTCGACCGCGCGGAGCCGGATCATGGCCAACTGTTGCCTGCTCTGCGCGGTGCGGCCAAACGTGGCGTTGTTCGTCTGCACGACGAATAGCTGTGCACCGCCGGTCACCACATCGGCCGACAGTTCGTCGTAGGCCACCTCAAAACAGATCACGTCACCGATGCGCACCGGCCCTAGCTGTAGAACTCCAGGACGATCGCCTGCGGCGAAGTCACTGCGTACCAGATCGACCTTCTCGGTGATGAGTCGAAAAAAGTCTCGATGCGGGACGTACTCGGCAAACGGCACGGGATGTCGCTTGATATAGCGCTCGCCCGGGCCGGTCATGGGATCCCACACAATTCCGGCGTTGCGTATCCTGTCGCCAGGACCATCCAGTACCGCCCCGATCAGGAGCGGGGCACCGATCGCCCGCGCGGCCGCATCGATCGCTGCTGCAGCTTCGGCGTTTACATAGGGATCGATGTCGGAGGAGTTCTCGGGCCAGATCACTACGTCAGGACTTTCGACTTCGCCCCGGGCCACGCGAACCGCTAGTAGGTGCGTCTGTTCGGCGTGATTATCGAGCACAGCTTGTCGTTGCGCATTGAAATCCAATCCCGCCCGCGGGACGTTACCTTGTATCACCGCGATTCGAACTCGCTGGCCGCTGTGCTCCCCTTCGTGCGCCGGCGCGGCGGCCGCGCTGAGGAACCCCACGCCGAAGATGCTGAGCATTAGGCCAAACGGTACGGCGACGGGTGCTAGTGCAGCGAGCGCACGCATCCGAAACCACCCAGGTCGTACTAGCCCATACCTCGCCATGGCGGCGATGCAGCCGCCGCATGCGGCCACCGCGAAGGTCACCGCTGGCGCACCGCCTATCGACGCCCACCACAGCAAGGGGCTATCGGCTTGGCTAAAGGCCAGCCTTCCCCACGGGAATCCCCCCCACGGGAGCCTGGAGCGAAGCGTTTCCTGACCTATCCACAGCGCCGCGACCAACACCGGCAATAGCCACGGTGCCCATGGGGCTCTCTCGATGATGTGTCGCATTGCGGCGGTAGCCACACCCAGTATCGCCATGTAACACGCCTGGAAACCCGCCAATGCAAGCCACGGTCCCCACCCCACGTACAAACCGGTCCAGTGCAACAGCGGAACGAAGAAAGTGAGACCGTGCATGGCACCCAGTGCAGCGGCAAAGCGCCAGCCGTGACCGAGCACACTGACGGTGAATAGGCCCACGCCCACTGGTGCCAGCCACCACCAACCCACCGGCGCGAATGCGGCCCAGATGCACCCACCCGACAGCGCAGAGATCGCCACGGCTCGAAGGCGCCCGGCAGGGCGACTGAGATCGGGCGTTCTTAGGGGGGCGCTGAAGGGCACGACCATCCTTGCGCGAGCTTAAGGGGTCCACCACTAGGTAGAACAGACATACGGCAACCCTGGGCATGTAGCCTACCGGCCCTACATTCATACCCAGGGTTTCCGCACCCATCGACCAAATGCACTGACGAATAGCGTACGAGTCTTCGGACCGTCACCGATCAGGCAGGTCACCTGCTCGGTGACGTTGTCTAGGGACCCACCACCTTCGCCGTCAAAACATCTCATTTCACGCACGGACGGTAACCAGTCGTAATCGCCCCCGAGCGAGTACAGCCAGGGTAGTTAACGATCGCTCGATGTCAATACCCGATCTAGCAGCAACTTTGCGTGTTTTGGCAGTTCACGCCCGCGTCCTATCACGGTCAGCTGTAATGAAAACGTTGACTTGATGCCCGGATGTAGTCGGCGGTGAACTTGCCGGATCTGGGTTGGCGTGTCATGTCTGACTCCGGGCCTGTTCCGGCTCGTGCTGTGGCGTGTGGTCGTGTCGGGAGAGCAGGAGCGGGGTTGTCAGGATGAGGAGACCCGCGATCGCGATCGCGGTGCGGGGGCTGGTAGCGCTGGCCAGCAGACCCCACAGGGCGGTCAGGGCCGCGATCATGGCCTTGCTGGTGACGGACCACGCGGACAGGGTGCGGGCGACTCGGTCAGTCGGGAGCTGGGTGAGCCGGAAGGTGGCGAACACGGGATTGAACACGCCCATGCAGGTGATCAGCCCAAACTCGACGGCGATGACAAGCACCAGTCCGGCAACGCCGGGACAGATGAAGACCAACCAGAGCGACCAACACGCACGCAGTGCCCCAGCGGTGAGCATGACCTCTTGGCTGCCAACGCGGAACACCTAACCCGGCACGGCGACTACCGCGATGAGGTGACCGCGTCCGCCGAAGACATCGCCGCTGCCTTCGCCACGGGCGACCCGATGCACAACTTCGGCGTCTACGAAGACGGCCTCCTCGTCGGCAGCGTGACCCTGGTGCACGGCGAGCCGCCGAAGTTCGGACTCGGCTACCTGCTCGCCGCACGGACGTGTGGCGTGGAATCGCGACCCTGGCGGTGCAGACCATCGCCCGGCACGCACGGGACAACCTTGCCGCGACGGACCTGTTCGCCGGAGTCACCCACGGCAACTCCGAGAGCGTGGCCTTACTCCAACGCCTCGGCTTCACCCGCGTGGCGATCCTCGACAGCTACGACGGCTGCCGTACTACCCCACCCATCTAGCATTCCGCCGAAAATATTGTCTCGCCGGCGAGTACGGTCCGCAGACATTCGGGCGCTGGTTGACCTGGCTTCAGGCTTGGCAACCGCACCGCACGGTCGTCCTCATGCAGCACCGGCGCGGCCGCGTCCCGTGGCGAGGGCTCGTCCCACACCGCAAATGTCGCAGCCGCGCCAGGTGTCAGTATCCCGCAGCTGCGATCTCCGGCGGCGCGCCAGCCACCTCGGGTGTGAGCGGCGAAGGCCGCGCGAACGCTAAGTCCGTGCTCCTTGCGCCAGGGAGTACTTGCGGCGCGCACTCCTTCCCACGGAGCAGGCGGCGTCACCGGCGCATCAGAGCCAAAGGCAAGTGGCACACCGACCGCGACCATGCCAGCGAAGTCGTTGAGTTGCGCACAGCGGTCCGCGCCCAAGCGCTGGATGTACATCTGCTCGGCACCACCCCAGGCGGCATCGAATGCCGGCTGCATGCTCGCGTGTAGGCCATAGGTGACAAATGCACGACGCTGTTCGGGACGTATGAGCTCGGCATGTTCGATCCGGCACGCCAAGCGCCGCAGCTCATTGGCCCCGAGCCGAGCCGCGGCGATCTCGAATCCCGAGATAACCTCATCGGCGGCGGCGTCGCCGATGACATGGAATCCGGTCGAAATGCGATGCGCCACGCAATCGAGGAGATGCTCGGCGATGCGATCGGCCGCGAGATAGGGCGCGCCTCGCGTGGCTCGATCCACATACGGCTCGCGTAGCCAGGCGGTGTGTGAGCCGAAGGAACCATCGACACAGAGATCTCCACCCGCACTACCCGCACCGAGTTCCTTAGCGTGCTGCGCACCGCCTAGTTCTCCCCACAACCCGAAGACAGCGGGACCGCTCTCAACAGTGGCCAGGTGGAGTAGCTCGCTGAAATCGGCGGAGCTGGAAATCTCGGGACCGCCGCATTCGTGTAGCGCGGCGATCCCCAATGCGGCGGTGTGCTGTCGTGTCCGACGCTGCGCGGCCCGGCGTTGTGTGGCTGTGACCCCGGACAGCGCAACACCTCGCACGGTGTGATGCACATGCGCGCGTAGCGGAGTTCGATCGTCGTAATCCGGCATGTGCCTCAGGCTGGGTACAGCGGCTCGTAATGCGCTGGAAGCAAGTGCCGAATGTGCATCGACACGAGTGAGGTAGACGCTCATGTCGCCACACGCGGCGTCTATTTCAGCCGTCGTCGGCGCTCGCCGTTCCGGCCATCTCGTCTCGTCCCATCCATGGCCTAATAGCGGCGCATTCGGATGGGTACGTCTCCAGTCTGTAGCGAAGCGATGAAGTTGTTCCAGCGTGTCGGAAAGGCTCGAGCAATTGGCAAGGTTGAGGCCGAGCAGCGTCAGGCCGGTGCCGGTGGTGTGAATGTGCGCATCGACGAAGGCCGGGGTGACGAGCGCTCCCGCCAGCTCGACGATCTCTGGTGCCGCGGAGAGTTTCGGTAGCTGCTGCTCGTTACCGAGCCATGCGATGCGACCACCCTCGACCAGCATGGATGTCGCATTGACATGGCTAGGGCTGTATATACGCCCACCCCGATACAACACAGCGCCGACCACTATGCCCCCAACCCGCTATGCCCCCAACCCGCTATGTCCCAACTGCAGTGTCGCTGGCTGCTACGCAGCTGACCATTCGGCCTGCCGGATCGCGCGCATCGCGGCTTTACGCTCCGGGGGATCGAGCCGATCGAGATACAGCAGGCCGTCGAGATGGTCGACTTCGTGTTGCAGGCATCGAGCCATCAGCTCCGATCCCGACACGATGATTGGCTCGTTGTCGATATCGACCCCGCGTACTGTGGCGTGCATGGCACGGGTGGTGGGATACCACAAATCCGGCACCGACAAGCAGGCCTCATCGTCACGCTGCGTCTGCTCAGACAGCTCGACTAGCTCCGGGTTAAGGACGTAGCCACGCTTGCCGTCGACGTTGTAACTGAAAGCGCGAAGGTCCACGCCGATCTGGGTCGCCGCCACGCCGGCCCGACCTGGATCGTCCACCGTGTCTAGCAAATCGGTGACCAACTGCCGAAGCCGCTGGTCGAAGACGGTGACGGGCTGGGTAGGGCTTCGGAGCACAGGGTCTCCTAAAATCACGATAGGGCGGACGGCCACCGAGAGTTCCTTTCTGGCCGATTAGCTCAAGGATGTACTTAGGGTCGTGCGGGTAGGGACGTGTCGGGTTCGCCTTACAGATACACCAGTCGGCGTGGGATTGTGTTGAGGCGCTGCGCCCCGGATTCGTTACAAACAACGATGTCTTCGATGCGGGCACCGTGTGCGTTGGGGAGGTAGATACCTGGCTCAACGCTAAAGACCATGCCTGGTTCGAGGAGCAGTTGGTTCCCCGCTACTAGGTAAGGCTGCTCGTGGACCTGCATACCAATACCGTGACCCGTGCGATGAAGGAAGTATTTGCCATAGCCGGCCCGGGTGATGACGTCTCGGCACGCCTTATCGATGGATTCCGCGGTGACGCCGGGCCGGATGGCCGCTACGCCCGCCTGTTGGGCGGCATACACGACCTGGTGATACTCAACAAACGCCGCCGGCGGCTGCCCCACGGCGTAGCACCGCGTGGAGTCGGAGTGATACCCGCTAGGCATCTTGCCGCCCATATCTACCACGACCGGATCACCAGAACCGATCACCCGACCATCGGGGATATGGTGCGGCATGGCGCTAGCCGGACCCGAGGCGACAATCACGAAATCGACGCTTGCGTGGCCTTCATCGACGATGGCGTTACCGATGTCACGCGCCACTTCACGCTCAGTTCGTCCCGGATGTAACCATTCGATCATGCGCTCATGCACCCGATCGATGGCCGTGGCCGCGGCGCTCAGTTCGGCAACTTCTTCGGCGGACTTACGCGAGCGAAGCGTGTGCAGTACTTCGCCCGCCAAGCCGAACTCCGCCTTACCCAGTATCTCGCGCAGGCTCAACAGCTGCTCAGCGGACATCTGATTTGTCACCGCGAGTCGATGGGGTGCGCCCGGCAACGACTCGCCCAACACATGCCGAACCAGATCGTACGGGTCGGCGGTCTCTGGCCAGGCTACGACGTTGATGCCCAGTTGGGACACCGGCGAGTCGTGCGCCGCGGAAAGCTCGAGTTCCGGCACGACCAGCCCGACCGGACCTTCGGCTGGCACAATCAAACACATCAGCCGCTCGAGCGACCGGGCGTCGTAGCCGGTGAGATAGCGGAAATCTGCGCCTGGAGTGATGAGTAGTGCATCAATCCCGGCGGTGCGAGATGCGGCAGCTGCCGCCTCGAGCCGGGCGATACTGAATAGTGATCCCACGGCGCCTGAGCCTAGTCTTCTCTCGTGAAGCTCATGTTGCTCGACACCGCGAGTCTGTACTTTCGATCGTTCCACGCGCTTCCTACGTCGATCACAGCACCCGATGGCACGCCGGTGAATGCGGTACGGGGATTCCTTGATTCACTGGGAACGCTGGTCACGAGATTTGGGCCCTCACACATGGTGGCCTGCCTGGATGCCGATTGGCGCCCCGCATGGCGCGTCAAGTTGATCCCGAGCTATAAGGCCCACCGAGTAGATCAAGCTTCACCCGATCGCGAAGCGGCGCCCGATGAACTCGGCCCGCAGGTCGAGATTCTGCTCGAGGTACTGTCCGCGTTGGGGGTAGCGACCGCAAGCGCACGGGAGTATGAGGCCGATGACGTCATCGGCACCTTAGCGACACGGGCAACGCAAGCGAGCGGTTCGGATGATCGGGTCTATACCGACGATCGGGTCGATATTGTGACCGGGGACCGCGATCTATTCGCCCTAGTACGCGCTCGGTCCGTGACATCTCCCGCGGTCCGAGTGCTGTATCCGGTACCAAGTGTGGCCAAGCTGGTGGTAATGGACGCCGACGAGGTACAGCACCGGTATGGGGTGGCCCCCGAACAATATGCCGACGTTGCCACGCTACGCGGTGACGCAAGCGACGGCCTGCCCGGTGTGGCCGGAGTAGGTGAGAAGACGGCGGTCCGGCTCATCAGTGAGTTCGGTTCGCTGTCGGAGCTGTTGGCGGCAAGCGATCGCGGTGAGGAAAGGCTCAGCGCGCCCTTGGCAAGCAAGCTGAGGCAGCATCGGGACTATCTCGACGCTGCCACGCGGGTGATTGGACTTGTGCGTGACGTTCCGCTGCCTGACATAGCAGGTGTCGTCCCCGCCGCTCCGGCTGACTCGCGGCGTGTGGCCGAGTTGGCCGACCGGTACAACCTGGGCAATCCGATCCAGCGCTGCAGCAAGGCCCTCTACGGCTGAGCAGTACCATGCCATGAGCGTGACACCAGGGCCGGTCCAGGGCTGTTTTTTCGGCCCTGATGTCACGCTCATGGCACTATGGTCTCACGCAGATTCTTTGCCGGTACCGCACGGTAACCGGGGTCTGTCCCACTATCGTCAGCTCGACGTCGCTGGGACGATTGAAAGGGAACACCATGACCGCCGCCGCCGTTACCCAACGCCGCCGACCGCTGGTCCTCGCGGACTTGATACCGGGATCGCTGGTCCGCGACGCCGCGCTGGTACTCAGCGGAGCTGCCCTCGTCGGAATCACCGCGCAACTTGCGGTGTCGATCCCCGGCACCCCAGTGCCAGTGACGGCCCAAACGTTCGCGGTGCTGCTGGTGGGTGCGGCGTTAGGGACAGTACGCGGCGTCACGAGCCTATTGACCTACGTCCTCATCGGCTTTGCTGGTGTCCCCTGGTTCGCTGACGGAAACTCCGGGTTCGCAAACGTCACGTTCGGCTATCTGATCGGTTTCGTGGTCGCGGGCGCGGTGGTCGGAAAGCTTGCCGAACATCGGGCCGACCGGTCGGTGCTCCGCACCATCGGCGCCATGGTGGTGGGCAACGTAATCATCTTCGCCTTCGGCGTCTCGTGGCTCATGGCGGCAACCGATATCAACCTGGTACAAGGGTGGCAGCAGGGAGTCCAGCCGTTCCTGATTGGTGGCGCGATCAAAACGGCGCTCGCCGCCGGGCTATTACCAGGAACCTGGGCGCTACTCAAACACACCGGGTACGACGGCTCGGGTAAGTGAACGCTCAAGCCGCGGCCACATCGCAGATTCTCCATAGGGAACTCCGACCCGCATGCAGACATACTTAGCTCCCCCGGCCGCCCTGCGCTGCCCAGGACGCATGCAACCGCGCATACACTGAGTTCGGCACGGAGATCAGCTCATGATGCGGCCCTCGCTGCACGAGCCGGCCCCGTTCGAAGACCAAAACGTCGTCGGCGGATTCCGCGCTAAAGAGCCGGTGGGCGATCGTGACAGTGGTTCGTCCTTGCATCAGCCGTTCGAGAGCGCGTTGCAGCCGCACATCGGTAGCCGAATCCACCGCCGATGTGGCCTCATCCAGCACCAGCACGCTCGGATCGGCAAGGTAGGCGCGTGCGATCGCGATCAGCTGCCGCTCCCCCGCGGACATCGAATCGCCACGCTCCCCCACCCGTGTGGCCAAGCCTCGTGGTAGCTGCCCCAACCAGTCGGCCAACCCGAGCTCGGCGAAGGCACGCGTCACCTCTTCGGGGGTCGCGCCGGGTCTACCCAACGCCACGTTGCGTTCTACCGTGGTGTCGAAAAGGAAAGGCTCTTGCGGCACCATCGCCACCCGAGAACGCAGCGATGCGGACCCGACCGTGGTCAGGTCGACGCCACCGATGCTGACAGTGCCGGCGACCGGGTCGGCCAGCCGAGTCAGCAGTTTTGCGAAGGTGGTCTTGCCTGAGCCAGTCTCACCGACGACAGCCACCCGGGTACCAGCCGGAATCGTGACACTCACATCGTGGAGTACGAGCGGCCCGTCGAGATAACGGAAGCTCACGCTGCTCACCTCGATAGATAGCGCACCCGATGGTAGGTCAACGCCGTCGAGCGGCTCGATCACGCTGGGTGATATGTCGACAATCTCCAGAACACGGCGCCAGCCCGCCACCGCGTTCTGAGCCTCGTTGAGAATCTCGGTGGCAAGCTGTACCGGGGCGACGAACAACGTGACCAGGAATAGGAACCCGGTGAGCTGACCCAGCGTCAGACCGCCGTCAAGGCCGAGCATCACCCCGAGCACCACCACTCCGGCGGTAGCAATCCCGGCAGTGATTTCAGCGCTAGAGAAGATGAGGACGCTGCGCCGCTGGGCCCGTGTCTGTTGCCGCGCATAGGCGTCGACGCTGCGGTCGACACGCTCCCGGGTCCGGTCGCCGACGCCATAGGCGCGCACTACCAGTGCCCCAGTGACGCTCTCCGCCACCGCGGACAACATCTCCCCGGCGCGCTCCCGAGCTTTCCGATATGCCGCATTTAGCTGACGCTGCATCCATGGCGCCGCGACGACCAGCGGGAGGAAGCAGGCATACACCAACAGGGTCAACTGCCACGAATAGAGGAACATCACCACGCTAGCCAGAGCTACTTGGCAGAGACTGGTGAGCAGCAGCAGCCCGCCCCACTGGAGGAACTGGCTGATCTGGTCCACGTCACCGGTGACGCGGGAGGTCAGCGCTCCTCGTCGGTGCGCCTGCTGGTCGGTCGTCGATAGCCGATGCACATGGGCGAACGCCTTGGTGCGCAGTGTCGCCAGGGCGGTCTCTGTGACTTTCACCAGCCGCACGTTCATGGCATAGGCCAACACCGAAGTTGCTCCAAGCGCCGCCACAGCCAATCCACAGCACCATGCGACTACCGAGATGTTCACGCCCCCGTCGGCTCCCAAGCCACGGTCGATGAATACCTGAACGCTGAGCGGAACCACCAGCCGTCCGGCACTGGCAAGCACCGCCAGCACGGCGGTGAACGCTAAGCCGGTCGTGACACCTGGGGTGAGGGAAAGCCCATGACGGATGGTCTGCCAGGCGGTACGAGCTGGCATCGAGCGGAGTTGCGCCGCCGTTTCCGACGCCGTCGCGGCAGGGTTCGTCATGGCGACACCGCCTCTGGTTGGGCGGGTTCGGTGGGTTCGGCGTCGTAGGCGGTGACGAGGTCGGCATAACCCGGAGTCGTTCGTAACAGCTGGTCGTGCCTTCCCTGGGCTACCACACGCCCGCCGCTCAGGTAAATCACCTCGTCGGCCAGCGCAATGCTGGCGCGCCGATGAGCCACCAGCAGTACCGTGCTGCCGTCGCCACTTCCTTGCTTGCCATGCTTTCGTTGCCGCGCAGCGTCCTGAATGCCGCGAAGCACCCGCTGTTCCACGACGGGGTCGACGCTGCTGGTGGCATCGTCCAAAATGAGCAGCCGGGGCTGTCGTAAAAGGGCCCGCGCAAGTGCCAACCGTTGCCGTTGTCCACCCGACAGACTCACCCCGCGCTCGCCGACCCGGGTGTCAAGGCGATCGGGAAGCGCCGTTACCACGCCTGCGACGCTCGCGGCTTGCAACGCACGCCACAGCTGGGAGTCGGTGTACGGCTCCCCCAGCGTGAGATTGCCACGTACCGTGTCGTCGAATGCAAATGCTGTCTGACTGACCAGGCTCACCGCCCCGGCCAACTCCCCATTCGCGAAATCGCGCAGATCGACGCCATCGAGACGGACCGCACCGATGTCGGGATCGAACAACCGTGCCGCGAGTGCCACCAGAGTGGATTTTCCCGAACCGGTAGGCCCGACCAGTGCAACGGTGCGACCCGCTGATATTTCGAGTGTCACGTCGGTCAACGCGGCCGGTGCCTGTGTACTCGGCGACCTCGAGGCGCTCTCGCTGAGGCTCAGGCCGTCGGCAACCGGCTCGGGGTAGCTGAAACTCACACGGTCAAAGGTGAGCGTTGCGGCCTGGCGACGGCGCTGTCCCGATTCGTTCAAGCGGCGCACTCCATAGCTCATGGTGGCCTGCGCGTTCAGTACCTGCTGTACTCGATCTGCACCCGCCGTGGTGCGCGGTAAATCGACGAGTACCCATCCGATCGCCCGCAGCGGCAGCGCCAGCACAGTGAATAGGAACGAAACGAAGATGATCTGACCCAGACTGACCGCGCCCGCCTCTAGGCGGTAGGCACCCACGGCGAGCACAGCTATGGTGCCGGCATTGGGTAAGGCATCCATGAGCGGGTCGAACAGCCCTCGGGCACGTCCCACCGAAATCAGCGAATCGCGTAGTCGCTGCGCGCGTGCGGCAAACCGATCGGTCTCGTGATCGGCCCGACCGAGCGCCTTCACCACCAGCGCGCCTTCGAAGCTTTCATGGGCGACATCTGCAACCCGAGCACGCTGCCGCGCAACGGTGCGCATTTTCGGCGTGACGTACCGCGAATACACCATGTTCAGCGCAATCACGGCAGGAAAAATCAGAAAACCCACCAACGCCAGCATCCAGTCGGTGGCAAGCAACGCGACCGTAGCCACAAGCAGCATGACGATCGTGCCCACCGCGAACGGCAACGATGCAATGATTCCCCACGATGCTTCGACGTCGCTATTAGCCACCGAGAGCAACGTGCCCGTGGAGTGTGATTGGTGCCAGCGTGGCGAAAGCTCCAGGTACTTGTGCGTCACCAGCCGTCGATATCGGGCCTGCAGGCGGAACTGCATCACTCCGGCGCCGAGGCGGCGGCCTAGGATCCCGGCAACTCGAAGAAGGGCGACACCGAGCAGAACCGCCGCGGCAACGCCAAGTGCCGCCACAGTGGTAGTGCCGTTGTCGAAAGCCGGTCGCAGCAGACGCGACGTGAGCTCTCCGACGACGAACGCCGATCCAATCAACATCGCGCCAAAGAGCGCACTACCCAGCACGCTGAGGATGAACAGGCCCGGTTCGTGGCACACGCCCCGCCGCAGGATCGACCACCCCTCGCGGAGTAGCCGTTGCTGTGATGCAGGCACAACGCCACCACTGGGTGCGGATGGAGGCGGGGAGGTGGTCACTGTTGAATTCAACACACTCGATGACTGTTCTAATCCCGGCAGCTCGTTGGCCACGCCTCGGGATGCGACGAGATGTGCCATCTCACCCGAGGTAGCTCTGCGAGACACGCGGTGCTACCCTATGTGGCATGAAGGTCATTACCCAACGGGAGTTCCGCAATAACTCGGCCGGGGTCATGAATGCCGTCGAAGCCGGCGAGACATATCACATCACCCGAAACGGTGTAGAGGTCGCTGAACTGCGTCCCCTCAGCCGCAAGCGACGGTTGACGACGCGCGAGCTCGCGGAAAGGCACGCTACGCTACCCAAGGTCAGCTACGAGGACATGCGACGCGAGGCAGATGAGTTCTTCGGGACCCAGGACCGCATCGACGATCACGACGCCCTTGGACGTGGCCATGGTTAGCGACTCGGGAGTACTCGACACCTGTGTCTACATAGACCTTGACGTGGTTGATCCGGCCGGCATGCCAACGATCCCGGAGATCACGGCAATCACGGTTGCCGAGCTACATCAGGGTGTAGCAATGGCGAAGGATCCCGCCGCGCGGGCTAGCCGGATGGAAAAGCTCGGCGCCGCCGTAGCCGACTTCGAACCGCTGCCGTTCGATGGCGCGGCCGCGGCACGTTACGGCTCATTGGTGACACTGACGCTAGCCCACGGACGCGATCCACGGCCACGGCGGATGGATCTGATGATCGCCGCTATCGCCTCCGCTAGAGGACTGCCGCTTTACACCCGAAACGCCGAGGATTTCGCCGGCCTGGGTAATCGACTCAAACTCATCGCCGTCTAACGGATAGGTTTATTCCATGACGACATGGTCCCGCACCGAACGGGCTGATCTTGTGGCAACACTGCGCGCGGTAGGTCCAGAGGCGCCGACGCTCTGCCAGGGCTGGAGCGCCCTAGGGCTGGTATCACACATGGTGCTTCGAGAAAATCGCTTGGACGCACTCGTGGGAATGGTGCTGCCGTTCGCGGCGAGCCATACTCAGCGTCTACAACGGCAGCTGGAACAGCGACACGGCTTCAATGGGCTGGTGCAACGTTTCGCCGATGGGCCACCACGCTGGCACCCGCTGCGAGTAGCGGCGATCGATGAAGCGGTGAACACCGTCGAGCACTTCACCCACCATGAAGACCTTCGTCGCGTCCAACCGGGATGGCAAGCTCGTGAGTTGCCACCGGGATACCAGGCCGCACTCTGGAACCGGCTCCGCCGATCAGCCCGGGTGTTGGCCCGACGAGCGGCGCCACTGCGCCTGGTCGCACCCGGATACGGTGAGGTCATGGTTGCGTCCAGAGCCCCCAAAAATGTCGGCACCGCGGAGCTAACCACCGCTGATCTGGTCACGATCACGGCGCCACCTAGTGAGCTAGTGCTGTTTTGCTATGGACGGCAGGCGCATAGCGCGGCCGAGCTGACTGGCGGCTCCGAGCGCATCGCGCAGGCGCGTTCGGCCAAGCTCGGCTTCTAACTCGGGCGCGTAATGTGGCTACGTGTGGGAACAACCGTACGGGTCGTGCCGGGTACTTCGAGGTGCCGCACCGCATCACCGGGCATCGCGGCTCCGGGGCCAATCACACGGTGTCGCGCGCTAGGGAGAACACCACTGCGTCCTGTCTGCTGTCGCTGGCAAACGGGGCCGACAGCGTAGAAATCGACGCCCAGTGCTCCAGCGACGGCGAACTGGTGGTGTACCACGACCCATACACCCCTGACGGTCAACGACTAGCCGCGCAGACCTATCGTGAGCTTCGCAATCACGGTATCGAACGCCTCGTCGACCTGGCAGCACAGCTACCAAGTCACAACGGCACCACCCCGGTAGGGATCAACGTAGAACTCAAGACAGGCTACGACCTTGCCGATAGAGCTGCCGAATCCCAACTCGATCACAGGATCGCCGACGCGATCGTGACAAGGCTGCCCGCGCTCACTAGCCGACACACTGTGCTGCTGTCGTCGTTTGACCCGGTGGTGCTGGGTCGCTATCGATTCCTGCGAGAGCACGACGCCACGATCGTCGTTCCTTTCAGCTTCATCAGCGCACATCCGCATCCGCGTGACCAGGTGACCACCGTGACGGCACACACCGCGATCCTGACAGCGCAGGAGCTCGGCGCCGACGCAATTCACCTCAACACGGGTCAGTTGGGCCTAGGCCCGGTAGAAAACGACCCAGAAGTTGGCACCTTCAGCACCACTACCCAGCCACCATCCGCGCGGATTGAGGCGGCCGTAACAACCGTGGGTAAGGCTGGACTGAAACTGAGCGTCTGGTGCCCCGAGCCGGCCGATGCCGCGCTCTTACTGCGGGCGGGTGCGGCCGGAGTGTGCGTAAACTGGGTGCCGGAGACCGTCGCCGCCGTTGCCGGAGAAGCCGGTAGAGCCGCCACCCCAGTGCAGGCAGCTCAGTAGCGCACGGCCACCTCGCGCACCGGATAACCGGCAGCGCCCACTGCAGCCTTGACGTCGGCAATGTCGACCTCCCCGAAGTGAAAGATGCTGGCCGCGAGCACGGCGTCCGCCCCAGCCTCGAGCGCGGGTGCAAAATGCTCCACCGAGCCAGCCCCACCGCTGGCGATCAACGGCACCGACACCGCCGCCCGAACCTGCCGTAGCAGTTCGAGGTCGTAGCCGTCCTTGGTGCCGTCTGCGTCCATGCCGTTGAGCAAGATCTCCCCCACGCCCAGCTGCTGCCCGCGTCGCGCCCATTCCACCGCGTCTATGCCAGTGCCGCGCCGACCGCCGTGTGTGGTGACTTCGAATCCGCTGGCGGTAGCGTCGGCTCCTGGAGGACTGTCGCCTTTCTCAGACACGCGGCGCGCGTCTACCGAGAGCACCACGCATTGGGCACCGAACCGCAACGACGCCTCCGACAGCAGCTCTGGCCGCTCGATCGCCGCGGTGTTAATGCTGACCTTGTCCGCGCCGGCGCGCAACAACGCGTCCACGTCATCGACACTGCGCACTCCACCACCGACGGTGAGCGGGATAAACACCTGCTCCGCGGTGCGGCGCACTACATCGTGCATGGTGTCCCGGCCAGACGACGAGGCTGTGACGTCGAGGAATATCAGCTCATCGATGCCTGCCGCATCGTAAGCGGCGGCAAGCTCCACCGGGTCTCCGGCGTCGCGGAGTTCGGCAAATCGAACCCCTTTGACCACCCGACCGGCATCTACGTCCAGGCATGCAATGACGCGTATCGCAACGCTCACGGTGCCGACTTACGGCGCGTCCCGGCGACGACAAGCGCTTCGCTGAGCGTGAACGCCTTCGCATACAGCGCCTTTCCAACGATGGCGCCTTCCAGCCCCTGCGGCACTAGTTCGCGCAGTGCGGTGAGATCTAACAGACTGGAGACTCCCCCGGAGGCGATCACCGGCACCGACGTGGCCGAGCACACGTCGCGGAGCAGCTCTACATTGGGGCCGCGCAAGGTGCCGTCTTTGGTGACATCGGTGACCACATACCGGGCGCAGCCTTGCCCATCGAGCGCGGCGATCGTCTCATACAACTCTCCGCCGCTCTTGGTCCAGCCCCGGCCGGCGAGGGTGGTACCGCGGACGTCGAGACCGACCGCGATCTTGTCGCCGTACTCAGCGATTGCCGCAGCGCACCAGGCCGGATCTTCCAGCACCGCTGTGCCGAGGTTCACCCGCGCGCATCCGGTGGCTAACGCGGCGTGCAATGAGTCGGAGTTCCGGATACCCCCCGATAGCTCCACCGAGATGTCCAGCGCGCCCACGACCTCAGCTAAGAGTTCGGAGTTGCTGCCGCGGCCGAACGCGGCATCGATATCGACTAGATGTACCCACTGCGCGCCCTGACGTTGCCACTCGAGTGCCGCCGCAAGCGGCTCACCGTAAGCGGTCTCGGAACCGGCCTCGCCCTGCACCATCCGAATCGCTTGGCCGCCGGAGACATCTACCGCTGGCAGCAGAGTCAGGGGGGGATGCGATGTCATCGTTAGAGTCCCTTCACGCTGGCTGTTGCAAGTGAACTACGTTCCAGCGAAACTATGTGGTCTGATTCGAGCGTGTCAGCGACCCTACTGTCGCGCTCCGTGCGAGCAACCCTCAGGTGCCCGTGCGATGATGGCCGTTAATGAACGATCTCGGTGAATTGCTGCGCACCGATGACACTGACCTACGACCCGCCCATATCGTGAACACCCTGGTGGATACGTTCTCCGATTTGATGACCGCTGACCCAGTCGCGTTTCGCAGTAAATTCCGTAAGATGGCCGATAGCCCGTTCGCCTTTTACCGCGGCAGCGACTGCCTATTTCTCGCCGACATGGCCGCGCTGAAAGATCCATGGGTCGACGAGCGCACCAGTCGGGTGTGGATCCAGGGCGATCTGCACGCGGAGAACTTCGGCACTTACATGGATGGCTCCGGCGCACTGATCTTCGATGTGAACGACTTCGACGAGGCCTATCTGGGACATTTCACCTGGGACCTTCAACGGCTGGTCGCCAGTGTGGCCTTGTTGGGCTGGCGTAAGGCGTTCTCGAACACCGACATCGACGCCTTGGTGGTCCGTTATGTTGGTAGTTACGTCGACCAAATACGCTGGTTCCTGGATGCCCCGCACGATCAGTCCTATTCGCTGCGGCTGTCTACGACCGATGGCCTGGTGCATGACGTGTTGCAACGCACCCGGTTACGGACCAGAGTGCAGCTGCTCAGTTCCCTCACCGAGACCGAGGGCTATGACCAAAAATTCCGTGACGGACCAGGAGTGCGGCGTCTCGGTGAGAACGAGCGGGAGGGAGTCTGTGCGGCGTTTGAGCGTTACTTGGAGACCATTCCCGAGGACAAACGGCTACAGAGCGTCGCCTACACCGTGAAGGACGTGGTGGGGCGCAGTGGTTTCGGTATCGGCAGCGCCGGACTGCCCGCCTACAACCTGCTGATCGAGGGCTACAGCGAGGCGCTGGACAACGACATAGTGCTGTCGATGAAGCAGGGTAACGTCGCTGCGCCTTCCCGTGTGGTGCATGACGAGCAAATCTCCTCTTATTTTCGTCACCACGGCCATCGCACCGCGGTATCGCAACGCGCCCTCCAGGCCCGTGCCGACCCGCTGCTCGGCTACACCGAGCTCGATGGCATCGGCTTTGTGGTGAGTGAACTATCTCCGTATCAGTCCGACATTGATTGGAAGGAACTCACCGAGCCCGACGAAATAGCCCCCGTGCTGGACTACCTGGGACGGGCTACGGCGAAAGTGCACTGTGTCTCCGACTCCGATTCCGACCACACCTTGGTGCCCTTCCAGATCGAGGAGGCAATCGCCACCGTGTTAGACGGCCGGGAGAAGGAGTTCACCGAGTGGCTGGTGCGTTTCGCCCGTGAGTACGGCGCGGTAGTGCGCGGTGACCACTGGCGATTCGTGGAGGCCTTTCGCAATGGTGAAATTCCCGGTGTGACACCCACGAGGAATTAGCTCAGCTGCGCCTCGCCCAGCGTGACAGTGCGCCGCGGATCAGAGGTGTCTGGCGTCAGCCATCGGACATGGCTGCACGGACCGTCGAATTCACTCAGTGCCACCGCGTTATCGAACCAGAGGCCGCTACGGCGCCGCCACGAGAACGTCGGGCTCCGCACTCCCGCGGTGCGCGCTACCAGCCGCGCCAAGCCGACCGGCCACCGCCGGGCGGCGAGAAAGTTGGCGTACTTCATCCACCTTGCCATTGGGTTACGGGTCGGCGAACACACCAACTGGTAGATCGGACTCGCCGATCGCACACCGCGAAGCGTTGCACGCATCAGGTACGAGAAGTGCACATCGCCACCGAACAGTTGAATCGATGCCGGCGCGATACCGCGCCGGCCCGTAGCCACCTCTGCGACTATCTCGCTCAGCCGACGAAACGATCGACGAAACGCCGACCAATGCTCAAGGTCCAAGGCCTGGCGCAGCCGCTCCGCGACGGGCGCGAACCGTTTCCCCCACGCGCCGTCACAGACGGCCTCGCTCCACTGCTCGGCGTAGTGCAGAGTGGGAGGTAACAGGACCGGCAAGGACGAGGCCAGCACAACATGCCGCGACGCGGCGTCGACAGGTTCCTCGGCAAGGCTGTCGGTGATCTGCCGCTCCAACCACCGCCAGCCTCCTTCGTTCAGGATCTCTCTTTTACCGGGCTCCAACACCCGTCCACATCGCGAATCCACCATTAGTAACGTGACAGAAGGAAGCCGACGGACGTAATTGAAGGAGTAACAGCCCGAGTCGTCGTCGATCGCGGCGGCACACGCATCGAAGTCGGCTCCGATATCAGTCTCTGACGCCGCTGCCAACGTCGCGAACATGTCGGTGCGCCGCTGCCACGGCGACAGGTTGCCCGCATGCTGGTAGATCCAGTACGAAGCAAGTCCCGACGCTATGCGGGTCGGCCACCACGAGGTAGCCCGTATCTGCCGGCGCCAGCTGGCGGAGATGTTCCAGTCGTCTCGCACGTCGTGGTCGTCGAAGATCATCATGGTGGGCACACAAGAAAGCAGCCAGCGGATTGTCGGCTCGGACCACGCGAGCCGGTACGCTTCGGCGTACTCGACGAAGTCCGCGAGTTCACATCCCGGCTCCTCCGAGACATCACGCCGCTGTGCGATGAACTCGCGCATCGACTCAGATGGAGCATCGGCGTAGATCTGGTCGCCGATCAGCAGTAGCTGACTGGGCCACGAGACCCCATCGGTATCGATAGCCCCGCTCGTGGGCTGTATCTCCGCTAGCTGTAGCGCGAAGCTACGAAGTGCGTCTACTCCATGGGTGGCGGTAGAGGTGTCGTCGTCGCCAGCCGCGCGGCGACACGATCCCCACAACAACCGCAGCGGCAGCTGATCGTCCAGGGTGCGAATCGCCGGAGGCGGCATGCCCGAATCGTCTAGTGGCCACACCCGTTCGTCGTCGAGCCAGACGGCGTACGGGGTCACGCTCCCCGGCTCCAGTCCCGTGACATCCACCAGTGCGTAGTGGTGTCCGTGCACCGTGAATGTGCGGTTACTGCCGACGTTCTCGCCTGCGGTAACCCGAACCCGGCAAGGGTGAGACGTCTGCACCCAGATGGTGGCCGTCGAGGTGTCGACGTATCGCAACATGGGACCCAGTACGAGCATGCGGTCGGCAGGCGAACTCACGATGCTCCATTGTGGTGGTTCGAGAATCCTGAAAATTCAAGCGCCGTAAGATAGCACTGGAGCAACGTCATCAGGGGGCAGCATGGCACAGTCGCCAACCAGTAGCGAAACGGGCTTCGAAAGCTCAGCTCAGCTCAGCGTAGGCGACCAACGCTATCGAATACATCGAGTCGATGCCGTGCCCGGCCACGATCGTCTGCCTTACAGCTTGAAAATCCTGCTGGAGAACCTGCTCCGCGCCCATGACGGCACCAATGTCACCGCCGGGCACATCTCCGCACTCGGCTCGTGGCAACCCCAGGCGGCGCCCAGTACCGAGATCGCGTTCACCCCGTCGCGGGTCATCCTGCAAGACTTCACCGGAGTTCCCTGCGTGGTGGACCTTGCCACCATGCGCGAAGCGATGGTGGCCCTCGGTGGTGACCCGACCACCATCAATCCCCTGGCCCCGGTCGAACTGGTGATCGACCACTCCGTGATCGCAGACGTGTTCGGCCGACCGGACGCGTTCGAACGCAACGTGGAGCTGGAGTATCAGCGCAACGGCGAGCGGTACCAGTTTCTGCGGTGGGGCCAGACCGCCTTCGACCAGTTCACCGTCGTACCCCCCGGCACCGGAATCGTGCACCAAGTCAACATCGAGCACCTAGCGCGCGTAGTGATGACTCGCGGCGGCGGAGACGGCGGCGACCCTATCGCCTACCCCGACACCGTGGTCGGCACCGACTCCCACACCACGATGGTGAACGGTCTGGGTGTACTCGGCTGGGGTGTCGGTGGCATCGAGGCAGAAGCGGCCATGCTGGGGCAGCCGGTCAGCATGTTGATCCCCCGCGTGGTTGGGATCAAGCTGCATGGCGAGCTGAGCAGCGGAACCACGGCCACGGACCTCGTGCTCACCATTACCCAGCTGCTGCGCGAAGTGGGTGTTGTCGGCTCCTTCGTGGAATTCTTCGGCCCCGGGGTGTCGGCGGTGCCTCTAGCAAACCGGGCCACCATCGGAAACATGAGCCCAGAATTCGGATCGACCTGCGCGATCTTCCCCATTGACGCCGAAACGCTGCGCTACCTGCGGTTCACCGGGCGGTCCGCCGAGCAAGTGGCCTTGGTCGAGGCGTACAGCAAGGAACAGGGGCTCTGGCACGAACCCAGTGCCGAGGCCGAGGCCGAGAAAATACAGTACTCGCGGGTGCTCGAACTCGATCTCGCCGACGTGCAACCCTCCATTGCCGGACCAAAACGTCCCCAGGATCGTGTTCCACTGGTGGAGGCCAAGGCGGCGTTTCGGGCCAGCGTGCGTGACTATGTCCAGTCAACCCAAGCCCAGTCAGCCCAAGCGGTATCGGTCACGACGACACCGGCGCAGAGCAGGATCGATGAAGGCATCGCCGAATCGTTCCCAGCCAGCGATCCGCTCGCGGTAGCTCCTAACGGCGGCGAAGCGGCAGCAACGCCGCCCGATCCCCTTGCCGCCCTACCGGAACCGCCGCACTCCCCCGTAGCGGTCAGCCTGGCCGATGGCCGGAGCTTCACCCTCGACCACGGCGCGGTGGTGATCGCCGCGATCACTTCTTGCACGAACACCTCCAACCCCGAGGTGATGATAGGTGCGGCGCTACTAGCCAAACGTGCGGTGGAGCTCGGGCTAGCGACCAAGCCGTGGGTGAAAACCACGCTGGCACCGGGGTCACGCGTGGTCACCGACTACTTCGAACAGGCCGGACTGACCCCATATCTGGACAAACTCGGTTTCCATCTGGTGGGTTACGGCTGCACCACGTGCATCGGCAACTCCGGTCCGTTGCCGCCGGAGATTTCGCGGGCCATCGCCGAGCACGACCTTGCGGCAGTGGCCGTGCTGTCGGGAAACCGCAACTTTGAGGGGCGCATCAATCCCGACGTGAGCATGAACTACCTGGCCTCCCCGCCGCTGGTGGTGGCGTACGCACTGGCCGGCAGCATGGACATAGATCTCCAGCACGAGCCGCTGGGCACAGACTCTGACGGCTCGCCGGTGTACCTGTCCGACATTTGGCCCAGTCCCGACGAGATCGCACACGTGATCGCCGATTCGGTCTCGCCGCAGATGTACACCGACGGCTACGCCGATGTCTTCACCGGTGACGACCGGTGGCGGGCGTTGTCCACTCCGGACGGTGACACCTTCGACTGGGATTCCGGCTCCACCTATGTGCGTAAGCCTCCCTACTTCGACCAGCTACCGGCGCAGCCGACGCCGGTCTCCGACGTTACCGGCGCTCGGGTACTGGCGAAGCTGGGTAACTCGGTGACCACCGATCACATCTCTCCCGCCGGGTCGATCAAAGAAGATTCACCGGCCGGGCGCTACCTCACCGCGCACGGTGTGGAGCGGGCGGACTTTAACTCCTACGGTTCGCGACGCGGAAATCACGAGGTCATGATCCGCGGCACCTTCGGCAATATCCGGCTTCGAAACCTGTTGGCCGGACCGGACGGCGCACCACTGTCCCAGGGCGGATTCACCCGCAACTGGTTGACTGGGAAAGAGAGCACCATATACGACGCCTCAGTGGCGTATGCGAAGGCTATAACGCCACTGCTGATATTGGCTGGGAAGGAGTACGGCTCGGGATCGTCGCGCGACTGGGCCGCGAAGGGCACGGCCCTACTAGGCGTGAAGGCGGTACTCGCGGAGTCGTTCGAACGTATCCACCGCTCAAACCTGATCGGGATGGGGGTGTTGCCGCTTCAGTTCCCCGACGGGGAGTCGGCGGACTCCCTCGGGCTTACCGGCGAAGAAACCTTTCGCATTACCGGTGTGACGGAACTGGGCAGCGGCGTGACACCGGAGACGGTACACGTAGTGGCGGAGCATCTAGCGACAGAGAACAGCTCAGGTCCGACGACCGAGTTCGATGCGGTGTTGCGCATCGACACTCCCGGCGAGGCGCAGTATTACCGACACGGCGGCATCTTGCCGTATGTACTACGTAGCCTTCGGGGCGAGTCCAGCTGATCAGAGAGCACTTCGCCGTCGTCTATCAGTTCGTTGCTGCTTCGGCAAACGAATTTGTCAAGCCGGAGTCTGCGGGCGCACTGTTGGTCCATGGACCAGATCTATGACGTAGTGGTGATCGGTGCAGGTGCCGCGGGGCTCAGCGGTGCGGTCGCGCTGGCCCGATTCCGGCGGTCGGTGTTGGTGCTCGACGCCCGGGATCCGCGTAACGCTCCGGCCGGCCACGTGCACAACTTCCTGACCCGAGATGGCATGAGTCCGGCGGAGATCTATGCGGCGGGTCGCGACGAGGTTATCCGATATGGCGGACGGATCGAGACAGGCCGGGTCATCGCCGTACGGCGAAAGGACGAGCGTTTCGCGGTGGAGCTCGGCGAACGCACCGTCGGCGCCCGCCGTGTTCTGGCTGCAACCGGCCTGCGCGACGAGTTGCCCGACATCCCAGGCCTGGCGCAGCGGTGGGGAATTGACGTGCTGCATTGCCCTTACTGTCACGGCTGGGAGGTCCGCGATCAGCGCGTCGGAGTGCTGGCGACCGGACCGATGGCCGTGCACCAGGCGCTGCTGTTCCGACAACTCAGCCGGCAAGTAACCGTCCTGCAGCACACCGGTGCCGCGATAATCGATGAACAGCGTGAGCAATTGGACGCCCTCGACATCAGCGTCATCGACGGCAGGGTCGAACGGGTCGAGTCCGATTCGACCGGCCTGACTGGCGTGCGCCTGTCCGACGACAGCATGGTGCCGCTCGACGCGCTCGTCGTCGCACCGAAGTTCACGGCCCGCGCGCAAGCACTGGCCCCGCTCGGCCTAAAGGCGGTTGAGGTGTTCATGGGTGAGCACGTGCTCGGCACCCGCATCGAGGCCGACACGACTGGGGCGACCGCCGTGACGGGGGTGTGGGTGGCAGGCAACGTGACGGATCTCCAGGCACAGGTCGTCAGCTGTGCGGCAGCTGGCCTGGCCGCCGGCGCGGCGATCAACGCTGACCTCATCGCCGAAGAAGCCCGCACAGCGCTCGACGCACTCCGCTACCAGCGGATCTACAGCGAGCAGGCCTGGGATGAGCGCTACCTGTCCCAGGCACAGAATTGGAGCGGCAATCCCAATCCCGTGCTCATCAGCGAGGTTGCCGACCTCGCGCCGGGCACGGCGCTCGACGCCGGCTCCGGGGAAGGCGCAGACGCTCTGTGGCTCGCATCCCGCGGCTGGTCGGTTACCGGCGTCGAGTTCTCCACTACGGCCTTGCAGCGATCCGAGGCGCAGGCGGATCGCCTCGGCTTGGACGTCACCTGGCAGCACCTGGACCTGGTTCGCGAACCAGCTTCCGCCACCTATGACCTAGTCACGGCATTCTTCCTGCACATGCCCGCCACGAGGCGAGCGGCTCTGTTCACCCACCTCGCTGCGGCGGTCGCACCAGGCGGCACGCTGCTGATCGTGGGACACGACCTCAGCGACCTACAGACAACTATGCCCAGACCCGCTCTGGAGGAGATGAGCTGGACAACCGACGAGATCGTCGGCTTACTCGGCGATGGCTGGTCGGTCGCGGTCGCCGAAGCCCGACCGCGGCTGGCAAGCGACCCCGAGGGGCGTGAGGTGACTATCCACGACACGGTGCTGCGCGCACGCCGGAATCACATCTGAGTTTCCCCCTGCGCGCCGGAACGTGACGGCCGATCACCGCACTTCAGGGTGAGACATCGAGGCCAAATCGAGAGCTTGCATGTTAATGCGTTTAGCTGCATACTTTCTCTTATGTCTAAGGTTCTCACCTCCCTGCCCATCGGCGAGCGCGTCGGCATCGCCTTCTCGGGGGGCCTCGACACCTCGGTCGCGGTCGCGTGGATGCGCGACAAGGGTGCCATCCCGTGCACCTACACCGCCGACATCGGCCAATACGACGAGCCCGACATCGCCTCGCTGCCCGACCGCGCATCAACGTACGGCGCCGAGATCGCACGCCTCCTCGACTGCCGCGCGGCGCTGGTGGAGGAGGGTTTGGCCGCGCTCACCTGCGGCGCGTTCCACATCCGCTCGGCCGGGCGCCCCTATTTCAACACCACGCCGCTCGGCCGTGCCGTCACGGGGACCCTGCTGGTTCGGGCGATGCTCACCGACGACGTACAGATCTGGGGCGACGGCTCGACGTTCAAGGGCAACGACATCGAACGGTTCTACCGCTACGGTCTGCTCGCGAACCCCCACCTGCGCATTTACAAGCCCTGGCTCGACGCGGACTTTGTGATCGAGCTCGGCGGCCGCAAAGAGATGTCGGAGTGGCTGCTCGCCCACGACCTGCCCTACCGCGACAGCACCGAGAAGGCCTACTCGACCGATGCCAACATCTGGGGTGCCACCCACGAGGCCAAGACCCTGGAGCACCTCGACACCAGCATCGAGATTGTGGACCCGATCATGGGCGTGCGGTTCTGGGACACGGGCGTGGAGATCGCCGCCGAGGACGTGACGATCGGCTTCGACCAGGGCCGCCCGGTGACGATCGACGGCAAGGAGTTCGCCACCCCGGTCGACCTGGTGATGGAGGCGAACGCGATCGGTGGACGGCACGGCATGGGCATGTCGGACCAGATCGAGAACCGGGTGATCGAGGCCAAGAGCCGCGGCATCTACGAGGCGCCCGGGATGGCGCTGCTGCATGCGGCGTACGAACGGCTAGTCAACGCGATCCACAACGAGGACACCCTCGCGAGCTACCACAACCAGGGTCGGCGGCTAGGCAGACTGATGTACGAGGGACGCTGGCTCGACCCACAAGCGCTGATGTTGCGAGAGTCACTGCAGCGCTGGGTCGGTACGGCGGTCATCGGCGAGGTGACGCTGCGGCTGCGGCGCGGTGAGGACTACTCGATCCTGGACACCTCCGGCCCGGCTTTCAGCTACCACCCGGACAAGTTGTCGATGGAGCGCATCGAGGACTCGGCATTCGGTCCGGTGGACCGAATGCGGCCAGCTCACCATGCGCAACCTCGACATCGCCGACTCGCGCGCCAAACTCGAGCAGTACGCCGGCCTCGGCATGGTCGGCTCCACCCATCCTGCGCTCATCGGGGCTGCCCAGGCGGCCTCGACCGGGCTGATTGGCGCGATGCCGCAGGGCGGCGCCGAGGCCATCGCCTCAAACGGCAAGATCTTCGGCGATGACGAGATGCTCGACCGCGCCGCAATGGAGTTCGGCACCGACTGACCAGCTCGCTGAGTTGGGAGTTGTGGCGAACAACGTTGGACGCCGAACGCGAGATTTTAGTTAACGACGCAACCGAAACCGGGCACCAGTAAGTTCGCGATCTTGCTCGCCAGAGCTGCTGAGGAAGCGACGACGCGGTGTGCGATTACGTCGAACGGCACCGTAGGCAATGGGCATGTAGCGCAGTCGGCTGGGCAGCACGGCCATACCGCAGCGGATCGCGAAGGCGAAGAGATTCAATGCCCGCTCTTGGCGGCGCGTCCACGTCAGGCCGAATAGCTTGCGCGCATCTGGTGGTAGGGTGCCCACTGTCACCAGCCGGTTTAGGCGTATCGCAATCGGGCACAGTAGGCGAGTCCAGCAAAATGCGGGCAGCGGCCACGCGGGTGGAATGGGTACCGTCGCCGCGGCGTCGAGGACATCATGCACAGTGGGGTGGTTCTCTAGTCGGGTGCGGACCATGCTGTCGAAGTAAGTCCAGTAGCTGGGTACGTCGACAGGCATGTCATCCTCGCGAACTCCGTAAAACCTCCCCATCTGGCGGAACTCCGCGTAGAACTGGTCGATTTCCCATGTCTTCAACCGCGGACCGAACCGGTCACACGCGATCAGCAGCGTTGCGAAACCGGACATATGCACCCAGGTGTATGCCTCCCGATTCCAGGCGTGATAGCGCCTCCCCTGATGGTCATCCCCCTTTATGTCGGTGTGAAAAGCGCGTATTTGCGCTCCCATCTGGGCCGATTCCTCGCCGCCGTAGACCACTGTCAAAAATGCCGAAAGCGTGCGAACGAGCCGACCCCAGGGGTCTGACCGATAGTAGGAGTAATCGCCCACACCCGCGCCGACCACGGGATGGGCTACCTGAAGCAGCAGCACCGGCCCTAGCAACGCTAGTATCTGCCAGTTACCAAAAACCTGCCACAACACCGCATCTGAGCCAAATGGAACTAGTCGGCCTGCTGCTTTGCCGAATGGGCTTTGACTCTGCTCGCTAGCTGCCATGGTTAGCCTCACGCCGCCAAAGCCTCGAATTGCGCGGCGTATAGCTCGTGGTACAACCCACCCCGCTCTAGCAGCTGGGGGTGGGTGCCGCGCTGGGCGATCCGACCGTGGTCGACTACCAAGATCTGGTCGGCGTCGCGGATTGTGGAGAGCCGATGCGCGATAACCAGCGCTGTCCGGTCCGCCAAAGCCGCCTCCAGCGCGCGCTGTACCGCCAGCTCGGATTCGGAATCCAGATGCGATGTCGCCTCGTCCAAGATCACGATCGGCGGAGCTTTCAGTAACAGCCGCGCAATGGCCAGCCGCTGCTTCTCCCCACCGGACAGGCGATACCCGCGCTCCCCCACCACAGTGTTCAAGCCGTCGGGTAACCTGCGCGCCATGTCTGCGATCTGAGCCCGCTCCAGTGCTTCCCACAGCTGCGGGTCGGTGGCATCTGGTGCGGCGTAGCGCAGGTTCGCGACGATGCTGTCATGGAACATGTGCGGATCCTGGGCGACTACGCCGATGTTGCCGCGCAACGACTCCTGCGTCACGTCACGCACATCGATCCCCCCGACCCGCACCACACCGCCGGTTACGTCATACAGCCGCGGTACGAGCTGCGCGATGGTCGTTTTACCCGCCCCGGATGGTCCCACCAGCGCAATCACTTGGCCGGGCTCAGCAATGAAGCTCAGGCCACGCAACACCGACTGGTTCACATCACGATCCAGTACCGCGACGTCCTCCAGCGACGCTAGCGAGACCTGCTGCGCAGTGGGGTAGGTGAAGTACACGTCATCGAAGGAGATGCTGCGGGCCGTCGGAGACAAACGGCGAGGTAGTCGTCGCGCCCTAGGCTTGTCGGTCACCATCGGCGGCAGGTCGAGCACTTCGAATACCCGCTCGAAGGAGACCAACGCGCTCATCACGTCCACGCGCACGTTCGACAGGGCCGTCAGCGGCCCGTACAGCTGCGCCAGCAGCAGCGCGAGGGTGACGACGGTTCCGGCATCTAGGCTGCCGCCAAAGGCCAGCCAGCCGCCGAGTCCATACACCAGGGCCTGCGCAAGCGCGGCCACCAGCGTCAAAGCGATGAAGAACATCCGGCTGTACAACGCCGATTGGACGCCGATGTCGCGTACCCTCGTGGCCCGCTCACCGAAAGACTCGTTCTCCTGCTCAGCGCGACCGAACAGCTTCACCAGCATGGCGCCGGAGACATTGAATCGTTCCGTCATGGTGGTGTTCATCGAGGCGTTGAGTTGCAACTGTTCTCGAGTGATCGCCTGTAACTTACGACCGAACCACCGGGCAGGCAGCACGAAGACTGGCACCATCACCAACGACAACAACGTGATCTGCCAGCTCAGCGTCGCCATGACTACGACGGTCACAATCAACGCGATCAGGTTTGAGCCGATCCCTGACAGCGTGCCAGTGAAGGCGCGTTGCGCTCCGATCACATCGTTATTGAGTCGGGAGATCAACGCTCCGGTCTGGGTGCGAGTGGAGAACGCGATCGGCATGCCCAGCACATGATCGAAGACTTTGCGCCGCAGATCCAGAATCAGGCTCTCCCCGATGCGGGCGCTGTACCAGCGCTCCAACATGGACAACGCGGCGGTGAGCACGGCTAGTCCCGCTATGACCGCCGCCAATACCACGACGACGCTTCGGTCGGTGCCGTCGACAATGGCGTTGACCACGCGCCCAGCGAGTACAGGCGTGGCGACTGAGGCGAGCGCGGCGACAGCTAGCACGCCGAACATCACGACGAGCTGCCGACGGTACGGCCGCGCGTACCCCAACACCCGGCCGACCGTCGCTTTGGACAGTTTCTGCGAAGCGTCGAGGGGCGCGCTGTGAGCCATGCTGCGCAGCGTCGCGTGGGATTGACCGGTCATCTCAAATGAGCTCCACGGGTTGGGAGAGGTATTGCCGGGGTCGGCGTTATCAGGGTCCTGCGTTATCAGGGTCCTGCGTCGTCAAGGTCCTGTGTAGCTCAACCCCGCGACTGGCCTAGAGCTTCCCCGCTCCGCGAAGTTACGGCGCGAACACGACCAGCCGTGCCATCATCAGACCCAGATCGCCAGAAGCAGCGGAAATCGTGAGCATGTGGGGGGCTTGATGGAGGATACGACGAGACCGCCGCAAGATTGGGACTACCTAGGATGGTTCGCCGCGGTGCTGCGGGAAGCGCGTGGAGAAACGCATGACGGACTGGTAGCGAGCCTTGCCGTCGAGAAATGGGATGTCCTCGCTATCGAACGTGGCAAGGGCAGAAAATACCGGGATAGGGCCGCCGAGTTAGTGACACATTTGACCGGTCGGGAAGAGGAGCTCACCATACGCTCACCGTGGCCAGCCGTGGGAGCTCTTTTAGTCGCGTTACAGAATCGCTTCCCTCTTGAGGACGAAACGCTCGAATCAACCAGCCGACTCGCAGCGGCGGCACTTCAGCGAGTCCAGAGCGGTGATCCCGCCGCATCGCCGGAGGTCCTGGATGGACTGTTAGATGTGTATCGAACTCGAGTAGCGCAACGCCAGGCAAGTGCGTCAGCACTCTCGACGCGTGGCGCGGATCCTACTCCGCTACGCAGCGAAGACCCATTCGAACGTGGCTGCCGGATCAGGGCCATCCGGGTCGGGCTGGGGCTATCGCGTGAGGACTTCGGCCGCGAACTTGAGCGATCGCCAGAGACCATTCTCGCCTACGAAGAAGGAACCCAACCATCGGTGGCACAACTCGAGCAGCTCGAGCAGATGGAAGCGGAAGCGGCCGGGCGGCTCGGCGGCCCAAGCCGGTTGGACAAGCTGACGGCTGCCATCGCTGCCGCACCGGGCGAAGCCGCATGGTCCCGCCCACGAGCAGAACCTGAGTACCTGGGCCGCTTCCTCACCCCGCTGATGGCAGAGCGAGATCTGGAACCCTGGGACCTGCAAGGCCTGTGGGATTGCACACCCCAGCAGGTACTCGATCGCATCGCGGGGCGTGCGAACCCTACCGGATCAGCCATCTCTCGGTTGATCACCGTCTTCGACCTGGATACAACACCCGAAAAGCTTCGCACCCAATACGGCCTTAAGCCAGCCCGTAGTCAGCGGACCGGCGCCGTAGCGAGACGGCCTGGTAACCCCCCCGGCACTACTCCAACATCCGGCACTACTCCACCAAAGCAGCGCCCCAACGGAGCGAAGCAGGGTCGCTAATCGTAGTCGTCCGGGCCGCCAATGTCCTTACACCCCTGCCACCCTCATTAGCTGGTACCATATGTGGCATGGTCAAGACGACGATTTACCTACCTGCAGATCTAGAAGCCCGACTGAATGCCGAATCAGGTGCTCTGGGCGTGAGCAAGGCCGAACTCATCCGAGAAGGTATCGCCATGCGACTGGATCGATCGGTCGTACCTGTACACCGTCGTGCTTTGCCGGTGTTCGACAGCCTTCAATCGTTGACCGCCGAGCAGATGGACGAGCTTGCCTACAGACGCATGAAGGAGCAGGCGGAGCGGCGATGATCGTCGTAGCCGATACCTCTGGCTTGTACGCGGCCTTCGACGCTGGGCAACGTGAACATAGCGACGCCGCTGCTGTGATGGAAAATGAGTCCCTCGTGGTGTCGCCGCTCGTTATCACTGAACTGGATCACCTAGTACATCGTGGCATCGGCTTCCGGCCCGCGCTCAGCGTTGCGGAAGCACTCATCGCGAGGATGGAGGACGGTCAGTACAAACTGGCTGAGCTCAGAGTGGCGGATTTGGCAGCGGCCCACGATATTCGCCTTAAATACAGCAGCCTAAGCCTCGACTGCGCCGACGCGGTCGGAGTAGTTCTCGCAGATCGATACAAGACTGATCGCATATTCACATTGGATCAACGCGACTTCCGCGCGATCACCCCACTTACCCCAGAATTCTCCGCGTTTCGCATTCTCCCCGCCGACCTCGAATAGACAAGGAGACCAGAATCGCTCGCTGGAGGCCTCCGAGGAGTTGGGAGCGGCGGCATCCCCGGGCTATCGTCAGCGCCGGCTAGCGTGGGGTTGTGGCCGATCGACTAGCGGAAGCAACGTCTCCCTAACTGCGGCAGCACGTGGATAACCCTGTCGACTGGTGACCGTGGTGTCCGGAGGCTTTCGCGCAGGCGCGGCATAGGCATCAGCGTTGGCCATCACGTCGATGGCAACACAGACCCGCAACGCTACCGCCACCCGCTACCGCATTTGTCGAACGCATGTGCTAATTATCGCCCATGCCTACGACAAAAACTGAGCCCCGCCGCTATGGCTGATTGGCCGCGCGTTGCAAGACTTCGATGTCGATCCTGCCCATGCCGAGCATGGCTTGCATGGCCCGTTGTGCCTTCTCCGGGTCAGGATCACTCACCAACTCGGTAAGAACGGTGGGGATGATCTGCCAGGAGAGGCCGTACTTATCCTTCATCCAGCCGCACGGACCTTCCTCCCCGCCCTCGGAGAGCCTGCTCCAGAAATAGTCGACCTCGTCCTGTGTCTGGCAGTCCACCTGAAAAGAGATTGCCTCGGTGAACGTGTATTCCGGCCCGCCGTTCAACGCAACGAAGCTTTGCCCGTCCAACTCGAAGCTGACCGTCATGACTGAGCCTTCAGGTCTAGGACCGGCCGTGCCATAGCGAGTAACCTCGGTGATCCTGGAGTTCTCGAAGACGTTGGTGTAGAAATTTGCTGCCTCTTCGCCCTGCGTGTCGAACCACATGCACGGCGTAATCTTTGGCATTTGCTTCATCCTCTCTGACGGAGCCTCTCGTTTGTGAGGTTAACGGTTAGACCGTCGTGCCGACGAAAAGTAATCGGTTGCGCGCCATTGAAGCCCGCTCTCATCCCGGTTTTCGGCGCAGCCTCCAGCTGGCCGGCGATGTGTGCATCGTGGCACTACGCGCCACGCCGGCTCCTCTTGCCCAGGTTTAATTTTCCGCAACGACACCGTGGGGCGAGCTCGGATTTACTCAAGCCGGCAGGCCTCGCGATAGCCTTACCCCATGACCGATGATGCGAAACTGCGGGAGCTCCAAAACGCCGTGGAGGCAGAACCCACATCAGTGGATCTGCGACTCCGATTGGCGGCTGCTCTGGCCGAATATGGGCAGCCCACCAACGCGTTGGAGCACTGTTCCGCGGCACTGCGCAGCGATCCGGGGAACACTGAGGCGCTGTCAATGCTGCAGCAGCTCACCGCGGCGCTCGCTCAACCCGACAGCAAGACAACCGAAACGACCAAAAAGTTCGATTGGTCGGCTGCCGAGCAGGAAGTGTCGGATCTGGTCGAGCCCGCGTTCGTGCAGGACTACCAGCCCGATCCCGTGGTAGAGGAAATAGAGCGGCCTACGGTCACGCTCGCCGATGTCGGCGGCATGGCAGACGTCAAACAACGCCTCGACATGGCGCTACTGGCACCGCTGCGCAACCCGAAATTGGCCAAGGCATTCGGTAAAACCATTCACGGTGGACTGCTGCTCTACGGGCCGCCAGGATGCGGGAAGACCTTCATCGCCAAAGCTGTCGCCGGTGAACTGGGTGCCAATTTTCAGCCGGTCGAGATCGCCGACGTGCTCGACATGTGGATCGGCAATAGTGAACGGAACCTCAAGGAGATCTTTGCCTCGGCACGTCGTAACGCACCATGCGTGTTGTTCTTCGATGAGATCGACGCCCTGGGCCAGAAGCGGTCACAGCTGCGCAACTCCAGTTCCATGCGGAACACGGTCAATCAGCTCCTAACCGAACTGGACTCGGTAGCCGGAAACAACGAAGGCGTCTTCACGTTGGCCGCCACCAACCACCCATGGGACATAGACGTGGCACTGCGCCGACCGGGCCGCTTCGACCGGATGTTACTAGTGCTGCCACCCGACGCACCCGCCCGCGCGGCTATTCTCCGGTACCACCTGCGGGACCGCCCACTGACTGGCATCAACCTCGATGTGCTGGCCCGCGCCACCCAAGACTTCTCGGGTGCAGACCTTGCGTACCTGTGTGAGTCGGCCACCGAGCAAGCCATGGCGGACTCGATTCGATCCGGGATCGTGCGCCCGATCACCATGGCGGACTTCACCACAGCACTGGATGAGGTCAGGCCTAGTACCGGGCCGTGGTTCACCACTGCCCGCAACGTCGCCACCTTTGCCAACTCCGATGGCAGCTATGACGACCTGCTCCAATATCTCAAAACCCGGAAGCAATGAGCGGATCGACAGCAGACGCTTCCGCTCGCGTCGCGCACCTGCGAGCGCTCAAGCGGCTAACGGAGGCAGAACGTTTAGCTCGTCAGGCGTTAGCTGAGGATCCTCATGATTCGACCCTGCTGTGTCTGTTGTCGGCGGTGTTGAATGACGCCCACCGCAACGCCGAAGCACTCGACGCGGCGGACGCCGCAGTCGCTGAGAACCCGTCAGCCGAATACGCTCACCGCCTCCGCGCATTCGCGCTTTCCGCACTCGGACGACACGAACAGGCGCTGGAAGCCGCCGCTGTGGCGCTGAATTTGGAGCCGCACTCAGCTGAGCCGTTCCTGTGCCGCGGGGCTGTGTTGTTCTGGGCCGGGGATTACGCGGCGGGGGCCGAAGCGGCGCGCCGGGCCGTTGAATTGGCACCGGAGCTGATAGACGGTCACCTGCAACTGGCCCGGCATTGCCATAGCCTCGGGGACACTGGAGGTGCCGAAGCCGCCACCCAGAACGCGCTGCGCCTGGAGCCGGACAACCCACTCGCGCTGCACATCAACGCCGTGCTGAACGGACAAGCAGCGAGGTTGGATGATTCGCTCAACGGACTCCTCGATGTCGGCACTTTAGCACCGCACCACAGCGACACAGTGCTGGATAACGTCGCGGCGTTGATGTGGCACCTGGTACTACGGCCGTGGATTGCCCTGGTGGGTGCGGCGCTACTCACCGCGGCCATCACTCTGATGGCGCAATGGGATGATTGGTTCCAGCCGAGCGCAGTGGTGCGAGTGGCCGCCATTGCCGCGCTGGCCATGTGCGTGCCTTCGCTGAATCGGTTGCGTCGTTCGGTGAACCGCCGGACCCGGGCTCCGATGCGCGCCACACTGACGCGGTATGCGTCGCTGCAGGCGTTCGTGGGTCTGTTCGTCGCAGCCCTCGCGGTCCAGCTGATTGTAGCCATCACCGGCATCGGTCTGCTGGTTGCCGCGATCTTCGCGATGGCCAGCATTGCAACGTGGCTAGCCCTCCGGGCCGGACGCCGATCGCGGAAGGAAGCCGCGCGAAAACCTGCCTGACTATTTCTGAGAAACGGTTGCCATAACGCGTCTGGGTTAGGCTATTCCTCAGAAACAGCCCGTTACGACGACCGACCGGACCGTGTTCAATTTGGCGGAAACCATCGCGATCTGAACGCGATGATCCACGACCGAGCAGCACGGCAGTAGCGTGGGGCTGTGGCCAATCGACTTGTGGAAGCAACGTCCCCATATCTGCGGCAGCATGCCGATAACCCTGTCGACTGGTGGCCGTGGTGTCCGGAGGCTTTCGCGCATGCGCAACAGCGTGACTTGCCAGTACTGCTGAGCGTGGGGTACGCCGCGTGTCACTGGTGCCATGTGATGGCGCACGAATCATTCGAGGACGCCACCATCGCGCGGCTGGTCAACGACCACTGTGTCCCGGTCAAAGTGGATCGCGAGGAACGCCCCGACATCGACGCCGTCTACATGGCGGCGACGCAGTCGATGGTCGGGCGCGGCGGCTGGCCAATGACCGTATGGTGCACCCCTGACGGTGCGCCGTTTTATTGCGGCACCTACTTCTCCCGCGATCATTTCGCTCACCTCGTCGTCGCGGCGGCCCAAGCCTGGCGGGAGCAGCGAGACGACGTGCTGCGGCGGAGCACCGCGTTATGTCGGACGCTGGACCTTTCTGAAACCTCTTCCGCCACCACTCCCCTGACCAGCGACGACTCCCACACCGCGGTGACAGCGCTGCGAGCCGAATACGACATGAGCCACGGCGGCTTCGGTGGCGCACCCAAGTTTCCGCCGACCATGGTGGGACAGTTCCTGCTCCGCTATTACGCCCGCACCGGCGACCCGACCGCGTTGGAGATGGTGAGCCACACCTGCGAAGCTATGGCTCGCGGTGGGATGTACGACCAGCTGGCCGGTGGGTTCTCCCGTTACAGCGTAGACGAAACCTGGACCGTACCGCACTTCGAAAAAATGCTGTACGACAACGCGTTGCTGCTCAACCTCTACCTCACGTTGTGGCGGATGACGGGAACACCGTTGGCGCGGCGGATAGCCGACGAGACCGCTGAATTCTTGCTCACAGAGCTGCGGACGGATTCCGGGGGCTTCGCCTCCTCGCTTGATGCCGACACCGACGGTGTGGAAGGTGCCACCTACGTCTGGACAGCGCAGCAGCTACGGGAGGTTCTCGGTGCTGCCGATGCCGATTGGGTGGCGAACCTTTGCCAGGTGACACCGGGGGGCACCTTCGAGCACGGCACGAGCCTGCTCCAACTCCGTCGCGATCCAGACGATCCGCAACGCTGGGCTCGGCTGCGGGCGACACTGCTCGACGCACGCGCCAAGCGCTCGCAGCCGAACCGGGATGATAAGACGATCACGGCCTGGAACGCCCTCGCGATCGCGGCGCTGGCCGAACACGGCGAGCTAACCGGCAATGCGGAGACGAAAGCCGCGGCGGTTCGCGCCGCCGACCTGCTGCTAGAACAACACTGGCACAACGGAGCGCTTGCTCGAACCTCGCTCGCGGGCACTATCGGGCCCGCGGGCGTGCTCGAAGACTACGGCTGTCTCGCCGAGGCGCTCTGCGTGCTACACCAAGTCACCGGCGAGGCTCGCTGGCTTACTGCGGCCGGTGAGATCCTCGACTCCACACTCGCCAACTTTGCCGATCCGACCGGCGGCTTCTTCGACACCGCCGCAGACGGCGAATCGCTGTTTCGCCGTCCCAAGGATCTCACCGACACTGCCACTGCATCGGGGACATCCGCCGTGACCAGCGCAATGCTCACCTACACGGCACTGACTGGTCGTACCAGTTACCGAGAACAGGCCGTTGCGGCGCTATCGGGATACCACCAGCTGCTATCCCACTCACCGCGCTACGCGGGCTGGGCGGGCGCCGCATTGGAAGCTTTTCTCAGTGGTCCAGTGCAGATAGCGGTCGTCGGCACCGGGCCGCTAGCGGCACAACTGCGCCACACGGCATGGCGCAACAGACCCAGCGGTGGGGTGGTGGTGGCGGGCACGCCGAATGAGCCGGGAGCGCCGCTGCTGGCCGACCGTCCACTCATCGACGGCAAGCCGGCGGCCTACGTCTGTCGCGGTTTCGTTTGCGAGGTGCCCAGTACCACCATCGACGACCTGCAGGCTCGCCTCATCGAGCCGCTGCAGGCGTGACCCAGCAAACGAGCCGCGACCGACTCGCCGCTACTCAAGCTGCTACGCACTCGGCACACTCTTTCGACTACCGTGCTCGACGCAATGGGCGCGCCAGTCATCTGGCAACACCTGGACTTTCATCCGGCGCCCACACCAGCGGCAGTAGCGCGGCGGTTCGAGTGCTTGGGCAGCTTCACAGCCATGGTCGCAGTAGGTATGGCCATCCTCGCTGTTCTCGGCAATAGGCTTACCGCATCGTTCGCACCATTGCTTACTCATAGTGTGGCGCTCAAGGCTTTAATCGGCATTTTCAGCTCGCCCAGCAGCTCTATGTCGGTCACTGCTGGTCGCCCCAGCGTCGTGAGGTAGTTACCCACGATGATGGCGTTGATCCCGCCGAGTAGCCCGTCGCGGGTGCCGAGATCGCCGAGTGTTAGCTCTCGTCCTCCGGCTAAGCGCAAGATCGTGCGTGGCATCGCCAGTCGAAACGCGGCGATCGCTCGCAGCGCGTCCGCGGCCGACAGTGGTGGTTGGTCGGCCAGCGGGGTACCGGGGCGAGGGTTAAGGAAGTTCAGCGGCACTTCATGGGGATCTAACTCCGCGAGTTGGACCGCGAACTCAGCACGCTGCTCAATCGTCTCCCCCATGCCGAGGATGCCGCCACAACACACCTCCATGACTGAGGCGCGTACCAGGGATAACGTGTCCCAGCGCTCTTCCCAGGTATGAGTGGTGACGACATTGCCGAAGAAAGAACGCGCAGTCTCGAGGTTGTGATTGTACCGGTGCACACCCATGTCAATGAGCTCATCTACCTGGGCTGGAGTCAGGATTCCCAGACTCGCCGCGATGTTGATCTCGACTTCGGCCCGGATTGCGGCAATCCCCGCACGAAGTTGACTCATCATTTTCTCGTCTGGCCCTCGCAACGCAGCGACGATACAAAATTCCGTTGCCCCGCTGGCCGCGGTTTGTCGCGCCGCTTCCACCAGCGTCGGGATATCCAGTCGGACCGACCGAACCGGAGAGGAGAAGAGCCCAGACTGTGAGCAGAAGTGGCAATCTTCCGGGCAACCGCCGGTCGCGATCGAGGCAATGCCTTCTACCTCAACGTCAGGTCCGCACCACCGCATTCGGACCTCATGAGCTAACTGCAAAGCCTCCGGCAGTTGTTCGTCGGGGATGCTCAGTAGTTCGACGATGTCTGCCTCTGGCAGGCTCTGGCCATGCTCTAGCACGGTACGGCGGGCATGTTCGATGGTCTGTGACATGGGCCTAACCTACAAAGACCCGTTAGAGCCGACTCACCCGGAAGGCATTATGACGAGTAGTCAGCGAGTCAGCGACACTCGACTGCGCAGCGACACATGGCGTTCCCGTGATGCCGCGGCGGTCTGGCATCCATTCACCCAACACGCGAGTTGGCTCGACGATGAGCCGCTCGTGATCGATCGAGCCGAAGGTCCGTGGCTGTTCGATGTGGACGGTCGGCGATACCTCGATGGCGTTTCGTCTTTGTGGGTCACCACATTCGGCCATCGGGTGCCTGAAATCGACACCGCCATCAGTGAACAGCTCGGGAAGCTAGATCACTCGACGTTTTTGGGTGCCACCCACGCCCCGGGCATTGAGCTGGCCGAACACCTGCTCTCCATCGCACCACGGGATGTGAGGACAGAGCTGGCTGCACCGAGGCTAACGAAAGTCTTCTACGCGGGTGACGGCTCCTCCGCGGTGGAAGCGGCCCTGAAGATGGCCTATCAATACGGTGCGCAACACAATGTTGATCGACATCGCGCTGGCCAGAAGGAAGACCGACCCTTATTCGTCCACCTGTCGCAGGCATATCACGGAGACACCCTAGGCGCGGTGAGCGTTGGCGGCATCGAGCTGTTCCACGCGACCTACCGGCCGATCTTGCTCCGTGCGCTCACTCTCGGCTCACCTGGAGTTCGCGCGCCCGGACAATCACCAGCGGCCCGCGCGGCCGAGGCGATCGAGGAACTGTCCGAGGTCATGGCCGAGTATGGAGCTCAGATCTGCGCGATCATCGTGGAGCCGATGGTGCAGGGCGCGGCTGGGATGCTGACCTACGACCCGACGTATCTGCGCGCATGCCGTCGTCTGGCAGATGAGCACGGCACACTGCTTATCTGCGACGAGGTGGCAACCGGCATCGGCCGTACTGGCCGCATGTGGGCGTGCGAACATGCCGGAATCGTCCCCGACCTGCTGGTGTGCGGCAAAGGGATCACCGGTGGCTACCTACCACTATCGGCTGTGTTGGCGACCCAAGCGGTCTACGACGCTTTCCTGGGGGCGCCACCTGCGAACCGCACCTTCTTCCATGGTCACACCTACACGGCGAACCCGATGAGCTGCGCGGCGGCGCTAGCGAACCTGCGTTTGGCGGCCGCGCGCGGCCTGGTGGGACAGGCGGCCAAGCTCGGCGAGCGCCTCGGTGCCCTCCTCGACCCGCTGAACTCTCATCCCGATGTGGTGGAGGTGCGCCGGCTGGGCACCATGATCGGCATTGAGCTTCGAGGCGTGACCGAGCGCACCGGCTTCGCGGTATGTCGGGCCGCTCAGGCGCGCGGCGTGCTGCTGCGGCCACTTGGCGATGTGGTGGTGTTGATGCCGCCGTTGACGCTAGCCGACGCCGAGACCGAGCTGTTGGCGAGCACCGTCATCGCCGCGATCGACGACGTGACCACGGGAAGGGGCGGTCCTCGGTGAACGGGAGAAACATCGCGAACGAGGAGGTAGCTGGCCGCGACTCGCGCTCGGAAGCGTGGTTATCCACCTTGGAGCGCCGTGCCGAGCTACGTCGCGCGGCGGGCCTGCGCCGCACACTCGTGGCCCGTGACGCCGACGACCAGCTCTGCGACCTGGCTGGCAATGACTACCTCGGGCTGTCTCAGCATCCGGAAGTGCTCGATGCCGCCGCGGCGGCACTGCGCGACTATGGCTTGGGGGCTACGGGGTCCCGGTTGGTACGGGGCTCCACGACCGAGCATGCGGCGCTTGAGCATGAACTGGCCGAGGCGTTACACACTCCGGCAGCGTTGGTGTATTCATCGGGCTATCTCGCAAACCTCGGCACGATAGCCGGGCTCGTCAGTGCTCGTGCCCTGTTGGTACTCGACGCGCACGCCCACGCGTCTTTGATCGACGCGGCTCGACTAGCTCAGACGGAGACAGTGATAACCCCGCACTCAGATCCCGCCGCACTGGCTGAGCTGCTCCAAACTCATTGGCGACGACGCGCAGTGGTGGCGATCGAATCTGTGTACTCAGTAGACGGCGATCTCGCGCCCGTGGCGGAGCTTCACGCGATCTGCCGGCGTCATGGGGCACTACTTCTCGTAGACGAGGCGCACGCTGTGGGCGTACTCGGACCGGCAGGCGGCGGAGTGGTGGCCGCCGCCGGTCTAGCAGGTGAACTAGACATCGTGGTCACCGCCACGCTGTCTAAGGCGCTGGGCGGGGCGGGAGGCTTAGTAGCAGGCGGTGCGCAGCTAATTCAGCACCTCATTGACACCAGCCGTCCCTTCATCTTCGACACCGCACTTCCACCCGCGGTCGCGGCTGGCGTTCGGGCCGCGTTGCGTATAATGCGGAGCTCAGAGCAGCTCCGCGTCACAGTGGCGCAGCGGGCTGAGCTTGCCGCCACGGTGCTGCGCGCCGGTGGGTTGCGGGTAGCCGATCCGGCGGGTGGCGTACTTTCAGTGCTCGCGCCAAGCGCTGCCTGCGCCACCGCATGGGCTGCTGCCTGCCGCGAGCGGGGCATCGGTGTTGGGTGTTTTCGACCACCGTCTACTCCGGACAGACAGTCGCGGTTGCGGCTCACCGTCAACGCTGGCCTACCCGAGGCAGATTTTGCCCGAGCGCTCGATGTGGTGGTAGCGACTGCGCCGGATACCGCACGACAGCAAGTGGCGGTCTCATGACAGAGGTGCCGTCATGACAGGTTGGCTTGGGCCGATCCTGATCACTGGAACCGATACCGGCGTTGGCAAGACGATCGTCGTTGCCGCGATAGCCGCCGCCGCACAACGGGCTGGATTGCGGGTAGCAATACTCAAGCCGGCTCAGACCGGTCGCGATGACGATACGGCGACCATCGCCGCACTCGCGGCGTCCGCTCACTTTCCTGCCCTGACGACTCGGACACTTGCCCGGTACGCTGAGCCGCTCGCCCCGCTAGCGGCGGCACGAGTCGCCGGAAAGCTCCCGCTGCCCTTGGAGCCGGTGAGAGCCGCGGTACGCAAGCTCGCCGCCGATCACGATCTAGTCTTGGTCGAGGGTGCGGGCGGTTTACTCGTGCCGATGGGCGCGGATGGTTGGACGGTACGGGACCTCGCGGTGCGGTGCGACATGCCATCGGTGGTGGTGGGGCGGGCGGGCCTGGGCACCCTCAACCACATCGCCCTCACCGTGGAGGCGCTCGCCGGTTACCCCACGGTCGTGGTACTTGGCGCGTGGCCGAGAACTCCCGCGCTGGTACACCGCACCAACCTGACGGATTTGGCGGGCTCGACCGGCAGCGCCACTCCAGGCGCTCATGGAACTGTCAGCCAGGTTGCGGGCGCTGCTATCGCGGGCATTGTTCCCGAACGAGCCGGCGCCCTTACTCCGGCTCGGTTTCGCCACGCTGCGCCCAGTTGGCTTGCGCCGATGCTGCACGGCACATTCGACTTGGACGTTTTCAGGGAAAACGTCCTAACACAGCTCCACGATGAACGCATCCGGCATGCGAAACGACAAATTATCCGGGCACCACGGCACGCGAACGACGCGGCAGTGGCGTAGCAGCGGGGCCAGCTCGGCCACGACGACCTGCGCCTCCATCCGAGCTAGTTGTGCTCCCGCACAGCGATGGGCGCCGGCGCCGAAAGCAAGGTGGCGTCGGGAACCTCGTTGGCCGGGCACGAACCGATCCGGTTCGGCAACCATCGCGCTATCGCGACCTGCATGGGCCAACCAGAGCAGTACCTGCGCTCCGCGGGGTAGCCGCGCGCTTCCTAGCTGAACCTCTCGCGTGGTTACCCGGCGCCAGGTGATGACCGGTGACTCCAGCCGTAACCCTTCTTCTACCACCTCAGGCACGCCGATCGCGCCGTTGACCAATCCGTCCAGGATCGTGGTCTCCGATGTCAGCCGATACATCAGCAACGTAAGGAACTGCGATGTGGTCTCTTGCCCGGCAACAAGCAGAAAGAACAGTGCGGCGATCACCTCATCTTCGGAGAATCCCTGTGCGTACGCAGCATCGCGAAGCGGCAGCATGCCTGGGGGTGCGGTACGGACGAAGTGGCGTAACCGAGCATGGTACGCACCGACCAGTTCGGCCAGGCGATGTTGACGAGCGGCGTCGAGCGGAGCCCAAAACAGTTCTAACGCACCCGCGGAGAATTCCTTGACGGCACTTACGGTGTCGGTTGGCAGGGCCATCAATCGAGCGAGTGTTACCAGTGGTAGGTCGTGGGAGATGGCCGAATGCAGGTCGACTGAATGCCCCGCCCGTAGACTCCCCATTAGCCGCGTCAGGCGGCGGCGCAGTACTCCAATGAGCCACCCCCGGTGCTCTTCCACTCTTGTCGGATGCAGCGCTTCGGTGACCAGCGCACGTAGCGCCGGGTGCGATGAAGTGCCGTTGTTAGCAAGCGTGGCGGGGAGTCGAAATCCATGATCGGCTAGCAGCCGCAGCGTGGCCGCCGACATCGGGGTGACCGCGTCGAGCGCGTTGTCAGGACGAAATGTGGCTGGATCGGCGAGTACCGCGCGTATCAAGTCTTGCGCACTCACCACCCAATGGTCGGCCACCGTGGTCACCGCTGGTCGCCCATGGTCTACGGGCTGGTCCCACATTCGACTGAGCTGATAGTTAGTACTGTGCATGCGCCTCCCCGTGGGGATAGTAGCTGCCGCACATGCCTTCGCGCTGCTGGAGCGTCTCAGGTCAGCCATGAACCTGTCCTGCGACGGCCAGCTCGCGCGGTTCGACTACGGGCTTCGCTCTCGGTGTTCGTCGTGGGCGCGTAGGTGGTGAATGCGGCGGAGGAGTCGTAGGTTGTCGAGGCTTGTGGGTCCGCCGTCTGCCCAGGCCACCGCGTGGTGCCGCGACATGCCGGGTGATCTGGCCTTGTAGTCGGGTGAGTTGGCGATGTAGCTCCACGCCTACGACAAAACCGACCTCTACATCGAGCCCACGTCAGGCCATCTACCAGCCTAAACGGGTATGTGATTGAAATCATGAGGTGCCAAAGTTTCGGTTTTGCCTTCGCGACTCTGGCTCGGCTGCTACTTTTGACCTCGGAAAGTGGTAATTTCCACGTGTTCACGTACAATATGGCTGCTTCGTACTGTTTGAGTTTTTTATGTCTCGATAGGGAGATTGTATGTTTTCCGGTTTCAAAAAGATCGCGGTGGGCGCCGTAGTAGCTCTTATCGCGGCTGGCTCAGTGGCGTTGGCCGCGACCGCCAACGCTGAATCCACTGCCCCCCACCCACAGTCACTTGATCACAACGGTCAGGTGATCAGGTTGTGTGCCCCGCACAGTGGAACAGCTCTAGTCAGTGGAGAGAACCAAAACGGTACGTACCTGAAAGATGTGGAGTTTCAAGCGGGCCCACACTGCCCGGTCACCAAAAAAGGTGAGACAAAATACTTCTGGAGGACGACCGAAGTGTACGGTCCACCAACGATTAAGTGGTACGTTCCCCAGATCGATCCGCAGTGGAGAAATAGTACCTGCAAGGTACCGACAAATCAGCCGGGAAAACAGGACTTCGACTGCCACTATCCCCGGTAGATAGTAAACAGTGCCAGATAACCGACTGTGGGGGGTGCTGCCCAGCTGGGCAGCA
>JBGTNI010000015.1:0-101153 GCA_041743105.1 Mycobacteriales bacterium | reverse complement strand
GCCAACCGCCGCCTTGGTGGGCGTGCCGGCCGCGTCGTAGGCTGCGCTCAGCCGCGGACCGCGAACCACGTGATCGTGTTCGGTTTCTCGCGGCGCCACGTCGTGCACCAGCGCGACGATGCGGCGCGGCGAGGCATAGGTTGCGATATCGCCATGGGCTAGGCGGCTCTGCGCCAGAGTGCCGCGGAGCGTCTGCGCGACGCTGGTTTGCGCGCGGTTGACCTCCGACGGGGGAAGCTCTTCGGTTCCGATCTCCAGCAACAGCGTGGCCGGCTCGGTAGGTGCGTCGGTGGCCGCTTCCACGAGCACGGGCGCGACGGGGGGAGAGGAGAGCCCCAGTGGGTGGCCTTGTTCCTCGCGGCGAGCGATCCACAGCTTGGCAACTTCATGTGCGAGGCTGCGCATCCGGCCGAATGCACGGGCCCGCTCGGTGGGACTGATGGCACCACGAGAGTCCAACACGTTGAAGGCGTGGGAGCACTTGAGCACGTAAGCGTGTGCGGGGATGGGTAACCGGGCCTCGATCAATCGCCGGGCTTCGGCTTCGTAACTGTCGAACAACGCGGTGTTCGTCGCGAGGTCGGCGTCGTCGAGATAGTAACGGCTCCACTCGTACTCGGCCTGCCCGAGCACTTCGCCGTAGTTGAGTTTTTCGGTGTAGGCGATCTTGCTGAAATGATCCACCCCCTGCAGCGCCATCATGATGCGTTCGACGCCGTAGGTGATCTCCACACTCACCGGGTCCAGCGTGACCCCACCGGACTGCTGAAAATAGGTGAATTGGGTGATCTCAAGGCCATCGAGCCAGACCTCCCAACCCAAGCCCCATGCACCGAGCGCGGGAGACGCCCAGTTGTCCTCCACAAAGCGTATGTCGTGGGCGTCGGTGTCGATGCCCAGCGCGCGAAGGCTTCCCAGGTACAGCTCTTGAGTGTCACCCGGTTCCGGCTTCAATATCACCTGAAACTGAGTGTGGGTGGCAATGCGGTTGGGGTTGTCGCCGTAGCGTGAGTCGTCCGGACGCACCGACGGCTCGACATATGCCACCCTCCACGGCTCAGGTCCCAGTACCCGTAGCGCAGTGGCCGGATTGAGCGTTCCGGCCCCTACCTCGGTATTTGCCGGCTGCACAGTGAGACAGCCGTAGTTCTCCCAGTACTGGGCGAGCGTTAGCAGTGCGTCTTGCATGGTAAGCATGCGAGGACTCTTCCATACCAGACTCCGGCGACAACGTGTGCCCTCTTGTCCTGGAAAACCGAGGTAGCGGCAGCTCTATGGCCTCGACACGAGGGCACGCGTTGCCTTTCCCCCACGTTAATCGCCGTACGGATTGCCCAATGGTGGGTTACCGAACTCACCCGCCGAAGGCAGCTTTTGCAGGTCTTGCTGGAGTTTGCCGATGTCGAAAACCTCCGAGTCCGGCGGTGCTTGCACGTTCACTTCGACGCCGAAATCGGAGTAGTCGCCGCTGAATTCGACCGATCCGTGCTTGCTGTCGGCCGACAGCTCTATATGGACCGGTAGCTCCTGATCGTTGAGCCAGATATCGATCTGCTGAAATTTCACACCAAGGGCAGCCTGCTCCTGTCGGAAGGCCTCGATGTCCTGCTCGGTGAGTCCCACCTTGTGGTCCGCGACTAGTTTGGCGATCTCAACCCGCCCGCTGAAGTGACGGGTGTCGACGCCATTTTTGGTTTCGGTACCGACCTGCTTGATGTCGCCGGCTTGGCGCATCAGCGCGATTGCGCGCGCCGGGTTGTTGTAGTGCAGTTCGTTGCGCAGCACCTTGCCCGTGGCGTTGCCCTCCCCAAGGTTGTCGAGGGAGAGTTTCAGCCATCGGACATTTTTCGTGCTCGGCAAACCCGGTAGGTCCGGGGTCGATGGCAACTGTGGGAAGTCGAAATCGCCGCCGAATGAGACGTACGCGGCGTCTTCGGTTATTAGTGCGGTGGTGTCGTTCGTGCCCGAAGGGTTCTTAACCCGCAGTTCACCGGTGGGCCGCTTCTCCCAGGAGATCACGCCCTCCATCTCAAGCGTCTCCGGCAGCAGCGCCACCTTCACGCTACCGGAGACCTTGGCCGAGCGGGCCTGCAGCACTTTCTGCTGGGCAATGTTAACTGCCTCGGCGGAGGCGTGTGGCTTCGAGCCTTCGTCCTTGGAGGAGTCAGATCCGCACGCGGCCAGACCGGCTAGGACAAAAACCAATGCGGCAGCCACCGCGGTGCGTCGACGCGGGGGCGCCGTCGGGGGGCGAATCACGCTCTACACCCTACATGCGGCGGCGAGCAAGTGGCGAGAATGCAAGAGTGAATCGGATTGCCGCTCATGCGGACTGGCTATTGACGATCCCGATGTACACGCCGTTAACTGTTGGGAGTGCGCAGGCGAATAGGTAATTCGTCGGCGCACGTTCAGCCATCGGGGGGCATCATGAACGATCGGCACCAATTGACTTCGGTAGCCCGCTTCTGCGGAAAGTGCGATTGCGGCTGCCCGGAGCTGTTTCTCGATCACGACGCCGAATCGGCTCGGCGGGTGGTGATCACCGACGATTTCGGCCAGCAGATCCAGCTGAGTCTGACTCAGTTGGATGACCTTGTAGCCGATGTCAAGGCAGGCAAGCTCGACGCCTTGGTCGGCACGCCCTAGAACACGCCGGCTGTATAGCGGTGCACGCTTTCCACCTAGGATGAGTTAGGAAGCTAGGGATGGGGGAGCAGCGTGGCAATACGGCCGGTACGGATATATGGCGACCCGGTGTTACGGACGCCGTGCGAGCGGGTGGTCAGCTTCGACGAACAGACGCGCCAGCTCGTCGATGACCTAATCGACACCATGCACGACGAAGGCGGTGTCGGTATGGCCGCGCCTCAGATCGGCGTGAGTCAGCGAGTGTTCGTCTACGACATCGACGGTGTGGTCGGCCACCTTGTAAACCCGGAGCTGACCTTCCCCCACCATGCCCACGGAGACGGCCCGGTCCTCCAAGACGGCCCGGAGGGCTGCCTGTCGATCCCGGGGCTTCGGTATGACACCAAGCGACACATGAACGTAATCGCCGAAGGGGTGGACTTGCACGGTATGCCGCAACGCATTGTCGGCAGCGGACTGCTGGCGCGCTGCATCCAGCACGAGACAGACCATCTGGACGGCATCTTGTTCATCGACCGGCTCGATGAGGAGTTCCGAGCCGCTGCTCTGAAGGAGATCGCGGCGGCGGAGTGGAACAGCAGCGGGGGATTAGAGAAAACAGTAGTGATGCGGCCTTCGGTCACATCTGGGAGCGGACGCTGAGCGGCGCACCGGGTCTGAGGCTGGTCTTCGCGGGTACTCCCGAACCCGCCCTTCCCGCGTTACGTACGCTTCTGGCTTCCCAGCACGACGTGGTCGCGGTACTCACCCGGCCCGACTCGCCCACCGGACGCGGACGCCAGCTGACGTCGTCGCCGGTAGCGAAGCTAGCTGCGGCACGTGGGATCGAGCTGATGCAGCCCGAGTCCCCGAAAGACCCCGTGTTCCAGGCGCGGCTGCGGGAGCTATCGGTTGACTGCTGCCCGGTAGTCGCCTACGGCGCGCTGCTACCTAAGACGGCTCTGGAGATTCCCCGACTGGGCTGGTTAAATCTGCACTTCTCGTTGCTACCGGCATGGCGCGGGGCGGCGCCGGTGCAGCACGCGATCCTGCGCGGCGATGAGATCACGGGTGCCAGTGTCTTCGCCATCGAACCAAGTTTGGACTCCGGTCCGGTATATGGCAGCTTCACCGAGCCCATTGCGCCTACTGATACCGCGGGTGACCTCCTCGCCCGGTTGGCCTACTCGGGTGCCGAACTGCTGCTGTCATGTCTGGACGGCATCGCCGAAGGGGCGCTTCAGCCGGTGCCCCAGCCAGCCGACGGCGTCAGCGTTGCTCCTAAGTTAAGCAGCGAAGACGCCCGGGTCACATGGCAGCATCCCGCGCTTGCGATAGACCGTCGCATCCGGGCATGCACCCCGGCGCCTGGCGCTTGGACGACGCTACATGAGCAACGCCTGAAACTGGGTCCGGTGGCGGCGGTTCCTGACGTCGATGACGTTTCTCGTGCTGCCCCTGGCGAGTTGCGCCTGATGGCGCGTCGGGTCCTGGTTGGGACCGCGACAAACGCGGTGGAACTGAGCACGGTGCAGCCCGCCGGGCGTCGGGCTATGCCGGCGCTGGATTGGGTGCGGGGTCTGCGACCGGCGTTGGCAGAAAATGGCGGAGCGCAGGAGCGGCTGGTATGAGCGGGCAGGATGATGCACCCAGTGGTGGGTTCTATAAGCCGGGCCGTGACTCTAGCAAAGCCCGCAGCGGGCACGTGGCCCGAGGCGGCCGCGGTGGCGGTAATGATCGGGGCGTAGCGCCACGCGGCAACAGCGGTCCCCGCCGAGCCGGTCGTGACGATCGTGCTGGTCGTGGAGCCCCGGGGCCACGTCGTGGTGGGCCCGGCGTCGTCGATCCGGTTCGCAGGGCGGTCTTCGACGTGCTGATCGCGGTTACCTCCCGCGACGCGTACGCAAACCTGCTGCTGCCAAGCATGCTGCGGGACCGGAAAATCAGCGGGCGCGATGCCGCCTTCGCCACCGAGCTGACCTACGGCACGCTCCGGGTGCGTGGCACCTTAGATGCAATCGTCGTCGCGGCGAGCAGCCGCCCGCTGGCCGAGATCGATCCCCGAGTGCTGGAGATGTTACGTCTGGGTGCATACCAACTGCTCTATACCCGGGTTCCGGCTCATGCCGCGGTGGATTCAACCGTGAGCGTGGCGCGGGTTGCGCTCACCGATGGACCGGCGAGATTCGTCAACGCGGTGCTGCGTCGCGTTGCCGAGCACGATCTGGCGGCATGGCTTGCGGCCGTGCTACCTGACCGTGAGGCTGACCCTGTTGCTCATCTTGCGATGCGCTACTCGCATCCGGGGTGGGTCGTACGGGCGATAGCGGAGGCGCTCGGAGAGCGCGACGGCGCTTTGACCGAGACCGAGGCTGCGCTAGCCGTCAACAACGAACGTCCCGTCGTCCAGCTGCTGGCGCGGCCTGGGCGCATCGGTCGCGATGAGCTGGCAGAGCAAGTCGGCGGTGAGTCCGGTGCCCTCTCTCCACACGCCGTTGTGCTCTCCACCGGTGGTGACCCTTCCGGATTACGCGCTATTCGAGAGGCGCACGCCAGCGTCCAGGACGAGGGCAGTCAGCTAGTAGCGCTCGCGTTGGCGGCCGCGCCGCTAGATGGCGCCGATGAGCACTGGCTGGACATGTGCGCGGGGCCGGGTGGGAAAGCCGCGCTGCTGGCCGGGCTCGCTCCAGAGCACGCGGCGAGGCTCACGGCGGTGGAGCTGGCCGAGCATCGAGCCGAGCTGGTACGTCAGGTGCTAGCAGGCACCGCCGTCACGGTGTTGCACGCCGACGCCCGTGAGGTCGGGCTGCACGCGGGACTGCCCGAGGGCGGCTTCGATCGGGTGCTGGTCGACGCGCCATGCACCGGCCTAGGGGCACTGCGGCGTCGACCTGAAGCGCGCTGGCGTCGCCAGCCCGCGGACATTCCTCAGCTGACAAAGCTGCAACGTGAGCTGCTGGCCGCGGCGGCGCGGGCGGTCCGTCCTGGCGGTGTTATCTGCTATGCAACGTGTTCACCGCATATCGCAGAGACCAAGGTTACGGTCGCTGATGCGATCCGCCGTCACCGGCTGCAGCCACTGGATACGCCCGCGGTGCTGCGAGCCGTCACCGGTGACGAAGAGCTGGATGTGGGTAAGGGCAGCTCAGCACAGCTATGGCCACACCGGCACGGCACCGACGCCATGTTCATCGCGCTACTACGACGGCCGGGGTCCGAGTGAGATCTAGGTATTTTCGCTATTCCGAGCGACCGTCAGTGTAGCCTGTAAGAACATCTTACTTTTACGGTGCTAATTGGCGAAGGACTAACTGTGGCTTCCTCTCGATCACGGGCAACTCGTCGAAGCCTTGGAGTGGCGAGCCTTGCCGGCTTAGCGGTGCTGAGCTGTAATTCTCCAGCCACTCCATCACAACCCTCCGGTCCCGCTCCGTTGCTGGCTCAGCCTGCGGGGGTCGTCAGGTTCCTACCGGAGTATCCCGCTGCCGCCTTAGTTGCGTTTGAGCCCGACCGCCTCGCTACCAGGAACATCGTGTGCGAACCGGCGGAGCCAACCGGTCTTGCCATAAACACGCATCCATACCTCGTTACATCTGACACGACGTCCCTAAGCCTGAAGGTCGATACACATCCCGACGGTGTTCCCAGTACGCAGCAGTTACTGGGCGGCGGCGTTCCCATGATGTGCACCGCAACTCGACAAACCGATCCGAATCTGGTGACTGGGTTCCCATCGCCAGTAAACGTATCGTCGGTTGATGTGTACATTAAAGCCGGGGAAGGTGGAGCCGGGGTAGTTCTCGATGGAGAAGTCAGGTCACCCGAAGTAACGATGGGCATGACTTCGCGTGGACCAAGCCCGATGTCTGTGACGGCTACCGATGATCTCGATGAGGCATGCCCACGGCTTGCTGTTGCGGTCCACAGAATTCAGCACGGTCGACCGCCTGGGCCAAGTGAACGACCCACGCCGATTACCATCGGCGTATGCGTTCCTGGCCCGGCCAATGCTTCCAACGGCCGACCTTTGTAGCTGAGCGGCTTGACAGGCACATTCTCGTGGCTCATTTGGGTTATTCGCGGCGACCTTCAGTAGACTGCGATCCTGTGACAGTGCCTATCGGCTAGTACAAGGTCAGCGGAGCTGTAGTGAATGCTTACGCCAGTTGCGGACCGGTTCTGGTCCAAGCTGGCAAGCCAAGCTCGCCAGGCAGCGGCATCGAATTGTGTGCTGCGTGCGCCTCTCTTCGTGTGCCTGACGCTGTCCTGAGTAGTGTCACCCGCCTTCGTCCTACTCACGCTGTCACCACGACTGTCTCTGATCCGACGGCGCTTGGGGCGGGGATAGGCTCACCAGCTTTACGCATACCGTCGAGATGAAACGTGATTGCTTCCCGCATTTCGAGCACGCAATCGTCATAGGTATCGCCCAGTGCCACGCAGCCCGGCAGGTCGGGGCACCAGGCTCCGTAGCCGTTGTCGGCTGCTTGCTCGATCACGATGGCATAACCGTTCACGTGGGACCTCCCGCTGCTAGCTGTGCTTTTTAAGGATGCTCCGCTTAAGGCCGGGCGGCAAGTCACGGCTCAACTTGCCAGGAACGGTCACCACGCCGGGTTTCGCGAACTGTTGGGGCATCGGTCAAGCTTCTCGCCATCGCCGCCACGCACCGCAGTTGTCCACGGACGGTGTCCTTAACTGCCTGCTGTGGACGTTGTGATCGCGCTGAGCGTCCTATCCGCCGACTTCGCCCGGTAGCCATGAGATGCAGGTTTTTGAGCGTAGACTCGGCGGTATGACCGTGAAGCATCAAGAGTATGACGACCTTCACCGGCTGATCGATCGTCTCAGACCGACTCACGTGCGGGCGCTACGCGCTGTCGCGCTGGAGCTTGTTGCAGATCCCCCACACCCAATAGCGCAAAACGATGGGCAGCCTCGGAAGCTGTCCTTTGCTGGGATCGTCTCAGACGAACCCGACGTCGCTTCGCGCTCGGAAGAGATCCTCCGCGATCGATTTCGCAACAGCTGATGCTTATCTGCGACACGGGCCCCTTGTATGCGGTGCTGAATCAAAAGGACTCCGATCACGCCCGCTGCGTTGCGCTCCTGGAATCCCACTCGGGTCCACTCGTTGTCCCCGGACCTGTTCTTACCGAAGTCTGCTGGCTCCTTGAGTCTCGTGTGAGCCCGCAAGCCGAAGCTCATTTCCTTGAGTCGATGGTCGCTGGTGAACTTGCTCTCGAAGCTTTGGCCGAGCAGGATCTTGCCCGCATGGCCGAGCTGGTCCGCGCCTATTCAGGCTTCCCACTTGGGGCCGGTGATGCCTCGGTGATCGCCATATCTGAACGCCTCAACGTGCGGGAGATCGCCACGCTAGATCATCGCCACTTCCGCGCTGTGAAGCCAAAGCACGTTGACTCCTTCACCATATTGCCGTAGCCCCATGGTGCGTCCGTATTGCCACAGGTGCAAGCTCTAAGCTGCCTGGTGTGGACGTTGTGATCGCGCCGAGTATCCTGTCTGCCGACTTCGCCCGACTAGGCGAACAGGCGCGGGCGGTCTCCGGTGCGGACTGGTTGCACGTTGACGTGATGGATAACCACTTCGTGCCGAACCTGACGATAGGGCTCCCGGTGGTGCGGAGCCTGCTGATGGCCGTCGACACACCGCTGGATTGCCACTTGATGATTGACGATCCGGCCCGGTGGGCGCCGAGCTATGCCGAAGCTGGCGCGTACAACGTCACCTTTCACGCCGAAGCCGCCGCTGCGCGACACAGTGATCCGGCGGCGATTGCCCGCGATATCCGAGCCGCGGGCGCCCGCGCCGGGCTCGCTATCAAACCCGGTACTTCGCTGGAACCCTATCGGCAGCTGCTGCGTCAGGTAGACATGCTGCTCATCATGACGGTGGAACCCGGGTTCGGCGGTCAGGAGTTCATGGAGTCGGTGCTGCCGAACCTGCGGCAGGCCCGGTCATGGGTCGGCGCCGACTGCTTGAGTCTGCGGCTGCAAGTAGACGGTGGTATCAACGTCGACACCATTGTTGCCGCAGCGCAGGCTGGGGCAGATACCTTCGTCGCCGGTTCGGCCGTGTACAGCGCAGCTGACCCCGCCGCCGCGGTGACCGCGCTGCGTGCGGCCGCGCGGACCGGTCACCATTGTCGCTCTGATGCATCGTGACTGCTGTCAGCCCGCCGGGGGGACAAGCCGCAGCGAGCGATGCCGCCGAGCATGCCGCGATGCTCCGCGCGGTGGAATTCGCTGCCGGTGCGCTTGGCCGAACCAGTCCGAACCCGGTCGTGGGAGCCGTCGTACTAGACGCCGACGGTGTTGTGGCAGGCATCGGCCGCCACGTTGCCGCCGGGCAGCCCCACGCTGAGGTGACTGCGCTGTACGAAGCGGGGGAGCGAGCTCGGGGCGGCACCGTCGTGGTGACGCTCGAGCCATGCACCCACACGGGTCGTACCGGGCCGTGCGTGGCTGCGCTGCTGCGCGCCGATGTGCGCCGAGTCGTCATCGGTGTGCACGACCCCGATCCGGTCGCGGCGGGCGGCGCACGTTGGCTGCGCGACGCCGGTGTCGATGTAGTGGTGGGGACGGCGCAGGCAGCGGTGGAGTGGGGGAACCGCGCTTGGCTCACCGCGGTGCGCCGCACTCGTCCGTACTTGACGTGGAAGTTCGCCGCTACGCTCGACGGTCGCAGTGCCGCCGCCGACGGGAGTTCTCGCTGGATCACCGGCGACGCGGCGCGTGCCGACGTGCATCGGCTGCGGGCGGAGTGCGACGCCGTGTTAGTCGGCGTGGGCACCATCCTCGCCGACGATCCCTCGCTCACGGTTCGCCTCCCGAACTATGATGGCCCGCAACCGCTGCGGGTGGTGGCAGACAGCGCCGGTCGCACACCCCCCGATGCGAAAGTGCGGCAGTCCAGGCAGGGAGCAGACGGTATTGCGACCCCTAGCTGGATAGCTACCACAGCCGACGTCGGCGACCAGAATGGCCGCGTGTCACTTCCGGCGTTGTTGCGCGAGCTGTATGCGCGCGACTGCCGCAGCGTGCTACTGGAAGGGGGTCCCACGCTGGCGGGGGCGGCCCTGGCAGCAGGTCTCGTGGACGAGGTAGTGGCCTATCTGGCTCCCGCGCTGCTAGGTGCCGGTACCCCTGCGTTGGGCGAGGCGGGAATTACCGCCATCTCCGATGCGCTACGTCTAGCAATCCGTGAAGTAAGTCAGGTCGGCGAGGATATTCGTATCGTTGGCACACCTGCGCCGCGCCACCGGGAGCTCTGAATGTTCACAGGCATCGTCGAGGAGCTGGGCACGGTGATCGCCACCGAGCCCGCCGGCGACGGCGCGCCGCTTGGTATACGCGCGCCACTGGTCCGCTCCGAGGCCGCAGCGGGCGAATCCATCTCCGTCAACGGGGTCTGCCTCACTGTCACCGAGCTGACAGCGCAGGGCTTCACCGCCGACGTTATGGCCGAGACGTTGCGCCGATCCACGCTAAAAGAGCTGCGGGCGGGCGCACCGGTGAACCTGGAACGTGCGGTCACGCTCATGACCCGTCTCGGCGGTCATCTGGTGCAGGGCCACGTAGACGGGATGGCCCGGTTGTGGCAGCGGGACGCCGGGCCTTCCTTCGACCTACTGCGCTTCGAACTTCCGGCCAGGCTCGCCCGCTACGTCGTCGAGAAGGGTTCAATCGCCCTTGACGGTGTCTCGCTGACGGTGATTGCGGTAACAGACCCGCCGCGCGATGCTCCGCAACCAGCGTCGGCGGGGCAGGATGGGGTAGGGGCTGCGTCGGTAGAAGTGGGCATCATTCCCACCACGCGGCGACAGACCACGCTAGGCGCACTACAGCTGGGGCAGCAGGTTAACGTGGAAGTGGACATCATCGCCAAGCATGTTGAGCGGCTACTGGGTGCTCGGCAGGGCTAGAGAGGGGCACTTGATGACCGAGCAAAGGCACCTGTCAACGGAGGGTGACGTCTCCGATGACAGCAACGCAGGGAACGGTTTCAGCACGGTCGACCCCGCCGATTCGTTCGACTCCGTCGAACAGGCAATCGCCGATATAGCCGCTGGCAAGGCGGTAGTTGTGACCGATGATCACGACCGGGAGAACGAGGGTGACCTGATCGTGGCCGCCCAGTGTGCCACGCCGCCGCTGCTGGCGTTCATGATCCGGTACAGCTCCGGCATGATCTGCGCCCCGCTCACCGGCGTGGACTGTGACCGACTTGAGTTGCCGCCGATGTATCACACAAACCAAGATCGCCGTGGCACGGCATTCACCGTATCGGTGGATGCCGCGGACGTGCCTGCCACCGGCATTTCCGCCCACGATCGGGCGCAGACGCTCCGCGTGCTGGGCTCGGCTTCCAGCCGGGCGGTCGATCTCACCCGCCCGGGCCATGTATTTCCGCTGCGGGCGAAAGATGGGGGTGTGCTGCGCCGTCCGGGGCACACTGAGGCCGCGGTCGATCTGGCCCGGTTGGCGGGGCTACACCCGGCTGGTGCGCTATGTGAGGTAGTCAACGATGACGGCACCATGGCGAGGCTGCCGCAGCTACGCGCTTTCGCCGCCGAGCACGGTTTGACCCTGGTCTCCATCGCGCAGCTCATCGCGCATCGACGCCGGTTCGAGCGACAGGTGAACCAGGTCGTTAACAGTCGCATCCCCACCCGTTACGGGGAATTCCGGGCCGTCGGCTATCAGAGCACATTCGATGACCGGGAGCACGTGGCGCTGGTGCGGGGCGAGATCGGCGATGGCGAGGATGTGCTGGTGCGGGTGCACTCGGAATGTCTCACTGGCGATGTTTTCGGCTCGCTGCGCTGTGACTGCGGAGCGCAGCTGGACAGCGCGCTGGCCCGAGTGGCGCAGGAAGGTCGCGGGGTGGTGCTGTACATGCGCGGTCATGAAGGTCGCGGGATAGGTCTGCTGCACAAGCTACAGGCCTATCAGCTGCAGGACGCTGGGGCTGACACGGTGGACGCGAACCTGGAGCTCGGTCTTCCCGCCGACGCGCGCGACTATGGCACCGGCGCGCAGGTCTTGGTCGATCTGGGCGTGCGCAGCATGCGCTTACTGACGAACAACCCCGCCAAGCGCGCGGGGCTTGAGGGCTACGGGTTGAGGGTGGTGGGTCGGGAGCCGTTGCCGAGCCACGCCCATCCGGAGAACCTCCGCTACCTTCGTACTAAGCGGGACCGAATGGGTCACTACATCACCGACCTACCCGAAGAATTTGCGACTATCTCGGATAAATAGCCGGGAAACCCACGCGGAAGTGGCTTTTTCTAAGGAAGTGGCTTTTCTAAGGAAGTTCTGGACGGGATACTGAGTCGATCGTTACTAAGTCAGCCCGTAATTAGCTAATTTGCAGGTCAAAAGGCTGCACTTGTCTAGCTACTTACGTTCTGATTAGTAATAGCCCGAAGGTGACTACAGGAGGCAGCCGTGAGTGGTGAGGGTGCGCCTTCCCACATCGACCTTGACGCTACCGGACTGCGGCTGGGTATCGTCGCCGCCCGCTGGAACAGCGAGATCGTGGATATCCTGCTAGCGCGGGCGCAGGCTGCCGCTATGGCATTTAAGGTCAGCGACGTAGTCGTGGCCAGGGTCGCGGGCTCGGTGGAGCTGCCGGTGGTGGCGCAAGCTTTGGCGCGCCGGTGCGACGCCGTGGTAGCGCTCGGTGTGGTGATTCGGGGAGGAACGCCGCACTTCGACTACGTCTGCGAGGCCGTAACGGCAGGCTTAACCCGAGTTGCCCTCGACGAGGCTGTTCCGGTGGCGCACGGGGTGCTTACCTGCAACACCGAGCAGCAGGCACGTGACCGGGCCGGCCATGTGGACAGCGCCGAAGACAAGGGTTGGGACGCCACCATCGCTGCGCTGGATGCGGCGATGGTGCTGCGGACGATACGGCGAGGGTAAATCAACGCTGAAGCTTCACGTCAAAGGCGACAACTTGTCGCGGTGACGCGCGGCGCGGCGACAGTCCCTGACCTACTGACGGTCCGGAGGCTCCCGCTTGGTTGAATGGTGTCGTGAAGACTTTCGACCAGCTGTACGCCGAGTTGTCGCGGAAGGTAGCTACCGGCGATACGGAGTCTGGCACAGTGCGGGCGGTTCATGCCGGAGTACACGCCATCGGTAAGAAAGTGGTGGAAGAGGCCGCGGAGGTGTGGCTGGCCGCTGAGTATCAGACCGACGCCGAGCTTGCCGAGGAGATCTCCCAGCTGCTCTATCACGTGCAAGTGATGATGCTCGCTCGGGGAATTGAGCCCGACGCAGTGTATGCCCGGCTATAGAAGCTCGTTAACAGAAAGAGAAACCATGCTGCGCGTTGCCGTACCTAACAAGGGTGCCCTCTCCGAGCCGGCCAGTGCCATGCTCGTGGAAGCCGGATACCGGCAACGCCATGTGCGGCACGAACTCACCATGATCGATCATGGCAACGGAGTCGAGTTTTTCTTCCTTCGTCCCCGCGATATCGCTACCTACGTTGGATCGGGCGATCTCGACCTGGGGATAACCGGTCGCGATCTGCTGCTCGACAGCGGCGCGCCCGCCGATGAACTGCTCGAGCTCGGCTTCGCCGCGTCGCGGTTTCGATTCGCCGCATCGCCGGGGTCGATCGCCGGCGTCGATGACCTGGCCGGTCGGCGCGTGGCCACCGCATACCCTGGACTGGTTGAGCGTTACCTCACCGATCGTGGCATCGCCACGACGGTGATTCGTCTTGACGGTGCTGTCGAGACATCGGTACGACTAGGCGTAGCCGACGCTATCGCCGACGTGGTGGAGACCGGCGCTACGCTGCGACAGCAGGGCCTAGAGGTCTTCGGTGACGTTCTGCTGGAATCGACGGCGGTGCTGATCGGCCGCCGCGTCGCCCGAACCAGCGTGGCGCTGTCACGCGAACAGCTGCTGCAGCGGTTGGGCGGGGTACTGGTGGCTCGACAATACATGATGGTGACCTACGACGTGGCCGGCGAACAGCTGGAGGCTGCCTGCGCTGTGACACCGGGGATCGCCGCACCTACGATCTCACCGTTGCACCGTCAAGGTTGGGTTGCGGTGCAGTCCATGGTCCCCGCCGACGAGGTGCATACGGCCATGGATCGATTGCACGCATTGGGGGCACGGGCGATTTTGGTCACCGACATCCGCGCCTGCCGGCTGTGAGCGATGGAACGTTAAGCGGCGGTCTCGCTTAGAAACTGACTAAACCCGTTGGCGGTGGTCTCCAAAGCGCCGAAGCCCGACCTGACCGCTGTAGCCGCTTCGGTGGGTCGTGTGGCGATGTAGAAGATCACGAATATGACGAGGCCCCATTGCAGGAGCTTTTTCAGCACCACAACCTCCTCGCGGCTGTTAGTGAGCCGTTTGCTCGGCCCGGGTGCTTGACATTGAGGCTAAGAGCAGCTAGCGCAATTCCCGAGTATGCCTTTCGTGGCCGCATAAGGCAAGGCGCGCAGCGGCCCCAGCAGGGGCAGTCGAACGCAAAAAAACCTTGCCAGGGCTGGGTGTCGTTGAACGCTCAGCGCGTTTGAATGTCATACCGTGATGTGCGTTAGCTATCTCAGCCGAATTCGCCTGCGGGAGAACGACTCATGCTTGGCAACGCCGTTGCAGTCTCAGTGAGCCAGCTCACCATGTTGGCTGAGCATATGATGACTGGGAGCATGCTGACCCAAGGCATGCTGGCCGCCGAGGATTCCGGCACCACGTTGAACAGCTCCGGCATCGTCACCTTCATCGTGACCAAGATCGTGCCGATTCTACTAGCTGTCGTTGGTGTGATCATCCTGAGCAGATCTGGCAGAGGCCGCTGGTCGGAGGCGCTGACCACTGGCGGAATCGCCGTGCTGGGCGTCCTTTTCATCGCCGGAGCCGGTCTGCTGTTTGCCTTCGGTGAGGGCTTCGCAAAGCTCGCTTTTGGCGGGTAGAGATGCGGCTGCGGTCAGATGACGACATCTACCGGGCAAGGCTTCTCTTCCTGGGCCCTCGCGGGTTCACCTTGCCCTTCCACTTGCCCTATGTGGCGTACCCGCTATTCGTCGCGGTGCTGTGCCTCGTCATCGGGGCGCGTTTCTTGGTGACCGGCAGCGTGGACATCTTCCCGGCGATCGAGATTGCACTATCTATCGTGCTCACGTCACTGATCCTTCGCCAGGTGAGCCCGGATCGTCCGGTTCGTGCCGTGTTGCGCACGGCGGCAACCGACTGGCGGCGCGACCGGGACGCCCTTGCGGGTAGCGCGCGAGTACGACCCCACGTGCGAATTCGCCAGGGGGTGCTATGACGCCGCATCTAGGGACGCCGGATCTCGATCAGCACCCAATTGACCAGCGTCGACTCGACGCACCCGAGCGGAAGATACGCGCTCGGGCGGCACATCGCGCTCAGCGGCAGACCGATGAAGAGCTGCTTGAAGGCCTTGCCAACAGCGACGCGATGTTGGTGAGCGAAGGTTCCTTGGCGCACCACTTCATGGTCTTCGACTCACCCGCAGCGGTTACTCCGGTGCTACAGCCAGCCCACTCTGGCGGGCACTTGGATGAGGGTTACTCCGACGATGAGTGTGACGACCAGTATGCCGAAAGTTTCTTCGAAGCCACTCCGGCCGAGCCGGAATTTCGGCCCGTGGCAGCTACGGAAACGGATGTCGAACTTGACGCGGTAGCGACCGACGCCGAGGCGCCATCCGACGACGACAGCGCGGTCAACACCGATGTCGCAGCCGTGGACGAGCTGATTGAACCAGCCGCGGACGACGCCGCGGTCACGGAAGTGGTGGACGCCGATGTCGCCACCGATGCGACCCCCACCCCGTCACCGAGTGCCGCTGTCGGAATCCCGCCGGTCACGCTGAAGCAGCCAAAGAAAGCCACACCTCGCACTCCCGCTTTCAGGGACCGGGAACCGATGCGCGAGCTGGAGCTTCGCGAGATCGCCGGCCACCTCACGTTCACCAGAACCGACGTCACCGCCTGGTATCGACTGCCGGACATCCAGTGGGCATTTCGCGCCGACAAAGAGCGCACGTCGATCATGCTGTCGGTCGCGGCGCAGTACGCCGCTCTAGCTGGTTACCGGTTACATCTACGGCGCACCACCCGGCCCTATCCCGCGGCACAGTGGGCACACCGGCTAGATGAGCAGACCTCGCAACCGCTGCCCGACGTTCCCGGTCAGACCAGCTGGGCGGAGCACCTCACACACGCTCAGCATCGGGTGCACGCCACTAGCCTCGCCGAGGGCGAGGTCTACCTGGGAGTGGTCTTCCAGCGACGCACGCTGCGGGAGCAGGCAGTGGAGCTGATGAACACGGTACGTCGCCAGGGCGTCGGCAACGCCGAACGCAACCGGCTACACCAGCTGGTGAGCCGATTCGACGAAGTGCTCGGAGCGTTCGGGTTACAAGCTCAACCCGCCAAGGCACTGGAATTGGAATGGCTGATCCACCGCTCTGTCGCCCTGTGCATGCCGCCCCCCAGTAGCCTGTCCGCAATCGACGACCACACCTGGGAGCCCGGGGACCTGTTCGCGTTCACCGAGAACACGCAGCGTTTCCGGGGTCGCTACGGCAGCACGGTCCGCCTGGTTACGCGGACTGAGGACACCCATGCCGAGCGACACGTCGCGGTGCTTACGTTCGGACGGATGGAAGAGCTGGTCATTCCCGAACAGCACGAGCCGTGGCTGCACTTTCACGAGCAGCTGCCGTGGGCGATGGAGTTGTCTTCGCGAGTGGACGTACTCGGTCCGGGCGACGCACTCAAGAGCTTGGAGCACAAGCTACTCACCATTCGCTCGCAGCAGCGGGACTATCATGAGCACGAGATGGACCCGCCGCCGGAGCTGGAGCGGCTGGCGCAACGCGCCCTGGACATCACCGACGAAATGGCGACCGGGCTGGATCTGGATTCGGCTCGGGTGCACGGCTGGCACCGGGTCGCCGTCTCCGGTCAGACCGAACAGGAATGCTTGGCACGGGTGCGGCTGTTGGCCGACCACTACCGTTCCATGCGTATCACGTTGCAGCACCCCAAAGATCAGCTGCGGCTGCTCGACGAGTTCATTCCGGGGCAACCGGTGGCGAACACTGGTTACCTGCGGCGCATGCCAGCCAAATACTTCGCCGCCGGGGTGCCACAGGCTGCCGCCACCGTGGGGGACAGGCGCGGTCCCATCATCGGCGAGACGTGCGGTACCAGTCGTCGCCCGGTGATGTGGGACCCGCATTTCGCCACCGAAGTGCGGGAGCGTTCCGGCCTTGCGGTGCTGGTCGCCGAGCCCGGTGGTGGCAAGTCCACGTTGATGGGTGGCATCGCCTACCTGGCGGCACGGCGCGGTATCCCTACCACGCTGCTGGACCCGTCGGGTCCGTTGGCGCGGTTGTGCCAACTGCCGGAGCTGGCGCCTTACAGCAAGGTGTACGACCTCACACGTGGCGAGCCCGGAACGCTCGCGCCGTACTCGCTGATCCCGACGCCACATCGCGAGCATTTCGTCGACGACTCAACGTACCGCTCCGCCGTTGCCTCAGCTAGGGCAGAACGCAAGGCTCTGGCCACCGACATCTGCACCATGCTGCTGCCGCCTCAGGTGGCGCGTGAGCGCTCCACCCCAATCCTGCTGCAGCGGGCTGCTCGGGCTGTCGAGCCGGAGGAGACCGCAACGCTGGATGACCTGCTGCGCGCGCTGATCGATACCGGCGATGAGGGAGCAGAGCTCGCCGAGACCCTCGGTGACGTGCGAGACATGCCGTTGTCGCGGCTGTTCTTCGGTGCCGCCCCCGAAAACTCCGGCGACAACGATGCCGTGCTCTCGGTGATCACCATGGCTGGACTGGCCCTACCGGACCTCACGATTGACCGGGAGTACTGGCAGATCGAGGAGCGCATGGCGCTGCCGATGCTGCACTTGGCGACAGCGTTCACCACCCGCCGTGCGTACGGCCTTGGCATGGCCGAACGCAAAGTCGTCGGGTTGGACGAGACGCATTTCCTGGCCGGTTGGGGGTCGGGTCGGGCGCTGTTCACCCGGCTGGCTCGCGACTCCCGCAAATGGAACATCGCAGCGCTGGCTTCGAGTCAGAACCCGATAGACATTCTGGGTCTGGATGTGCAGAACCTTGTCTCCACGGTCTTCGTTGGGCGTATCGCCGAGGACCCCGAGATCGCCGCACAGGCGCTGCGGATGCTCGGAATCGAGCGCGGAGTGGGCTATGAGAACACGCTCGCGCAGCTCTCGGTTGCTCAGGTTCGTAGCCAAGACCGGCTCGGATACCGCGAATTCATTATGAGAGACGTCGAGGGCAGGGTACAGAAGTTTCGTGCCGATCTGTCCTACGTTCCGGGCCTGCTCGCGGCGCTGGACACTACCGCGCCGGCACCGCAGTCCGACGGCCATAAAACGGAGCTGTGATGGGTCGCCCGCGAGCTTTTTCGTCGACAAAGTCGCCCTCCCGCCCGCTGTTCGCCCGCTGGCGAGTCATGCTGCTGGTGGTTCTGATCGGTGTCGGCGGGGCGCTGTTCATCCCGGCCGGGCAACAGAGCGCACAGGCCGCGTGCAGTTTCACGAACCTGGTGGAGTGCCTGCCCGGTGGCGACAAGATCGGTCCCAGCCTGGACTGCAAACAGGCACCCCCAGCGTCACGTCCCGACAGTGGCATGGCCGGGTGGTTCCTGCGGCAGCCGGCCAATCCGTCCACGAAAGATCCGTTCGCGGCCGACGCCGCCGTCTCCACCTATGACGTCTATGGCTATGCCGCGCTCAACTATGCCACTTATGATCTGGGCTGTGGACCCGATGCGGTCCGAGATCCGTCGGCGCTGACCACGAACACGATCGCAAACCTGCTGTACTCACCCGCTCTGTGGTTAGTGGCGTTGGACAACAGTGTGCGGGAGTACGCGTACCAGCCCAGCTCTATGTGGGGCTGGACCGATGACCTGGTGGAGCGGGCGTCCTCGGCACTGGCGGAGCGGGTGTTCAACGTCTGGGGTGTGCTGGTTCTGGGCATCGTCGGCCTCTGGCTGTTGTGGGGGGCTCGCGGCGGCAACATTTCCGCGGCCGTGACCACAGCGGGATGGGCCCTGCTGGTGATGGCCTTGGTCTCGGCGGTGGCGGCCTGGCCGTTGTCCGCTTCCCGGGCAGCCGACGACACGCTCACCGGCGCGCTCGGCCAGGTAAGCGGGGCAATGAACGCCAGCGTGGGCTCACCCGACGACGATCGGCCTCCCGCGGTGCGCGCCAGCGGCGTCATGACCAAGACGGTGCTGTATCAGCAGTGGTTACGGGGCACGCTCGGTAGCGCGGACAGTGATGTCGCCAAGAAGTACGGCCCACAGCTGTATCAGGCCCGAGCCATTTCGTGGCATGAAGCCAAGCAAATGCAGGGAAAACCCGACACGCGGTCGGCGATCTTCGCCGAGAAGGCGAAGCTGTGGGAGACCACCGCGGAAAAGATCAAGGCTGAAGACCCGGAAGCCTACGAGTACCTGGTAGGCCGTAAAGGTACCGAACGAGTTGGCGCGGCCATGCTGGCGCTGATTTCGGCGATCGTGGTCACCCCGTTCGATCTCATGGCCTCGGTGCTGGTGCTGGTGGCATTTTTGATTATCCGGCTCGCTGTGGCGTTCCTGCCGGCGATCGGCACTATCGGCATCTTGCGACCGGCGTCGGGTCCACTGCGGGCGATGCTGCGCACCGTGGTGGCGGCGATCATCAACTGTGTCATCTTCGGCGTCGGTTCCGCGGTGTTCTTGCTAGCGGTGGAGGTGATCACGGGAACGCCGTCATTGGCAGGGTGGCAGCAGATTTTGTTGATGTGGCTCACCGGAGTGATCTTGTGGCTGCTGCTGCGGCCCTACCGGCGCTTGACACAACTTACCGGCGTCGATCCGATGAGCAACGTGGTTGGCGGGGTGGGCCGCATGCACCAGCGAGTCTTCGGTGACCTCCGGCGCCTGTCGGCCGCTGGTGTGGGGACGCTGGGTAACAGTGAGCCGGCAGCCGAGAGTCAACGTGTCGCATCGGCCGGTGGGGCATCGGCACGCACTCGACCCGAGACGTGGAGCCGTGGCGTCACGCTTGCCGCACTGAGTACCGCGACAGGACCGGTAGGGAAGTTGACCGTGGCCGGTGTGTCAGCCGGCTCAGGGCTTGCTGAGAATACGCTGGCCACTGACACGATGGTCCCGCAGCAGCGGCGCTCGACGGACAGTCGCGCGCCCGATCGGTATCGACAGGCAGCGGACAGCGGGACTGTGCCTACGACCTATCCACGTGTGTCAGTGGCCGCAACTGGCGAAAGCCACCCCATCTATCAGCCCGGCCGGCCGGAGAACGCCAACCGTGCGATGCTGCCCGTTATCGGGGATCGGACGTCGGCGTCGCGAGCGAAGTCCGACGTTTCCGACCTCGACTCTGCCAGCCTCGTAGGCGTTCGTCCCGAGACGCTGACGCGTCCGGCAACGGCTGCGCCGGGCTCGGGCCGCGATGGCTGAGACCAGCTGGCGAGGCGATGCTAGTTGGGGTGGACGGTTGAGTTGGCGGGCATGGCTTGCCGCCGGCCTCGCGGCGTTGGTGATCGCTGTGGTGCTGCTCGCCCGGCTTGGCGGCGCTCCAGACTCCGGGGAAGCGGGGGATCGGGCGGCTACAGCTAGGCCGGGTAATGACGGCGTCGCAGGCGAAACAGCGTCATCGGCCGCTCCACCCCCGCCGGCGATACGTGCGGCGACGAGCTTTATGCAGGCGTGGCTGCGGCATCCGCCGGGTCAGAGCCCGCAGCAGTGGTGGGAGGGTGTTTCCACATACGCGGAGCCAGGCTTCGCCCGGCAACTGAGGCTAACCGATCCCGAACGCGTGCCGGGCCGCGTGCTCCGCGGCGAACCCACCCCAGCAGCGGTGAGCCCGAATCATGTCGTGTTCGGGTTCGACACGGATGCGGGTGCGGTGCTCGTCACCTGTGTACGGCTGGGCGCTCAGGGTGGGGCCGCTCCGCAGGTGTGGAAGGTCAGCGATATCGAACCGGTGCTGCAAGGCTCCGGCACCGATGCGGCGGGCTGATGCCATGACAGATCCGCACCAGCCTGCCTTTGGACTAGCACAAGCCGAGGACCGGCTCATTGCCTATTACACCGAGCAGCTCGATGCGCGGCGACGCTCCCGTACGGTGGGGCGGCGAGTGTTGGGGGTGCTGGCAGGGCTCATTGTGATCGCCATGTTTCTATGCGGTGGCCTGGTTCCCGCGCTGTTTCCCTCCGATGAGAATGGGGGCGGGGCCGCGTCGGCTCTCTCGCTGAGCTGCGGCGTAGATGTAGCCGATACCAGACTTCCGTCGGTCGATCCCGGGGAGCTGTCGGCCGAACAGGTGGCAAACGCCGCCACCGTGGTGGAAGTGGGCAAACAGCAGGGCGTGCCGCCGCGCGGTTGGGTGATCGCCATGGCGACCGCGCTACAGGAATCGAAGCTTAAAAACCTCACTCACCGAGGCGCAGTTAACGACTTCGATTCGGTGGGGATGTTCCAGCAGCGTCCCTCACAAGGGTGGGGCACGCAGCTGCAGATTCTTGACCCCCACTACTCCGCGATGCGGTTTTACCGCAAACTCCTGACCGTGCCCGACTGGCAGGGCATGCAGTTGACGCAGGCCGCGCAGGCGGTGCAACGCTCGGCCTTTCCTGGGGCTTACGCGAAATGGGAGCCAGTGGCCACACACCTCGTGCTGCAGGTCGTCGGAGCAAAGCCCGCAACCTCAGCGACTCCGAGCTCGACGAACCAACAGCAGCAGGCTGGGCGACCGAACGAAGCACCGTCGAACGAGGCGCTGTCTGGCGCAATCGCGGCGCTGCGGTCCTGCGCCGCGCCGGGAGAGATCAGCGGATCGGGCTGGACCGTGCCGCTGCCCGGCAACGTTGTCAGCGGGTTCCGGGCACCGGGGCGCCCCGACCATGAAGGTGTCGATGTGCTCGCCCCTCGGGGCAGCACCATTCGGGCCGCCGGTCCGGGGATTGTGACCGTGTCAGCGTGCAACGTCAGTTCGGGCAGCTGCGACGTCGATGGCAGCCTGGCGGTGAAGGGCTGCGGCTGGTACGTGGAGCTTAGTCACGAGGGCGGAGCCGTGACCCGCTACTGCCACATGGTTGCCCAGCCGGTGGTAACGATCGGTCAGCGGGTTTCTGCCGGAGATCCGCTGGGCGCTGTCGGTAGCAGTGGCAACTCGGCCGGGCCGCATTTGCATTTCGAGACGCGCATCGGTGACGAGGCGGTGGATCCGGTGGCCTTCCTTGGTGCCCGAGGCGTCGGGTTAGGCGAGCGAGCCGGCTAACGTTGGCCGCAACGCCGAGCTCATATGCTATATTTGTATATCAAACGAGGGGAGTTTCGATGTTGGCGTTACGCCTCCCAGAAGACATAGAAGAGCGGCTAGAGAGCTTGGCAAAAGCTACTGGCCGTTCCAAGTCTTACTATGCTCGTGAGGCAATTCTTACTCACCTTAGCGAGCTAGAAGCTATATATATTGCCGAGCAGCGACTCGAAGATCTGAGAGCTGGGCGGAGCCACACCATTCCTCTCTCTGAGGTCATGACTGACCATGGCCTATAGGGTCGAATTTGCCAATGGCGCCCAGCGCGATCTGAACAAATTGGATAAGCAAGTAGCCCACCGAATTCTGGTTTTCCTCAACGAGCGCTTGGCCATTCTTGATGATCCTCGCAGCCTCGGCGAACCTTTGAAGGGCTCCCGCCTCGGTGAACTGTGGAAATACCGAGTCGGTGACTGGCGCATCATCGCCGACCTCCAAGACGACCTATTACGCGTACTCGTCCTTCAAGTCGGACACCGGCGGGAAATCTACCGCTCCTAACTGGTTGTCGGTGACCATGAGCGAGCTACCTTTTGCTGGGCGCGTACCCAAGTGCTGGTTCAGATGTCCGGCTACCAAGAGAGGTAAATCCTTCACAGGTCAGAAGCCACCCGGTGCCCTGTTTCCCGCATGGGTTTCCATAATGTCCGCGGTCACCGCCGCGGCGTCGACGGCACGTATGTACCGGCTCATCTCGGCCAGTCGGGCGCGGGTCGCCCCGTCGTCGGCGAGCTCATTCACGGCGTCGCGTATCGCCTCGGCGGTCACGTTATCGGGCTGCAGCATCGTGCCCAGGCCGAGCTCTACGACCCGCTCGGCGTTCACCTCCTGCTCGGGCGTCTGGGGCACCGCGACGAGCGGCACCCCGTGGTACAGGGCCTCCAGCGTTGAGCTCATGCCGCCGTGCGAGACGAACGCGTGAGCATGCCGGAGCACCTGCATCTGAGGAACGTGCTGGTGGGCAGCGACATTGTCGGGCAGCGGCTCGAGGTCGGCCGGATCGACCCAGGTGCCAATCGACATAACAACCTGCCATGCGGTGCCGGCGAATGCCTCGGCGCAGGCTCGGAAGAACTCAGGTCGGTCGTTGGCCGCGGTGCCGAGCGAGATCAGTAGTACCGGCCCCTCACCCGAGGGCTGCCAATCGCCCTGGTGGGGCCGATCGGTCAGGCATGGACCGACGAACGTGTACCGATCGTCGAAGGTGTCCGCGGCCGGCTGGAACCGTTCCGGCACGAAGACGACCATCGGGTCGCCGCCGGATGTGGAGGTCTCTCGCATCGCATCGGCGCGGTCGGACGGCACGCCGTGTCCGGTGGCGAACGCGGCGAAGCGCTCGCGGAGCTCGACGACTGCCGGGTCGTCGTCGGCTGCCTTGGTTATGCCGTGTTTTGCAAACTCCTCCCACAGCGAGAAGTGCTCGTTGGACACCAGAGTCGGGCTGATCGCGACGAGTGGTCGGTTCCACGCATACCCGAGTACCCGGGCAGCGAACGGCATCAGTCTGTCGTAGACGATCAGGTCGGGCGGGTCGCCGGCTAGGTGCTTCTCCAGCGTGGGTGTTATGACAAGCGACTCCTCTAGTACACCCAGTTGGTAGCTGGCGAAAAATGATCCGGTAAACCGCTTCTTCGGGTCCCATGTCTGGTTCAGCGGGGATTCGTAGAGCACCGGCTCGGCGCCGGCTGCCTGGACGGCGGCGGCGTGCATCTCCGGCACCGGATAGGTGACTCGGTGGCCGCGTTTAACCAGTTCGGCGACAACGCCGAGGGTCGGGTTGATGTGGCCGTGGCCGGGAACGACCAGAAACGTGACGTGCATGATGTCATCCCCCATAACGGCGCACAGGTGTGCAATCTCGGCCGACGTTTGTTCAGAAGTCGCCGAGAACACGATAGGGCACCAGCAGAGGCGTTGGTAAGAGATGTGTGTTACCTAACGGTCCCGGTCGGGCGCAAAAGGAGTTGCTCAATCATTTGAAAGAACGCAACGTCGGAAAGCGAACAATTCGGCTAATTCACTATATGGTGCATTGATGAAGAACCAGCCAAAAGCCAGTGATCCAGCTCCCGAGGACAGTAGCGCCGACCGTGCCCGCCACGGGCTTGTGGAGCTTGAACTACTCGCGGAAGCGCGTGATGGCTGGGTGATGCCTAAGGAGCCCTCGCCGGAAGGTAAGGAGGTCGTCGAAAGAATCCGGCGACGGCGAGAGGCGGAACGGCCGAATCAATGACGCGTGGGCAACGTAGGCGCTCCTTCATCGTCGATCCCGAATTGCCACCGGATCGACTCCTCATAGTTCCCGACCTCAACGTGGCCATGGACGTGGCGCTCGCACTGCGTCAAGCATCCGATGAGCAGCAGGGTGTGGGCCAGGGACGGCAACCAAGGCTCCTGACCGCGCCTGGCCCGTCGGGGATCAGCGTGCCTTTTGGTCGGGGTGGGGACATCTTGCATTCGATGATGTTCTTCGAAAGCCTAGCTACAGGCCGGTTCGGAGCCTATAAGGAAAATCTGGGGGTCCCGGTATCGGTGTTCAGCTCCTACTCCGCGCTAGCCCTTCTTTCGACCAAGCTGCAACAATCCGCGAATGCACCGAACCGCGAATTTCGAGGGTTCGGCTGGTCAAAGGGCGAAGCTGACCGATTCATCGACGATTTCTTCCTCCCGTTCGTCTACGAGACTGGTGGCGAACTCTTCGATGACCCCCCCCATTATCGATCCGCACCGTTTCGGCGGCGAAGACGGCAGGATTATAGGAATCGCCGATACGGCACACAGAATCTATCCGGAGCAAAACGCGGTCCCCCTGGTTGTGACCCGGGACCGTGGAATGATCAAAGCCGCTGGGAAACAGTCCTATGATCAAGCAGGTCCGGTTATCGTTGTGGAGCCCCGGACCTACAACGCTGACGAGCTTGAGATCCGCAAATACCACAGACGGGTAGAGGCACAGCGAGTCGCAGGAACCCCCGACTCGCCCTACATGAGAGAGATGCCTGGTGACCAGAAGGCTAAAAGCGACCCATTGACGTTCCGCGTACACCCCACGGACATGGCCAAGCGGATAAAACAACGTCGTCAAGGACGGTGAGCGACGAGCGCCTGGGATTGTGGGACAACGCCGAGTTCGAGTTTTCTCCGATCTTCAATGGCTAGGCTTGCGGACCGGAAATGATTCATTATGAGCCGTCTTCGGCCACTGCGTGCCGGGACGCTGGGAGAGCCGGTTGCCTGCTAGAATTACCAGTGGTGTCTAGGTGGACATATTCGTTCACCCTTGACGCACGACCAACTACTGACGAGCCGGACTATGTGTCTTGCGCTACGTCAGCAGTCGTCCAAGTGGAGTCCGCTCCCACCTGAACCACTTCGTCGCTTTGACGCTGTGTAGTCAGGTCTGGTCGGAGTGACGCGTCGGCGTATGCCGTCGCGGTTTCCGGCATCAGCGGGCCCCATGGCATGCCATGGGGCTTTAGCTTTGCGAGGACTGGTCTTGTACTACTAAGCCTGTGTACCTAGGTTTCAAGGAGGCCTCATCAGCATCGACACTCGTATCAACGATCAGATTCGCGTTTCGCAAGTGCGCCTGGTCGGTCCAGCGGGCGAGCAGATCGGTATCGTCGCCATTGCGGAAGCACTTCGATTGGCGGGCGACACCGACCTTGACTTGGTTGAAGTGGCGCCGACAGCGCAGCCGCCGGTCTGCAAGTTGATGGACTTTGGCAAGTTTAAGTACGAAAGCGCGCAGAAGGCTCGTGAGACTCGGCGTAACCAAACGCTGACCGTTGTGAAAGAAATGAAGCTTAGGCCCAAGATCGACCAGCACGACTACGAGACCAAGAAGGGTCACATCGTGCGGTTCTTGAAGGCTGGCGACAAGGTGAAGGTCACGATCATGTTCCGCGGTCGCGAGCAGAGCCGCCCCGAACTTGGCTTGCGGCTACTTAAGCGGCTCGCTGACGACGTGGGTGAGTTCGGTTTTGTGGAGGCGTCGCCGAAGCAGGACGGTCGCAACATGATCATGGTGCTCGCGCCACATCGTGGCCAGGTAAAGGTAGCGCGCCCACAGGCGGCTACGGCTGGCTCAGCAGTATCGGCGTGACACGTAGGTAGTACCCCTCCGGCCCCGGCCGGTTTTCGACGCAGACGATGGAGAGAAGCTATGGCTAAGGCCAAGGCCAAGGGCCCGAAGCAGAAGTCGCACAGTGGCGCGCGCAAGCGCATCAAAGTCACTGGTAGCGGCAAGCTTATGCGGCAAAAAGCGAACCGGCGGCATCTGCTTGAGCACAAGTCCAGCAAACGAACCCGTCGACTCGACGGTACCACCGAGATTGCGCCCGCCGACGCTAAGCGGATGCGCGCAATGCTGGCCGCGTAGCAGCAGATTAGTCCGGAATAAACGACAAAGAAGTAGGTATTAAGCCGTGGCACGGGTAAAAAGGGCGGTCAACGCCCACAAGAAACGTCGCACAGTTCTCAAGCTCGCCAAGGGGTACCGCGGCCAGCGTTCGCGACTGTATCGCAAGGCTAAAGAGCAACTGCTGCACTCGTTTACCTACGCCTACCGCGACCGCAAAGACCGCAAGGGCCAGTTCCGCAAGCTGTGGATCACCCGTATCAACGCGGCGGCCCGTGAGGGAGGCCTCACCTACAACCGGTTCATTCAGGGCCTTCGGCTAGCCGAGATTGAGGTGGATCGCAAAATCCTCGCCGAGCTTGCCGTGAACGACCCGGCGGTGTTCCGCACACTGGTCGAGGCCGCCAAAGCCGCTCTCGCCGTGCCAGCCGAGGCTGAAACACAAGCGCCGGTCGCTGCTTAGTCCACATCATCGACGAACTCGACAGAATGGTCGTTTCTCAGCTGTTTTTCGACAGAGCCGTCGAGTTCGTCGATGTCTGAGTCGTCAGCAGCGGTGACTAGCGGGCAGCCGCTGACGCGCAAGAGCGGCACGCTCGCCGGGCTGCGGCAACTCCATCGACGCAAGCATCGAGATCAGCGCTGTGAGTTCCTTGCCGAGGGCAAACAGGCCATCTCACAAGCCCTGGTTGCCGGCGTGGCCCGTGCGCTCTACGGAACTTCCGCGTCCCTCGCCGATCATGCCGGGCTTGTGGGCCGAGCGCGAGCAGCACAACTACCGATTATTCCGGTGACACCGGACGGCATGGCATGGCTGAGCCAGACGGTAACCCCGCAGAACCTGATCGCGGTCTGCGGCTTCGTCGATGTCGACCTACAGCGGGTACTGGGCTTGCCCCCGAACCTGGTGGTGGTGCTCGATCGTATCCAAGATCCTGGGAATGCTGGCACGTTGCTGCGCACCGCGGATGCCTCGGGTGCCGATGCGGTGATATTCAGTGACGCCAGCGTAGATCCCTACAATGACAAGTGTGTACGTGCCAGCGTGGGCAGTGTGTTCGGACCGGCGATCGTGCGAGGAGGAGTAGCCGGCAACGTCGTTGCCGCGTTGCGGCAGGCTGACCTGCAAATCCTGGCAACCGATGCGCGCGCCGATACGTCGCTGTACGACATGGCGCAGCACGGTGAGCTGTGCCGCCCCACGGCATGGCTGTTCGGCAATGAGGCTCGCGGCCTGGATCCGGAGTTGCTAAGCGCTGCCGATCGTAGCGTCGCGATTCCGATATACGGCGCGGCTGAGAGCCTGAACCTTGCCACTGCCGCCGCGCTCTGCCTGTACGCCTCGGCGACGGCTTTGCGGTCAGGACGCGGCTAGTGGAGGGCGAGCGCCAAGTACTTGGTCTCCAGATACTCGTCGATTCCGACACGACCACCTTCGCGCCCTAGCCCCGACTCTTTCACACCCCCGAATGGAGCCGCCGGGTTGGAGATCACGCCCCGGTTCAGACCGATCATTCCCGTCTCCAGGCGCTCGCAGACGCGCAGCGAGCGTTGTAGGTCTCTGGTGTACACGTAGCTGACCAGGCCGAACTCGGTGTCGTTGGCGGCGCCGATTGCTTCGGCTTCGGTGTCGAAGACGATGATGGGAGCCACCGGGCCGAAGATCTCCTCCCGCACCATACGAGCCGATGGACTGACGTCGGCCAGCACAGTCGCGGGGTAGAAGTGGCCGTCTCCGTAGATAGAACTGTCGACGGGTGAGCCTCCGGTGAGCACGCGGGCTCCGCGCTGCTTGGCGTCGGCCACGAGCGCTGCGACCTTGTCCACTGCCTCAGCGTTGATCAACGGCCCCACGACGACGCCGTCTTGCGTGCCGCGCCCCATAGGGAGCCTCGACATGCGTTCTGCGAGCCGGTTGGCGAATTTCCCGGCAAGGCTCCGCTGCACGTAGAAGCGATTGGCTGCGGTGCATGCCTGCCCGATGTTGCGCATCTTTGCCTGCACGGCACCGTCGATCGCGGCATCGAGGTCGGCGTCGTCGAAGACTATGAACGGGGCATTGCCACCCAGTTCCATGGAGGTACGCAACACTTTCTGCGCACACTGCTCCAGCAGCCTGCGTCCCACCGCTGTGGAGCCAGTGAACGAGAGCTTGCGGGCGCGGCCATCGGTGATCAGTGGACCCATGGCACCGCCAGAGTCCGACGTGGTGATCATGTTCAGTACGCCGTCGGGTAGACCCGCTTCGGTCAGGATCTGGGCCAGGGCGAGCATTGACAGCGGCGTCTGACCGGCGGGCTTGATCACCATGGTGCAGCCGGCCGCCACCGCGGGGCCGATCTTGCGGGTACCCATCGCCATCGGAAAGTTCCACGGCGTGATCAAGATCGTTGGCCCTACAGGCTGGCGCATGATCAGGAATCGCCCCGCTCCACTCGGTGCCGTGGCGTAGTCGCCGTCGATGCGGACGGCTTCCTCGGCGAACCACCGGAAGAACTCCGCGGCATAGGCGATCTCACCTTTGGACTCCGCAAGGGGTTTGCCCATCTCCAGTGTCATCAGCAGCGCAAGCTCGTCGTGGCGTGCCATGAGCAGTTCGTAGCTTCGACGCAGGATCTCGCCACGTTCGCGCGGCGGGTAGGCGGCCCAGCTTGGCTGCGCGCGCACTGCGGCATCTAGCGCGGCAAGCCCATCGTCGGCGTCGGCGTCGGCCACTGTGCAGAGCACTTTAGACGTCGACGGGTCATGCACCGGAAACGTCTTCCCGCTTCGTGCCGGGCGCCATGCACCACTGATAAAGAGGTCCTTGTCGACTGCGCCAACGACCTGATGCTCACGCTCGGCGGAGATGATGGCTTCGCTCATGAAGAAACTCCTGAACTCACGGGTGTGAAAGACGAGACGCTGAGCTATCAACGTGCCGATGAGTAGGTGGTTAGCGCAGAGTCGGCTGAGTGGACGCCGAGTATTAGCGCGAGCGCCTTGGTGATTTTTTCCAGGTTTTCCGGTGTAATTGTGCTAAGTCGGTGCAGCAACCGACTTCTGGTGACTGCCCGAATACCACGGCAAACTGCGACACTGGGATCCGTTACACCCTCTGCCGGTGATATTTCCGGTCGCAGTGGCGACGGTGCGCGTGAGCTGGAAATTGGCACTATGACAAGCAGCTCATCAGGCGTCCCCGTGGAGAGGTCATCGACGGAGATGACAACAGCCGGCCTATTCTTCCCGGGTTCCCCGGGGCGGCTTGCGCCTAGTGAGACAAGCCACACTTCGCTACGGGCCGGCTCAGTCGATGCCATCAGCGGTCACAATGTCCCACTCGCGTTCCTCGGTGTGCACGTTGGTACGTGCGGTGTCGCGCCGCTGGGCGTCGCCTTCGGCACGGAAAGCCTCCTCGCGCGCAGACCGCTCGGCAAGTTCGACGAGGAGAGAGGAAACCGAAACTCCGCGTGCACGTGCTTGGTCGACGAACAGGTTTCGGGTGCGACGCGGGACTCGGATTGTCGCTGTTTCTGTTCGCATAGAGACAGGTTATAGCGACATAAAGTGTCGATACAAGGTGCCGCATTTACTTTCGAAGAGCCTGCATCAAGATGTCCAGGAGTAGAAGTCCAACGAGGGGCGTTACGCGGCCAGGCGATAAGGCACGCTGATGGTCGTGCTGTGTGGCTGTGGGATAGGCTCGCCGAGTTCGATCAGCCCTTCTATGTGAAAAGCGATTGCCTCGCCGATGAGCTGCTCACATTCTTGGCGGGTCTCCCCAACAGCCACAACCCCAGGCAGGTCTGGTGAGTAGGCCCCAAAACTTGATGGACCTTCCTCGATCACCGCAAGGTAATGAGTCGACCTATTCATAGTCAGACACCACTCTCATCGTTTCAGCCCAGCTTGTCTCAGAATATTAGCCAACGTTCCTCGTGGCACGTCGATGCTTAACTTCCCGGCTACTGTGACCGTACCCTTTTTGACCGCATGACGGAGTTGCCGATGGCTTCCCCGTATCCTGGCGATTACCCATCCATCTGCTTCCAGCAGAGCGAGTACGTCGGCCACTTTCATGTCGCTGACGCTAACGACGACCTGAGCGGAACCGCCGTCTTTCCCCATCCCGTATCGGCGCACACAGGTCGTATTGCTGAGCCGTGGCTGTCAGCCGGCGGGCAACGTGGCGTTTGGGCTCGTAGCTCGCGTATCCACCCAGTAGCGCGCTGGGCTCGCTTGCTGGGACGGCATCCATATCTGCGTGAAGGTGTAACGTGCGCCATCTGACCGTGTAACTCGAACAAGGAGTCTGCGTGTTACAGTTTCTCTTGTCCATGTTACGGAAGGAGTCGAAATGGTTATACAGGCAGCGGGAGTTGCGCCCTATGCTCCTTCGAAAGCCATCGTCGACGTGATCCAGCGGTATCGGGATCGTGACATCCCCCAGCCGCTGACCGTGGAGTCGTTACATAGAATTAGCGTGAGCGAAAGCCTTGCTCCTCGAGTCCTCCAAGCGCTCAAGCTTCTCGAGCTTGTCAATGATGAAGGAAGAGTGACTCCGCGGTTTAAGGAGCTTAAGAAGGTAGCAACGTCCGACTTTAAGCCAGCCGTTGTCGATATTTTACGCTCGGCGTATGCGGAGGTTTTCGCTATTGTCGACCCCGCAAATGCGGCCTATGAGCAGGTGCGCGACGCTTTTCGGACATTTAAGCCTGCAGGCCAACGAGACCGAATGGTTTCGTTGTTTCTCGGCCTACTTGAGTTTGCAGAGTACAGTGAAACGTTGCCTCAGGCGCGACTCTCTCGGGCTACGCAGGCATCTCACACAGGTATCCCAAGTCCGCCTAAGGCTACGAGAGCATCGAACTCGTCCGACGTCCACAAGCAGTCACTCTCCGCCGAGCAGACGCCTAGGGCGCAAAATGCCACCTGTACCACGGTGCTACTTGGTACCGCTGGGTCCGTAACGTTGGTACTCGATGTCAACTTGCTGGAGCTACGGGGAGAAGATCGAAATTTTGTCCTAGATCTTGTCGATCGAATACAGGATTATCAGGGCCGTTCACAGCTATGTTCTGAATCACGTGCAGGGCACCTGCCCGACTCGACAGCAGGGGGCACGCCGTCGTGAGCCGCTTACCGCTGCATGCGTTCATAGATGAGGCCGGTGATCGCTCCTGGGCGTTGGTGTCGAGTGACCACTTCGTAATGTCGGCTGTTGTCATAGCTGAAGAGTCCTTGACTACCGCTGCGACATTTCTTAAGCAGCTGCGAGCTGATTTACGTCGTCGGTCGGGTGACACATTGCACTGGAAGAACCTTAAGGCCCATTCTGATCGCCTGCATGCTGCGATCAGCCTTGGGACGCGGCCGTGGGTTCAGATCTGTTCCGTCGCCGTCTGTAAGCGTCACTTAATCGTCGGGGAGGTGGTTGATAATGATCGCTTCTACCTTGATACGTTCCGTCTTTTGCTTGAGCGTCTGTCCTGGCTTGCATGCGATGAAGGACGGGAACTCCAGTACAATCTTGCGCATGTCGTTCGGTTCAAGAAAGAGAAATTGCGGGAGTACGAGAGAGCTCTTAGGCAGCGTCGTGACTGTCAAATCGCTTGGGACTCCGTTGATTCTCGTGGCGGCAGGATCGATCAGCCGTCTAATATGGAGTGCCTTCAGTTGGCGGACATAGTCGCGTCCGCAACGTTTCGCGCTTTTGAGCCAGATCGGCACGGCAATACCGAGCTTCGGTACCTTGTCGAACTTGGTTCACGTTTCTATCGACGGACAGGTGAACCCCTTACTTCTTATGGGTTGCAACTGCATCCATGGTCTGACAGTACAAAGGCCGTCTACCCATGGGTGACGACCTTGTAGGTACGTACGTCGGCCAGCTTACGCCGCAGACACGGGTGCTGATGTTGCCATCAGCAGCTGACCGCGTACTAGTTTAGTATAGTACTTCCTCACTAAATATTCTGTCGAGGGTGCGGATCTAGCCGAGTTGATCTTGAACCGCGTCGCCGCGCCGTCACCGCCCAGGCAACTCCGGCGCTTGGGCTCGCAGCTCCCGCATCCACGCCAGTAACGCGCTGGGCTCGCTCGGCAACGCGTCGGAGAGAACGCGGCAACCGTCGCTGGTAACCACCACGTCATCTTCGATGCGCACACCGATGCCGCGATAGCGCTGCGGTACGAGTTCGTCATCGGGCTGGAAGTACAAGCCCGGTTCCATGGTGAGCACATAGCCTTCGGCGAGCTCACCGTCGCGGTAGATCTGCTCGCGAGCGTGTCCGCAGTCATGAACGTCCAGGCCCAGCATGTGCCCGAAACCGTGCAGCGTCCAGCGGCGGTAGGTCTGGTTGTCGGCACGTAACGCCTGCTGCGCACTGACCGGCAAGATCCCCAGGTCGGCTAGCTCTTCGGCGAGCACGGTGGTGCACGCGGACTCCACGTCTTTCCAGCGCACGCCGGGTTTGATTGCGGCAAACCCGGCAAGCTGTGCAGCGTAGACGATGTCGTAGATTTGCCGCTGTTCGTCGGTGAATTCTCCGCTGATCGGCACGGTCCGAGTGATGTCGGCGGTATAGAAATGGACGTTCTCCACCCCGGCGTCCAGCAGCAGCAGCTCGCCGGGGCGGCATACACCGGTGTTTCGCGACCAATGCAGCGTGCATGCGTGCGCTCCGGCGGCGGCGATGGTGCGGTAGCCAACAGAGTTTCCCTCGCACCGTGCCCGCAGTCCGAAGACACCGTCCACCAACCGTTCGGGGCTGGGTCGATCGGACGGGAGCGCACGCACCACGTCGGCAAAGCCTGCAATGGTGGCGGCGACGGCGTCGCTGAGCTGTTCGAGTTCCCAGGCTGACTTGATCAGGCGCAGCTCCGACAACGTTTGGGCGAGCTGCTTGTCTCGTTCACCGCCATCTGACGCAGGCTCGATCGCTGCGTCCACCCGCTCATCTACGCCGCGCAGCACGGTGGAGGTCTCGGCGTCGAGGCTTGCGAGTGCATCGCCGAGGTCGGCGAGGTCGGCGCAGGGCAAGCCCAGCCGCGCCTGGTGCTCTTGCACGGTACGACGCGGCCCGCTCCAGAGCTCGCCGTGGTAACTGGTGAAGAATTCGGGATTGCTGCGATCGGTCCGCGACCGCAGGTACAGCCGAGGCGTGTGCCCGTCATAGGCCCCCGCTGCGGGGGAGAGGATCAGCACCGAATCGGGCTCGTAATGGCCCGTGAGGTAGGCAAAGTCGGAGTTGGGACGATAGTCGTACTCGACGTCGTTGTTACGAGTCTTTTCCGGTCCAGCGGGAATGATCAGGGTTTGTCCAGGCAGCGTTTGCGCTGCTGCCCGCGATATGGCGTCGCGCGAGCTGCGGTGATGTGCCGCCCCAGACACTGCCGCGGTATCGAGTTCGTTCGGCGGCACCCATCCGCGGGCCATGAGTTCCACTAGCGGTGCGGGAAGTTTACGTTTCGTCACCGTTCTACCGTATCGATGATCTGGAGAGGCTGTGTCACGTGTCAGAAGGCGGAAATCTTCATCACGTTCGATAAAGCATCCCGCCGGTGACGTATGTTGCGAACTGTGACGTGCCGGTTGTCCTCGACAAGCGCTTGGCGCACGCTGCTGCGGTTGAGAGCTATTTCGTATGGTTGCCCCTCGCTCAACGGTCACGGCCGGCTATTAGGAGCGAAGCTCCCCGCGACCGACTATGCGGTTTCAGTGTGGGCAAGTGCCCGCATCGAATCGCTGTCCGACAGCACCTCGGTGGTCACTGGCCATGGCTGCTGGGTCGGGTTCGGCCTCGCTGGCCGTCACCTGATCCAATAGCCGATCCCAAGTAGGGCTGGGCCAGGAGACCTTGACCGGACTTGACGATGGTGCCCCGACTGCGCGACAGGGGCCGCCTGTCGCGGCTCTGGGTGTTACGCCAGTGCATCCAGGCACGTGTTTATAGCGATCCGGTATAGATCATAGACAGGGACGGCCTACCGAGCAGCGGCCAGATCGACGCCATGTGGGCGACGTGACTTACCGCTTGCAAGCTATTCGCCGTCCATATTTAGTGAGATTGGTCGATGCGGGCCACTCGTTAGGAGCGGGTTATTTACATACAGTAATCGCAACATTGTTTACCGTAGCGGGTTAGGAGCCTCGTCGATGGTACAGCGAGGTCGGGGCTACCGGTCTGACTGGGAGCGGCAACTCGTCGCACAACAGCGTCAGGAAGAGGCTGCACGTAGGGTCGCCGATCGGCAAGCTCGAGAACAGGCAAAGCTAGCAAAGGAGCACCATGTTGTTAATCAGCGGCGCTCTGAAAAAACAAAGACAGCTGCGGTGGTCGCACAGATTGCGGTGCTTGACGATGTGTTACCTAGCGCTTTGAGGCAGCGCCCGTTCAGCGTGAACCAGTTGGAAGCCGTCGTTAGCCAGCCGGCCTTTTACCCAGGCCGTTTGGGCGTTTCAGCGATTGCTCCCAGCTGGTTGAGCTATGCGCCGGTTGAACCAGGAGGTTTTAGCCGATTATTCGGCGGGATGAGTCGTTACCAGCGGAAGCTGGCGACAGCACGAGTGTTATGGCAGGCTGCCAAAGCTCGATACGATCAGTCCGAAGCAATCCGGCTGCGCGAGCTGGCAGCGGCAAGGGCTGAACACATTCGCAAGGTGGCGAAAGCACAGACCGAGGCGGCGGCGTACAACGCTGATCTTGCTATTCGCCGGGCTGCGTTCTCCGCAGGCGATGCCGAGGCGATGGACTGGTTTGTCGGCCAGATTCTAGACGCTTCGCAATATCCGTACGGGTTCCCGAAGCAGCACCAGGTTGCATACCGACCAGAGAACCGTGACGTGGTGGTGGAGTTCGAGCTGCCAGGGCAGCAACTTATCCCCGCCGTGTGTGAGTACCGATACATCAAGACCCGCGACGCCATTGATCCCGTCGCGCGGCCGAATGGCGAAGTCAAGCGGCGGTATGCCCATCTAATTGCTTGCGTGGCGCTGAGAACTCTTTATGAGATCTTTGCTGCTACTCCGCCTGAGGTCGTGGAAGCAGTGGTTTTCAACGGTCGGGTAAGTACTATCGATCGGGCTACCGGGAAGAAGGCTCGCCCGCATCTGATCAGCGTGGAGGCTGAGCGATTGGCGTTCACCGATTTGGTGCTAGCCGAGGTTGACCCGGCGGCTTGCCTGAAGCACCTCAATGCGTTGGTGTCGCCCAACCCGTTCGACATGGAGGCAGTCGAGCCGTTCATTGATTTCGATCTCAAGCGGTTCCGATTTGTTGACGACCTCGACGCGATAGCCGATCTCGATTCTCGGAGAAACCTCCTAAAGCTGACACCGACCGAATTTGAGCATCTGGTCAAGGACTTGTTCGTGGCGATGGGCGCAGAGGCTTGGCGGACCGTGCCATCTAAGGACGGTGGTGTGGATGCGGTCGCGGCGAGCAAGAATCTGTTCTTCGGTGGTGTCTGCTTGATACAGGCCAAACGCTGGACCGGAGTGGTCGGGCTCGAGGCCGTGCATGCCCTTACCGGAGTGATGGCCGATCACAACGCGACCACGGGCGTGCTGGTCGCTACTTCCTGGTTCGGGCGCGCCAGCGAACAGTTCGCCCAGCGCAACCGTATTACTCTGATCAACGGAGCCGAACTCAAGCATCTGATTAAAGAGCACCTGGGCCGTGACGTTATACCCGGTACCAGCCCGCCCCGGCGCCTACGAGCGTCCGACAACATTCAGAGCGGCAAAGTAGGACCTGCCGCCAGCTAGTCGCTGAGACTTAATGACCTGCGGATCCTCGCAGTGGCTCCAAGCCTGTTGAGTGGATGCTTAGCCGCCTCTCACACTCGCAGCAAGATTGATCAGGGCAATGGTGTCGACGTCGTTGTTACGACTCTTTTCCAGCCCCGCGGGAATGATCAGGGTTTGTCCAGCCAGTGTTTGCGATGCTGCCCGCGATACGGCGTCGCGCGAGCTGCGGTGATGTGCCGCCCCAGACACTGCCGCGGCGTCGAGTTCGTTCGGCGGCACCCATCCGCGGGCCATGAGCTCGACGAGGGGCGCGGGAAGTTTACGTTTCGTCACCGTTCTACCGTATCGATGATAGCTTCGGCAGATGTCTGCACGGGTATACGCCGACGACCAGATCTCCCTCGATAGAGACGAGCACGGGGTGATCCACGTCCGTTCGGAGGACGAGACGGGTCTGTACCGCGGCCAGGGATATGCGCACGGACGCGACCGCGCGATGCAGATGCTTTTCATGCGGATTCTTGGTCAGGGTCGCGCCGCTGAACTCCTCGACGCCTCGCTGGTGGAGGTGGATCGCTTCTTCCGCAAAATGAACTGGCGTGGTGGGTTGGAGCAGGAGAGCGCGAAGTTGGGAGAGCGCGCGCGGCTGCTTGCGGCGGCGTACGTCGAAGGGGTGAACCTCGCTTTGGCACGCTCGACTCCGTGGGAGATGCGCCTGCTTCGCTACCGCCCGGAACCGTGGCGCATCGAGGACACGATTCTCATCTCGCGGATGAACGGGTATCTCACACTTGCCCAGTCCCAGGGGGAGCTCGAACGATGGATCGTGGAGTCGATCCAGGCCGGCGTCGGCGATGCTCACCTCGAAGCCCTCTTCCCCGGTCAGCTGGGCGGGCTCGATCGTGCGTTGCTGAAAAAAGTACAACTGGGCGAGCGCATCGTGCCGGAGTCGGTTCGCTCGCTGGCGGGTGCCGCCCGGATGATGGCGTCGAACAACTGGGTCGTCTCGGGATCGCGGACATCCTCCGGACGCGCGATCCTCGCCAACGATCCGCATCTGGAGATCAATCGCCTTCCCGCGCTTTGGTACGAGATCGTTGTGGAGACGCCGGGCCGGTACGCGGTCAGCGCGACCGTTCCCGGCCTCTGCGGGTTGCTGCTTACGCGCACGAACGACCTGGCGTGGGGCGCGACCTACAGCTTTGCCGACGCCACCGACTCGTGGATCGAAGAAGTCAAGGGCGACCAGGTGCGCCGGCAGGACGGCTGGGTACCACTGCGCAAGCGCACCGAGGTCATCGCGAAGAAGGGCGGCGCCTCCGAGGAGGTCGTGTTCTGGGAAACCGAGGAACACGGAGTTCTCGACGGCGACCCAGTCCGCGAAGGGTTCCAGCTATCCACACGGTGGTCCGGCTCGCGCGGCGGAGCCCGATCGATCGAAGCGATATTCGAGCTGTGGAACGCGCATACGGTCGAGGAGGGAATGCGTCACCTTGGTGCCCTCGAAACCTCGTTCAACTTCGTGCTCGCCGACGCCGCCGGACATATCGGCTACCAAATGTCCGGCCTGGTACCGGTGCGGCGCCCCGGCTGGAGTGGACTGGTCCCCGTTCCGGGATGGGACCCCCACAACGATTGGCAGGGATTCCATTCGGCAGCAGATCTGCCCCGCTCGTTGGATCCGGCTGACGGTTTCATCGTCACCGCCAATCAGGACCTCAACCATCTGGGAAAGATCGCCCCCATCAACGCCCCCATGGGGTCTTACCGGGCGCAGCGGATCACCGAGCTTCTCGCCTCTAAGGAGGAAGTTGATGCCGCCTATATGAAGCGAATCCAGCTGGACCTCCGCTCGATACAAGCCGAGCTCTTCCTCGATGTGCTGCGGCCGCTGCTTCCCGACACACCCGATGGTCGCGCTATAGGGCAGTGGAATCTCGAGTACGACGCCGATTCGTTGGGAGCGGAGGCGTTCGAGCGCTTCTACGCCGAGCTGTTCCACACGGTGTTCGGTCCCGTGCTCGGTGCGCAAACGGTCGGGTTCCTCTTCGATGAGACCGGCCTATTCACGGACTTCTACGCCAGCTTCGATCGGGTTCTGCTCTCGGATCGCTCGCCCTGGTTTGGTACCAAGACACGGGAGCAGCTCTTCGAACAAGCGGCTACGCGAGCGTTAACCGGAACACCGCGTCCCTGGGGCGAGAAACGCAAGGTCGTGTTGGAGCATCTGATCCTGGGCGGGAAACTGCCGCGCGTGTTCGGCTTCGATCGCGGGCCGCTGACACTGGTCGGTGGCCGCGCCACGCCGCACCAGGGACAGATCTACCGATCCGCCGGGCGACTCACCACGTTTGCGCCGTCGTATCGCATGGTAGTTGACTTCTCCGAGAGCGGATGGGAGAGCTGTCTGGCCGGCGGAGTTTCAGATCGGCGTTTTTCGCGCTGGTACTACTCCGAGATGAAGAATTGGCGCGCGGGCCGCTATAAGCGCATTACGCCGTTGTTCGATTAGCGCGGTGAATCTGCAGCGAACTAGTTATTGAAGGTTATTCAGTTGGGTTCGGCTGCCTTCCTGAGCTGCAGCTTCCCTGTCAAGAAATTTCAGGTGAATAACCTTCATTGCTTTACTAATCAGCAACGTTAGTTGCTAGACAAGTACAGCCTCTGATCTGCAAAATGAGCTACTTTCGTGCTGACTTAGTAACGAACGGCTTAGTACCATCGAGGATCGACTTGGAGCACCGTGGCCACTACCTGCAACATGCCTCCAGCCTCGCCGAGTGCGCCAGCCCGACCCGATTGCAAACATCGATATTGAGTAACACTCTCTGGAGAACTTCGGCTGTCAGGCCGTGCTCAAGGATGGCAGCGGAAACTGTGAGGGCACAGTACCGATATGGGGCAGGCGCCGGCTCAATGGCTCACGCCGCTTCTGACACTCAGGTCGTTTCCGCCGCGCTCCGGCTGGACGATGCCGCATTGGTGAGCGAGCTCGCCGGGGCCCTCCGGTTGCGGCGGAGGCCACACGCGGATCTACCCGATCTAGCGGATGGCTGCGTGCGGGCCACCGCGCACCATCACACCTTGGAGCCGGCGAGGGCGGCGATGCGCCGTAGCTCGGCGAGGTGCCCGTCGAGGGCCTTCCGGCCCGTCCGGGTGAGGGAGAGCCAGGTGCGGGTGCGGGAGTAAGACGGGGCCTTGGTCATCGACAGGTAGCCCGCGGTCTGCAGGACCTTGACATGCTTGCTCAGGACGGGATCGCTGACGTCGAGAGCGTCACGGACGGTGGCGAAGGCCAGCGACTCGACGCGGCCGAGCATGGCGCAGATCTGCAGCCGGTTGGGAGCGTGGATGATCTCGTCGAAGACCGGATCGGTGGGCGTCCGGGTCATCGAGTGGTCCGGAGGTCACGGCGCACGGCGGCGTCGATGCGGGGCTCCATGACAAGGATCAGCAGCAGAGCCCCGATTCCGGCGATCACCATCGCCCAGGATACGTCGAGTCCGCTGCGCACCCATAGGCCGGCGCTCAGCAGGACGAACAGGCCGGCCATATAGGCCGCTACTGGGCCCGACCACCGGTAGCGGTCCAGTGACACCCCCGTGGAGCGGCTGACAGCCCAGGTCAGCAAGGGGGAAACGACGGCACCACCGGTCACGGCGCCGAGAATCGCGACGTTGCCGCCGACACCGATCGCCGCAAACGTCAACGCCATCGTGAGCCCCAGCGCCATCCGGTACCACCACGGCGAATCGACCCGGTCGGCCACGCGACCTTGGACCGAAGCGACATCGTCGAGCGCGGCTCTGGCGGCTGCTGGATCAGGGCTGGACCAACTATGAGTTTCCATGGCGGCAACAATAACTCTCCCTTTCCGATATGGCAACTCTCGACTATGCGCTTGGTGCCATGGCGTGGTAGCCACGTTGTGGATGGCGGGGCCGCTGTGGACGAGGCGCCTCGGGGAGTGGTGGGCATGCCGACTTGATTGTCGGGACGGCCGGTGCTGGTTACCGCGTGCCGGCCCCGCAATGACAAGATGGCGGCCATGTGTGGACTCCTCGCTTTCATCAGTGCTCACGGCCGGGCGAAGGCGCACGCCAACTCGATCGAGCGGGCGCTGGAATCCATTCACCACCGTGGGCCTGACGAGACCGGTATCTACGTTTCCCATGACGATGTCTCCGGCGATGACGTGGTGTTGGGGTTCAAGCGGCTGTCGATCATCGACGTGGAGCACTCTCATCAGCCGCTGAGCTACGCCGACGGGCGGTACACCATCGCCTTCAACGGCGAGATCTACAACTACCTACAGCTGCGGCAGGAGCTCATCTCCTCCCACGGTGCACACTTCGACACCAACGGCGACACCGAAGTCATCGCCGCCGCCTACCACCACTGGGGAGCCGACTGCGTGCGGCGGCTGCGCGGCATGTTCGCTTTCGTGCTGTGGGACCGTCAGGAACGCCTCGCGTTCGGTGCCCGGGACCAATTCGGGATCAAGCCGCTGCACTACCTGCTCACCGACGATGGGCTGTATCTGGCGAGTGAGAAGAAGTCACTGCTGCCGTTCGCTGCCTCGGCGAACGTTGGCGACGCCGGGATCGACACGACAAGCCTATCCCACTACCTCACGCTGCAGTACGTTCCAGAGCCAGGCACGCTGCACACCGGTATCGGCCGCATCGAATGCGGCGAATCATTCACCTATCGGCCGCAGGCAACTAGCGAGCCGTTGCGGCGGCAGCGTTATTTTCGCCCCGATTTCGCGCCTGCCACCACCGACGATCCGGAGGCGTTGTATCGGCGCATCCGGAAGGCGCTTGAGGAGTCAGTCGAGCTGCACCTGCAAGCGGAGGTGCCGGTGGGCGCGTTCCTATCCAGTGGCATCGACTCCACCGCCATTGTCGCGCTGGCCCGGCGTCGTAAGCCCGACATCTTGACCTTCACCGTTGGCTACGAGGTGGACGGTTACTCCGAGGTCACCGTTGCCCAGACCTCGGCGAACTGGCTTGACGTCACTACCATCCCTACGTTGATCAGCGCTAACGACATGATGGACGCGCTGCCACGCATCATCTGGCATCTTGACGATCCAGTAGCCGATCCGGCGCTGGTGCCGCTGTATTTCGTGGCGAAGAAGGCCGCCGAGCACGTCACCGTGGTGCTCTCCGGAGAGGGCGCCGACGAGTTCTTCGGCGGTTACGGCATCTATCGGGAACCGTCGGCGCTGCGTGCGGTGAGCGGGCTTCCTCGGCCGATACAGCGGGGCTTGCGCGCGGTTTCGGCTGTGATACCCGAAGGGGTGAGGGGCAAGAGCTTCCTCGAACGCGGCACCACGCCGCTTCGGGAGCGGTATTACGGTAACGCCCGTATCTTTACCGAAGCCGACAAGGCTGCGCTGTTGCGAAACTACGACGCGTCGGTGCGCTACACCGACGTCACCGCGCCGCATTACGCGGCGGTCGCCGGGGCTGACGCCATTACGCAAATGCAATATGTGGACCTGTTCACGTGGCTGCGCGGCGACATTTTGGTCAAGGCCGACCGCATGTCTATGGCCCACTCGCTGGAGCTTCGGGTGCCGTTCCTCGACACTGGCGTGTTCGACGTGGCGCGCATCATTCCGCCTGAGCTCAAGGTGCATAAAGGCGTTACAAAGTACGCGCTTCGCCGTGCGCTGGAAGAGGTAGTACCGCCGCAGATCGTGAACCGTCCCAAGCTGGGCTTCCCGGTGCCTACTCGGGTGTGGCTAGTTGACGTGATGTATCCGTGGGCGCGTGACATTCTGAAGGAGTCCGGCGCGGGGGAGCTGCTGGATCTGCAATACGTGCTGTCGCTGCTGGAGGCGCATCGCCGCGGTGAAGCCGACCACAGTCGAAAGATCTGGACCGTGCTGGTGTTCTGCGTCTGGCACGCCATCTTCGTCGAGCAGCGCATCGATCCACGCCCGAAACCGGCGTCATCCCGGCTCTAGCATCCAGCGTCATAGCCGGCGCCTATGATGATCCTCGTGAAGAATTTAGCGACGTTGCTCGCCGCGGCTCAAAGGGTTACTGTGCTGACCGGTGCCGGCATCAGTACGGACAGTGGCGTTCCGGATTTTCGAGGGCCCAATGGGATGTGGACGCTCGATCCTGCGGCCCAGCGGTTGTTTACAATGCGCGATTACTTGACCGACCCATGGGTGCGCCGAGCGGCGTGGCGTATCCGCCGGGAGCACGCCGCGTGGAGTGCCCGGCCCAACCAGGCTCACTATGCTCTGGTCGAGCTGGAAGCCGCGGGCAAGCTGCGCGCGCTCATTACGCAGAACATCGACGGACTGCACCAGATGGCCGGCAACAGCGAAGAACTAGTCATCGAGGTGCACGGCTCGCTGTACGACGTGGAGTGCGTTTCATGCGGCGCTCGCACCGCGATGTCGGACACGTTGGAGCGAGTGGCCGCGGGTGAGGAAGACCCGGCGTGCCTACGCTGCGGAGGAATCCTCAAGGCCGGAACGATCTCGTTCGGCCAGCCGCTAGACCCAGCCGTGCTGGCGTCCGCCGAGCGCGCTGCCACCGACTGCGATCTGTTTATCGCGATCGGCACCTCGCTGACGGTGCAGCCGGTGGCCGAATTGGTGACTACGGCGGTGCAGGCCGGAGCAAAGCTCGCCATCGTCAACACCGAAGCAACGCCGTATGACGACCAAGCCACAGTGCGGCTGAGTGAACCGATCGCCACGGTGTTGCCGCAGGTGGTAGCCCAAGCCTTGTCGGACGCTAAAGCCGCGCCGGCGAGCTGAGTAGCGTAGCTGCCACGGGCATGACAACACGGCCCGTTTGGGAAGTGCCCTCCCGTCACGCTCGGTGCGGTGCCGATCCCTTGCCGAGCTTGAGCAGGCAAAGGAAGACGCACGTACCGGTCGGGTTTTCACAGCGCAGCAGCTGGCGGAGAAATACCTACGCAAAGAATCGTCGTGACATATCGGCTATCAGTCGGCGCGTCGTGGCTCTTACCGCATCGTCTTCTCGGTGGACGATGACCGTATCACCGTGGTGCGGATCGGGTACTGGGCGCACATCTACCGTCGCTAAGTACAAGTCCCCGGCCTATGCTGCGAACCGCCCCAGAGAGAAGGGCGAGAGGTCCAGGCGGCTAAAGCCGTCCAGCACGAGTTGTGCGACTGCTTCACCTATGGCCGCGGAGGCTTTGAAACCGTGTCCTGAGCAGGCTGAAAGCAGCACCACATTCTCGTGGTTCGGATGTCGGTCGATCACGAAACCGTAGTCAGGAGTGACCGTGTACATGCACGCGGCACGTCTGCCGGCCTTGGATGTGAGTGCGGGTATTCGGCCTCGAACATGAGTATCGAACATGGCCTGTGCTTCGGAGTCTGACACCTCGCGGTTCAGTTCGTCGGCACGAGTAGATTCCGCGTATTGCTCGCTGGCGACTTTTATCGCGGTGTCTGAGGTATCGGCGAGCGGGAAGCCGTAGAACACATCCGTGGCACCCGCTCCGTGCGTCCAGATGCAAACTGGGAACCTTCCCGGGATGAAATCGGTGCGATTGCGCTCATGCGCTACGTCGAACCACAACAACACTTGCCGAACGATGGTGAAGAGTTTCCGCAGATCCGGTTGCGTTGGCAACAGACCGGGAAGCCAGGCCCCCGCGGCGAGCACTATCTGAGCGGCGCCGTAGGTTCCCTGATCGGTCCGCACCACGACCCCGTGCTCGCTGGGGGTCACCTCCAGTACTCGCTCGTCGTACCGCAGCACCGCGCCGTGTCGCGATGCTAGCTCGAGTTGGCTGCGAACCGCCGCCTCGGGATACACGAACCCGGCACCGGGCTCGTAGTAACAGCGATGCTCCTCTTCCAGCCGGAACTGCGGGAACCGGTGGTCAACCTCGTTCCCGTCGAACACCTCATGCTCGATGTCTAGCGCGCTGGCGACATCGACGGTAGCCGTGTGAAAATTTTTCGTGCCGTGCGTGCCTTCGTTGTTGGAGGCTGCGGTGAGGATCAGCCCACCGCACTGGACGAACAACTCGTTGCCCGTCTCCTGCTCGATCTCGCGCCACAGGCCGTGGGAGCGCAGCACCAGTTGGGCGGAGGCAATCCCTTCGCCGGTTGCCTGCCGAGTGAGTCGAGTCTGACCGTGCGTCGAGCCGAACGCATGTGGCGGTGCGAAGCGATCGATGCCGATGACCTGCGCGCCCCTTCGGGCAAGCTGGTAACTCACCGCGCTACCCATGGCTCCGAGCCCGACAACGATGACGTCCGCATTAGGCACGTGGAGGATCATAGGTGTGAAGAACGCCGACACGTTCCCTGTTAGACAGAGAATTTTACCTTCGAGACGCCACTGCCTTTCAGTCCTATTTTCAGCTATGGCGAAGGGCCGCACTGGTCACTTGGATCCGCCCTGCTACGTAAGCGCGAATCGTGGGTACGGTGTCGGGATACCCTGCACAAGGTCGGCCAGGATGCGGCCGATTTCGGGTACGAACTTGAACCCGTGACCCGAGCACGGGGAACCGATCACCAGAGGACCTCGTCGATCCAGGATGAAATCTTCATTTTTGGTAGTCGTGTACATACACGGTGATGGCGCAAATGGGGTTGGGTCGGCCCCCGGCAACCATTGTGAGACGTATTCAGCCAGCTTTGTCATCATTCCAGAATTCACGGCTCGATCTCGTAGATCTGGATCCACAATCGGACCGCCTCGGCGCTCTCCCACTTTCAGGCCTTCATGGGGCGTGTACATGCCATAGAAGCCGCCGAACTCGTCGGGGAGACCGCTGGTTGAAAAGCGGTGGACGAAGACCGGCCATGTCATACGAGGGTCAATTGGAGCAAAGTGCGCCGGCTGCTGTTCAGTGACTTCTGTCTTGGGCAGGGTCACCAGGCCACCGATCAGCGGAGCTACCCAGGCACCACATGTCGCGACGATGACCTTGGCTGAGCGCGAGCCCTCACCGGTGTGGACTAGGGGCCTGTCGCTGTTGAGATTAATCCTTTCTACGCGTTGGTTGAAGTTGAATTCCGCGCCAAGAGCAGTGGCACGTTCGATCAATATGTCGACAGTTTGTTGAGCGTTAATTCGGGCTTCATCGGGTTGGAACAAGACAGGTCCGTCAAAGCGCATACCGGTGAATCGCTCGGATGCTTGCGTGGGACTCAGCAACTCGGAACGGATTCCGTGCGCAGCGAGCGCTTCCGTTATGTCGGCCAGCGGCTTGGTTGCTCCATGGTGAACGCCACCAACGACGCTGAGCAGCGAAGTTTTTGCCTCGTCTTCCAACTTCCGCCACAACGAGAGAGCCCGGCGCGCCATGTCGATGTATTCCGATTCCGCATGGGAAAGACGGAAAATGCGAGATGCTCCGTGGGAGCTACCCCGCTCGTGCCCTTGTTCGAACTGTTCAAAGACGACCACATCAAGCCCTCGCCGAGCTAGATGCCAGGCCGTGGCGGCTCCCATAGCGCCAGCACCAATCACGACGACATCACAGCGTGCCATGGGAACCTACCTTGAACCGCTCCGCGTTGGACACGTGCTGGATCCTAGGCGTGATCGAAAGGCAACGCTCCTCCCGGCTAGACTCGGGCACCATGGCGACCACGAATGATCTGAAGAACGGAATGACCCTCAACATTGAGGGAGCGTTGTGGAATGTGGTGGAATTCCAACATGTCAAGCCCGGAAAGGGCGGTGCATTTGTGCGCACCACGCTGAAGAACGTGCTCACTGGCAAGGTGGTAGACAAGACTTTCAACGCCGGCGTCAAGGTCGAGACCGCGAACGTCGACAAGCGGACCATGAGTTACCTCTACCGGGACGGCACTGACTATGTCTTCATGGACTCGGTCACCTATGATCAGGCGCCGATTGCCGAAGCCACGGTGGGCGACGCGGCGAGTTACCTGTTGGAGAACGCGGAAGCCACGGTCGCATTCCACGACGCGACGCCACTGTACGTGGAGCTTCCCGTCAGTGTCGAGCTGATCGTTACCGAGAGCGATCCGGGTCTGCAAGGCGACCGTTCCACCGGAGGCACCAAGCCGGCAACCCTGGAGACGGGCGCGACGGTGGCGGTGCCGCTATTCGTCAACGCGGGGGAGAAGATCAAGGTCGATACCCGAGATGGCCGTTACCTCGGTCGGGTCAGCTAGATGTGCACTTGTCTCGGCGTGCGGCGATGAGCGGCGAAGCGACACAGCCGAAGCCGTCTCCCAAGTGGAAACATGGCTCCGCTCGGCGTAAGGCGCGTAAGCGTGCGCTCGACATAATGTATGAATCCGATATTCGCGACTGCGATCCTCGCGAGGTTGTACGGTTCCGACAGGAACGCGACGAGCCGCCGGTTGCCTCCTACACCGCTGAACTGATCGAGGGAATCTGCACCCAGTGCACGCGCATCGACGAGCTGCTATCCACCTACGCCGAGGGTTGGGTGCTGTCTCGGATGGCCGCGGTGGACCGGAACATTCTGCGCATTGCGGTGTATGAGCTGATGTGGCGAGACGACGTGCCCGATCCGGTAGCAATCGATGAGGCGGTGTCTTTAGCTAGAGAGCTGTCCACCGATGAATCGCCGAACTTCGTCAACGGCCTACTGGGCCGGCTGCAGCTAGTTAAAGAGTTGTAATGGGGTACGCGACACCATGACCAGAATCATCGCTGGTGTCGCAGGTGGCCGTCGTCTGGTCGTGGCCGACACCGCAACGCGGCCGACATCCGATCGTGCGCGCGAAGCGCTGTTCTCCTCGCTTGCCTGCATGCTGGAACTGCAGGGCACTCGGGTACTAGACCTGTACGCGGGCTCGGGTGCGGTGGGTTTGGAGGCGCTGTCTCGCGGTGCGTCGCACGCGTTACTGGTGGAGTCCGATCCCAAGGCCACTGAAGCGATCGTGCGCAACATCGAATCCGTGGAGCTTCCCGGCGCGGTGCTGCGGCGGCACGCGGTGGAGAAGCTGGCGTCGACCGCTGCCGACGAGCCGTACAACGTTGTGTTCGCCGATCCGCCGTATCAACTGCCCGCGGCGGAGTTGGAGAGCGTGTTGGTACACATGCGGCGGCAGGGCTGGCTTGCCGACGACGCCGTGGTCGTGGTGGAACGTTCCAGTCGCGACAAGCCGTGGGTCTGGCCGCTGCCGTGGCGGCCGGTGCAGTCACGCCAATACGGTGACGCAACGCTGTGGTACGGGCGTTGACCATGAAACGAGCGATCTGCCCCGGTTCGTTCGATCCGGTCACCAATGGCCATCTGGATATTATCGGCCGGGCCTGTGCACTGTATGACGAGGTTGTTGTCGGTGTGTTGATTAACGACCACAAAGATGGCTTGTTCAGCGTGGACGAACGGCAGGAGCTGTTACGCAGTGTGACCGCGGAGTTCCCCAACGTACAAGTGGACTCTTTTCGCGGCCTGCTAGTCGACTACTGTCGGCAGCACGACATCTCCGTGATCGTGAAAGGCCTGCGGGCGGTGAGTGACTTCGACTATGAGCTGCAGATGGCTCAAATGAACCGCGAACTCGGCCCGACCGAAACCGTGTTCATGGCCACTAATCCGCTGTATTCGTTTCTATCTTCTAGTCTGGTGAAGGAAGTTACGCGCTATGGTGGCGACGTGTCGGCGCACGTTCCGGAGCCGGTGCGAACAGCGTTGCTGGCCAGGATCGCCGCGTCGCCGTAGTCTCGCTGCCGAGTGATAGGGCGTTTTCCTGGATACGTCCTATCCTGACGGGCTGTACGACGTTAGCCGGGAAACGTTGTAACGGTTGTGGCTACCGCATCGGAACGGAGTTTTTGGTGGATCCTCTAGTCCATGTAGACAGCATCGTGGAGATGGTGGAGTCGGCACGGTCGGTCCCCATGTCCGCCAACTGCGTGATCAATCGGGAAGCATTGTTACGAGCCTTGGCAACGCTGCGAGGGGATTTACCCAGCGAACTGGACGCCGCCCGTGAGATTCTGCAGCACCGGGACGAGGTGATCGCCGTCGGCCAGCAGGAGGTAGATCGAGTAATCTCCGATGCCGAATTGGAGCGGACACGGCTGATTTCGACGAACGAGATAGCATTAGGTGCGGAGCGGGAGGCGTCCAGACTCATTGCCGAGGCTGAATCTACGAGCGCCCAACTGCGAGAAGAGACCAACCAGCTGTGTGAGACATCCCTGGCCAACGTAGAGCAGCTGCTGCGCCGAACACTGTCCAGTGTGGAGCTTGGTCATGACCGGATGCGTGCCGTTGCGGACCTCCCCGCTTCTGACTTGGGGGACAGCTCCGAGGTTTCACGTCCTGAATCGTTCCTTGCGGATTGAGAGTGGCCGCGATTTCCTGTGCAACGTCGCGTGCCCCAGCGCATACGCTGGAGCACTCGACGGCTACCTGAGCAGGCGAGAGGCTGTCGGTAGAAGCTCAATCGGCTGAGTATTTCTCAGTCTTCTGGCCATTTGATGGAAATGGCCACTTTTTCAAGGTTGTCGGCATATTTATGGGCGTGGTGCCCGCAAAATACCAAGTCACCTCCACCGGGTAGCACAGCGCGCACCTGAGCGGCGGCGCCACACCTGTCGCAGCGGTCGCCGGCCGACGGCAGTGTGCTCTCGGCGGGCGGGGTGAGGGTCGGGGTCATCTCCTGCTCCTCCTGTCGCGTACTAGATGGGCTTGCCGCGTTGTTGTCACCAGCGTAGCGTCCCACACTCTGCAACTGTCGTTACTACGACATCGTTCCCTGGTGTGGCGTACGTGACACTTTCCGGGAACTTTCTGCCGCTGCTTTCTACCTACTAGCCTGCCACCGCGACAGCGGTTTGGGTATTGGTGTAGTCAAAATATCGCGATAGATCGCAGATTCCGGACCAAAAACACCGGGCCGTCCGATACAGCGCTGCCTATAAGTATGAGGGTTTTGTCCAGTTTGCACAGTCATCGTTTCCGATGGTGCCGCAGGCCCCGCACCCGGAACGAGCACTGGTCGCGCCGCCTCTATGGGTCTAACGCGCTACCTCGCGCCAGCCTACGACCAAGTGCCGCTAATCCAGATAGTCGCGAAGCACCTGGGATCGAGACGGATGACGGAGCTTGCTCATGGTTTTGGATTCGATCTGACGGATCCGCTCGCGAGTGACGCCGTAGACCTGGCCGATCTCGTCGAGAGTGCGGGGCTGGCCGTCGGCCAGTCCGAATCGCAGCCGCACCACGCCAGCCTCGCGTTCGGACAGGGTTTGCAGTACCGACTGCAGCTGATCCTGCAGCAGCGTGAACGACACTGCGTCCACCGCGACCACGGCTTCGGAATCCTCGATGAAGTCGCCGAGCTGCGAATCGCCTTCGTCGCCGATGGTTTGGTCCAATGAGATGGGCTCCCGGGCATACTGCTGGATTTCCAGCACCTTCTCCGGCGAGATATCCATCTCTTTGGCAAGCTCTTCCGGCGTTGGCTCGCGGCCGAGGTCTTGCAGCAACTCCCGCTGGATCCGGCCGAGCTTGTTGATCACCTCGACCATATGCACCGGGATTCGGATAGTACGGGCCTGATCGGCCATGGCGCGGGTGATGGCCTGGCGAATCCACCACGTGGCATAGGTCGAGAACTTGTAGCCCTTGGTGTAGTCGAACTTCTCCACCGCACGGATCAGGCCAAGGTTGCCTTCTTGGATCAGGTCCAAGAAGGCCATGCCACGTCCGGTGTAGCGCTTGGCCAGACTCACCACCAGTCGCAGGTTTGCTTCTAATAGGTGGTTTTTGGCGCGTTCGCCGTCACGCATCACCCAGTTGAGGTCACGCCACAGCTGAACTTCCAGTTCGACCCCTTCGTCTTCGGCCAGACGCAGCCGCTCTGCCGCGTACAGCCCCGCCTCGATGCGTTTGGCGAGCTCCACCTCTTCTTCGGCGTTGAGCAGCGGAACTTTACCGATCTGCTTGAGGTAGGCACGCACGGAGTCGGCCGACGCGGTGAGTTCGGCATCCTTGCGCGCCTGGCGCAACGCCTCGGAGTCCTCATCGTCCCAGTCGAAGTCTTCGTTATCGGCGAGTTCGATCTCTTCGTCGACGACCAGGCTTTCGGCCGGGAGGCCTCCCGCGACAATTTCTGCGTCAGAGGGCTCGGCATCTGGGGCCATGACGTCGTTGCTCGCAGTGTCTTTAGCCGCCGTGGCCGTGGCATTTTTGCCGGTTTTTTTGGGTTTGCTAGCTGCCTTCTTCTTCGCGGGAGTGGCGCTCACCGTGGTGGCCTGTGAAGCCGGGGTGACGGTAGCGCTGGCCGCATAGACCCGCTTACGGGTCTTGGTCGTGCCCGTATCGTCCACGGTGACAGTGACGCCGGCGGCGACCAGCCGCTTGAGCACCTTCTTACCCTGTGCCGGCGTGATATCAGCCTCGCCGAGCACGCTTGCTAACTCCGTGGCCGACAAGGTACCGGCAGGTTCAGCCTTATCGACTAGGGAGTCAACAATGCAGCGGATGGCGTCGGAGTCGATTTGGGTGCGGTCAGCGGTTGTCACGAACGACCTTCTCCAATAAGTGGCGCGATTATGGATACGACCGACAAGCAAGCGGAACTGGCAGCACCCTGCGGCGTCGTAGGTATGTCACCAACTGCGTCGCTCGTTGCTACCGGCGACCTCGCTGCACCTGTCGCGCATGGCATGAGGCGGTGCTCGCCAGGCTTGTTACGGTCTATGACGTAATTGTACCGCCGTGATTTTTGCTGTCGCGCCCCACGGACCTAGTAGAGCGCTGAAAGTCAACCGTTAAGACGGGAATTATGCGCGAGTTGTTATCGCTGGCAAGCCGACTTGCCTATCAGGCAGGCGAACTCACCCAAGCCGCCTGGCAGCAGGCCCGTGCCGAGGTCGGTACGAAATCTACTCCCACCGATGTGGTGACCGCAGTCGACCGGGCAGCCGAACGGCTCATCGTAGACGCGATCGTTGCCGAACGCCCCGACGATGGCGTGCTCGGGGAGGAGGGTGGTCGGCGGCCCTCCCGCAACGGACTACGGTGGGTGATCGATCCCATCGACGGTACCGTCAACTACCTATACGGGCACCCGCATTACGCCATCTCGATCGCAGTGGAGCGAGACGGTGAGCCGGTGGTGGGAGTAGTGCGAAATCCGGCCACCGGCGAACAATGGCACGCAGTGGTCGGTGAGGGCGCGTGGCGCGATGGGCGCCGCTTGGTGTGTTCTACACCCGCCGGCTTGGAGCAAGCGTTGGTTGCCACCGGATTCAGCTATGACGCACGTCGCCGCGCGCGCCAGGGTGTTGTAGTCGCGGCGTTGCTGCCGCAGGTACGCGACATTCGGCGCGCCGGTGCCTGCGCGCTGGATCTGTGCTTCGTAGCAGAGGGGCGCCTCGATGGTTATTACGAGCAGGGCGCTCAGCGCTGGGATGCCGCAGCGGGAATCCTGATGGTGACCGAGGCGGGTGGTCGGGTTAGCGGCCTGCTGGGGGGCTCCTTCGGTCCGACGATGACGTTGGCCGCAGGTAAGGCGGTCCACGGTCAGTTGCACGATGCGTTGGTGGCGGCCAATGCCGACTACGATCCGCTGATGGCCGGCGGAGAATCCTAAGTCATGTCGCGTAGTAGACAGACGCTTCAGCGAGCTGTTTATTCGCAGGTCAGCTTCGGACGTACTGGCTTACCCAACGCCTTGAGGGTGGCCTCAACGTTGTCCTCCGCGTTGAGGTTGGTGAATTCGGGGCCCAATACGATCACAACCACGTCGTCTTTTCTGTCGTCGGCGATCGGTCTCGCATCGGTGACCTGCGCCCGGACCAGGTGCGCGGCGCCCACCGCCTTGGCGCCGAAACGAACCTCGGCAGTTCCGGTAAGGATGTCGGGGGAGTTGCCTACCGCCACCACGTTGAAGCCGCGACTCTTGAACGCGGTGGCGACTGTGGTAGCGAGTCCGCCCCGGTCTGTTGCGTTGAGAACTCGTAGTTTGACCTGGTCGGGCTCTGGCACTTCTGCAGCTATGGCGCTGGTCGTGCATGCGTTGGCGTTGGTCGAATCGTCTTGATCGTCACGAGTGATGGTCCACACCACGGCGATGATCGCAATGAGTGCCATAATGCCCAACACCGCGAGGGCTCGAGCTCTTCCAAGGGTCATGCTTTGCTCCTGTGGCCCCGTGCGTGTCGCATGTACAGCAGCTTAGCGGTACCGAAAGGTGTCGTCCGTGTCACAACGGGAACAGATGAGGTGCCGCGTGTGTATCACTTACCGCGAAGCGGTAAGGTTTCGCGCCCACAAGCCTATGTGGTCGAAAAATTTGCGTAGGAGATAAAAACCAGAATGGCCACCGATTACGACGCACCGCGTCGCACTGACGATTCCGACATAGGGGAGGACAGCCTCGAAGAACTCAAAGCACGCCGGACGGAAGCTCAGTCTGGCAGTGTGGACGTTGACGAGGCTGAGGTCGCCGAGGGCTTTGAGCTTCCCGGCGCTGACCTCTCCGGTGAGGAACTCATCGTCAAGGTGTTACCGATGCAAAACGACGAGTTCCGTTGCTCAAGCTGTTTTCTTGTGCATCACCGCAGCCAGCTGGCCGGGGAGCGCGGGGGGGAGTTGATCTGCACCGAATGCGATTAGAGCGTCCCCAATTGGCCCCTGCCAGCGTTCACTGTTCTCGAGCCGCCTTTCCACGCTATTCCGCTGCGCTCCATTTTCGTACGCGGCGGCTCCTGCGGCCTTGGCAGATGACCAATTGGCGCTCGCTCCTAGAGCGCGTCGAGCTGACGAGCGCTCCCGCCGCCTAGCGCGGCGGCAAGCTCGACGGGACGTGCGCTGCTCACGATCCAGTACGGCGTGGGGTCGTCGGGATCGCAGAGTCTGATCAGCACCGCGCCGCGAAGCCATGGTCGGCGCACTACAAAGGCCAACGGGTCGAAGTGTAGACCCAGCGCGACTCGATAGTCTTCGTCCGACAGCGCGGCTGCCGAGACGATCGCGCGCCGTGGCAGCACGGCGTCATCGACGTAGAGGGTGTCTGCGGTGACGCAGACCTTAATTCTGCCGAGCCACCATAGCAATCCGGCCACGAGCGACACGGTCACCAGATAGGGTGCGAAGGCTCGCAGTCCCGGGTAGCCCAAGTGAATTGCGGCCGCAGCGGCGCAAGCCAGGGCGAACCCGGCCAACCAGTACCACCACGGCGCGCGCCAGCGCTCGCGAAACAACGAATCCGGCGCTGTCGGCGCGGTGGCGGCGGGTCCGGTTCGTTGTGGTCGTGATGTCACGGTATGAGCCTACGATGACGGGCGCATCCGAGCGCCAATCCCTGTCTGGAGAGGATGACCAGCATGACTCCAAAGGTCTCGATACCGATCAGACGGCTGGACCCGTCGCTTCCGCTGCCCGGTTACGCCCACCCCGGTGATGCGGGAGCAGATCTGGTAGCTGCGTCAGACGTTGCACTTGCGCCCGGTGAACGTGCCCTGGTGCCCACTGGGATCGCGATCGCGGTTCCGCCGGGGTATGCGGCGTTCGTTCACCCCCGTTCCGGGTTGGCTGCGCGCTGCGGTATTTCCATGGTGAATGCTCCCGGGACCGTAGACGCTGGCTATCGGGGCGAGATCTTGGTGAACTTGATCAACCTTGACCCGAGGTCCACCGTCGAGATCATGCGCGGCGACCGTATCGCGCAGTTGGTGATCCAGCCGGTTGCCGCTGCACAATTCACTCCGGTGGATCAGCTGCCGACATCCGCCCGGGGTTCCGACGGCCATGGATCCACCGGCGGCTTTTCGAGCTCCCGCCAATAGGTCCTTAGCGTCGTTCGTTGCGTTGGCTGCCTTGGGCCACATTTCTTGGTAGATGGCGGCTCCTGCGGGCCCTTGCCCGTAACCTATTGACGGGTGCGCTTACTCATCACCAATCTGGTGGGCATACTGAGAAGGTTGACTGCATAGTCGGTACTCAATAGCCGGCGAGAGGAGAAGTGCCAGCGATGTTTCGCCGAGGACGAGGCAGACATGTCGATCAGGAAGCGGAGTTAGACGCCCGCGACTTTGGCGACCTGGGCCAGCCAACCAGTGACTATCCGTTCCGGGACAGCACCGGTGACGAGGGCTTAGGCCGCCTCACCTGGGACGATGCCGCTGGAGTGACGGCGGCGACCACGCACATCAGCGGTCCGTTCGACCTTTCGGTCGCGCCCCGCGACGAGTTCATTCGGGTGGACCTGGGCGCGCTGCGGGTGCCCGTGCTGCCTGGTGTGAACATTCACCCGCAGGTGGAGGACGGCCATGTCAGCGCAATCGTGCTGGTGCATGGTGGCAGTGCGCTGCAGGTGATTCCGTTCGCGGCTCCGTTAGAGGACAGTGCTTGGACCGGCATCCGCCACGACCTGCGGGTGAAAATGGAAGCTGAGAACTACTCGCCCCGCGATTGTGAGGGCGAGTTCGACGTGGAGCTGTTGGCGAATCTACCCAGCCAGAGTGGTCGCCAGCTGGTGCGTTTCCTCGGAATCGATGGGCCTCGCTGGTTTATTCGGGCCATGTTCACCGGTGCCGCCGCGAGTGATCCCGCTGCCGGGCAGGCCCTGATCCAGGTGCTTCGCAACATGGTCGTGGTTCGCGGTAGCGAGCCACGACCGGTGCGCGATCCGCTTCCGATGAGGTTGCCGGAGCAGATCGCGCCCGTGGCAAAGAACCAGCCGCAAGCGCGTGTGACCGAGCAGCCCGTCGCACGCGGCCGGAGGCTGGTCGATGAACCGCTGCCGGGTCGGGAGCAGGTGCCTACCCGGTCGTCGTATCTGGCCGGAGCGACCTACCGTGAGCGCTTCGGACCGGTAGCGGACGAGACCATTGAGATCAGAGGTCTACCGTTCGCCGACGATGACGAACTTGCCCTGACCCGCCAGTAGGTCCCTGCCGGCGTTCCGATATCTTGAGCCGCCTTGCCTACTGTGTGCACGCGGCGGTTCCTGCGGCCTTGGCAGTAAACTGCCGGCGTTCCGATGTCTTTGGTCGCGTCACCTACCTTCGTAGTCGTCGGTTCCTGCGGCCTTGGTGGGGACCAATTGGCAAGGTTCATAACGACGGAGGGTCCGTGGCTGAATTCGCATCCGACGCTGAACCTGGTTTTCTGCGGTGGCTCATCAAATCCGACGAGGAACTCGAGGCCTCGCAGCTGCGACGCCAACGTCAACGGCGCGGCGCTACATCTACGGCAATGTGTGACCGGGGCGGCCTGGTCGAGTTGTACGGACGGCTTCGGGCAGTGCAGCATATTCCTGGGGGTGCGGTTGGTAGTCCAACGGTAGAGGCAGAGTTCTTCGACGACAGCGGCAGCGTGACGCTGGTTTGGCTGGGCCGTTCCACCATTGGCGGGATAGTCGCGGGTGCACAGCTGCGGGTACGCGGTCGGGTCGCCATTCGTGAAGGCCGTAAAGTGATCTTCAACCCTATGTACACGCTGGAAGCAGGCCAATCGTGAGTAACCCGGCGCAGTCTCCTCCTCGCTCAACCGCTCCAGCGCGCGCTAGCGCCGATGCTTCGTTGCGCGACGCCGTAACCGATCAGATCGGCGGCGTACGGGGCATGGTGGAGAGCTCGCTACCCATTGTGGTGTTCGTCGGGGTGTATGTGTTCACCTCGTTGCAGGCGGCGATCTGGTCTGCGGTCGCCGCCGCGATCCTGATCGCGGGGTACCGGCTAGTTCGGCGGGATTCACCGCGCCATGCGCTCACAGGTTTACTCGGGGTTGCGTTCGCGGCACTGATCGCGGCTAAAACCGGCCGGGCACAGGATTTTTTCTTGCCAGGGATCATCACCAACTTCGTGTACGGCCTGGCTTTCGCCGGTTCGGCGGCGGTGGGAAGGCCGTTGGTGGGTTACGTCTGGTCCATCGTGACGGGCAGCTACGCCGATTGGCGCACTCGCCCTCGGTTACTTCGCGCGTTCAGTGCTTTGTCGCTGTTGTGGTGCGGGGTCTTCCTCGTGCGTGGTGGGGTGCAGCTGTGGCTGTACCTTTCGGAGATGACCGTGGGCCTAGGCATTGCGCGGATTCTCGGTATTGCGCCGTATGCTGCGGCGTTTGCATTCACCGTCTATTACGGGCGAAAGGTTGTGGCCCGCGAGCAGCTCATCGTTGACGCGGCAGAGCCCACGCCGCGTACTTAGAGTGTTCGGCAGTAGGGCATTCGTAGCACACGACGGTGTTCGCCTCGGCACCGCCGATGCGTCGGTTTGAGCCGGGATAGCGCGTAATTGGCGCTTAGGCGGCCTTTATTAACATCAACTCTTCTTCTTGGCGCTGGAGCGGGTTATCCTTGCCCCGATTAAAAATCAGGACGTAAGCAGCTAGATAAGTGCAGCCTTTTTACCTGCAAACCTAGCTACTTTCGGGCTGACTTAGTAACGATCGGCTCAGCACCAAAAGCAGTGCATCCTGGCCTACAAATTTTGGCTACTTTTCGATTGACCTAGTAACGATCGATTCAGTGCATGGTTGTGCGCGGGCGGCTGTGTGTGGGGGTGGTGGCGTGGCAGATGGGCCTATTGGACGGCGTAGCGCTGTTTTGGCATCGCTACTGGAAGGGGTCGGGTGGTCGGTGGCGCGGTTGGCGCATGAGGTTAATCGCGAGATGGGTGTGGGTTATGTGTCGCGGACCACGGTGTCGGAATGGATAAATTCATCTCGAGTCCCGCGTCAGCCGTTGCCGACGCTGGTGGCTCATGTGTTGTCACAGGCGACCGGTGCCCCGGTGGCGGTTTCGCAGCTGTGGCCCGGGGTAGCACGATCCCCGCTGTGCGTGGCGGCAGATGACGGTACGTGGGTGTCGTGGGATTTGCAGGGAACGAAAGCTCTTATTTCTGGTTGGTTAGCGAATGGCGGGGATGTGTTCGATTCGGATCGTCGAGTTTTCATGGCAGTGTCGGGCACGGCCTTGACGGCCCCAGCGTGGCAGTACGTGGGGCAGATCGGCAATGTTCCACAGCCGGGTGCTTTTGAGAAGGTTCTCGGTGCCTCGGGATTTTCCGACACCAAGGTTTCGCCAGCCCTGTTGGAGTACTTCACGTCGTTGATTGGCGCTTTCCGCCGCATGGACGATCTGGACGGCGGAAGTAAAGAAAACCTGAAGCAGATCGGAATCGCAATTCGCCAGGTCAACGGCTACCTGCATAATGGAGCGTTTACTGAAAAGGGCACTGCGCAGAGCCTGGTCTCGACATTAGCCACACTGGCTCAGATCGCGGGCTGGATGGCCTTTGACGCTGAGCTTCATGGCCTCGCGCAGCGGTACTTCCGCCTCGGGTTGCAGGCAACGCACAGCGTAAACGATCACGGCCTAGGGGCGCATATCTTGTCGTTTATGTCCTATCAGGCTGCGCATCGAAACCAGCCTCACGAGGCTAGTGCGCTCGCAGAGGCGGCAGTCAGAGCAGCTGGTAAAGCCCATCCCATCGTGCGCACTGTGGCAATGACACGGGTAGCGCACGCCCATGCGATCACGGGGAACGTGTATGGCTTTCAATCGGCATCTGCGCACGTCAGGCAGCTATTTGAGCAAGCACAACAATCTGGCGGACGACCAAGTTACTTGTACTGGCTGGATTCGACCGCAGCGGACACATACCAAGGCCACAGCATGCTACTTCTAAGTCTTCTCACCCCGCGGAGCGCGCGATCACAGCTTGACGAAGCAGAGCGCCTGCTTGCTGCTGAGGTGGACCAAACGGGACCCGATCGTCCTAGGGACGCGCTATTTTTCGGCGCTTGGCTTGCGCGGGCACATATCAAGAAAGGCGATCTCTATCGCGGCTTAGGGCTTGCCGAGACCGCAGTCGATCGCATGTCGGCTGTGGCCTCCCCTCGATCCCGTAAAGTGCTTCAGGATCTTGATCACGACCTTTCCAATCTTCGACAAAGCCGTAATCTTCCGGAGGTCCGGTCTCTTCGGCAACGGTTACAGTCTGCCTTGGTGGCGTGAGATCTTATTCGGGACAGTTCTATAGACCTCCTTAGGGTGCTTCTCGCAGGTAACGGTTGACGGTTTCCTGCGCCCATCCGCCGAGTTCGCGGCACGCGCCCATTCAATTGGCGCCTCTCAAACTGGATATTGGCAGCTGCTCGCCTCACACTAAGGTGACGCGTCTCGCGGAACCGCGCGCCATAAGGCACAGCTAGTAATTCGATCGCGGTCCCACATACGCGACCGTGTTGGAGGTGTGACATGGCCCTACGTAATGAGGTTCTGCTCGCGGTGCTGGCGGAGTTGGGCTGGTCCCAGTCGCGTCTGGTGCGTGAGATCAATGGCGTGCTCGGCTCTGGGTATGTTTCGCGCTCCACGGTGGCCGAGTGGGTTAATCAGGCGCGGGTTCCCCGCGACCCGGTACCCACGGTTGTTGCGCATGTCCTCTCAGAGGCTGCCGATCGAGAAGTAAGCCTGGAAGAGGCATGGCAGGGTCGGGCTAAGCGCTCCCAACTGTGGCTTCCGGCCCTCGACGGTGTCGAGGGCCCATGGTGGCACAGTGGCACGCTCAGCGCACTGGAATGCTGGCTTGAGCACGGTGAGAAGATCCTTGACTTCAATCGTCGCGCTTTTCTCAGCGTGTGGGGAGATGCGCTCACTGGGCCTGTGTGGTCCTATCTCGATAGCCTGGCTACGCCCATCGGCCCCATTGAATACCACAGCTCCCACCGGGAAGGGCGCATCGTCACCGGCTCGATGACCAACATCGCGGGCATCACCGTCGCCGCACTGCGCCGCCTGGACGATCAGGAAGGCGGCAGCCTAGAGAACCTTCGGTTTGTGCACCGATACTTCCTGAGTATCGGTCAGCAGCTGGCATCTGGAGATGCCGCCAACTCGACCGTGCTGCATGAGCTGATTCGGCTCTGGTTGTCTGTGAGTCAGATCGCCGGCTGGATGGCCTACGACGCGGGCGAGCAGGGACTCGCGCAGCGGTACTTCTACTCCGGCCTACATGCGGCTCGCAGCGTAAACGACCGGGCATACGCTGCCTACCTGCTAGCCGCACTGGCGCACCAAGCGATCTACCGCAACAAAGCCCGCGAAGCGACCGACCTCGCCAACGCTGCCACCGAGGCCGCCAAGGGAGCGCCACCCGCGGTTCGCTCCATGGTCGGCGGGGTGCTAGCTCACACTGAAGCCTTGGCTGGCAGTGCTCACGGTTTCCGTACCAGCATTGACCATGCCCAGTCGCTCATCGAAGGGCCCGATGCCTTGGAGAGCAGACCCGACTGGCTGTACTGGTTCGGGCCGGCGCAGAGCAGAGTGCGGCAAGGACACGCCTTGCTATCGCTGGCCAGATTCAGTTCCAGGCAGCCGCAACGGTGGCTCACAGAGGCCGCTCAGCTGCTCGCGCCGAACGCTGCAGTCGACGACATCCAGTTCCCGCGTGAGGCGGTGTACAACCGGCTGTGGCTGGCTAGAAGCCAGCTTTGGCGCGGGGAGGTTGACATGGCTTTGCAGACCGTCCGGTCCACTTTGGCCGAGCATGTGGTGCGTCCACCGCGCACGGTTGCGCAACTGCGGGCGCTGGACGTCGAGCTGGGGGAGCGGCCCGCCGTGGCAAACTTGGCACGAGTCAACGAATTTCGTCAGCAGCTGCGAGAGCTGCTGCGCTGACTCATCGATGGTGCGACCGCGGAGGTGGCGCGCCGGCAGCCGGACAGTAGTTTGCTGTGGGTTATCGACCGGCCCAATATTCTCGGATGATCGGGCTGCTCGACGTTCTTGTCCGGGCCTAACTCATTGCATTCGCAATGTCAACGGTTGACCTTCCTGTCACAATTAGTGAAAATGGTTTTCACGTGCATCGCTGTGGTGCGCTGCCGAAACCATGGAGGTCCGTATGTCGCTGACCGTTTCGCCCGAACTGCTCTCGCAAGCCCAGCATGGTGAGGTCAGCGATGAACACTTCGCCGACTGCATTCGTACCTCACTTCCATACGCCTACCAGCTCGTGGCGGACCTAGCCGCCCAACTGCACCAAGGCAAAGAAACCGAAACGTCGAGTTACGTTTACAACCAGACCCCGCCGCCAGATGAGCAGGCACGCGGTCAGCTGCTTCGGGTCATGGCCAGCGACGCGATGCGCGCAACGCTGCAGCGCCACTTGGGCGTGCGGTTGGCGTTCCAAAACTGCCACGCCGTGGGGGTCTTCGGCACCGATGCGACGGCTGATGCCGACCTCGCCGCGTTCACCTCGCCCCGTGCCCAGCTACTCAACCAGTCACCCGAACTGGTGAATTGCTAGACGTCGTGAGGTAGGGGGTCGGGGCGATATACCCATGTGATGACCGCCAGGCGTATTCGTCGGCCCGGCAGTGGTGGTTGCGGGTAGGTTGAGGCAGAATCGCTTCCTTATGCACCAGTACCCATAAGGAGTAGCGATGCAGCTGGCCTGCCCGAAATGTCAGAGCGATATGCGACAGTACGAACGCAACGGTGTGATCGTCGATCAGTGCACATCCTGCCGGGGCTTATTCCTCGACCAGGGCGAGCTGGAGAAACTCAGCAGCGCGGCGCAGGACTACTACTCGCCGACGCCTAGCCATAGCGGCGGTTATGGTCCGCCGCGCAACGCACCAGTCTCACCGGTCTCCGGCTCGCCGGCCTACGGCTACGGTCGTGAGCGTTCTGACGATCACCGTTACAGTCAGGGACATCACGAGGACCGTGGCTACGGACACGACCATTACAAAAAGAAGAAGAAGCGCTCGTTCTTCGAAGACCTGTTGGGCGATTAGATCGGTCCGCGCCGCACCGAAGGGTACGGTGGATACCGTGACAGCACCGCAGACCTCATCGCTCGTCGCCTCCATGACGGCGGGTGAGATGACTGCGAATATGCCGCAAGTTCCTGCCGAACCGCCGATTCACCAACCACACGTCGTCGTGGTGGAAAGCCGATTCGAGGCGTTCATCGCGCGACTGTGGTCGAGGCCTCGCTGGCTGGCGCCGCTGGCCATTTTGGGCTGCATGGCTGCCGCCGCCACCTGGGTGCTCGTCACCAACCCTGCCGACGATAGGTTCAACCCGCTAGGTCCGTGTGCGTTTAGGGCTATGACGGGACTGGACTGTCCGGGCTGCGGCGGTACTCGTATGGTGTGGTACCTGTTGCACGGTGATCTGCTGCAGGCTGCGCGTTTTCACCTCATGGCGTTTATTGCCGTACCTGTGCTGCTGTACGCATATCTTGTGCTTGTAGCCGATCGGGTCGGAAAGTTTCGGCTGCCGAGAGTTAGTCTCCCCGGCGGTATCATCGCCGGCTATGCCCTCGGTTGGGTGCTGTTCGTGGTGGCCCGTAACCTCCCATGGGAACCGTTCACGTCGTTCTACGTATAGAACCCTCACTGCTGTAACGAATACCGCTCGACCACATTCGCCGGAACAACTGAGGTAGGTAGGAGAACCAGAGTGCCCCAGACCGTACCGATGCGGGTTCAGCTGGTGGGCTGGACCAACTTCCAGACTCCCGAAGATGTGCCCTGGTCCACCGATATCGATGGTGGCCAGGCGCTGGTGGAGTTCGCGGGTCGTGCCTGCTACCAGTCATGGAAGAAACCCAACCCGGCTACCGCAACTAACGCGGGGTACATCCGACACATTCTCGACGTGGGTCATCTTTCGGTGCTGGAGCACGGAGTGGTGAGTTTCTATCTCACGGGGCTGTCTCGATCGCTGACCCATGAGCTGATCCGTCACCGGCACTTCTCCTACAGTCAGCTCTCCCAGCGGTACGTGCCCGAGCGTGACGCCGCCATGGTGGAACCCAGTGTCATCGCCGACGATCCCGAACTGCACCAGAAGTTCCTCGCCGCGACGCAATCGGCGCAACAGGCCTACACCGAGCTGCTGGAGGATCTGGAGAAGAAGTTCGCCGACGTGGAAAACGCCACGTCACGCCGCAAACAAGCTCGGCAAGCGGCCCGCAGTGTGCTACCCAACGCCACCGAGACCCGCATCGTAGTGACCGGTAACTACCGGGCGTGGCGGCATTTCATCGCTATGCGTGCCAGCGAGCACGCCGACACCGAGATCCGTGCGCTTGCGGTGGAGTGTCTGAGGCAACTGGGCGACGTCGCGTCGAGTGTCTTCGCCGACTTCACCATCAGCGCGCTACCCGACGGCACCGAGGTGGCTTCCAGTCCGCTGGTGACTGAAGGCTAGAGGGTGCCGTTGGCTCGATTCTTGTAGATAGCGATGACTTTTCGATCCGGCGATGGTCATATGTAGTGTCACCGTCGATCGGCGTGTGAAAGTACCCGTGGGGGGCACCATGCTTATCGTCGCCGGATGGCTCCAGGTCGATAGCGCCGAGCGCGACCTTTACGCCGCCGAATGCGTCACCGTCGTAGAGCAGGCCCGAGCAGCATCGGGCTGCCTCGACTTCGCCATCGCGGCCGATCCGATCCAGCCGGATCGGATCAACGTGTATGAACGCTGGGAGTCCGACGAGCAGCTGCTTGCGTTCCGCGATTCGGGTCCGGACGCCGAGCAAGCCGCACAGATCCGCAATGCGGAGGTGCGGAAGTATCGCATCTCCAGCACCGAGGACCCGTGATCTTCGGTGTTTCACCTCGCAACCGTGAACCCCAACTCTTTGGCGCGCGCGGCTAGTCGCTGGTCGAACGTGGCAATGCTCACAGCGTTGCACTGCTGGGTCGCGAGTAACACGCAGCAGTCCGGAAGTTTAAGCGCTGTGGCCACTCGGAGCGCAGCCAAACGCGTAGGTGCGTCCGCCGGGAGCGGGATTGTGCCAATCCCGAGATCCAGTAGCGCCGCGCCGGCTTCCGCCTGTCGTCCGGCGCGTGTGGGGCCGACGAGCACCTCTGCCAAGGTGATCGGGCTGGCGGAAAACGGGCTGGTGGCATGAGCCAGCAGCAAGCTCTCGGCTGCATCGTGTGCGGCGTCGGTGGTGTCAAGGTGAGCGATGAGCACGCTAGCGTCGACAACGATCATTCCGGCCAGTCTTGACGTAGTCGGTCAAGGTAGTCCTCACCGTAGGTGCCGGTGAGGGCGCCGCTAGTCCGCGCAATAGCCTCTCGCCGAAGCCGAGCCGCGTCCTCACCGCGCTCCTGGATAGCGTGCTCCCCCTCTTCGATGAGTCGCTGCAGCAATCGCGCCCTGGAACCCCGCTCGTCAGGCCAGCGTTGCGCTGCTCGATCGATAGCCTGGGCAACCCGGTCGGTCTCTGTGATCGTGTGGCGTGGACGGACAGTAGGCATACTAGAAGTGTAGCACTAAATTCAAAGTGCGGCACCAGCGAGAAGGTTGTCGAGCTACCCTGTAACACCTGAGCCATCGGAGCCGATAAACCCTCAGAACCCCGTTACGTCCCGGCCCCCGACTGGTGCGTCACGGGGTTCTTCTTTGTGTTTGAGCACGACAGCTGTTGTGTTTGCCTATAATTTGACGTGATCATGGTGGCTGCGGCACTGTGGTTTCGTGCCACCAGCCAGATCTCAGAGCATGCCGGATAGCTTCGTTCCTATCGGATCTCCACTCCCGGTAGAGCGGTTAGTCGGTGGCCCACCAGTGTTTGTCGACGCAATGACGGTGGTCGCTGCTAGCGTGAGCGTATGAGTAGTCAACATCGTGCTGGCAGACCGTTCGGTCGCATGTTGACCGCAATGGTTACGCCTTTTACCGACGACGGAGCGCTCGACCTCGACGGGGCGGGGCGACTTGCCAGCTACCTGGTCGACTCCGGTAACGACGGCCTTGTCGTCAACGGCACCACCGGAGAGGCCCCCACCACCAGCGATGCGGAGAAGAGCGAGCTGCTACGCGCGGTGCTGGACGCGGTGGGAGACCGCGCTCGTGTGATCGCCGGGGTCGGGACCAACGACACCGATCACACCGTAGAACTCGCGCACCGCGCACAGGCCATCGGTGCCCACGGGCTGCTCCTGGTTACTCCTTACTACAGCAAGCCGCCGCAGGCGGGCCTGTTGCGGCATTTTATGGCCGCCGCGGATGCCACCGAGCTTCCTGTGATGCTCTACGACATTCCGGGTCGTTGCGGAGTGCCTATCGAGACCGAAACTTTGGTCCGACTCGCCGACCATCCACACATCCTGGCCGTCAAGGACGCTAAAGGTGACCTCGGGGCGACCTCGTGGGTGATGGCACGTAGTAAGCTTGTGTACTACTCCGGCGAAGACATGCTCAACCTTCCGTTACTGTCGATTGGTGCGGTGGGATTCGTCTCCGTGGTAGGCCACGTGGCCGCGGCCAGAATGCGAGCTATGCTCGATGCCTACGAGGCAGGAGACGTGACCACCGCCCGGGCAGTGCATCAAGAACTCTTGCCCGCCTACACCGGCATCTTCCGAACTCAAGGTGTCATCACCGTCAAGGCTGCCTTGACTGCCATGGGGCTTCCAGGCGGCCCGGTGCGCTCCCCGTTGGTCGATGCCACCGCGCAGCAGCGCGAGCAGCTCGCCGCTGACCTGGCCGCGGCCAATATCTCTACCGCAGCACCTGTTACTCATCGGAGCGAAAGTAGCTCGGCGAGTGCAGTCCTATGACCCTGCACATGAGCTACTTCGGGACGGCATAGGTCATCCGTCAATAGGCCCCCGCCGACGTTCCGTTGCTCGAGCCGCCTTGCTCCACGCTTCCTCGTAGGCGGCGGCTCCCGCGGCCTTGGCAGTAACCTATTGACGGACACCCTTGGTAACGAAACCACTTAGTAAAGCTAACCAACATGAGAGTTATTCGCATATGACACGTTCGCAAGTCCAAACCTCCGCAGCTGCCAAGCCTGCCGACCAGCAGGCCCCACTACCCGAGTTAGACCCCGACGGGTTGCGGGTAGTCTCCCTGGGCGGACTGGGTGCCATCGGCCGCAACATGACGGTCTTCGAGTATCAAGGCAAACTGCTCATCGTCGACTGCGGCGTGCTGTTCCCCGAACCCGAGCACCGTGGTGTCGACGTCATCCTGCCGGATTTCTCGCCCATCGCCGACCGCCTCGGCGACATCGTCGCGGTCGTGTTGACACACGGCCACGAGGACCACATCGGCGGTGTGCCGTACCTACTTCGTCTCAAACCAGATCTTCCGCTGGTCGGATCGCAATTCACATTAGCGCTGGTAGAAGCAAAACTTGTTGAGCACCGGATCAAGCCCTACAGCCTGACCGTATCCGAAGAGCAGCGCGAAAAACTCGGCCCGTTCCAGTGCGAATTCTTCGCGGTAAACCACTCCATCCCCGATGCGCTTGCCGTCGCGATCACCACGACCGCCGGCACCGTGCTGCACACCGGCGACTTCAAGATGGATCAGCTGCCGCTGGACGGTCGGCTCACCGACCTGGGTGGTTTCGCCCGCTTGGGTCGCGAGGGAGTCGATCTGCTGCTGTCGGACTCCACCAATGCTGAGGTTCCCGGCTTCGTTACGCCCGAACGCGAGATCGGCCCCGTGCTCGATCAACTGTTCCGCGCCGCCCCGCGGGCGATCGTGGTGGCAAGCTTTGCCTCCCACGTGCACCGGGTGCAGCAAGTACTCAACGCCGCCGCCGCCCACCGGCGGAAAGTCGCCTTCGTGGGACGCTCCATGGTTCGTAACATGGGCGTGGCCAAGGACCTAGGGCTCCTCACCATTCCGCACCAGACGTTGATCTCGATGGAGGAGGCTATCGAGTTACCGCCTGAGGAGATCGTGCTGATGAGCACTGGCTCGCAGGGTGAACCGATGAGCGCGCTGGGCCGGCTCGCCGCTCGTGACCATCACCACATCCATATCCAGCCCGGCGACATGATCGTGCTGGCCTCCAGCCTGGTTCCCGGGAACGAAAGTTCGGTGTATCGGGTGATCAATGCTTTGGTGCGGCTCGGTGCCACTGTCATTCACAAAGAGGTCGCCAAGGTCCACGTTTCTGGTCATGCGCCTGCCGGTGAGCTGCTTTATCTCTACAACATGGTCAAACCGCGCAATGTGATGCCGGTGCATGGCGAGTGGCGACACCTGCAGGCGAACGCTCGGCTTGCCGAACTCACCGGTGTGCCTAGCGACCACGTCGTGATTGCCGCCGATGGGGATGTGGTCGACCTGGTGGAGGGACGGGCGCGCCTGGTCGGCACAGTTCCCAACCGTTACGTCTATGTCGACGGATTGGCCGTAGACGAAGTAGGGGAGACCTCGCTCACCGATCGGCGCATCCTCGGCGATGAAGGCTTCGTCTCGGCCACCGTCGTGATCGATGAGGTCACGGGCAAGGTCGTGGGTGGGCCGTATGTCGCCGGCCGAGGCTTCACCGACGAACCCGACTTCGACGCGGTGTTGCCGCTGATCATGACGGCACTATCGGCGGCGGGCGCTGAAGGTGTAAAAGACACCCGTCAGCTACAGCAGATTCTGCGGCGCACAGTCGGCAAGTGGGTGAGCTCCACCTACCGGCGACGCCCCATGATCGTGCCGTCTGTGCTGCACGTTTAGCCGTGGAGAGATACAGCATGAGGGGACGTTCCTGGTAATGGGCGCCTCCCGGCAGCTTATCGACGCGGTGATCGGTGTCGCCGATGAGAGTCTCCGGGGTCTCGGTTTCACCCGCCGGCGCTATGGCAGCACTATCGAGGTGGCGCCCGACGTGTTCGGGTGGGTGGGGCTGAACCGAGCTGTGCGACGAGGGGACGACAAACTACTGATCAATCCGGTGCTCGGGGTGGGCCACCAGGCGGTGGAGCGGGAGGTGGCACGCCGCCGCGGCGTGAAGTTCCACCCGTACTTTCCCCTGACGATCAGCGCCCCTCTCAGCCAGCTTGCCAGGGGCCCCTTCAGTGAGTTCGGCACTCACTATTTGTTCGAAGGGGTCCGGGAGAAAAAGCTCGAACGTCAGGTAAGGAAGATGGTCGACACCATTGCCACCTATGCCTTCCCGTTCTTTAAGGCGCACTCCTGCCTAGAGGCCCTGGCGGTCACTTTGCGATTGGGCGACTATGGTTTTCCCCACCAGTTGGTCTACCGATTGCCGGTCGCGTTAACGCTGCTCGGCCAGGATGGTGACGCCCTGGACGCCGTGCGGTCGTCCGTTGCCGAGCTGGGGGACCGCGAAGATCTTGCCGCGCAGGAGTTTCGCGCCTTTGCCGCCACCTTCGTCTCCCGCGGCGCGGCGCCGGAGCATCGCCGCACTCCATCCTGATGCCAGGTCGCCTGGCAGGAGGCGTAGCAGTTGTGGTGTCATTCAATCGACGGTGAAACGGCCGCTCCGCCACATCAACCCAAACCCCCGTTATTCAGACAGACCGTGTAGCTGGTATGTACTCGGGCGTTCGGTCCGAACTTGATGTTGTTACCGGCCGTCAGTGTCGCGTGGTTGCACGATAACGCTGTGACCGAAGCAGTACGGCCGTATTCACAACGCGACCCGTATTGGGGTGTCGACGATTATGGCCGTCCGCTGTCCTACGGCCAGCGCAGTTTCTACGGGCCTCTGGAGCCTGTCGACCCCGCTCATCTCGCCGAGCAGCTGACCTATCGCCAGGCACACCCCGATCAGCTGCCGATCGATCCCGCGGCACTCCAAGCACCATCGGTGTTTGCGCCCCTGTGGCCGGTAAGCGTGCAGCCAGCAGTGAATCGATCGCTCACCGAGGATGGCCAAACCACCGAATGGGTCGGTATCGAGCAGGAGACCACGCGGTTTGTTCCGCCGGCCCGTGCCGCCTCCGAACTCGTGCACACTCCGCCGGTATGGTGCTCCGCCGTACCGACCATCGCGGTTCAGTCAGAATTGGCGAGGACCGTTCCGCAGCGCTATCTAGCGTTCACCGAGTCAGAATTCACCGCCCCACCTACGAGCCCGCCGTACGTGAGGCTGCCGGCGGCGCGGCGGCGCGGCGGCCGCTTGATCGTGGTGGTCGCTGTGGTCTTGGCGCTGTTGGTCGTGGGGACGATGTATCACCTCATTGGCTCGAAAGACTCGTCCCGTGCCAGCGCGAGCTCATCTGGCGCTTTCGAGCAGGTGTGGCAGGCGCCGGACTCCCGGCTTACCCTGGACATAGTCGCCGTCAACGACACGATCGTCAGCGTGGAGTGCCAACCTGCATCACAGAATGTGGCGATTTCGGCGCAACGCTCCCGACAAGGCCAGGGGCCGATAGTTCGCACTCGCGAGAAGCCGAAAAGCTGTTCCCTGATCGGTCGTGGCCAGCGGGACGGAGAGTCCCGCTGGAAGCTAGACCGGCAATCCATCGGGGTAGCACTGGCATCGACCGGTCCAGCCGTCATCGCATATGGCGGAGATCAGGCCCTGGTGGTGTCGGCGGTGACGGGCGAGATCACCCGTACGTTCGCCGACGGGGTCTTGCTTGGCTACGCCGGAACGACAGCGATCTTCGCCGAACGCCCCACCGAGGCCGTCAGTCAGGTCATCGCCATCGACGTCACCGACGGCCGTAAGTTATGGCAGGTACCCATCGCGCAGAGCCCCGCCGTGGAGAATGCTCGGGCAGTGAGCCAAGCGTCTATCGGGGTGCCCAGCGGCTTCGATCGGATGTACTACGACGGCATGGCCGGCGGTAACCGCTACGTTATGGTTCCCGACGCGACGACGGCCGGGGAGTACAAGATTCGCGATATCGCCACCGGCGGCCTAGCTCAGCCGCGTTTGGCTGGTCGAATCTTCGGCGTCGCCAGTGGGTACGCGTTGCATGTCACCGGTGCTGGCGATAAGCGTGTGCTGCACGGTACTCGGCTTGGTGCCGACGATGCGGCGCAGCCGTGGAACTATGAGCTCCCCCCAGGGGGCTATGTGGCCGCGTGCGCGGGACTGGTCTGCGTACAGGATGTGAGCTCCCACCGCAGTGCCGTGGTGGACCCGGTGAGCGGTGAACCGATCTACCGGAACGATTCCGGCTGGTCGTATGTTCGCCGTGGTGGAGACCTCGCAGTCATCGTGCGCTGCTCGGCGGCGCAGGATGTCAGGGTCTGCCCCGGCCAGGACGCCGGTGTCGAGGTGGTTCGTATCCGCGATCGCGCACGCGTGTGGAGCGGCAAGCGGCCTGCATTCGTTGCCCCACAAGGCCGCGACGCCGGTGCTAGCCTCATGGTCGGTGTTGCCGAAGGTAATCGCGTGCGGGTGTTAGCCTTCTCCGACGATTCGAGTAATCCCACTACAGTCGGCACGGTTGCGCTGAAGGCTCTAGAGTCGGTGGAGCGAGCCACTGGTCAGCCCGCTGTCGGGAATCAACGGGAGTCCGCCACGTTAATCGCCGTACCGAACGTGTCCTGTGTGGCCACCGATAGCACGCTGTCGTGCGGCAGCAGGTGGTCCCCGATGCGGGCTACGACATGGAACGTGACTTAGTCCGCTGAGGGGGGGTGATCAGATGTCGTATTACCCTGAGGCTGGTTACCCTCAGCCTGGTCCCGACCCGTCCGGCTATCCCCAGCAACCGTTGTCGGCCAACGACCCCTACCACCATCCCGGTGCACCCCGACCGCAATGGCAGCAGGGCGGCGGTTATCCCGGTTATAGCTATATCGGAAACTCCGCTCCTGGCAATCGGAATCCCGACGACGAACCCCAGCGTCGGTTCAACCGGGGTTGGCTGATCGCGATCGCGATCAGCGTCGTAGCGCTGGTCATCGGAGTCACCGTGTTACAGGGCTCCGGATCGGACTCCCAGCCCGACGATAAACCGGCCACGGATAAGCGTCAGGGCACGCTCACCGAGCAATGGCGCTCGGGTGCTTCGGTCTCGATGTGGTCTTCGACCCTGGTAGACCAGATGCTGGTGGCAATCGAATGTAACCAGCGAGCCGGCCCCCACGCCAACGGAGCCGACTGCGCGCTGCGGGGTCGAAGCCTCACCGACGGTCAGCAGCGTTGGGAGCTGACCGGCCAGCCGCTTGGGGTCACGTTGACCGCTGTTGGTGATGTTGTAGTTGTCAGTGGCGACGGGTTACGCGGCAGCTTGCGCGACAACCACGCCGGTAACGAACAGGCTCACCGCCGTACTCTGCTGGTCAATGCCGAGGACGGTCGGGTCATCAAGGCATTCGACGATCAGATTGGATGGCTGTATTCGCAGCAGACGGTTGTGCTTCGAGACCTTCCAACGGAAGGAGGGCGGCAGACCTTCGCTGCGATCGATGTCACTTCCGGTCGGCAGCGCTGGAAATTCGACAATGCCCGGCCGGTCGACGACGGTGTCAACGAGCTAGCGGGCCTACTGCCGGACGGATTCGCGCCGACGCCGTTGTTCGACGGTGAATTTGCGGTGATGGACGGTGCGACCTCCACCGTCGTGCGAGAGCTCGACACCGGCAAGGACCTCATCAGCGTGCCCCGCGGATCCGGTGACCCCACTCGCTATATTGCCTACTCTGACGACGTCCTGGTACGGGTCCTTCCTGGATCGGACGTTCGAATTGAGGGCGTCTCGAAGGGAAAACTCGATACTCCGGTGTGGTCTACCGAGCTTGGTGCCGATGCGGTCCCCCGGCAGTGCTCGACGATGGTTTGTGTGCCCAACGCGCAGGGCTCCGCGACCAGGCTGATCAATCCCGAAACCGGCAAAGTCGTGGCCACCAACGATAAAGGCGCTATGCATGTGCGGCGAAACGGTGACGTAGTGGCTTTGCTGCTGTGCGATGGCGGGGGTTCTTTCGTCAATCCGTGTCCGCTAGACAAAGCCCGCACCGAGGTCGTTGTCGCCAAGACGGGTCGCCGAGTGTGGCGCGGGAAGGCCCCGGTTTTCGTGCGGAGCGCAACGGTCGGAACGCAAAAAAGACTGCTCGTCGCGACGACGTCGCCGGGTTCGGACTCCACCGACGTGGTGGTGGTGTCGGCTAATGCACGAACGCTGGAACTCGGCTCGCTGGAGCGACCGGGACTGGTCAAGACCGTCGAGGTGCAAAGCGAACCGGTGACCGACGGCTATGAGCCGACCTTGCTGCCGACCCGGCTGTGCGGCGTCGATAAGCAGCGACTGGTCTGCGGTACACGTTGGCAGCTAAACCAGGTGGTGTCCTGGCGGCTGCCTAGCTGATCGCCAAACTCCCGCCGAACTTACGGAAACTGTCGAGTTGGTCGATGGGGATGTTGTCACGGCTGAAGTCGCCGGGGCTACCAGGGTTCTGAGGGTTGACGCGATACCGTTTGTGGCATGGCCGCGCGAAGTACTCCCACACGCAGAATCGGCAAGCGTGTGCGCAGGTCCGACAGCGCGAGATCTTCGGGCGCCAAACGGCGTTCGGCGAATGTGGCGCGACGTAAATCCTCCTTCGGCGTGTTCCGGCCGTTCGTCGCCGTCTGGACGGGTGTGGCACGCGCGCTAGGTGGCGCTGCTCGGCTGGTAGGTCGGAACGCGGCCAGTGCCGCAGACCTCGACCCGGCCCACCGCCGAGACGGCTTGGCCCTGTTGGTGCTTGGCTTCGCCATTGCGACTGCAATGGCGGTCTGGTTCGACCAGGCCGGCGTGTTCGGGCAATCGCTCGAGCTTGGTCTGCGATTCCTCATCGGCTCAGCCACGGTGGTGCTGCCGGTGGTGGCGCTGATCGCGGCGGTGCATTTGATGCGTCACACGCCCGATGAGTCGCAGCGTGGCCGCATCATGGTGGGCGCCACCGCGCTGACTGCTGGTGGGTTGGGCCTGTTGCATCTGATTCGGTCCTCTCCGGAGCACCCAAGCGGGTGGTCGGCAGCCGCGGGTGCGGTAGGACGCTACGTAGCAACACCCTTCACCGACGTGACCAGTATCTGGGTGTCGGTTCCGTTACTGTCGCTGCTGACGATCTTCGGTCTGCTGGTGGTGACGGCGACGCCGATCAATACGCTGCCGTCTCGACTAAAGCGAGTGCTGGACTTCGCCTTCGGCGTCCCGGCGGCAGACGAGGAGAGTGGAAACGACAGTGTGCCGCGTCGGGCTGGGGCTGGATCGCGAGTAGGCGGCTCACCTCCAGGCGCCGGGCCCGAGGAAACCGAAGCGGTTCCCGCCACCGGAGAGCTGCGCCGCTCCACGCGTCGCCGTCAAGGAGTCTTCGCGGAGGCCGCGACATCTGTACCGCCCCCACCGCCCGCGCATACGCCGGCGCCGACCAGGGCAGAACAGTTGGCGCTAAGCGCCTCCGACGGCGATTATCGGCTACCGCCTGCTGACATGCTTTCGGCCGGTCCGCCAGCTCGCCGTCGTAGCCGTGTCAACGACCACGTCATCGAGGCGCTCACCGCGGTGCTCGATCAGTTCGACGTAGACGCCGCCATCACTGGCTTCACGCGTGGACCTACGGTCACCCGGTACGAGATCGAGCTGGGACCGGCGGTGAAGGTGGAGCGCATCACGGCGTTGTCACGCAACATCGCCTACGCGGTGAAAAGCCCCGATGTGCGCATCATCAGCCCCATTCCCGGTAAGAGCGCGGTGGGGGTAGAGATCCCGAACGCCGACCGTGAGACCGTTGCGCTGGGCGACGTGCTCCGTTCGGCACCCGCCCGCGATGACCATCACCCGTTGACAGTTGGGTTGGGCAAAGACATCGAAGGTGGCTACGTGGTGGCCAACTTGGCGAAGATGCCCCACATTCTTATCGCGGGAGCCACCGGAGCTGGTAAGTCCAGCTGTATCAACACGCTGTTGGTCTCGATCTTGTCGCGGGCGACACCGGATGAGGTACGACTGGTGCTGGTGGACCCCAAACGGGTTGAGTTGACGCTGTATGAGGGCATACCGCACTTGGTGACGCCGATCATCACCAACCCCAAGAAGGCGGCCGATGCGCTGGGGTGGGTCGTCAAAGAGATGGACATGCGGTACGAGGACCTAGCGGCCGCCGGGGTGCGGCACGTCGATGACTTCAACCGTAAAGTGCGCCACGGTGAGATCAAGCCGCCGCCGGGTAGCGAGCGGGTGTACCGACCCTACCCATACCTGCTGATCATCGTCGATGAGCTTGCCGACCTGATGATGGTGGCACCGCGCGACGTAGAGGACTCGGTGGTTCGCATCACGCAGCTGGCGCGGGCTGCCGGGATTCATCTCGTACTCGCGACGCAACGGCCCAGTGTGGATGTGGTCACCGGTCTCATCAAGGCCAACGTGCCGTCCCGGCTAGCCTTTGCCACGTCCTCGCTCGCCGATTCTCGTGTCATCCTGGATCAGCCCGGGGCCGAAAAGCTCATCGGCAAAGGTGATGCGTTGTTCTTGCCGATGGGAGCGTCGAAGCCGGTTCGGACTCAAGGCGCGTGGGTGACCGAACCCGAGATCGCTGCCGTGGTGGCGTTCTGCAAGGACCAGCGCGAGCCCGAATTCACCGAGGATGTCACCGCGCCCGCGGCGAGCAGCAAAGAAATCGATGCTGACATCGGCGATGACCTCGACGTGCTCAAGCAGGCGATCGAGCTGGTGGTGAGCACCCAGTTCGGCTCCACCTCGATGTTGCAGCGCAAGCTGCGGGTGGGATTCGCCAAAGCCGGCCGGCTGATGGACCTGATGGAAAGCCGCGGGATCGTTGGCCCGAGCGAGGGTTCTAAGGCCCGCGAGGTGCTCGTGCAGCCCGACGAACTGGCCTCGGTGCTTACCGCGTTGTAGGTCTGGCGCACCCGCTGCCGACATCGCCTCCATAAGCATCGGTCGTGCTCGACTCGAGAAAAAGACTGCGCGACACGATCGGTTACTGCCAGATTGGTTTGTAGCCTGGCGACTACCTGAGGATAGCCCGACTCGGTACGTAGTGGAGCGTGCATGCACTCTTCTGAATACGCGTGGCGACTCCTTGAAACAGCAGCCCGTTCCACGGATGTCGAACCCGATAGTTCGTGGGCGCTGCGCGTGGTGACGGCCCCTCCTAACGGGGACCAACCTGCTTGGCAAGAGCTGGGAGTAGAGACTCGCCGCCACCCATCCGACCGCTCCTTTGACGATTTTGTGCTGGCGGTTATCGATATAGTCGCGAACGACGCGCAGGTTGCCACCGATTTTGTCGCCGAACTGGGCCAGTATGAGCGGCAGCTTGCTGCACGGCTGACGGATCGGCTATACGCCGATATCGCTACCCGTGCACTCAACCACCTCAGCTTTGACCCGGGAGCTAGAAGAACAATCGCCAGCTGGGCACTGGACCGTGTAACTGACCCGTCCAGAAGGTTGAACGCGGTGATGTATGCCCTCAATCCACAACAGGGTACCCAGTTCACAGATCTTCTTTCTCTGGTACGAGAGCTGAGGCTTGCCGACGCCGGGCTGATAGCCACGGTGAATGCGGATAGGCGTGTAACAGAAAAAGTAGAAGCTATCGGCAATGCCACGACAGCGGCCGAGGAAGCAACCAAGGAGCGGTTGCGGCGCGCGGCGCGCGAGAAACTCATCCGCGACAATCCGGCGGAGGCTTTCGACCAGTTCGCCGCGGAGGTGGGGTTAAACCACGGCACCGTTGCCACGTTCAATATGGCAGGCCACCCGGATATGTGGGCGGCTGCGCTCCGCCTGGTGCGAGCCGTTACCGATGGCGAGTTCCCGGCCCTACCGCCGCTGGTAACCGCTGCTCTCGATCGAGCTCTCGAGCAACGTGCCTCCGGAACCTCGTTCCGTGGCGCCGGCGGTTTTTCCGACGCTCGTAGTGTGCTTGACCGTTATCAGGAACTGCCGGTGTTAGCCGCGGAGTCATTGGGCGAATTTCAGCGCCGGCTCGATGCGCTGGCCCAGATGCGCAACGGAATCACTGACGCAACGACGATTACGTTGTATAACGCTTGGCGCAGATCTCTGATCGGCCGTAGGCGTAACCAACGATCAGCGCAGGTACTCGCCGATGCGGGGGATTGGGCGGGTCTACAGTTCCCACACGAGTTCAGTCTGATATCCGTGGAGGTGTCCGGCGCCGCTGTAGCCTGCGACGATGTCGAGGAGCTTATTGCTGCTATCCGCGGCTATTCCACACCCCCGAGCACGAGCCCGAACAAGGCGATGGACCGTCTTGGCGCGCACATACGCGACTGGCATCCTTCCGATAGGGAGAGCTACGCGCATGGTCCAGGGTTTTTTATGGGCCACCGAGTCCGTATTGACCGGGCCGGCAACCGCGCCGTGGCGCTCCGATGTTCCGGGGAAGGCTATGACCTCACCGACGTCGCAATGCTCGAAGGGTTCGCGGCCTTCACCGACAGGACTGTGGGGTATGAAGGCCCAATACGTCTTACCTACCGCATCAAACCCCCGGTCAATATCGCCGATCAACAGCTGTATCGCTCCTCAGACCAGCCCAAGAGAATCTTCGGTTCTCTCGTTATGCCGCTCCATGTCGATCGGATCGCAGCTCACCTCCAAGGAATCACCGACTGCACCGACACGGTAGGCCTACGCATTGCTCAGGCGTTGGTGATGCCCGGCACCTCCAGCGGCAAAGGCAAGGCCGATGCCATTTCCATCCCGGGCATTAAGCTGACGACCGGCGTAGCGGGCACCGACTTTACGCTTGCTGAAGTGAATGGAGAGCCCGCCTCGATACAACCGGTATGGAAATTGGGTGCCCAGATCATTGCTGGACTGCCAACTCTGCGAGTGCAGGTGGAGACTAGTGACTCCGTTCGAGGCAGCCAGATCGCCGGAGCTCTCCTCGCGGTAGCCCGCACCGACACCAGCGAACCTCACCCCGCCGGTTCCTACGATGACGCCGGCAAAACTTTCACTTTTAACCCGGAGGTTTCGGCGCGCTTCATTGCGCAATCGAGACAGGAGCCGTTGTCCCCCAGATCAGGTTCTCCACCCAGCGGCCCGAGGCATCGGAGACCACGCCGTAGGTAACGTCGGGGGGTTGGGGTCCTCGCTGTATTGGGACGGTAGCTGGCACGCCAATGGCTTACCGACCCCCGATACAGCGAGGGGCCGTAAGTATGTCACTAACTGCAGGTTGTGCTGCATTCGCTAATTCCCAATATTAGCCCAATAAAGCCAACTACTGGTCGGGTGTAACTGATGCAAATCTATGGATCGTGGACATGTGAGGCTCGAAGGTGCGAGAGGTAAAGTCAGCTCGACGAGCAGGAGTTGGTACTGAGAACCTTGTGTTAATGAATGTCCGTTTAGACTGGGACTACGGTGAGAACGCTGTCCAGTCCCGCGAAGTCATCCGGGTTTCTGGTGTAAAGAGGAAGTGCATGAACAGAAGCGGTTGCACCGATCATCAAATCTGTCTTGCGGGGCTTCGGACTACTAGATATAGCAACTACAAGCCCAGCCAGGTGCGTTAACCTTCGGGCGGCAATCGCATCAAACGGCAGTGGATGAAACAATGTTTCGACGCGCTGTATACGCTCAATTCGGCGAGCGCGCTCGATGGGATCTTTGGCGGTATGCAGCCCTATGCCTAGTTCGGCAAGTGTGACCGAACTGATTTTGGAGCGAACAGGTAGATCGTGCGGAGAAAGTGCGTCTAGGTCGATAACAACCGAGGTGTCTAGCAGACCAACGGGGCGCTGCTTAGACATCGTTAATTCGCTCCTCGCCAAACAGCGCATCAGACTCAGCGTGCATCTGCGCTTGGGTAGATCCTCGTGCCAAGCCACTGAACAGCTGGATGACCTGGGTTGCTGTGGGATCTTGCTGAGACTGAATCGGCCGTAGCTCACCCACCGGGACGCCGTTTCGAGTAATGATGAAGTCCTCGCCGGCCTGCAAACTGTCCATAACGCCAGCACTGCCATTGCGCAGCTGTGCCTGCGTAATCGTCTTAGCCATACCATCATCATAGCAACCGCTGCTATCAGATGCTATACCATTAACATTGCGGCATGACACAGCCGCCCCAGCCCACGTCAGAACCGTCGCGCTACCTCCCAGACAAGCCGTCGCTGGAGGGCCTGGAAGCCAAGTGGTCGGGCGTCTGGGCTGAGCAGGGCGTCTACAGCTTTGACCGCACCAAGACCCGCGAACAGGTTTACTCGATCGACACCCCCCCACCGACGGTGAGCGGCTCGTTGCACGTGGGACACGTCTTCTCCTACACGCACACCGATGCGATCGCGCGTTTCCAGCGGATGCGCGGCAAAGAGGTCTTCTACCCCATGGGGTGGGACGACAACGGCCTGGCTACCGAGCGGCGGGTGCAGAACTACTACGGCGTCCGCTGCGACCCCTCGCTGCCCTACGATCCGGACCTCGTTCTACCAGAGCAGCCCGGGAAGCAGCAGATTTCGATTTCCCGGCGTAACTTCACCCAGCTCTGCGACCAGCTGACGAAGCTCGACGAGCAGGCTTTTGAGGAGCTGTGGCTTAGGCTGGGTTTGTCGGTGGATTGGTCCATGACCTACGCCACCGTGGGCGCCCGCTCCCGCGCGGTGTCGCAGCGCGCCTTTCTGCGTAATTATCAGCGTGGTCACGCCTACATGGCCGAGGCTCCCACGCTGTGGGACGTCACGTTCCGCACCGCAGTTGCGCAAGCCGAACTGGAAGACCGTGATCATCCAGGTGCTTGGCACCGCATCGCGTTCCACTGTGCTGGCGACAGCGCCCATAGCAACAGCGCCCCTGACAACCGCGTGTACATCGAGACCACGCGTCCGGAGCTGTTGCCAGCATGCGTCGCGTTGGTGGCGCATCCCAGCGACGAACGTTATACCCACCTCTTCGGCACCACGGTGCGCTCACCGTTGTTCGACGTAGAGATACCGGTCGTGGCGCATCGAGCCGCAGAGATCGACCGCGGTGCCGGGATCGCGATGTGCTGTACCTTCGGCGACCTCACCGACGTGCAGTGGTGGCGGGAGCTAGACCTGTCCACCCGGGCTGTGGTGGGGTGGGACGGTCGCGTTGTTGCCGAACCGCCGACCGGCCTGAGCTCGACTGCCGGGCGGGAAGCATACGCACAGCTAGCGGGGCTCACCATGCATTCAGCCAGGCAGAAGGTGGTAGAGCTACTTAGTGCCTCCGGCGACCTCGAGGGTGAGCCGCGCCCGATCACCCGCCCGGTGAAGTTCTACGAAAAAGGTGAGAAACCCCTAGAAATCGTGACAACGCGGCAGTGGTACATCCGCAACGGCGGCCGAGACGACGAACTGCGGGCACAGTTACTCAAGCGGGGCACCGAACTGTCCTGGCACCCCGACTACATGAAAGTGCGCTACGACAACTGGGTCGAGGGCCTCAACGGCGACTGGTTGATCAGCCGGCAACGATTTTTCGGAGTGCCGATTCCGATGTGGTACCCATTGAACGCCGACGCCGAGCCTGACTACGCCAACCCCATCGTGCCCCACGAGGCTTTGCTGCCGATGGATCCCAGCAGCGACACGCCACCGGGCTACGACCCGACCGACCGGGGAAAACCGGGTGGCTTCGCCGGCGATCCCGACATCATGGACACGTGGGCCACGTCGTCGCTGACCCCGCAGATCGCCGGTGGTTGGGGGAGTGACGAGGACCTGTTCGCCCGGGTTTTCCCGATGGATCTGCGGCCGCAGGCGCACGAGATCATCCGGACCTGGCTGTTCTCCACGCTGCTGCGCTCCCACTACGAGCACGATCAGGTGCCCTGGCAGCACGCGGGTATCTCCGGTTGGATTCTCGACCCCGACCGCAAGAAAATGTCGAAGTCCAAAGGCAACGTGGTGACGCCGATGGCGTTGCTGGAAGAGCTCGGCTCCGATGCGGTGCGCTACTGGGCGGCCTCGGCGCGACCCGGCACCGACACTGCATTCGACACCGGCCAGATGAAGGTGGGCCGTCGCCTGGCGGTGAAGCTGCTCAACGCCAGCAAGTTCGTTTTGGGCTTGGGCGAGGCAGACGCGCCGGCGAACCTGGCCGATGTCACAGAGTTGTCTAAAGTCACAGAGCCGTTGGATAACGCGATGCTCGGTGACCTCGCACGCGCCGTGGATGCCGCCACGATCGCCTTCGAGGCCTACGACTACTCCCGAGCTCTGGAACGCGCCGAGCAGTTCTTCTGGTTCTTCTGTGACAACTACGTGGAGCTGGTGAAGACGCGCGCCTACGGCGAGCACGGCGACGCTGCAGCCGCATCGGCCCGCACTGCGCTTCGGCTTGCGCTGCGTGCACAGCTGCGGCTGTTCGCGCCGTTCCTGCCGTTTGCTACCGAGGAAGTGTGGTCATGGTGGCAGCGTGGCAGCGTGCATCGCAGCAGCTGGCCCACCGCAGACGAACTCGGTGGTCAAAGAGTGACATCGCAGGTTGCGCTGGAATCTGGGCTACTCGGTACCGCCACGACGTTGATCGGTGCGATCCGTAAAGCCAAGTCCGATGCAAAGCTGTCGATGCGCACCGAAGTCGATAGAGCGACGATTTACGCAACCGTCGATAGCCTCCCTCACGTTCAGGCTGTGCTCGGCGATGTCGCCGCCGCCGGCCGACTTCGCCATACCGAAACTGTCTGCCGCCCGGCACCTGATGGTCACAGCGTCCCTGTAGGTCGAGACGAGCTATCGGTTGAGCTTTCTTTGTGACGAGTCGCCGCGCTCTGGCGTCGCGTGAGGGTGACCCGCTGCGGATCGCGGTTGTCAGTCGACCGTGGATCGAGGTGCCTCCTCGCGGTCATGGTGGGGTGGAGCGAATCTGTGCCACGCTTGTCAACGAATTAGTCCATCGTGGACATGACGTTACGTTGATCGGGGTGGGGTGCAACGGCACCGACGCGAGGTTCCATGCCACATATCCCGTCCCACAGCTTCACCACGGAGTCAGTCTCATCCCGGAGCTTGCCCACGCGGCCAGGGTGCGACGGTTATTGTCCGGCGCACAGCTGTCCGGGGCGCAGTTCGACAGCGCCGAGTTTGACATCGTGCACGACCACACCCTGATCGGACCGATACTGGGTCCGCTGGGGAAAACACCGACCGTGTGCACGGTGCACGATCCGGTGCTCGGTGAGGATTCATCGGACTCATACACCCTGTTGGGCGACTACTACCAGGCGCTGGGGGACAACGCGAGTTTGGTATCGATATCGCACGCACAACGCAACGACCGGCCAGAACTCAACTGGGTGGGCACCGTTTACAACGGCATCGATACCATCGCTCATCCTGACATCGGGCTCGGTAATCCCGCGGCCCGTGACGATTTTGTGCTGTGGGTGGGCCGCTTCATCGTCGAGAAAGGGCCGGATTTGGCGATCAGCGCCTGTCGTGAGGCGGGACTTCCGCTTGTGCTGGCGGGAAGTCTGGATGAGCCCAAGCAGGCGGCATATTTCAGCTTGGTGATTGAGCCATTGTTGGGTTCCGACGTCGAAGTGGTGACCAACGCCGGCCACGAGCGCATTATCGAGCTCATGTCTCGTGCCCGATGCTTGCTACATCCGATTCGTTTTCGCGAACCGTTCGGGTTGGTGCTGGCCGAAGCCGCGGCATGCGGCACTCCGGTGGTAGGCCTCAATCGGGGCGCGGTCGCCGAAGTGGTTGCTGACGGCATCACGGGCTGGGTCTGTCGTAGGACTGACGAACTTGCCGAGGCCCTGCGTCGGGTAGTAGAGATCGATCCGGCGGCGTGCCGAGCACGGGCCAAACAGCTGTTCTCCGTCGAGGCGATGGCACGGGGCTACGAGCGAATCTATCGTGAGGCGGTCGATCGGTAACCCAGAGGACCATAGCCAGGGTGTCGCCTTGTCTAGCAGGTCAGAGGCTACTTACCAGTAACGCGGCGTGGGTCACATCTGTGGTGGCTGCCGGGAGATCACCGGGCGGCCGTACTAGCGTTACCGACATGTTCCCGACCCCCCACCAGCGGTAATGGTTACCGCACAACCGTTGACAGATGTCGAAACCGCGCTGGCTCAGCGCGGTCCGGGCCGCATGGTCCCCGGCCTTGGCCGGATCCGTGAGCTGCTGGATGCCCTCGGCAATCCGCACCGGGCATTCCCGTCGATTCACGTCGCGGGTACCAACGGCAAGACCTCTACCAGCCGGATGATTGAGTCCTTGCTGCGTGCCCACGGGCTACACACCGGGCGGCACACCAGTCCGCACTTGGACAGCGTCACTGAGCGCATCGCGTTGGATGGCGAGCCGATTACTCCCGCGGCGTTGCGGGCGGTATACGTCCAGGTGCTGCCCTGCGTTGAACTCCTCGAAGGCGCAGTTAGGAACGCAGCGGTTAGGGTTCCCGCCCCGGGAGGCGACACTTCGAAAGGCGACGCTTCTACAGGCGACCCCGGTGAACTCGTGACCTACTTCGAATTCGTAACGGCGCTTGCTTTCGCAGCCTTCGCCGATGCGCCGGTAGATGTCGCTGTGGTCGAGGTGGGCCTTGGCGGCACCTGGGATGCCACCAATGTCATCGACGCTGGTGTCGCCGTCATAACCCCGATCGGGCTTGACCATCAAGCGTTTCTCGGCGATACAGTCGCAGCGATCGCGGCCGAGAAGGCGGGGATCATCGCTGATGGCTCGCTGGTGATCTGCGCGGCGCAGCCCGTCGACGCGGCCGCGTCGCTGCTGAGCAAGGCCGTCAAGGCGAAAGCCACGGTGGCTCGCGAGGGGGTGGAGTTCGGCGTCGGTGACCGTTCTTTGGCGGTAGGCGGCCAGCAGATCACGCTGCATGGTTTGGGCGGTACCTACCCCGACATATACCTGCCGTTACACGGTGCCCATCAGGCGCAGAACGCAGCTGTGGCGCTGGCTTCCGTCGAAGCATTTTTCGGGGCCGGCACCGATAAACCGCTGGCGGCCGAACTTGTCGCGCAGGCGTTCGCGCAGGTCAGCTCCCCGGGTCGGCTGGAGCGCGTCTGTGCCGCGCCGGCGATTCTCGTGGATGCGGCCCACAATCCGCACGGCTTACGTGCCACGCTCGGTGCCGTAGCGGAGGCGTTCAACTTCCGGCGTCTGGTTGTCGTGCTGAGCATTCCCGCCGACAAAGATGCCCGCGGCATGTTGGAGCTGCTGGAACCTGTGGCCGCCCACATAATAGTGACGCAGAATTCCTCGCCTCGCTCCATGAGGGCCGAGGAACTTGGCGAGCTCGCGGTCGAGGTCTTCGATCCTGCTCGTGTCGAAGTGGCACCGCGACTCGACGATGCCCTCGCCGCTGCGGCGCGTATCGCCGAGGAAGGCGAGCCGGGTAGTGGCGGTGTGCTAGTGACCGGGTCAGTGGTCACCGCGGCCGATGCGCGACGATTGTTGCGATGACCGAGCAGCCACAAGACTCCGACCGGCGGCGGGAACTCACGGGCCAGACGCCGTACCGATCTGGGCTGCGTAACCCCGCCGCGGCAGTGCACGGTGTCGGTATGGGAACGCTGTTGCTGGAGACGCTGGTATTGCTGTTGGCGTTGCAACCGATGCGGCAGCTGAGCTCGGCTTCGGATTCGGTCGCACTCACCGTCGTGGGGGCACTGGCGGTGCTGACAGCGGTCACGGCTGGAACTCTGCGCCACGCCTGGGGCTGGAAGCTGGGGATCGCAGTCCAACTGGCCATCGTGGTTGCAGGCTTCATCCACCTGGCGTTGCTGGTGCTGGGTTTGATTTTCTTAGGAATTTGGGCGTATGTGCTGCGGGTACGCCGCAGTGTGCTTGGGCCGGGCTAGCCTCGTAGCGTTCGCCGCGAGTTTGTTCACGACCTCCACAGCTCTGCGGTTTTTGAGCCGGCAACTAGCGTTTCTGTCAAGTTCGTGGACGGAAACACTCTTAGAGTGTCCGCCAATAGGTAACTGTTCTACTGCGGCGCCCCCTGGCGCTTCGGCTGGCTGCGTTGTCGTCGTCGCCCATGCATCCAGCATGGACTCCTTCTCCGCCTTGCCATCCTCGACCAGGAACCACCTCGCTACGAACGACCTATTGGCGGACACTCTAAGCTACGCTCTGCGGCATGGAGCTAGAACGCACTCTGATACTGCTGAAACCCGACGCGGTGTCTCGAGGCCTCGTGGGTGAGGTCATCGGTCGCATCGAGCGAGCCGGCATCAAGCTGATCGGCGCTAAGATGCGGTGGATGGACGCCGAGTTCGCTCGCCGTCACTACTTCGACCTGGAGCAGCGCCACGGCTCGGCGGTCTATGAGACGACGGCGACATTCATGCAGCAAGGTCCGGTCATCGCCCTGGTCGCCGAAGGTGTCGAGGTGGTGGCTAACGTGCGTCGACTCGTGGGTTCTACCTATCCGAATCAGGCCGCACCCGGTACGATCCGCGGCGACTTCGCCCATCAATCCAGGGATTACAGTGTCGCCCACGGGGCGGCCGTGGCGAACCTAGTGCATGCATCGGGAAGCGTCGAAGAGGCCAAGTACGAAGTAGAGCTGTGGTTCTCCGACGGCGAGCTGTTCGACTATCAGACCACCGTGGCGCGGTTCGCTTTCTGAAGCAGGTGGTGATCAGCATCTTCGAGCACTCCGAGTAGCGCTGCGTGTCGTCGATGGCTGCGATGGTCGGTACGGTCACCGTGATCTCGCTAGGCTGCCGCGAAATGTGGGTAAACCCGGACGGACGGCGAAGCGCGACCACGCTAAGCTAACAACGCGTGCGGAAACTGCGGCGCAGCAACGGCGACGATCCGGCAATCACCGGGGAGCTTTCGGAAGAACGGTCGCTGTTCCCTTCGGGAACGGTGTCCTAGTAGAACCGAACGGGATGGCCCGTCACAGCCTGTACATAGAGTGGGCCACGTCATGCGCTCCTATGCGTGAGGTTGTGACCAAGCGGGGTGGTACCGCGGACTCGCACAGTGGAGTTCGTCCTCGTACGTGTTACTAATCGCTGGGCTTAGCAACGATCAGCTCAGTAGTTACGCATGTACCTTTAGGAGCCCCGAATGAGCCAGGAATTAGAGCGCAATGAGCAGACCTCGCAGTCGTCACAGACTTCCCCGCCGCTAGAGTCGCCGTCGCCCTTTTCCGCACTTACCCCGCATGTCGATTTGCCAGCCCTCGACGATGAGATTCTCGCCTTTTGGAACCGCCGCGACGTGTTCAACCGCAGCGTGGAGGCCTCCCGCCACCGCCCCCGGTGGACGTTCTACGAAGGTCCACCTACGGCCAACGGAAAGCCGGGCACCCATCACGTCGAGGCGCGCGCTTTCAAAGACATCTTCCCGCGGCTCAAGACAATGCAGGGCTACTACGTGCCCCGCAAAGCGGGGTGGGACTGCCATGGCCTGCCGGTGGAGATCGCGGTCGAGAAAGAGCTCGGTTTCTCCGGGAAGGTTGATATCGAGCGATACGGCATTGCCGAGTTCAATGAGCGCTGCCGAGTATCGGTGCAGAGCCACGTCGATGAGTTCGTCGCGATGACCACCCGGATGGGGTACTGGGTGGATCTGGAGAACGCTTACCAGACCATGTCGCCGGAGTACGTCGACAGCGTGTGGTGGTCGCTCAAGCAGATCTTCGGCGCCGGTCTGCTTAGCCAGGATTACCGGGTGGCGCCCTACTGTCCGCGCTGCGGCACGGGCCTCTCCGACCACGAAGTGGCACAAGGCTACGAAGACGTCACCGACCCGTCGGTGTACGTCCGATTCCCCATCGCCAGCGGTCGCTGGGCCGGGCAGGCCGATCTGCTGGTCTGGACCACCACCCCCTGGACGTTGGTAGCCAACACGATGGTCGCCGTACACCCTGACGTCACCTACGTGTTGGCCGCGCGGGACGGTGAACGTCCGGTGGTTGTAGCGCAGCCACTGGTAGTCAAAGCCCTCGGCGAGGGTTGGCAGGTCGTCGAGCGGGCGACGGGTCGCGAATTAGAGCGCGTCAGGTACCTGCGACCTTTCGACTGGGTCGACATCTGCGATTCTCACTTTGTGGTGCTCTCTGGCGTCGTCAGCACCGAAGACGGGACCGGCCTAGTGCACATGGACCCGGCTTACGGTACCGATGACTTCGCCATTGGTCGGGAGTACGGCCTACCGGTGGTCAACCCGATCCGCAGCGATGGCACGTTCGAGCCACAACTGCCCCTCGTCGGGGGGCTCTTCTTCAAGGATGCCGACCAGCCCATCCTCGCCGACCTGATCGAACGCAATCTGTTGTTTCGCGCCGAGGACTACCAGCACTCCTACCCGCACTGCTGGCGTTGCCACACGCCGTTGATGTACTACGCGCAGCAGGCTTGGTACATCCGCACCACCGGGCTCAAGGACGCGCTCTTGGCCGAAAACGAGCGCACCAACTGGTACCCCGAGCGAGTCAAACACGGGCGTTACGGCGATTGGCTGAACAACAACGTCGATTGGGCGGTTTCGCGCGAGCGCTACTGGGGGACCCCGTTGCCCATCTGGCGTTGCGAGAACGAGCACCTCACCGTGGTGGGTTCCCGCGCCGAGCTCGGTACGCTGGCCGGCAAGGACCTAAGCGCGCTCGACCCGCACCGCCCGTATGTCGACGAGATCACCTTCGACTGCCGGCACTGCGAGGCCGAGCAGTCTGATCCTGGACAGCTCGCTACCAAGCGGTCGGGTACCGCGCGGCGGATACGCGAGGTGATCGATGCCTGGTACGACTCTGGCGCTATGCCGTTCGCGCAGTGGGGTTACCCGCACGTGCCGGGCAGCGTCGAAGCCTTCGAGCGCGCCTACCCGGCCCAGTACATCTGCGAGGCCATCGACCAGACTCGCGGCTGGTTCTATTCGCTGATGGCGGTGGGCACTGCGGTATTCGGTCGTTCCTCGTACGAGAACGTAGTCTGCCTCGGCCACATCCTGGCCGAAGACGGCCGCAAGATGAGTAAGCATCTGGGCAACGTCGTGGAGCCCATGCCATTGATGGCGCAGCACGGCGCCGACGTGTTGCGCTGGTTCATGCTCTGCTCAGGTTCGCCGTGGGCGGCTAGACGCCTCGGCCACAACGCGCTTTCCGAAACGGCGCGTAAGACGCTGGTGACGTATTGGCATACCGCCTCCTTTTTCACGCTGTATGCCGCGACCACCACGTGGGGTAACGCTCGGAGTCCGGCAGGTACACCCGAACCCGATCGGCGACCGTTGCTTGACCGGTGGCTGCTGGCCGAACTGCGGGCCACTGCCGCTGACGTGAGCGTTGCGTTGGAGACCTACGACACCGCCGGCGCGGGCCGACGGCTGAGCCAGTTCATCGACGCGCTCTCCAACTGGTACGTGCGGCGCTCTCGCAACCGGTTTTGGTCCGCCGAGCCAGCGTGCCTGGCCACATTGCACGAATGCCTAGATGTGCTAACTCGCTTGCTGGCCCCGTTCGTACCGTTCATCACCGAGCGCGTGTGGCAGGCCGTCGTCCGCCCCGTCGATGCCCAAGCACCCGAGTCAGTGCACTTTGCTGCCTGGCCGGCGCGGAGTGATTACGCCCCCCGGCCCGGTGACGAGCAACTGCGCTCGCAGATGGCGCTGGTGCGTCACGTGGTCGAGGCAGGCCGCGCTGCGCGCACCGCGGCCAAGATCCGAACCCGCCAGCCGCTTGCGCGCGCGATGGTGGCCGGTGACGGCTGGGAGCGGCTCGACTCGACCTCTTACGGCGATGAGCTACGCGCTCACGTGCTCGAAGAACTCAACGTCACCGCACTCGCGCCCCTGGCACAGGCAGGCGAGCTCATCGACGTGACCCTCAAACCCAACTTCCGTCAGTTGGGCCGGCGATTCGGTTCGCGGACCCAGCAGGTAGCGGCAGCGATTGCGGGCGCCGAGGTTGGTGACGGAGCCGCAGCCGCGGCTACGACACTGCGCGAGACCGGCAAGCTGGCTTTAGACGTCGACGGTGAGGTCGTGACCATAGCGCCGGACGAGGTGCTCATCACCGAAACACCCCGTACCGGCTGGACGGTGGTGAGCGAGCACGGCGTCACAGTGGCGCTCGATACCGAGGTGACCCCGCAGTTACGGCGTGCCGGTATCGCACGCGAAGTCGTCCGGTTGATTCAGGAAGAACGTAAGAATCTCGGCCTGCAGATCACCGATCGCATCCGACTGTGGTGGGAAGCTGACGGGGAGACGGCACAGGCTGTCGCCGAGCATTCCGAGCTCATCTCCCAGGCCGTTCTCGCCGTGGAGCTCTCATCGCAGCCGCCGACCGACTTGGTGACGGCCAATCCGCAACCACAGCACACCGCCGATGAACTCGGGTTGCGCGTGTGGCTGGCCAAGGCTTAAAGGTGGCTGGTGATAAGCCGTTCATGGCGGCAGCAGAACAGCACCTACTGCCGGGTGCTCGAATACCCGGCGGTTATTGCGTGGCCCGGATGGCGCAGTCGATCGGCGTTACTACCCCCGAAGACCTAGTGGCGCAGCTAGGCGCTGCTTCGGTGCTCACCCTGAAGGGTGCTTTCATCGACCACGATCCGGTGACCGAACTTTCTCGCCTCGTGGCTATTTTGGGTGGCGAGCCGACCGGAAAAGGTCCAGTAGTTGCTACTCCAGTGGACGCCGATCCAGGCGAACCTCTGGCAATGGCGCGGGTGAGCGCACGTGCGGTATTTGCCTTGCAAGGTGCCGACGGTGACCCGGAGATCGAATGGGATGACGTTGTCGCACTGTGGTGTCGCAGCGGTGGACTTTCGGAACACACCGTCGCTGAGGAATTATTGGGGTTCACCGATCGGTTGCGTCAGCTTGCCTCTGCCGTGCAAGCTGGCAGGGGAGCCGACACCGCTCTGTACTGTTGGCGTAGCAATGTCCCGCTCAGTAGTAAGCCACCGTTAGCAAGCCGTCGAGTAACCTCCTCATCCGCAGCGATCCAGACAGCCCTAGGACGGTGAAGGTGAGTATTCGTAGCGATCGACCACGCGGATCCGCGGCGGTCACGGCGTTGCGCATCCTATGCCGGCTACTGCGCCTAGTCGCCGCTGCGGCAGCAGGCACGGCGGTCGCGATCACGGTGCTCAAAGCCATGGCCGGTGATCCCAAAGAGCTGCCAAGCACGTTCGTTCTGATGGTTCTGGTGATCGTTGCGATGGTGACATTTTTGGCGGCGACACTGCTGATGCTGACCGCCGACCGGCTCGCCGAGCGCGCCGAACGGAAGGCCACCCAGCAGTGCCAGCTCACGTCTGAGGAACGCGAGGCCGAGCGGCTGCGTGAAACACCGTTTCTGGCACGTCAGCAGAATCGGCAGCAGCGCCCTCCGCTGGATTCGTGACGTCCTACCGCTGAGAAAAGCTGTCCACGAACTCGACAATTCGCCGTTTTTTGGCTCAAACTTGTGCTTGCGTCCAGCTCGTGACAAGCCCCGGCGACACGCGGGCTGTGTCGCCGGGGCGTGAGGGTACGGGGTGTGCCATACTCGAAAGAAGTTGTGCGCAGCGTTACCCATCGAGCTGTGGGCTGCCGACCGACACGGTCAGGCTTCCAAGCCGTGGCAACGCGGTACTTGCAGCAAAGAGAGTGCTGGCGCCAACGCGAAGTTTTTGCGCCGCCATCGGCGCTAAATCAGTTCCGCCAGACTATATGTTCCTGTGCGGCTGCACGTGGATTTGCGCGTGCGCCCGGGAACTGAACGGGAGATACCCCGGATGCTCACTTCTGAGCCACCCACCGCCCCAGACCACCCATCAGCCCCAAAGCCCTTGGCGGCGCCGCACCCAGGCGCAGGCTCGGCTGCCCGCCCAGCCGCGAGCCTGATGTTCGTTGCGCCGCCACCTCATGAGCTACAGCCGCCGGAGCTACCGACCCCGCGTACTGCGACCGAGGATCGGCCAGCGCGCGGCAGCAGAAATAGCTTGCGCTCCGATGACGGATCCACTCAACCCGCCAACGACGACGATTCTGTCGATGAAGCCGAGCGCCGCCGCCGCCGGCGAGGTCGCCGAGGCCGTGGTCGTGGCCGTACCGATTCCGACGACGGCAGTGACGCCTTGGATCAGGAATCGGATAACGACGAGGCTGCCGATGGTTCCGCCGACAGGTCTGAGACTTCCGCCAGCGACTCCTCCGATCTAGTCACCACGACGCGACGCCGTCGTAGGCGACGGAGCCGGGGTTCGGGCTCGGGAGGATTGGACACCTTAGATAACGGGGCGCCCGAAACTTCCCGCGACGACGAAGTACAAGGTGTCCGGGGTTCTGCTCGGTTGGAAGCTAAACGGCAGCGTCGCCGCGACGGTCGGGAAAATCGCCGGCGCGCACCAGTGGTCACCGAGGCGGAGTTCCTGGCCCGTCGCGAATCGGTGGAACGGGTCATGGCGGTGCGCCAGCGAAAGGACCTCACGCAGGTCGCCGTGCTTGAAGATGACGTGCTCGTTGAGCATTACGTCACCCGGGCATCTTCATCGTCGATGATCGGTGGGGTATACCTGGGCAAGGTGCAGAATGTGCTCCCTAGCATGGAGGCCGCGTTTGTCGACATCGGCAAGGGCCGTAACGCCATCCTCTATGCCGGCGAAGTGAACTGGGACTCCGCCTCCATGGAGGGCAAGCCTCGTAAGATCGAGCAGGCGCTCAAGCCCGGTGACAGCGTGATGGTGCAGGTCACCAAGGACCCGATAGGACATAAGGGTGCCCGGCTAACCAGCCAGATCAGCCTGCCGGGCCGCTTTTTAGTGTATGTGCCCGGTGGCGAGATGACCGGTATCAGCCGCAAGCTGCCAGACACCGAACGCCGCCGTCTCAAAGACATTTTGAAAGAAGTCGTCCCCCCCGAAGCGGGAGTCATCATTCGGACCGCGGCAGAAGGTGCGAGTGAGACTGAACTGTCGCGCGATGTTGCCAGGTTGGCCGCGCAATGGGAGACCATCAACGCCAAGGCGGCCAAGTCCAGCGCTCCCACCCAGCTGTACGAAGAGCCCGATCTGGTCATCCGCGTCATCCGCGATATCTTCAACGAAGACTTCACGAAACTCCTCGTGCAGGGCGACGACTCGGCACTTGATAGCTGGGAACTGGTCGAGCAGTACGTCTCCCACGTCTCTCCTGACCTCGCCGACCGTCTCACCCACTATCCCGCGGACGCAGACCTCTTCGCCGAACTCCGTATCGACGAGCAGCTGGCCAAGGCACTAGAACGTAAAGTTTGGCTCCCTAGTGGTGGTTCGCTGGTCATCGACCGAACCGAAGCGATGACCGTTGTGGACGTCAACACCGGAAAGTTCACTGGTCAGGGCGGCAACCTCGAAGAGACTGTCACGCGCAACAACTTGGAGGCGGCCGAAGAAACCGTCCGACAGCTGCGGCTGCGCGACATCGGTGGCATCGTGGTGATCGACTTCATCGACATGGTGTTGGAGTCCAACCGCGACCTGGTACTGCGCCGGCTCACCGAATGCTTGGGCCGAGACCGGACCCGGCATCAGGTGTCGGAGGTGACGTCGCTGGGGCTAGTGCAGCTGACCCGCAAGCGGCTGAGCCAAGGTCTCCTAGAGGCGTATAGCGAGCCCTGTGAGCACTGCAAGGGTCGCGGCGTGGTGGTGCACAGTGAGCCGCTGCCCGAGCGAGCCGCTTCAGGTCGCGGCAGCTCGGGGCGGGCCGGCTCAGTGCGTTCTAACTCCAGTGACCACAGCGACAGCTCCGAGGCCGAACCCAAGCATCAGCGTCGATCGCGCCGCTCGGCGCGGCGGGCCGAAGGAGCGCCGGGGGTCCGCAATGGATCGGAAACCGACGGCGTAACCGCGGTTGCAGTGGCAGCCACGCCACGTTCGGTTGATCGATAAGCTCACTGAATCCGCGCGGAGTCAATGAATTCGCGCGTAATACTGGCGAAGCGCTCCAGACTACGATCGCCAAGGTACTGAAGGTGCAGTTTCGCTAAACGAATCCCGAGCAATGCCCCCGGAGCTAAACGATGCTGGTGTGCCCAAACGCCAGCAAGTAGACCGCCAATAAAAACGTCCCCAGCCCCGGTTGCATCGACGATCTCGTTGTCCCGCAAGGGAACATGGCTATACCGGTCGATATTGATCTCGCCACGTATAAAGCGATAGCAGCGCACTCCGCTCGGATTCTTGGCGAGCAGCACGCCTTTCGGACTCATGAGATGCCGCAGTACCGAGTGAGCCGCATGCTCATCATCGTTAACTGGACTAAGGCGGCTGTTGGACAGCTCGCGTAGTTCTAGCTCATTGACCGACAAAAAATCACTTAATCTCAGAATCCCTTTTATCGCTGGCGTAAACTCCGTGCACCACCCGTATCCCGGATCAACGCTAATGATTGTCTTCGGATTACGTTTTCTGACCGCGCGTAGTGTCCGCAACAGCTGCTGGGGAGTCAGCGAATCGAGAAACGACGTAACGTGGACGACGCGAGCTTTGGCCAAGTAGGTAACAATCTCATCGAACTTGACGGCTAAAAAGTGAGCCATTTCGATGTTGGCTCCGGCGTGGGTGAGCATTGTGGGTTCGCCACACTCCATGATGGATAAGCAGATACCGCAATAGCGAGAGTCGATGCGATGAACGAAAGAATGATCGACGCCAAGTTCATCGAATTTGCGGAAAAATGAGGGCGCATCCGACGGTGTTCGACCAGCTATGCCCACATAACCAAGGCGCAGCCCCAGCTGCATGGCGCCGAGGGCATGGATCGTATTGAACGCCGATCCTCCCAGCGCTGCCGCTGTTGTAGCGGGCATCATGCTGAGTGCAAGCTCCATCTCTTGTTCGCTCACCGTACGCTCGGTATTCCATTCCACCGGCGGGTCCAACTCGGTAAGCAGTTTCGATACGATAATGATCAGTGATTCAGCCGGCACGGTGCTATCGACTACCAGGGAAGAATGCGCCACGTAATCGAGGTTGAGTGCCCCTATCCCTACAACGTCTAGCTCGAAGTCGCCAGATTTCTTGATGGCAAGCACTATGTGTTAATCCTCCCGGTCAGGTTGGCTAGTAGGGCGCGGGTCGGGTAACCGTCTCGCATTGCACCCACTCGACCCCAGTGAGGTGTGCCGGCGCCAGCTGTCGTACCCTAAGATGCCGGTATGAGCGCCGCGTGCCACGGGTGCGCGAAGTATGCGACTAATCACATCGCAGTGACTTAAAAAGCAAGGAGACCTGCGTAGATGTACGCGATCGTCAAGGCTGGGGGGCGCCAGTACAAGGCTGCCGTCGGCGACGTCTTAGAGGTGGAGAAAGTCGCCGCCAAACCTGGCGAGACCGTTGACCTGCAGCCGTTGCTGCTGGTAAACGATGGCACCGTCACTCACGACGCCACGGCGTTGGCCAAGGTCACCGTGACTGGCACCGTGGTGGAACACACCAAAGGTCCGAAGATTCGGATCCACAAGTTCAAGAACAAGACTGGTTACCACAAGCGCCAGGGCCACCGCCAGCCGCTCACTAAAGTGGAAGTCACGTCGATTTTTGAGGCACCTCTCACTGGTGTGAAGTAGGAGATTACGAAGACATGGCACACAAAAAAGGGGCATCTTCCTCTCGCAACGGTCGTGATTCCAACGCCCAGCGGCTAGGTGTGAAGCGTTTCGGCGGGCAGCTGGTTAACGCCGGCGAGATTTTGGTCCGGCAACGGGGCACCAAGTTTCACCCCGGACAAGGCGTGGGTCGCGGCAAGGACGACACGTTGTTCGCGTTGCTAGCCGGCTCCGTGGAATTCAGTGCCTCGCGTGGTCGCAAGCTGGTGAACGTTCGCGAAGCCGAGCACACCTCTGCCTAGCTTTTTGCCACGAGCGTGACACCATGGCCGTTATTTGGGCCGAAAAGGGGCCATGGTGTCACGCTCGTGGCATTTTTGAGGTAGGGACGTGAGTGGCCAGTGGCGGATTTTGTTGACCGGGTGACCCTGCACGTCGCTGCGGGAAACGGTGGGCACGGCTGCGCCTCGGTGCATCGGGAGAAATTCAAGCCGCTTGGCGGTCCCGACGGGGGTAACGGCGGCGACGGCGGAGACATTGTGCTCGTGGTCGATTCGGGTGTGCACACGCTGCTGGACTTTCACTTCCACCCGCATGCCCTAGCTACTAACGGTCAGGGCGGTCAAGGCGATAATCGTCACGGCGCAGCCGGCGCAGGCCGTGAGCTGCGCGTGCCCAATGGCACGATGGTTTTGGCCCCTGATGGCGCCGTTCTCGCCGATCTCGTGGGCGAAGGCACACGTTTCGTGGCCGCCCGTGGCGGTCGAGGCGGGTTAGGAAATGCCGCGCTGGCATCTACCCGCCGCAAGGCTCCGGGCTTTGCGCTGTTAGGCGAGCCGGGGGAGCAGCGTGAGCTGACACTCGAGCTCAGGAGTTTAGCTGACGTGGGCTTGGTCGGCTTTCCCAGCGCAGGAAAGTCATCGCTGATCTCAGTCGTCTCCGCTGCACGTCCCAAGATTGCCGATTACCCGTTCACCACCCTGACGCCGAATCTGGGAGTAGTCAGTGCCGGGGAGACCACTTTCACAATTGCGGACGTGCCGGGACTGATCCCAGGCGCCTCCGACGGCAAAGGCTTAGGCCTGGATTTTCTGCGGCACGTCGAGCGCTGCGCCGTTCTAGTGCACGTGGTAGATGCTGCAAATGAACTGGCCGAGCGTAACCCGATCTCCGATATCACCGCGATCGAGACCGAGCTTGCCGCCTACGGTGGGCTCGCCGATCGCCCCCGCTTGGTGGTGCTGAACAAAATCGACCTGCCGCATGGCGCCGACATGGCGGAGCTGATGCGACCGGAGCTAGTAAGAGCCGGCTGGCGGGTATTCGAGATCAGTGCGGTGACTCATGCCGGTCTGCGACCATTGCTGTTTGCTATGGCCGAGCTCGTCGAGCAGTATCGTGCGGCACAAGCGGCGGCCACGCAATCAACGTCGCCGCGCATCGTGATCCGCCCTGAGCCGGTAGACGATGCCGGTTTCACCGTGGAGCCGGACCGAGGCACGCCGGGTGCTTTCACCGTTCGCGGCGAAAAGCCCGAACGGTGGGTGCGGCAGACGCAGTTCACTAATGATGAAGCCGTGGGATACCTCGCCGACCGGTTGGCCCGCCTCGGTGTTGAAGGGCAGCTGGCCAAACTTGGTGCCGAACCAGGCTCCACGGTCACCATCGGCGACGTCTCCTTCGAATGGGAGCCTAGCGTCGAGGCCGGTGTAGACTTCACGCCCGGCGAGCGCGGTAGGGACCGTCGGCTGGAGTCACATGATCGCCGGACGCCGGCTGACCGACTGGCCGCGCGCCGGGTACGGCGTGGCGAAGACGTGAGCGATCCGGACCTAGAGTTAAACCATGACGATTGAGAATGTTCAACAGTTCCTAGAATTGTCATCTCGCCCGTCTATTTCTGAAAACTGCCACGTAGTTGGCCGTATGCTAGGGGATCCGCAGCCCTACCTGGCACGTCGCTAGAGTGGTGTGGTGCGGCGAATCGGTGTGATGGGTGGGACGTTTGACCCGATCCACCACGGGCACCTAGTGGCCGGTAGTGAGGTGGCGGCACTGTTCGAACTGGACGAGGTGGTGTTCGTCCCAACCGGTCAGCCGTGGCAGAAGCGCGATCGCCAGGTCAGCCCCGCAGAGGATCGATATCTGATGACGGTGATCGCTACTGCCGCGAACCCACTGTTCCGGGTGAGCCGGATCGACATAGACCGGGACCGCCCCACATACACCATCGACACGTTGCGTGACCTCAAGGCGCAGTACAGCGACGATACCCAACTCTTCTTCATTACCGGCGCCGATGCGTTACAGACCATCCTGTCGTGGAAGAGCGTCGGCGAGCTGTTCGCGTTGGCCCACTTCATTGGCGTGACTCGGCCCGGTTTCGCGCTCGATGACGCGCATCTGCCAGATCGTGACGTAACGCTACTGGAGATCCCGGCGATGGCGATCTCATCCAGCGGCTGCCGGCTACGAGTCCGACAAGGCCGACCCATCTGGTATCTGGTGCCCGACGGCATCGTCGCGTACATCGAGAAACGGGGTCTCTACCGGGACAGAAAAGATCCTGTGACCGAAAGGACTCCATGACTGAGAGGGAACAGTGTGACCGCATCCGACCGAGCCGTTGAACTTGCCCAGGCCGCGGCAGTTGCCGCCGCCGATAAGCTTGCGACCGATATCGTGCTACTCGATGTGAGCGAACGACTTGCTATCACCGATGCCTTCGCGATTGCTTCCGCGCCGAACGAACGGCAAGTGCAGGCTATCGTCGATGAGGTCTCCGACCGGCTCTTGGCGCTGGGGGCCAAGCCGGTGCGTCGGGAAGGCCATCGCGAGGGTCGATGGGTGTTGCTGGACTTTGTGGACCTAGTCGTGCATGTGCAGCACAGCGACGAGCGGGCTTTCTACGGTTTGGAGCGGCTCTGGAAAGATTGCCCGGTGATTGCGTTCACGGATAGCTCCGGCACCACTGGTGACGTTGCAGCGGGTTCCGACCATGTGACCCGGTTGGGGGGCACCCAGTGAGCCCGGGTAGTTCACGACGGCTGCTGATGTGGCGCCACGGGCGAACCGAGTGGAACGCCGATGGGCGGGTGCAAGGTCAGCGCGACGTTGGCTTGGACGAGGTGGGGCGGCGGCAGGCCGAGATCGCCACTCCGGTGCTGGCGCGGCTTCAACCGGCTGTGATTGTCAGCAGTGATCTGCGGCGAGCGCACGACACCGCCCGCGTTTTGGCCGAACATCTTGGCGTCGGAATTCAGCTCGACCCGCGGCTACGGGAGAGGGGATTCGGTGCCTGGGAGGGGCTTAATTCCGAGCAGATGGCGGCACAGTATCCGCAAGCGTTCGCGCGCTGGCGTGCAGGCGGCGATCCGGAGGTGCCCGGCGTAGAGACCGAGCCCGCGATGACGAAACGGGTATTGGCGGGGATCGAGGACGCTTTGGCGCTCACCGAGGGCACGGTGTGTCTGGTGGTCCATGGCGGAGTGGCTAAGCGCGCCCTCTCGCTGCTGCTGGGTTGGCCCGCCGATGTCCCGTGGGGTTTCAACGGGCTGGGCAACTGTTGCTGGACCGAGCTGCGCCGTCGGGACAACGACCGATGGCGGTTGCAGACCTACAATGTCGGCGCGCAGTACGTAGGAGCACAGTCGACCGAAGGCGGTCATGCGCGCGGGGGCACTGGCGCCGCCGCCGATACTGCGGCTGACGTAGAGCCCGCTGTACCGTAGCTGGAGTCAGGTTGACGATGCGAATGCCGCCTGGTGCTGGCTGCTAGCGCGCTAGCTGCAGGTCCACGATTGCTATGTTCCCAGAGCTCGTTCGGTCGAAGGACAACCGGACTTCCCGAATGTCGGTTAGGTCAAGTCCGGCGAAGACGGTCAGTGGTACATCGACCTGCTGGAGTAAGAAATGCGGGGCAATGTCCGCGGGCGATTGCGCTCGAGGCGGGTCGGTCAACGCCACAGAATGCGCAGCGACGGAAGTTGTGGATCGCGCGCCATCGCCGTCGACGAGGGTAAGGCTGAGATCCTGGTGCTGACCTACACGATTGCGTGGGTCCGTGAAGTCGACAGCGGTTCGGAACTGGATTCTCTTGAAGTCGCGGGCGTTCGTGCCCGCCGGAGTCGTGTTCGATATCCAGCCGTCGGGAGCGTCCCACGCCACCTTCAGCATCGTCAGACCGCCCAGACCTTCAATGAGCGCATGCGGGGCGGCGGCCAATCGACCGTCCGGCCGCTCGAGGCAGGTTTGTTCCTCGGTGTTCGGCGGTATGGTCAGACACCATTTTCCCGCTCCACCTGCGGACATGCCGTTGCATGGCGAGAAGATATCAGGCGACTGACGTTGTTTGATCTACACAGAGCATCGTCTGGTTCGACGGTGCACAGCAGACGAGTCTATGCACAGCACTAGCCGGGCCGCTGGTTCGATTGCTGCGCGGGCCATAGTTTTTGCGGCATGGTCTGGCGAGGAAACCGCGCGGCACAGCAAGCTGAGCAGGCGGGCGCTAGGCTCGCTCGGTTGCTGGGCGAACATCCAGCACAGCTGATCGGCCGTACGGAGTTGGTTGCGGCGCCGTCCACGCCTGCCTGGCCCACCCTGGCAGCTTTGCCGACGATCCCCACCCCGCCAACCAATACAGAGTCGACAACCCCAGCGGCCACTATTCCATCCGCTGCCGAGGTGGATCAGCATTGGTTGATCCCGCCTGCCGGACACGAGAGCGGATTGGACACTCCGGGCCTGCTCTCGGGGCAAAGGAGTTCGCAGATAGAGCCACCGTACCCAGCGGCTCAGTCGGGGCGATGGTGGCAGACGGCACGTGTCGATCCCACCCGGCGGGGCGTTGTCGCCGCGGCACTCAGTGCGGCCGTGATTCTGCTCATCCTGGGGGTGCTGCTCGGGGTGAAACTGTGGCAGCGGGACGCCGCTGAGTCCGCCCCGGTGTCGCTTCCAGCTTCGCCATCTTCGTCGAGCCAGCCACGAGAACTCGTTGTTGCGGTGAGTGGACAGGTGCGCAAACCGGGGCTAGTGCGTCTGCCGGACAGTGCGCGGGTGGCGGATGCGGTGCAGGCCGCCGGCGGGACGGTGGACGGCGCCACGCTGGGGAACCTCAACCTTGCCCGCAAGGTCGTCGACGGGGAACTCATCGTGGTGGGCGGCCCGCAACCCGCACCGCCCGCAAACGCCGTACCCGGGTCGGCGTCCTCGCATTCGGCGCCTCCCGGGAGGACAACCAATCCGTCTGGCGTGCTGCTCGATCTCAACGCGGCCACGCTGGCAGAACTGGATGCCCTGCCAGGAGTGGGGCCGGTGACTGCACAGGCAATCCTGGACTACCGCAACGCACACGGTCGGTTCGGTTCGATCGGCGAGCTGCGAAAAGTAGACGGCATCGGCGAGGGGAAGTTTGCCAAGCTCAAACCCCTGGTGACCGTGTGAGCCTTGCCAGCAGCGCCGATCAGGGCAGTGCCGATCGGGTCCAAGGGGCCGACCTTCGACTGGCTGCGCCGGCGCTCGCCCTGTGGGGCTCGATGCTGTGGGTGCTCCACCATTCCGCAGTCGTCGGGGTGTGGCTGGCGGCGGCAGCCGCCGGAATCGGCATTCTTGCATTCCTGTACTCATCGCGCGGGTTTTGCGGTATCGCTCGCGGCAACCCGCCACCGGAGCTCTTGAGACTGAAATCCCCTCGGTGGCGGCTCGATCGAAGAGTGGCGTTGCTCATCGTGGCAATGGCATGCACCGGAGCGGTGCTGGGTTCTGCGGTCACGGCGCTGCGTGTGGCAGCGCGCGATTCCAGCCCCGTGGTGGCTCTCGCCGCGCAGCGTAGTGCCGTCGATATCGAGCTACAGGTCGATGACGACCCTCGCACCGTCGGAGGAGAAAACAGTGCCTCCTCGACGTACCTAGTGCGGGCCACAGTGCTCTCAGTGCGCCTGCGCGATACAGCTTTGAGTGACACCACTCTCGATGACACCACCTCAACCGCCGGGCCAGCGCGGATAGCCGTCAGCGGCGACGATCGAGTTGTAGCATTCGCCCGTCACGCCGCATGGCGCGGTTTGCTGCCCGGTCAACGTGTGATAGCCACCGGGGTGCTGTCGACGAGCTCGCACTCAGACCTCACCGCCGCGACCCTGTCGGTGTCGGGAGCACCGCAGCGGCGTGGAGAGCCGCCGTGGTACCAGCAGACGGCCGGCTCCCTGCGAGATGGGCTACGGGAAGCCTCCGAGGTAGTGCCCCAACCGGCCGGTGGATTGATCCCGGCGCTTAGCGTCGGCGACACCAGTCTGCTCGACTCGCAGTTGGTCGAGCAGTTCCAGATCACTGGGATGACGCATCTGACCGCAGTCTCCGGCGCTAACCTCGCCCTTGTCATCGGTGCGGTACTGCTTGGCGCTCGCCGAGTAGGTCTGGGGCCCAGAAGCTGTACCGCACTCGGTGCGGTGGCGATGGTCGGTTTCGTCGTGCTCGCGCGGCCTTCGCCGAGTGTGCTTCGAGCCGCGGTCATGGCCGGCATCGGTCTAGCCGCGCTGGCGCTGGGTCGTTCCCGAGCGGCATTTCCGGCATTGGCGCTTGCAGTGATGGGGCTGCTCAGTTATGACCCCGCGCTCGCCGTCTCGCCGGGCTTTGTGCTGTCGGTGTTTGCCACCGCCGGTCTGGTGCTACTAGCCCCTGGCTGGAGCCGTGCTCTACAACGGCGTGGCATGCCCCGACTGATTGCCGAGGCGCTAGCGGTGCCCGCGGCGGCCCAGGTGGCTTGCGCGCCGGTGATCGCGGCCATTTTCGGTTCGGTCAGTCTTGTGGCTGTCCCGGCGAATCTGCTGGCGACGCTTGCCGTGGGGCCCATCACCGTATTGGGCGTGGTGTGCGGGCTGGCGTCGGTCTGCATGGCCGGGTTTGGCGATTCGATCGCGATGTGCCTGGCGTGGGTTGCCGGATGGCCCTCCCGCTGGCTAGTGATGATTGCTGAGTACGGAGCCCAATTGCGCTACGCCGAACTCAGCTGGCCCGCAGGACTGGGTGGCGCCATGCTACTGGCCGCTGTTGTGGTGCTCGGTGCCTTTGTCTGGCGATATCGGGTCTGCCGTTGGTCATGTGCGGCCCTGGTAGTTGGCGTACTTGTGGTGCTGCTACCCATGCACGTAGTGCACCGGCTTTGGCCCCCCGACGGTTGGGTGATGGTGGCATGTGACGTCGGCCAAGGGGACGCGGCGGTGGTACGGGTGGGGCCGGCCAGCGCACTAGTCATCGATGCTGGCCCCGATCCGTCGCTGGCACATCGCTGCCTAACGCGTCTGGATATTTCACATGTAGCGTTGTTCGTACTCAGCCACCCCCACGCCGATCACGTGGGCGGTGTAGCTGGCGTGTCACGAGGGCGCCGAGTGGCTGCGATAATGACCGGGGAGGGTCGCGATCCCGTTGCCGGCTACCGACGGTTTGCTAGTTGGGTACATCAGATCGGTGCCATGGCGCTAAACGCCGAGGTAGGTGCTCGCCATGTGATCGGCGCTGCCACTGTCACTGTCTTGGGCCCGATTGCGCCGTTGACCGGTACTCGCTCCGACGCCAACAACAACTCCGTTGTACTCACGGTCCGAGTGGCTGGCGTGACGATATTGCTCCCTGGCGATATAGAAAATGCCGCGCAGCTTGACCTGATCGCGGCATCGAATGTGCCGAAGGTGGATGTGCTGAAAGTTCCGCACCATGGCTCGCCATACTCCGAACCGGAGTTCTTTGAGGCCGCGTCGCCGCGCGCCGCGCTGGTCTCGGTAGGTGCGGATAACGATTACGGTCACCCCAGTGCCTCGGTGCAGCGATTGTTGCGGGCTAGCGGTGCCCTCCTTGCCCGCACCGATCGGCAAGGAGACATCGCGATTGTCACGCGCCAGGGCGGTCTGACCGTTGCCCACCACGGCACTCGATAAGAGGACGTGCCAGGATCAGTAGCATGTCCGCGTCTGTGCCGGTAGCTGCGCCGCCCACCGTGCCGCCAAAATCGGACTCCGACGTCCTCGCGCCGCTGCAACTGTTGCTGGGCGATGAAGAGTTCTTGATCGCTCGCGCGGTGGCAGAGATCGTGGCTGCAGCCAAGTCGGCATATCCCGACTGTGAAGTCACCGATGTGGTCGGCAACGAGGTGACCTCGGGCCGATGGGCTCAGCTGCTGAGCCCATCGCTGTTCGGCGAGCACCGTGTGCTGGTGGTCCGGCAAGCCCACGAGATCGGTAAGGATAGTGGCGCGGCGCTGCAGGGGTGGATCGCCGCGCTTCCGGCTGGTTTGGTGCTCGTGATCGGCCATGCGGGTGGCAATCGAGGCAAGGCGCTCGTGACCAGCCTCAAGAGCGCGAATGCCCGCGTGGTGGCGTGTGGCAAACTCACCGGAGCCCGTGACCGTCTGATGTTCGTCCGTTCCGAGTTGCGCCGATTCGGTGCTCGGATCTCGGGTGCGGCTTCCGAGCACAGCCCCGACGACAGCCCAGAAGCGGTGGCCCGGGCTATCGTTCAAACAGTGGGTGCTGGGCTGCGGGAGCTGTCAGCTGCTTGCCGCCAGCTTGTCGTCGACACTGGCGGCGAGGTGACCATGGCTGCGGTGCGTCGTTACTACCACGGCAAGGCGGACGTGACCGGATTCGCGGTCGCGGATGCGGTTATGGTGGGCGACACCGCGGGGGCCCTAGAATCGTTACGGTGGGCGATCTCGGTGGGAGTGGATCCGGTGCTCGTTGCCGACGCCTTGGCCGATGGGGTGCGCTCCATCGCGCGGGTAAGCTCAGGCGGGCAGGGCAACGCGCATCAACGCAGCGCCTATCAGCTCGCCGGCGCGCTAGGAATGCCGCCGTGGAAAGTTGAGCGGGCGCAACGTCAGGCCCGGGGCTGGACGCCGAC
>JBGTNI010000014.1:0-5491 GCA_041743105.1 Mycobacteriales bacterium | reverse complement strand
CGGAGGAGCCGAAGCTCCGACCAGCTAGCAGGTCGCGCGGATCGGCGAGCGCTTCTCGCTCCCACCGTAGCAACCACGCCGGAATCTCCTCCAAGAAACACGACGCCGGGTAATACTGCGGTTGTCCCCAGGCGCTGCGGGTCACCGCACGACACAGATACAAACGCTGTCGTGCGCGAGTGACTCCCACATATGCCAACCGACGCTCTTCTTCCAGATCGGCGGGCTGCCCCAAGGAGCGCTCATGCGGGAAAATGCCGTGCTCCATGCCCGTGAGGAATACGACATCGTATTCCAACCCCTTGGCGGTGTGTAGCGTCATCAGGGTCACCACTCCGAGGTCGTCGGCCTGAGCAGGCGGCGAAGCACTGTCACCCGCACTGGCCGAAGCCGCCGGAACCTCATCGGCATCGGCCACGAGCGCCACTCGCTCTAGGAACTCCAGCAATGCGGCGCCGCTCGTCGGCTCGGCGCCGGCCTCGTCGGACTCGGTGCCAGTAGTGGAACCGGTCTCGTCATCGCCTTCGACACCCAAACGCGCGATAGCTGCCTGTTCCTCGAACTCCCGCGCGACGCTGACCAACTCCTGCACATTCTCCACCCGCCCCTGCTCCTGGGGGTCGACGCTGTTCTCCCACTCGGTCAGATACCCGGTAGTGGCCACGATGTCTTCCAATAGCACGCTCGGTGGCTGCGTGACGGCACGTTCTCGCAGCTGATCCAGCAGCGCAACGAACTGCTCGATGGCGGCTACCGCACGGGTATTGATGCCTGGTGCCTGGTCGGCAGCCCGCAGCGCCGCACCAAACGAGACCTGCCGCGCCTGCCCCAGCGCCTCGACACAGGCTTGAGCGCGGTCACCTATGCCGCGACGCGGCGTATTGAGGATTCGGCGCAGACTTACTTCATCGTCGGAATTGGCCAGCACGCGCAGATATGCCAGCATGTCGCGAACTTCTTTGCGCTCATAGAAGCGCACGCCACCTACGACTTTGTACGGCAGGCCCGCACGGATAAACGCCTCTTCGAACACTCGCGACTGGGCATTCGTGCGGTAAAACACCGCAATATCCCCGGGGCGACAGCCATGTTCGTCGCGCAATCGATTAATTTCCGCGGCCACCCAAGCCGCCTCTTCGTGTTCGTTATCTGCAACCCACCCGATGATCTGCTCACCTGCGCCAGCATCCGACCACAAATTCTTAGGCTTGCGTTCGCTGTTGCGGGAAATCACAGCGTTAGCAGCGGAAAGAATATTCTGTGTCGAGCGGTAGTTCTGCTCCAGCACAATGGTGGTCGCATCTGGATAATCGTGCTCGAACTCCAAAATGTTTCGGATCGTGGCGCCTCGGAACGCGTAAATGGATTGATCGGCGTCGCCGACCACGCACAACTGGGCGGGCGGAAGTTCGGCGTCAGTATCGGTGTCAACATGGTGCGCACCGACCAACTCTTTGACCAGCACATATTGAGCATGGTTGGTGTCTTGATACTCGTCGACCAGCACATGACGGAATCGGTGACGGTAGTACTGTGCCACCTTTGGAAATGCTTGCAGCATGTTCACCGTGGTCATGATGAGGTCATCGAAATCTAGTGCGTTGGCCTGGCTCAAATGGCGCTGGTACGACTGATATACCTCGGCGACGACCTTTTGCCACGGGCTTTCTGCTCGCTGAGCCCAGGTCTCGGAATCTATGAGTTCGTTCTTTAGATTGCTGATCTGCGCCGCCAAGGTGCGGGCGTGGTAACGCTTAGGGTCAAGCTCCAACTCGCGGGTCACCAACGTTATGAGACGCTTAGCGTCATCGGAATCGTAAATGGAAAAACCCGGTCGCAGCCCGATGTTCTTCGCCTGCTCGCGCAGCATACGCACGCAGGCGGAATGGAACGTGGATACCCACATGAAGCGTGCGCGGCGGCCCATCAGCGCCGCCACACGTTCTCTCATCTCCGCCGCGGCCTTGTTGGTAAACGTGATCGCCAGGATCTGTCCAGGATGCGCTCGGCCGCTGGCCAGGATGTAGCCGATTCGGCGGGTCAGTACCTGCGTTTTCCCCGAGCCTGCGCCCGCCACGATCAGCAACGGTGAACCGGTATGGGTCACTGCCGCGCTTTGAACGTCGTTGAGTCCCATCAGCACCGGGTGATCGGTGGTTTTGGCGTTGGCGCCGGCCGATGAGGGCACCGCCCGGCCGCCGTCTGGCAGCAGCGCGGCAGTGAGTGAGGAAGAAGAAGACATCGCAGTTGTCAGTCTATGGGTTCACCCGAGGCAAACTCGCGCCGGCAATCGCCTGCGGACGCGATATAATCGCATGCAGCGTTAAACGTTAGGTGCTCCCCTGGTCCCCGGGTACACCAGATGCGTCAGATGTGAAACGATACTCAGCGTGCAGACCACTCAAGCTGAGTACTTTTTTTGCGCCAGCACCTCCGGCGGCGTGAGCTTGCGAGCTTGAATGCACAAGCCCCCCGGAGACTTCCGAGGGGCTTGTCTCCTCGGAAGAATCGCATCCATCGTCTATCCCAGGAGAATGCCATGACGACTATGACGAGCGAACCCGTGCAACCGACTGCGCCGCAGCGACTCCATCCCACGGCCCTCCCCGTTGCCGACGACGTAACCATCGGTGAGCTTCGGCAGCGCATCGACGACATCGACTCCGCGTTAATTCGACTCTGGCGCGAGCGCAGCGCCGCCAGCAAGGAGGTCGGTGCACGACGCGTTGCTTCTGGCGGCACCCGGCTTGTACTCTCCCGCGAGCAAGAGATCATCCAAAAGTTCTACACCGAGCTCGGCCCGCTCGGCACACAGCTGGCGATGCTGCTGCTGCGCGCTGGGCGCGGAGCTCTGTAGTGAGGACACCGTTCGCAGGGTAGCTTCGCGTTACCCACCACCCGTGGGAACGGGTGGTGGCCGCCGAGCTCCGCGAGCCCGTTCCGCTGACTGATCGGCCAGCCGCACGCGATGACTGGCGTCAACGAGACGCCTTCAGGCCCGCGGCGACCAGAACCGCGACCTCCAGTGCAGTGCGCTGGCCCGTCTCCACGGTGACGCCTCTAGCCGCCAACTCGGTTCTTGCTTCCTCGTAGATATCGACGTGCTGCCTGCGCCACGCCGCATCCGACGGGTCCTCGTTGTCGGCGGCGATCCGCGCGTGCAGCACACTGGCTGGCGCGTCCAGGAGGACGTGGTGGATCTCGTGCCCGTGCGCCCGTAGCCCTGTCAGCAACTCATCGAGGTAGGCGGGACTCAGTACCGACATCGGCACCACAACCGTGGCACTTCGACGCGCCGCCCGGTGAGCGAGCCATACGGTTCCACGGCGCCAAGACCACAGGTGCTGGAAATCCCCTGGCTGCAGCCGACCTAGTGTCCGCTGCAGCACCCAGCCCAGTCGTTCTGGATCAAACGTCCGTGCGCCCGACAGCATGCCCACTAGCTCCTTGGTCACGCTCGTCTTGCCGACCCCAAACGCCCCATTGACCCATACGATCACATTTCTCAGTCTACGGAGGGAGGAGGGCCGGCTAGGGGACCGGCGTCCAGTTCGACAGATACTCGCCGAACGGCGAGAGTCGATTCAACTGGGTAGCGGGGCGGTGTCGCGATTGACCGAGGACATGTCCGGGTAGCGCGTACCCGCCGCCCGAAGCTGGGACAGCCGATCCAGATCCTCAGCATTCAGCGCTACGTTGAGCGCCCCAAGATTTTCCTGCAGGTAGGTCCGGCGTTTGGTGCCCGGGATAGGCACGACGTCATCGCCCTGAGCAAGTAGCCAGGCCAGCGCCACCTGTGACGGAGTGGCGTCATACCGGGCGGCAACGGCACGGACCTCCTGCACGAGCGCAAGGTTGGCGGCCAGGTTGTCGGCGTCAAAGCGAGGCAGCGTACGCCGAAAATCGTCGGCAGCCAGATTCTCGATGGCGGCGATCGCACCAGTGAGCAGCCCACGCCCGAGCGGACTGTAGGGAACCAGCCCGATACCCAGCTCACGGCAGGCCGGAGCCACGGCGTCTTCGATGTCACGGCTAAACAACGACCACTCGCTTTGCACCGCGGCAATCGGCGCAACCGCGGCCGCACGGCGAATCGTCTGCGTCGAGGCCTCGGACAGGCCCAAATGGCGCACCTTGCCAGCCGCGACAAGTTCAGCCATGGCGCCGACGGTGTCCTCGATCGGCACGTCCGGGTCGGGACGGTGCTGGTAGTACAGATCGATATGGTCGACATCGAGCCGGTTCAGGGATCGGTCGATCGCGGCCCGAACGTAGTCGGGTGAACCGTTAACCCCGGTCGGGCGCAGCGTGTCCGGGTCGACGAGGATGCCGAACTTCGTCGCCAACACCACCTCGTCGCGCCGCCCGGCGATCGCCTTGCCGACCAACCGCTCGTTGGCACCGTCGGCGTACATGTCGGCGGTATCGAGAAAATTAACGCCACGGTCAAGGGCTTCGCGGATGGTGGCGGTGGCCTCAGTCTGGTCCGCCTGCCCGTAGGCGTAGCTCATCCCCATGCAGCCTAAGCCCAGCGCGGATACCGCCGGTCCACTCTGGCCGAGCGTCCGAGGCGTCCTGTCTATGTTCTTCTGCACGATGTCTCTCCACTTTCAGTTCGATGGAACTTGGAGTAGTACAACCACCGGCACGGGTGTGCGATGGCAATGAGTAGTCCGAATCGCTCGAGCGTCGTCTCTCAGGGTGAGCAGTCACCGCCGTATGTCGTGATCTTGTAATCGATGACGGCTAGCGCGGCTCGCAGCTTCTGGAGTCGTCGCATAATCGCGGCGCGGTGGGCCTGCATCAAAGCAAGGCGTTCCGGCACCGTCGCATCTCCCCGGTTCACCAGATCGACGTAGCGCGCGATGTCTTGAATCGGCATATCCGACATACGCAAGCGGGCCACGAACACCACCCGCGACAGTGCGTCGCGGTCATAGACCCGATGGCCCGCGGCGTCGCGACCGACCTCGACCAGCCCGATTCGCTCGTAGTAGCGCAGCGCATGCACGCTCACCCCAACTAACTCGGCGACCTGTGCGATAGTCAGCCGGGCTGGCAGATTCGCCGGCAGATCCAGAGTCCGCACCAACCCATCGGACAACGACGGCAGATCCGGTGTCTCATAGGAGTTCTCCAGCTCCCGCAGCCGCTCAACGGCGGCGGTCATAGCGCCTCGATCCCATGCATCGCGACACAGTGCTCAGTTCAATGAGGTTCTCAGCCACAGACATGACACTAAGCCTTAGAGTGCACTCGAAGGCAAGCCCAAATGCGGGAAACTTTGACGACTCAACGCGACGCCTTACCTCACGTCTCGTTACGAGACACAGTTCCTTGTGATCATCGGTTGGGTCTGCTGAAGGTTTAGTTGACTCCTGATCTGTGAGGATTTTGGTCCTTGCTGTAAGGATGTCTTGCATGCCCAAGCCCTACCCTGAGGAGTTCCGCGCCGACGTTGTCGCGGTTGCTCGCAAGCACGAGGCGCCGT
>JBGTNI010000013.1:0-8877 GCA_041743105.1 Mycobacteriales bacterium | reverse complement strand
TCGCCGGATGCGGTGTCGCTCGGGGACCGCGGATCGGACAGGATCCAGATCCATCGCCGATACGACCAAAATCGAAACATCGTGGCCACCCCGAGCCCGACGATGCTTGCCACGTTGAGTAGCACGATGTCGGTGGTGTCGAAGCCGTACTTAGCCAAGGCAACCGATCCGGCTTGGATCGCCAGCCCGATGGCGTTGAACAGCAGGAAAAGTACCGTCTCGCGGTGCAGCTGCTGTCGCTTGCGATGCCGAAACGCCCAGTACCGGTTCATCACGTATGCGCTGGCAGTAGCGATCAGCGACGCCGCGACCTTGGTCTTGACCTCCGCGCCGGGAACCAGAATGTTGAACAGGTTCCATAGGCCGATATCGACGAAAGTGTTGATCAAGCCGATGGTGCCGAATTTGGCGAGCTCGCGAGTGGTCTGGTGCAGACGCCGTCGTCCATACTCCAGGATCCGATGCAGTACGTTCACTCCCTGAGCATACGTGGGTGGCGAAACCCCGCTGCCCCATGGCTCAATATGCTGACCGACATGATGGGCGAACCCCCTGCTTCCATACCCGACCGGCTGCCTATTGTGGCAATGGTCGGCGGCGGTCAACTCACCCGGATGACCCACCAGGCTGCCATCTCACTGGGGGTAACCCTGCGTGTGCTCGCCGACGCTCCGGAGGATTCGGCGGCCCGTGTGGCGGCTGACGTTCGCATCGGAGCCGCTGAGGATCTGGCGACACTGCGCGAGTTCTCCTGCGGCGTCGATGTAGTCACGTTCGATCATGAGCACGTGCCCGCGGCCGCGATACGGGCGCTTGAGGCCGATGGTGTTCGTGTCTATCCGGCAGCGAACGCGCTGCGCTATGCACAGGACAAACTTGCGATGCGGCGGCGGTTGCGGCAAGCCGGAGTGGCGATGCCGCGTTGGAAGGCTGCCCAGACGCTGACCGAGGTCGTTAGGTGCGGTGAGGAATTTGGTTGGCCGCTGATAGTGAAGACCCCCAGCGGCGGCTACGACGGTAAAGGCGTATGGCCGGTTGCCGACGCTCAGGCCGCCGCGGACCTGCTACCACCGTTGCTGGCCGCCCATCGGACCCTGCTCGTCGAAGAGCGCGTAGCGATGCGCCGCGAGCTGTCTTCGGTCGTGGCGCGTTCGCCGTACGGCCAGGTTGCCTGCTGGCCGATCGTGCAGACGGTGCAACGCGACGGGATCTGCGTGCAGACGATCGCCCCGGCGCCGGAGCTCTCCGATGACCGGGCGGGCAACATCGAGCAGCTGGCCATTGGCATCGCCACCGAGCTCGACGTTGTGGGCGTGATGGCGGTGGAGCTGTTCGACACCGGCGATGCCGTGCTGATCAACGAGCTGGCGATGCGACCGCACAATTCGGGCCACTGGACCATTGAGGGAGCGCAGACCAGTCAGTTCGAGCAGCATCTGCGCGCAGTGCTGGACTACCCGTTGGGTGCGACTGGGTTGATGGCCCCGCGCGTGGTGATGGCGAACATCTTGGCGGCGCCACTACCCGAGAACTCACCCGCGCTCGATGAGCGCCTGCACCAGCTGTTCGCCCATGACCCTGCCGTGCGGGTGCATCTCTACGGGAAACGGTTCCGGCCCGGTCGCAAGGTGGGGCATGTCACCGTGCTTGCTCGATCTGGGCTCGCCGAATCCGGGCTCACCCGCTCCGATGCCGACACCATAGAAACGTTGCGCCGCCGCGCGAACGCGGCCGCAGGGTGGTTGGGTGCCGGGAACCCGCTTGATGACTAGGCGGGAAGCGGGTCCCCAGCAGTATTAGCGCAGCCCAACCGTCTTGGAGCAGGATGGCCAGGCTTTCCAGCCTTGGCCCTTATGGCCATTCCCACCGTCGCGGACCCGCTCAGCGACCTGGATTTGCTGTTCCCTGGTGGCCGCGTGGGCGTCCGCCGGGAACTTTGGATCTTGGGGACGGTAGGCATCCCAAGTCTTCGGGGAGAATTGCAGGCCACCGGAGTAACCGTTGCCGGTGTTAATGTCCCATTTTCCGCCGGACTCGCACTGCGCCAACTTGTCCCAGTCTCCCGTGCCGCCGCGAGGAGGAGGTGGTGGCGGAGGTGTGGGAGTCCGCCGTCCTGCCGGGGGAGCCTGGGGTGCGGGCGCGACCGGAGCTACCTCCGCAGGTGGCGGGCCTTGGGGGCGGGCTTCATCGGGACGTCCCGATGGCCGCTCGTGTGGCCTACGGTCAGGTCGGTCCATCGGCCGGCGGGGACGGTCATCTCGGTCGCCACCACGGACTCCACGGGCATGGCCGTACTCAGGACCGCCTGGGCCGTTGACCTCGACGACGCCTCTGGCATCGCCGTCAGCCCCGTCCTGGCCCCGAACACCGTTCCGGCCGTCAGCCCCATCCTGCCCGCTGACACTGCCGGCTACATTCTGCGGAAAGGTCCCCAAGTCGGGACGCTGGATCCGCGGTGGCATGACCTGTTCGGTCGGTAAGGTTGCCTGCCCGGTCGGGAGTGTGGCCTGTGGCGTGTGGGACGCCTGCGAGGGTATTGCCGACGACAAGGTCGGTAGTCGCTCTCCAGAGCTCACAGACTCCAGCGGAACCAGTTCATCCTGCTGCTGCCCCGTGTCTGCCGGTCTACCCTGCGACATGACGAGCGCAATGACAGCCGCCAGCAGGGAGAGGGCTTTTGCCATATCCATAGTCAGGCTCGATTCGTGGGGGATGGCACGAGTCACATGCGCTCTTTGTCACAGAGGGGTACTCCTACGGTAGGTTCGACCAGCCCTGGGCGATACCCAGCGGGGGATGAAGTACCGTATTGCGCCATCGGGTTTCAACCGAACAGCTGACGCGGTTCTCCGTATGTTGGCCACACCGTAGGGGTACACATGAGCAACGGGTCGAACGTTCGTCCGCTGCGGTCCGCGCGCTCTGCCGTCCCGCTGGTCGGCGTCATCATGGGTAGTGATTCCGACCTACCTACTATGTCGGCGGCAGCCGAAGTGCTGGAGGAGTTCGGAATCGCGCACGAGCTGCGGGTCGTCTCGGCGCACCGCACACCGCGCGCCATGCTCGAATACGCCGAAGGGGCGCAACAGGCGGGGCTGCGGGTCGTCATTGCGGGCGCCGGCGGCGCTGCTCACCTACCGGGGATGGTCGCGGCCGCCACGGTGCTACCGGTGATCGGTGTTCCGGTACCGCTAGCGCACCTCGACGGGCTGGATTCGCTGCTGTCGATCGTGCAGATGCCCGCCGGCGTACCGGTAGCCACGGTGAGTATTGGGGGCGCGCGTAATGCCGGCCTGCTCGCGGTGCGCATCCTTGCAAGCTCGACCGACGAACTCGGCGGTCGGCTCCGGCGCGACATAGACCGCTATCGGGACAACCTTGCGGATCGAGTTGCTAAACAGAACGAAGGTAGTCAGACAGGGGCAGTCTCCTGAGCTGTGAATTAACAGAGCCTTAGTCCATCCGCCGGATGGCGTCCACGAGGCGCCGCATGTCCCGGCGTCCCCGTTCGTAGCTGGCGCCGATCCCCAGCAGCAGTGCGCCAGCCGCCGCCAGCGGCACCCAGACTGGCAGCTGTGCCGTGAGTTCGGGCAGTAGTGGGGTACCCACTCGAACCGCTACCGCTGCCACCGTAATCGCCCCGAGAACGAAGGGCGCCTGTCGGTCGGTGAACGCTCCGATGGTGGTGATCGTCACCGCTGCCAGCCCGAGCAGGAGCGCGCGTAGCGCATCCGGCGGACCAAAGAGCACCATGATCAGCGTCGGGATGGTTCCCAGCAACAGTGCGGGACCAAAAGTCACCCACGAAGGCAGATCGGGCTTGCGGAAGTGCGCGATGAGTCCGATCCCCAGCAGCGCCAGCGCCAGCGGCAGTGTGTATGCCTCCACGCTGCTCAGTTGCGCAGCCCGCAGCCACAGCGCCACACTGATCACAGCGCCTGCCAGCGACCACCACAGCGCGGTGCGTCGCGACTCGCGCAGCGCCAGAGCAACCAGCAACCCCGTCAGGGCGGTTGAGACGAGCGCGGCGTCCAATCGCTCCTGCAACGTGAGCATGAGCGCGAAGAACCCGCCGATCCCGGCGACGACCTCCATCGCAACGCTGGCCGGCTGAACCCGCTCATTGCCGGTGAGGGCGATGATGGTCGCCGCACTTAGCAGCGTGATCACGCCGAGTAGTACGAGATACCCGGCGAGTATCTCGCTACCGTCGACAGCTGCTGTGAGCGGCGCGCTCAGCGCCAACAACGCAACAGAAGCCACCGTCGTCGAGGTAACACGCACGCCCCCCGATCCAGTGAACAGGGCTACGACCGTGTACAGCGCAACGACGGCGATCAAAGTGCCGATGGTGCCCGAGGTGGTGTCCACGCCCCGCGCCAACGCGTTGGCCGAAAGCAGCAGGCCGGCAGCAAACGTTCCCTCGCGAGTGATACCGGTGTCGAGGAGGCCCATGCCGGTAACCATGAGCGCGCCGCACAGCGGGAGCGCTATCAGCAGCCCTAACGGTGCCGCCGAGAGCGGACCGATGGTGGTGGTGAATACCGCGATGGCGAGCAACGCGGGGCCGATGCCGGCTTCCACACCGACCTTTTCGGGACCGACATTATCTGGGCCCGCATTGTGTGGGTTCGCATTGTCTAGCCGCCAGCGCCACTGCAGTAGCGCCCACGCCAAGCAGATCAGTACCACTGCGCAGAGCATCCGTAGGCCGATGTCGGATATGTCGTCCCAAGGGCTCCTATCCCCAATATCGGGGAAACCTACTGGACCCCACGCCGCCAGCAGGGTCCAGACCGCCACCGGTATAGCGGTCAGGCCCAAAATCGCTCCGGTGCCGATCGTGGCGCCGATACGTTGACGTTGTGGCAGCACCACGGTGATCGCGGCGCACAGCAATCCGAGCGCCGAGCTAGTCACCACGACCAAGGAGGATTCCGACGACAGCCGTTGCACCAGCAGCGCGGCGGCCCATCCGAGCAGCAGCAGCGCCAAGGCCGCCGATACCCCGCTCCACGCCACGCTGCGACTGGACCAACCCGACATCACGAGCACCACCGCGAAACCCAGCACGATGCCGGCTCCAGCGATGGCTCGGGTAGTGGAACTAGCGATGCCGATTTCCGCCAGCGCGGTGACGACGCCAAAGATTGTGGCAGACGCAGCTCCGGTGACACAGATCCGCCATATCGGGTAGCCGAGTTTCCTGGCTGCGTCGGGAAGTAGGCGCCTATCCTCGGCCGCCCTTCTGGTGCCGCCGACGGTCGTCGCGGTGTCACTGGCGCCGACGTCATTGGCGGTCGAGGTTGCGAATGTGCCCCCCGCCGCGGCGAGGAGCACAACGTCGGCTGCTGCTATGACGAGGCAGGCGATGGCGAACGACAGCGCGGTCGTGGAGATTCCCAACGCAACCAGTGGTGGGATCGTGTGCGCCACCGCGGCGGCAACCAGAGGGGGAGCCACCAGGGGCCGAGTCGCCAGAGGCGGCGAACCCACCCGGGCCGCAACCTGGTAGCAAAGCCCCACGATACCGACGAGCGCGGCTACGGCCGCGCTGTAACTAAAGCCGTTGACGGCCCAGTCGGCGCCACCGGCGTAATCGTCCATCTGGGCGGAGAACACGGCGCGCCACGCTGCGTATCCATCCAAGGCAAGCAACAGCAGACCGAGCACGACTACGGTCTCAGCGGTCGCGCGAAGCTCCCGTCGTGCCAGTATTGCCGGTGCGGTCAGCAGAACCGCCGTGGCGATGCCCAAGATGACCGAACGGCCCACGATGCCGAGTTGGTCCCAGGCCAGTACCGTGAACGTGATCGCCGCGGCTCCCAGTAGCAAGCCGCCCAAGGCCAACAGCGTGTTCTGTACCACGTTGGGAGAGGTCTCGGGCCGCATGGGCGGCTCGGTGTAGCCGGTCCATCCCGGAGCGCCGGCGTACGGCACTGTCGGTGCGCCGGAATACGGCTCAGCGGTGATGTGGGGGCCACCGGTGTGTGCAGCCTGGCCGGACGGCTCCGCTGCTACTTCCTGCGAGGTTGGCACGGCGATATCCGATGCCGTGTCTGCTGCCACCGTCCGCCGCGTGTCCGTCGCTCCAGCATAGAGACCGTGCAGTACGTTGCTCCGCTCCGCCAGTAGGCTCCGGTAACGCTCTGTGAGCTGGTTGGGAGTTGCGCCGAAGTATGCCTGCGTGCTCGCGGCAGGGTAAGCCATGGCGGCGGCCAGCCCGTGCAGCTCGTCGTCGACGTGTCGAAGATGCGCGGCAAGCTCGCCGATGAGTTGCAGCCCGCAATGCGGACAGCGCTTGGCGTCGCGGGGCCGCATTCGATGGCAGCCTGGGCACGGCACCTGTTGGGTGTCGTGCTGGGAGTCCGATGGCGATTCAGGCTGCAAGCCGGGTTCAGGCTTATCGATGGGGTCAGTCATAACGGCTCCTTGCGCGCCTGCTCGGCCCTTCGACCTTCCGTCGTACCGAACTTTCGACGACGGTGACGGTGGGGCGTATGTGTCACGACACTGCTGTCACGACCCTAGCCGCCGTGGCTTGCCACAATCCATTCTCCAAGGTAGCGGCGCTTGGCTGAACTATCACCGGCGATGACGTGGCTACCAGGGTAACTGGGGCCTGGGGACCTTATGTCGGTACTGCTCCCGGAAAGTGTGGGTTTGCGATGACACCGATCAGACTGCCGTCCGGGCTGACGACGGCAGCCGTTCGGATTCCGCCGCCGTAATCGGTAACTGCCGTGTGCTCGGTCGCTCCTGCGTCCAGTAGCACTGCGACGGCACGCTCGACGTCGTCTACGCCCCAGTATGTAACAGGGCCCGGACCGCTTTCTGCCCGACCTTCAGGATCGAGTGCCAGCTCATATCCGTTGACGTTGAAGCCTACGTAGTAGGGCTCATTGAAGTATGGATCGATGCCGAGTACTCCCGACCACCAGCGCTTTGCGGCGTCCAGATCTTCCACGGGGTAGATGACGGTACGTAACCCTAGAAACATGCCGATCATCATCGCCTACGGGCGCTTCTGAGTCGCACGTGGGATCGCCAATGCCGACATGGAGGTGGCGCTGTCGCATCCGCGCGTTGCCCCTTTCGACATATCCGCGAAGCCGAGCGTGGCGAGTCGTAGCCCAGAGGTGGCGGTACCTGGCATGTTTGTCCCCTATCCTACGGCTGGCTACTGCTCATGGAGGTAATCGTGCAAACGGGTCCCGATGCTACCTATCACCACGCGTGGCCCTATGCCGAGTTGCGCCAAGCCGTTCATGAGCTGGCCGTTCGCGCCATCGCACCGCACGCGGCTGACGTTGACGCTTCGAGCCGGTTCCCACGAGAAGCCTATGAAGCCCTGGTAGCCGCGGGCTTTCATGCGCCGCATATTCCCGAGGAGTACGGCGGATCGGGGGCCGACGAGATCGCGACGTGCATTGTGGTTGAGGAGGTGGCACGGGCGTGCGCGTCGAGCTCGCTGATACCGGCGGTGAACGAGCTCGGTTCGCTGCCGGTGATTCTGGCCGGATCGGCTGAGCTCAAGTCTGAAGTGCTGCCGCCGCTGGCCCGCGGTGAGGCCATGTTCTCCTATGCACTATCCGAGCGCGAGTCTGGTTCCGACGCCGGGGCTATGCGCGCCCGGGCTACGCCCGACGGCGATACGTGGGTGCTCAACGGGACTAAGGCATGGATCACCCACGCCGGAATCTCTACCTATTACACCGTCATGGCCAAGACCGATCCGACCGCTGGCACGCACGGGGTCTCGGCATTCGTCGTGCACCGGGACGATGTGGGTTTCTCGGTGGGCGCGCCCGAGCACAAGCTCGGGATCAAGGGATCGCCGACCGGGTCCCCGGTCTTCGAGGACGTACGCGTCCCCGCCGCGAACGTGATCGGCGAGGTCGGCCGCGGACTCTCCGTCGCTCTCGGCACGCTCGAGCGAACCCGCCTCGGAGCGGCCGCGCAGGCGGTCGGCATCGCTCAGGGAGCCACCGATTACGCCGTGGCCTACGCGAAGGAGCGGGTCACCTTCGGCAAGCCGATCATCGATCATCAGGGAATCCAGTTCAAGCTCGCCGACATGGCGACGCGCACCGCCGCCGCCCGGGAGCTGCTCTACACCGCCTGCTCTAAGGCGGATCGCGGCGACGCCGACCTCGCGCGGTACAGCTCGATGGCCAAGCTCTTCGCCTCCGACACGGCGATGGAGGTGACGGTCGAGGGCGTCCAGGTGCTCGGCGGCTACGGCTACGTCAAGGACTATCCGCTCGAGCGGATGATGCGCGACGCCAAGATCACCCAGATCTACGAGGGCACGAACGAGATCCAGCGGGTCGTCATCGCCCGCTCGCTGAGCCGCTGACCCAGGCTCACCCGCCAAGCGCTCCTCGCCTGGGGTGACTGAGTCCCAGATCTTGGTCTGTGTCACCCCAGCGCGGGGAGGGGGAGGGGCGTTGCGGGCCGGCGGCGGAATAGACTCGGCGCCGATGCGCATCTACGTCTGCTGGGACACCGCCGCGACCTACCCGATGCTGGGTGAGCATCCCTGCGGACTGGCCTATCACGCACTGCTCGACGCCGGCCACGACCCGGAGGTCGTCAGGGCCTACGGATGGGCCAAGCTGCCGTCGGCGCTCAACTTCACCAAGGGCAGGCGCGAGGTCCGCGAGCTGACCGGCTCCGACGAGGTGCCGGTGCTGCAGCTCGACGACGGCGAGGTCGTCGCCGGGTCTGAGCAGATCGTCTTCTGGGCCGAGGCGAACCCCGCGCGGACATCCGCGGCCTGATCACGAGCCTGGGGAACGGGTGCTGACCGGAGCGCTCGGCACGCTCGCAGCGGCCGCGCTGGTCCTCGCCGTCTCGACCGCGATCGGTTCCGGG
>JBGTNI010000012.1:0-14596 GCA_041743105.1 Mycobacteriales bacterium | reverse complement strand
GCTGAGCTGTTCGATCTGCTGGGCGTTGATCCCGAGGGCGTCGCCGAAGCTGAGCGTGAACGCGATGCCTACATTCTTGGTTGGCAGCTTGCCCAAATACGTAAAACTGAAGGTACCAGTCAGGTTAGTCTTGCGGCTGCGCTTGGCATCGAGCAAAGCCGTATTTCTAAAATTGAGCATGGCGCAGCACCCACACTTCAGACACTCCAGGCATACATCGAAGGCTTAGGTGGACAGTTACGCATTGAGGCTGACTCTGGAGACCATAGATACCTATTGAATGCATTGCAAGTGGCACAAGAAACCCCAATTTCCACCAAAGAAATGGCCTAACTAGGCTGAGCGATCGAAGACGGCGCATGAGCACGAGCGGGAGATCCGTCGGATCTTTGGATAAGAGTTCAAGGCCCTGACTAGGATTTATCGACCTTTGAACGCGGCTGCTACACCGGGGTGGGTGCGCGATGTTTATAGGCCTCGCGGGCGTTGAGTAGTTCGGACAGATGCGCCTTGGTCCAACCGCAGCAGGCCGCCATTGGTTCTAGTAGCGAGCGGCCAAGCGGGGTCAGTTCGTATTCAACCCGTGGCGGAATCTCCGCGTAAGCGGTGCGAGTGATCAGCCCATCCCGCTCCATCGCCCGCAAAGATTCGGTGAGGACCTTCGGCGTGATGCCCCGCAAGGGCACCTGGAGTTCAGAAAAGCGTCGAGGACCCGGTCGCAGACACGCAATGATCTTCCCTGTCCACTTGTCGCCGATCCGGATCAGTGGCGCGACGGGCGTACATCCGGCAAACATGTTGGGATCCAGTGGCTCGCTCATTCCGATGAGGGTACGTAACTATCGTTGCGGGAACTAGGGGTCTACCGGCTACCGTCGCGATATTGTCCAGCGATCACAGGTGGCCTTGTTGAACGGAGCATCGTAATGAGCAAGATTGTTATTTTCGGCGCCGGTGGGAGGGCGGGCCGGCGTACAGTTGCCGAGGCGGTAGCTCGCGGCCACCAGGTCACTGCGGTGGTACGTGACCCGGCTAAGCATCAGGACCTGGCCAGCGAGGGCGTGGCGCTGATCGCCGGCGATGTCACCCAGGCGGAAAGCGTCTCGAAGGTCGCCGCTGGGCACGACGCGGCAATCAGCACCGTCTTCCAGCTCGATGTGCCGTCGCAAGAGTTCTATGTTAGTGCGGCACAGGCCCTACTCAATGGCCTTACGGAAGCTAACGTCGGGAGGCTGCTGGTGATCGGCATCGGCACCACGCTGGAGACAGCCCCTGGGGTACTAGTCCATGACGCACCCGACTTCCCACCGCAATACCGGGAATTTTCCCTCGGGCACACCGCAGAGCTCGACATACTCCGTACCGTAAATACGCAGATCGACTGGTTGGTGGTCACGCCTCCACCTATTGTTCTCGACAACGATGCGCCACGAACTGGTCACTATCGGGTAGGCGGCAACCAGTTGTTGTCCCCTGATGAAAGCGCGGCCCCCTTCTCCTACGCTGACTTAGCTGTCGCGCTCATCGACGAGATCGAGACCCCGAGGCACCATCGGAAACAGATCGCCGTAGCGTGACCTAGCGTGATTGCACGGAAGTCGCGTTGATCCAATAGGAGATGCGTCAGTAGGCCAATTGACGTTGGGACCCAATCGTGATTCCTTCATCGACGATAGGTCAGATTTCTCTGGCGCGTCTGCGCTAGGACGACTTCTTCCGCGAATGCGACCGCGGCAGCCGCGGCACCATCGCCGCCAAACACAGCGCCGTTCGCGTATAAGCCGTCGATGATCAGGACGATCCTGTCGGCTAGCATGCGTGGATTTCGCGCCCCCGCTCGCTCCGCGAGATCGAGCAGCTGCGCCCGCATGGCGCTGAAGTGTTCGACGGCCACTTGGTGAGCTGGATGATTGGCGTCGGGGAACTCAGCGTGGGCGTTGCGGAGCGCGCAGCCTCGTGTGCCCGGGGCTGTGGCCTTCTCGGCGACGGCGCGGACGATGGCGATGAGTTGACCGGCTGGGTCATCGGCAAGTGGTCGGATGACTTGTTCGACTTTTCTCGTCCAGTCTTGATGACAGCGCTCCAGGTAGGCGACAACCAAATCGTCTTTGCTAGCGAACTCGCGATACAGCAAGTTTTTCCCGCAGCCATAATTGTCGATGATCTGTTGCAGTCCGACCGCATGCACTCCATAGGCGTTGAAGAGGCGAGCCGCAGCGTCCAAGATGCAGTTACGCGCGTCTGGTGTCGGCCTTCGTGCCATTGACAGCCTCCACTTTCGATGACTAACGGGGCTGAAGCTTCAATTCTCGAGAGCGGAATCGTGAGGCTCCATCAGGCTATCCCCCATCCAATCTGCCGCTTCATATTGACATCTGAGGCGGAGCCCAGCAGAATACGGACTGATCGGTCCCGGACTGGTCAGTCCGTATCTTCCATACTGCCCCCAGGATCCCTACATGTCCACACCGCAATCGCTGTCCCCTGACAATGACACCGACCGGCTAAGCCGGCGCGCCTGGGGCATGTTACTCGTGCTCTGCGGCGCGCTTTTTCTCGATGCCCTCGATGTCTCCATGACCGGCGTCGCCCTGCCCTCGATCGGCGCCGAGCTGGACATGTCCACCAGCTCGCTACAGTGGGTGATCAGTGGTTACGTGCTCGGCTACGGTGGCTTCCTGCTGCTGGGGGGACGCGCAGCGGACCTGCTCGGTCGACGGCGCGTATTCCTGGTTTCGCTCGGCGTGTTTGTCATCGCTTCCGGCCTAGGTGGGTTGGCGGACGACGGGACTCTCCTGATCGCCACCCGGTTCATCAAGGGCGTCGCCGCGGCGTTCACCGCTCCCGCTGGCCTTTCCATCATCACCACGAGCTTCACCGAGGGACGCGCTCGCAATAAGGCTCTCTCGATCTATTCGGCGACCGGTGCGGCTGGATTCTCACTTGGGCTCGTCTTCAGTGGTCTCCTGACCGAGCTGGGCTGGCGATGGGTGTTCTTCTTTCCGGTGCCGTTGGCGCTGGTGACGCTCCTTGCCGCAGTCCGTCTGGTTCCAAACAGCGGTCGCCCGACGCGCTCCGGGCAGGGTTTCGACGTGGCCGGAGCAATCAGCGCTACCGGTGCGATGCTGCTTCTGGTCTTTACCGTGGTCAAGGCGCCCGAAGTGGGCTGGGGATCGGTTCGAACGATCGGCTCACTGGCTGCCACCGCCGTAATCTTGGCCACCTTCGTGGCGATCGAGCGACGCACCTCCTCACCGCTCATCCGCCTCGCGATTTTCCGATCCGGTTCGCTCGTGCGGGCCAATCTGGGTGCGATGTCCCTCATTGGTGCATGGTTCGGATTTCAGTTCATCGCCGTTCTCTACATGCAACAGGTACGCGGTTGGTCGCCACTGGAGGCAGGTCTCGCGATCTTCCCCGCCGGCCTCCTTGTCACACTGCTCGCACCGCGGGTCGCGCCGCTTGTGGCGCGCTTCGGCGTCAGTCGGGTGATCCTCGTCGGGTTGAGCTCGGCCGTCATTGGCTACGCACTGTTCCTACCCATCGGCCTTCACTCGAGCTACGTGGCGGCCATGCTCCCGACCTTCCTCCTGGCCGGCCTGGCTTTCGGCCTGGCATACGGACCGCTGAATATCGCGGCGACGAATGACATCGCTCCCGACGAGCAAGGGCTGGCCAGTGGCCTCGTGAACACCTCGTTCCAATTCGGCGGCGCACTCATTCTCGCGATTGTGACCGCCGTCAACAACGCGGCCACCGGCACCGACGGGTCACCGCAGGCAGTGCTCGACGGCTTCCACGCTGCCCTGGTCGTGCCGCTGGTCGTGGCCATTCTCGGCGTGGCGGTCACCGCGCTTGGCGCTGGTAAGCGGCCCCAGCAACCAGTCGACAAGCCCGAACCCCGTCGTGAGGCCCAACTAGTCGCAGCGGAGGCACGGTGATTGCTCCAGCCTGACTCGAGTGTTTCTACGCCGGCTGGTCGTCCTTTAGCGCCCAGGCCCGTTGCCTGGAGCTACTCATCGCCGGCCTATCCGGGCGCGCGGCTATCACCATGTACGAACCTGTCACCGCGGGCAACGCCGAGGCTCTCAGGCGTGGGTAGATCAGTCGCACGTGCGGGTTAGAAACGGGGCGGACGGGGTGTCAGCATTTCTCCACGCGACTAACGGGTCGGTTCCTATCGAAAGCTTGGCTAAATCCCTGACCGGAGGGAAGTTGGACGCAATCACCATTTGATCCCACACCGCCCATAACCACTTTTACCCGCTTGGAGTCGGGACAGCCGTTATATAAATCCACCGTCTTAGACCACGGATGCGACGTCTTGTCGCGCTCTCCAAGATTTACACAGCTAAGGTCTGGGTCGTCAGGGTATGCCCGAGCCGGAGCGGAAAACCCGACGGCTCCCAGCACTACTACCCCTACGGCTACCTTGCTCATTAATCTCATGGAGTAGCCCGCCTGTCACCGACGATGTCGCGCAGGCTCGCCTTGACGGGGTTTCCACCCAGCTCGGTATCGGCCCTTCGCCGGCGCGGCAACCTCTACCTGGTATCCCGCGTAATAAAGACTCAACTCCCGCGAGAACGGCCCTGTATCTTCTCAGCGGTAGACATCGTGGCCGGCAGCTCATTGGGCTTCGGCGGGCAGAGGGCAGTGCCGGCCTTTGGCCGCCGATGGCCGGGGCGGAGTTGGGGTCATAAACCGCGACGGCCGCTCCGCTGCTTGGCGAGAACATGGATGAGATCGGCTAGCTGGGATACCGCACCGGGAGCATGGTGGAGAAACAGGCACGGTTCGGTGAGTTCGACCTCGAGGACGCGCGGCGCAAAAGATTCGTCGTTGACGAGGTCGACTCGGGCATAAGTCAGCTGGGAGGCCCCGCCGGGAGTAGCCGCTAGTGCTCGTCGGGCCAAGTCAATATCCGCCTCGCTGGGCATGACCGGGTCGACGGTTTTCCATCCTCGCGTGATGTCGACGTAACAGCCGTGTGGCCCGAGGATCGGGCCTCTGAGCACGGCATGGCTGTAAGTATCGCCAAGGAATATCAGCACCTTTTCGCCGTATTCGTCGATAAGGCGAAAATACGGTTGGATCATAACGGTGCGTCCAGAATCATGGATTCGCCGCGCAAGCTGTTCTGCCAGGCGATCGTCCTGCCCGCGAGTGAATCGTCCGGCTCCTCGCGCTCCACCAGCCACTGTGGGCTTGACCACGTATTCTCCGATGTCGGGCGGCTCCCAGGCCGTGCCTGGTGAGGAGTATTGCGTGGGGACAGTCGGCACACCGGCTGTGTCAAGCTCGGCGAGGTAGCGCTTGTCGGTATTCCATTCGATCACACGGGCCGGATTGGCGAGGCGGGTGACTCTTTCGACCGCATGACACCAGGCGACGAAGCCTCGTTGGTTGTTTTCGTAATTCCAGGTGGAGCGGACAACGGCTGCATCGAATCGTTGCCAGTCAACAGATTCGTCGTCCCATGCGACGCTTTCGGCGGCCACCGCTCGGTGGTACAGGGCCTCGATGAGCGCGGTCTCGTCGAGATCGGGGTGCGGCACAGTCGAACCTGTCACCACCGCAACAGACACCTGCACTGTTCACCGCCGTCCCGCCTGGTCTTGGGCGGCAAGCTTACGGCATGACTACGCTCCATACTTGCTAAATAGGTTAGCCTGGCCTAACTTAGGCATGGCCCGTCTTGCGCGGGTCCAGCGCCGATACCAGTCCCCACTGTGCCGTATCCGAAAGGGTAACCCCCGTGTCGCGAAAATTCAGACCACGATCAGTCGTGCGCCTAAGTAGCGCCTGTTTAGCCCTCATTCTCGCGACGGTTCTCACTGCCTGTGGCAGCAATGATTCAGCCGCGGGTGACGGTGAAATCACCGTCTACAGTGGACGGGCGAAAGAGCTCGTCGAGCCATTGATCGAGAAATTCGAGCGCGAGAGCGGGACCAAGGTAAAGGTCCGCTACGGCGAAACAGCTGCGATGGCCGGGCAGCTGCTCGAAGAGGGCGACAAGACCAAGGCCGACGTCTTCCTAGCCCAAGATGCGGGCGCACTCGGTGCCGTCGCCAACAAGGGCCTCTTCTCGCGACTGCCAGATGAGGTACTTCGGCAAGTTCCAGAACAATATCGGGGAAGCGGTAACGCTTGGGTCGGAGTAACCGGACGAGCCAGGGTAATCGCCTTCAATCCCGGTGCGGTGTCGGAATCTGAACTACCTGAAAGCATCTTTGACATCACCGACCCGAAGTGGAAGGGACGCGTCGGGATTGCGCCCACCAACGCGTCCTTCCAATCTTTCGTGACCGCGATGCGCCTCACGGAGGGCGACGGGCGAACTAAGAAGTTCCTCGCCGATCTTCGCGCCAACGACGTACAAATCCGGGAGAAAAACGGCGTCATCCTCGACGACGTGGACGCCGGCCGTCTCGATCTGGGCCTGATCAATCACTACTACTGGTATGAGAAACAAGCCGAAGTCGGCGAAGGCAAAGTCAAAGCCAAACTCCGCTTCCTGAAAAACGGCGACGCGGGAGCGCTAGTCAACGTCTCCGGCGTCGGCATACTCAAGCAGTCCAGTTCGGATTCGGATGCGAGGGACTTCGTCTCGTACCTGCTTAGCAAGGAAGGACAACGCTACTTCGCGGAGCAGACGTATGAGTACCCGCTGACCGACGAAGTACCGCCAGCCAACGGGTTGCCCAGTATCGACGAACTGAATCCGCCCGACATCGACCTGGACGATCTGAACTCCCTGCAGCAGACCATCGCCATGATCCGCGACAGCGGTCTAACGAGCTAGCACTTGATCCGCAAGCACCGATTGCCGGGGGCCTGGCTTGGAACGCGTGGCCTCCGTCGGAAACACCGGCGGAGGCCACGCGGCCTGATAGCGCTATCGCTATTGGGAACCACGATCGCCGCTACCCCCCTGCTGTATATCGTCGTGCGTGTCAAAGAAGCGGGCTGGTCAGCCGCGGCGGTGACGCTTTCTCACCCCACGACGCTTCCGTTACTGGCTCGCAGCCTCGGGCTTGCCATCGTCGTAACCGTGGCAAGTGTGTTCATCGGTGTCGTCTCCGCGTGGCTTGTGGTCAGTGCCCGGTTTCGGGGACGTGGGCTGTTCGCTGTCGTGGCACCGCTACCCCTGGCTGTGCCGAGTTATGTGGCCGCATACGCGTGGGTGTCAGCCTTCCCGGGCATGGAGGGTTTTTGGGCCGCCGCACTGGTCCTCACGTTGTGCTGCTATCCCTACGTCTACCTGCCGGTCGCGGCCGCGCTCGCTCGTGCCGACCCTGGCATCGACGAAGTCTCCCGATCGTTGGGCGCCGGCAGATGGCGAACGTTTGCACAGCTGAAGCTCCCGTACCTACGACCAGCCATAGCCAGCGGTGCGCTATTGGTCTCGCTATATGTGGTCAGCGATTTCGGTGCCGTCTCCGTACTGCGCGTCACCACGTTCACCAGGGCAATCTTCACCGCGCTCGACCTGGGTTTCGATCGCACTACAGCAGTAGTGCTCTCCACCGTGCTCATCGCCATCACCACGGTGTTGGTGTTGGGCGAAGCTCTCATTCGAGGGCGACACCACGGCGGCCTTACCCCCGTGCAACGCAACGCTCGCCGGGTGCGACTGGGTGTCGGAGCCGTCCCCGCCGGGGTGTTCATGATCGCCCTGGTGACGCTCGCTATAGCGACCCCAGCAGCAAGCATCGCGTATTGGACGGTGCGCGGAGCGACGCGGTCGGTGCCCTGGCCCGACATCGTCGAGGCCGCGCGAGGATCGCTAATGGTCTCAGCGGTCGGCGCCGGGCTCACGGTGCTGTTGGCGCTACCGATCGGGGTGCTTGCTGCGCGACACCGGGGCACACTACCGAGACTGCTAGAACGCATCACGTGGATGAGCCATGCATTACCCGGCGTGGTGGTGGGCCTGAGCCTGGTTTTCCTCAGTGTCAATGTGGTGTATCCGCTGTATCAGAGCACGAGCATGCTCGCGGTGGGGTACGCGGTGTTGTTTCTGCCGTTGGCGGTGGGAGCGATCCGAGCCGCCGCTAGCCACTCGCCACTCGTCTTGGAAGAAACCGCACGAGCACTGGGCAAACGACCATCGACAGTCTTCGCTACCGTGACGCTGCCGTTGGCGGGACCAGGCGTCGCCGCGGCTGCACTGCTGGTATTCCTGACGTGCATGAAGGAGCTGCCGGTGACGCTGTTGCTCCGCCCAACCGAGCTGGAGACCTTAGCTACCTCGCTGTGGTCACAGACCACCGTGGCCGCGTATGCCTCAGCCGCGCCGTTTGCGGCTGCGCTGGTGCTGCTGTCGGCCATACCGACGTATGTGCTCAGTCGGCGCATCGGCTCCCTCGACAATGTTGGCTTATGAACAGGGTGGGCACGTGAGCGATGTAATGCTGCGCGAGGTCACTAAGTCCTTCGGTAGTCATGTGGCCATCGATCGGGTGGATCTCGACGTCCGCTCAGGCACGACAATGGCGGTACTCGGCCCGTCGGGCTGCGGCAAGACCACGCTGCTGCGGTTGATCGCAGGATTCGAGCGTGCCGAAGCGGGCAGCATCGCACTCGGCGGGCTGATGGTCGACTCCCCCGTGCGCTGGGCGCCGCCGGAGCGTCGACGGATCGGCATCGTGCCGCAGGAAGGCGCCCTCTTCCCGCACCTGAACGTGGCCCGCAACGTCGGATACGGCCTGAGCCGGGCCGGGCGGCGTCGCGGTCGCGTCGAGGAGGTGCTCGCACTCGTCGGCCTGACCGACAGCGGTTCCCGCATGCCACACGAACTCTCCGGCGGCCAGCAACAGCGGGTAGCGGTAGCACGAGCGCTGGCCCCCCGTCCGGGGGTGGTCCTGCTGGATGAGCCATTCAGCGCCTTGGACGCGCCACTGCGCACGGGGATACGCGCAGATGTGGTGCAAGCATTGCGGACCGATGGCGCGACAGCGATTCTGGTCACCCATGACCAGGCAGAGGCACTGTCGGTGGCAGATACCGTCGCGGTGATGCGCGAGGGCACAATCGTGCAGGTAGCGACACCGACCACGCTGTATCGCCGGCCCCGCGATATACGGGTGGCGTGTTTCGTCGGAGACGCGGTGGTACTCGACGTAGCGATCAACGGCGGTGTTGCGTCGACCGCGCTCGGGCCCCTTACCGTACGCAGAAACAACGGGACGGTACCGCCGAACGGGACCACGCAGGTGATGCTGCGGCCAGAGCAGCTCGTCCTTGACGCCGAAGGTACTCCTAATGCCACGGTTGTCGGACGGGACTATTACGGTCACGACGCACTGTTGCGGCTACGGCTTTCCGACGGCACAGCAGCCTGCGCACGCGTCGGGTCCGCATCCGACGAGGCCATGGATGCCCAGGTGGCCGTCTCGGTGCTGGGCGAGGCAATGGCCTTCGATGAGGCCCAATAGGCGTGGAGTTGCATCCACCGAGCGAGGCCGGCGTTCCCGCACCCGTGGCGGTTTTTGATCGACGATGACGATAATGCCATCGTGGAAGATCCCGAAAACAGCCCTGAACGGCTCAGCTTAATTGAATGCGCGGCCTTACTAGGCAAGCCACGTACGTGGTTGTGGCTGCTGCACCGCACCGAAAAGTTTGCAGATCCTTCAGGTCTAGTAGGCAACAGTCCTTACTGGTATGCCGATGATCTCTATCGGTGGGCCATCGCATACGACTCGCGGCTGATCCGGCGAGTACCACTTCAATGCTGGCCGCGCCCAAGCAAAGCGGCGCGTTACTTGGGTGCCCGCGAATACCACGGCGCAATCGCTCAAACCTGGTTCAGCCAGGCGGGAACGGTCTGCGTATTTTGGCCGTTACCAGACCGTTCCCCGATAAGCGTGGCCGATGCGCTCATGTATCAAACCCACGCCGACGCGTTAGTGCAGGTACGTGTTGACTTCGACACAGACGGACCAGGTCTCGAGACTGCCGAACCCGCCACATCGAACTCATGGAAGGCATTCGGCGCGCAATGGATCGACCTAGCACGAGCCTTAGGTCAGCCTGTGCCGTACTGGCCGCACCGGCTGCGCATACCCGAACTGGTTGCACAATGGCTGCCGGGTTCCGAAACCTTGATCTCTCCAACTCCTCCCGGGATCGACACCACACCGTTGCTGCGAATGGCCGCGACCTTGTCGCGCGATAGTCCCGCCCATCAAGTTTTGTTGCAACTAGCGCATATCGCCCAGCAGCAATCGACTCAAAGCGCCCTGAAGGATCTAGAAATCCTGGCCGAGTGCCAGGACACAGTAGAGTTGCGGGCAAGTACGCTCATCGCCGTGAAGCCGCTGTCCATGACGTTAATCCATTCGCAACCTCCAGACGAGGCGACCCAGCGGGCTGGGTGGATGGAAATCCTCGGGCGCGCGGACCAGTTGGCTACTCAGTGTGTCCTAGCCGCGAGAATGTGGGATGGCGGAGCTAGCTTTCCCTATTCCAGCTCTGAGCACGTCGATCCGACGAGCGAGTATGGCGCCGAATGGGCCTCACGCCTGGAGCCGATCGGGCGAACCGCGGCATTCGAACTCATCGATTACGATCCGGGGGAAGATACCCTCATCGACCCAGAGACCGATGCCCCGGTGGTTCGCAGAGCGAACGGCACGCTGACGGCGGCAATCCCGCAGAGGCTTACGACCACCAGTCCGTTGGCTGAACTCATTTTAGATCAGCCAATTTGGATTCGTACGGCCAACGGCACACTCTATCCGGCCCCCAAAGGCAACTATTGCGGTTTGAACTGGGGATATCGAGGATCTGGTCCGGCCTCGCTCGCCCTACTGGTCCATAGATTGCTGAAGGAGGTCACGGAGCAGGGAGTCGATCAGGTCGCGGGAGCCCCCGAGGGTCTGAGAGAACTCATGAGGAAGCCATGGCCGTGCGGGACGGTATTTACTCGAAGAGAACTGGAAACCGCACGCGACCAGCTCCCGAGCGGGTGAAGAGGATCTCAACTTATGCGTCCTCGAAGATCTCGTGGGAACCGACTCGACGCCACACGATATGACGCAGCCCAGGGCGAAGTGGCTTGCCGTATTCCCACGTTGCTCGACCATCGGGCGCCCAAGTCATCTCAAAGACTTTCGGCACACCCTGCACTCGCTTGACTCGCAGCCCAGGCCGGAAAATTGACCCGTCTGCGTCTGGGACGAACTCGGAAAGCACTACTTTTCCGAACCGGGCGCGTTGCTCGTTGCTGAGTTCTTTGTAGTCCCGGCGGAAGCGTCGAGTCAAAGCGAAGGTGGGCATAGCGTTTATCGGTCCAACGCTTCGAACATCTCGTCGGCAGTGGAGAAGGTTTCAACCTGTCCGGCCTTAATCTGCGCGGAAGCTTCGCGCTCACCCTTCTGCCATTGCTCAGCCCAGAACCATCGCTGATCTGCCGGCACGCTGGTCAAACCGCGTAACAGGACGTCGCCACCGTCTGTAACCGTGAATTCCACTTCATCTCCCTCGTCGATATGCAGCGCCTCCCGAACCTCCGAAGGAAGGGTCAGTTGATTCCTAGTTCGGACCGTCGCACGCTGGCCTCGCAGCCCTGCTTCAGCCATCTCGATCTCCCTCTCATGACATGACCGATCGTCAAGCGATACTTCAGTTATACCCCGAAGGCACCTCGAACGTAAGAGAATCCGAAAATCGGATCAGCAGACATCTCAGGTTGGTCCAGTCGCGCCGGATCCAGCATGGTCGACCGAACGCCTAGCTGAGTACCGCACCGCGCTGGTGGAGGCGGTACGCACGGTGGCAACGCCCGCACAAGAACCGATGCCGTAGCGCTACGCGCCACGCAAGCGATACCGGCGGTTCCCGCTCCGGACTGCGGTATGTTTCGGTCCCATCGAGAGACCACCCTTGCTTCTCGCGAGAGGGCGGAGTTATACGGCGTACGCGCCGGCTGAAAGGAATCCGCATGGGTCACCACGGCCTCACCGAACCCAAAGAGGTGCTCGACGTACTGCGTGCCCATTGCCTACTAGATGGCTTTCCATTCGTTTTGGATCTGGGCAAGAGTCACGGTTCGTGGCTGGTCGATGCCAACACCGGCGAGCGGTACTTAGACCTCTATACTTTTTACTCCTCCGCCCCGCTGGGCGTGAACCCTAGCTGCATCACCGACGATCATGAATTCATGACCGTGCTGGCCAACGTGGCGGCCAACAAGCCGACCAATAGCGACCTATACACCACGCACCTGGCCGACTTCGTACGCACCTTCAGCCGAGTACTCGGCGATCCGCAGCTGCCGTATCTGTTTTTCATCGAGGGCGGCTCGATGGCGGTAGAGAACGCGCTCAAATGCGCCTTCGATTGGAAGAGCCGCCGCAATCAGGCTGCTGGGCGATCAGCGCAGCTCGGTACCAAAGTGCTGCACCTGACGAAGGCGTTTCACGGCCGCGGCGGTTACACCCTGTCGCTCACCAACACCGATCCGGTGAAGACCGACCGTTTCCCCAAGTTCGACTGGCCACGCATCGAGGTTCCCGCTATTCGTTTTCTGCCTGATGACCACGCCGCCGAGCTCGAAGTCGCCAGGCTTGAAACGGCGGAGCGTCACGCGCTACGCCAAGCCGAAGCGGCATTCGCGGCCCACCCACACGACATCGTCTGCTTCATCGCCGAACCCATTCAGGGCGAAGGCGGCGACAATCACATCCGACAAGAGTTCTTGCAGCAGATGCAGCAGCTCTGTCACGACAACGATGCACTGTTCGTACTAGACGAAGTCCAGACCGGCGGCGGGATCACAGGTACCGCGTGGACCTATCAGCAGCTGGGCCTGGAGCCCGACATCGTCGCCTTTGCCAAAAAGCTCCAGCTCGGCGGCATCATGGCCGGACGGCGCGTCACGCAGATACCAGATCACGTCTTCGCCGTCAGCGGCCGCATCAACTCCACCTGGGGCGGCGGCTTGGTCGACATGGTGCGCTCCACGCGGCTACTAGAGACCATCGAGCGTCAGGGACTGATCGAGCAGGCAGGCAAAACGGGTAGCTGGTTTACCGATCAGCTCACCGTAGTGGTGGCCCGTCACTTTGGTTCCGATGGCAACGCCCGCGGTAGGGGTTTGATGTGTGCCTTCGACGCGCCTAACCGCGCCGCCCGCGACGCCATCATCCATCAGCTACGAACGAAGGAACACGTGCTGGTACTTCCTTGCGGCGACCGTTCCGTGCGATTCCGGCCGGCGCTGAACGTAACCCGAGAAGACCTGAGCTTAGGACTACAAGCACTGGATCGGGTACTGGCGGGCCAGCGCGCAGATTCGTAGCGGCACCGATTTACACACGCCTATCCCGCTGCACAGGAGGTAAGCGATGGCACGAAACCTCACGACGACGATCGGCGGCAAAGCCGCTGCGGGCGGTGAGACCTGGCCGCATTATCGCTCGGTCGATCCCGCCCATACGGACACGGTCATCGCTGACGTTTCACTAGCGCCAGCCGGTGTGTTCGCCGACGCGTGCGCGGTCGCCGCCGACGCGCAGCAGGCATGGGCCGATGTGCCGGCGCCTGTCCGGGGGCGGGTGGTGGCATCGATGGGCCGCCTGGTAGAAGCCAACGCCGACGCTCTAGCGGACCTGGTCACCGCCGAGGTGGGCAAGCCTCGCCGCGAGGCACTGGGCGAGGTCCGCGAGGTCGTCGACACCTGCGATTTCTTCCTAGGAGAGGGGCGCCGGCTGTACGGCCAGACGGTGCCTTCGGAGATGTCCGACAAACAGTTGTTCACGTTCCGCGAGCCGGTAGGAACGGTCGCGGTGGTCACGGCTGGGAACTTTCCGCTAGCGGTGCCGAGCTGGTACATCGTTCCCGCGCTGCTCTGCGGCAACACCGTGGTCTGGAAGCCAGCGCCCTACGCCGCCGCCAGCGCGCACGCACTGTATGAGGTGTTCTTGGCTGCCGGTATACCCACCGGGGCGCTGAACATCGTGCACGCGGATGGGCCCACCACCTATGAAGGCTTAGAGCTTGCGTTACGCGCGGGCACAGTCAATAAGGTCGGCTTCACCGGCTCCACCATCGTGGGTGCGGCCATCGGTGAACTGTGCGGCCGGCACCTACAATCTCCGTGCCTGGAGCTGGGCGGCAAAAACCCCATGGTGGTGGCCGCCGACGCACAGCTGGACCTCGCTGTCGAGGGAGCGCTGTTCTCCGGCTTCGGCACCGCGGGTCAGCGCTGTACGTCGTTAGGGACGGTGTTAGTCCAACGCAATGCGCATTCCGACTTCGTGCGGCGACTGACGGCGGCACTGGAGCGAGCGCCCATCGGCGATCCAACCCAGGACGTGCTGTACGGACCGCTGATGGAGCAGCGTTTCGCGGAGCGGTTCGAAGACTTCCTCAGCTGGGTGGACGATCGGCATCAGGTATCTGGATCGTCGGGAATCGGGCGCATCGGTGCTACCAACCCACGGGCGGGATTCGTCGGCGATCCGGCAACCGGGCTCTATTACCACCCGACGCTGGTGGACGGTGTACGAGCCGAGGACCGCATCTTCAACGAAGAAACCTTCGGACCAATCGTCGGCGTGGCGACCTACGACCGACTCGACGAAGC
>JBGTNI010000011.1:0-6941 GCA_041743105.1 Mycobacteriales bacterium | reverse complement strand
CCGCTCCGGATCGGAGCGGTCAGCACGAAAGCCGGTATCAAGCAGGTCGAAGCCAGCGTCATCGCTGGGGCGACGGGCGCTCGTCGAATAACCCCCGGCAACTGCCGGATACTCGCGTGCTCCGAGGCCGTGCCGTCCGGCCGGAGGTCGGGCACTACCGCGAGCAGGCGCTCGACGCGCTCCGTTCCCAGTCGCGGAGCGACGCGAAGGCTCATCTGCGGGGCCAACCCGGTATCTACCGACCGTCATGACTCGTCCTCCGGGTGAACCGTCGCCGCGGCCGCTGTATCCAACCATGATTGCAAAATCACCACAGCGGCCGCCTGGTCGACCACTGCACGTTGAGCTCGACCGCGTACGCCTTGCTCTCGCAGCATCCTGCCAGCAATGACGCTGGTCATGCGCTCATCGTGCAGGTGGACAGCCACTGGCGCGATCCGGCGAGCAAGCCGGTCCGCGTACCGTTGCGCGGCCACCACCGCTCGACCGCTGCCGCCCGACAGGAGCCGAGGCAGCCCGACCACTACGTCTACTATCTCTCGTTCTGCGATGATCTGTACAATTTCGGCTAGATCATAACCCGCTGCACGATCCCGTTTCAGCGTGACGAGGGGTGTTGCAAGGATGCGGGCCGGGTCGCAGATCGCCAAACCCACCCGCACCTCACCCACATCCACGCCAAGCACCGGACCTGGCACTGTAGAGGTCACACGGGCTCCGTTGTCAGCTTGGTCTGGCACCGGCGTCAACGTACCGGGTCGACAATACTGGCAACGTCATTGCGATCCGCGATTCCAGTACGAACCGCAACCAGTACCGCCTCCGCCGAGGCCGGATCCGCTCCTCCGCCCTGGGCCACCTCGTCACTGCCGCCACCGCGACCGGCGAGGGCGTACTTCACCAATTGGTTAGCGGAGTAGCCACGGCCGCGCGCAGCCTCGTTGACGTGCACCACCAGTGACAACGGTCCCCGATTCGCGTCAGGTGCCGTAATTACCGCCGCTACAGCGGGGCGGCGCCTATCGATCTGGACAATTATCTGGCGGGCGAACCCCCGCAGATCTGAAGCAGCGACATCCGCGGGGGCGGTACTACCCGCGAAAGCGATACCGTTCACGTCAAGCGCGCGCGCGGCGTAATCAGCCGCCTCGGCAGTCAGCACCCGCTCACGCAGCCGAGTAGATTCGCGTTCCACACCTTTGAGTTTGGCCACGAGCGCGCTCACCCGGTCAGGTAATTCTTCCCGCGGCGCACGAAGCTGCTCAGCAAGCTGGCTGACCAGATCGCGTTCCCGGGCCAGATACCGGAACGCCTCGATTCCGGTGACCGCTTCCACGCGGCGCTGCCCAGCACCAACCGACGATTCGCTGATCACGCTCACCAGGCCGATCTGCGACGCATGCGACACGTGCGTACCCCCACACAGCTCACGAGACCACGGGCCGCCGATCTCAACCACACGCACCGTCTCGTCGTAGGTCTCACCGAACAGTGCCAACGCACCGAGTTCTTTGGCCTCCGGCAGCGTCATGTACTTAACGTCAACGGGCAGGTCCTTACGGATCGCAACGTTCGCCGCCTCTTCCACATCCGACCGATTCGTCGCTGACAGCGCGCAACGCCATGCGAAGTCCAGCCGCAGGTAGCCGGGACGGTTGTAAGAACCGCCTTGCAACGCTGTAGGACCCAGGATCTCCCGCAGCGCGGCGTGCACCACATGCGTTCCCGAGTGCGCCTGTCGCGCACCGATGCGCCATTGCGGGTCAACACCGGCATGGATCTGATCGTTTACCCCAAGTTCACCTTCGAGGACACGCACCTGATGTGCCACGAGGCCCTTGATCGGTCGCTGCACATCCAGCACTTCACCGCGCATACTCGCGGAGATGATGACGCCGGCGTCGGAGTCCTGCCCACCGGACTCGGCGTAGAACGGGGTGCTATCGAGTATCACGGTGACGATGTCACCTGACTTCGCCCGACCTACATTTGCAGGACCGGAGCTGGCGGCATCGCCGAGTGGCGCACCCTCGTGGAGCACTGGATCGTCTCGGAACATCGCTAGAACGCAGCTGTCGGTTTCTAGAGTCTCGTAGGCCAGCCATCTGGTCGGACCGTGCTCATCCAGCACCGCGCGATACTGTGAGATGTCGCCGTGCCCGGTCTTGCGCGCGGTCGCGTCGGCCTTAGCCCGCTCCCGCTGTCCCGCCATCAGACGCCGGAAACCCTCCTCATCGACCGACAGCTGTTGCTCTGCGGCCATCTCTAACGTGAGGTCGATGGGAAAGCCATAGGTATCGTGCAACGCGAATGCCTGCTCGCCGGGCAGCACGCTCGCACCCGCCTGTCGCAGTCGCGCCGCCGCCGCGTCGAAGATCGTGATGCCCTGCTTAAGCGTCTGCCGAAACAGGTCTTCCTCAGCGTAAGCCGAGTCGGAGATACGGCCAAAGTCGCTGCCTATCTCGGGATACGAGGCGCACATCGCATCTCGGGCCACCGGGAACAGCTCCGGGAGTACGGCGTCGGAGTAGCCCAGTAGCCGCATCGCGCGAATCGCACGCCGCAGGATGCGCCGCAGTACATAACCCCGACCTTCGTTGCCGGGCGCGACGCCGTCACCGATCATCATTAGACCGGTACGCACGTGATCGGCGACCACACGGAAACGCACGTCGTCGGGGTGGGCTTCACCGGCAGCGGGACCAGAGCTTTGTCCGTACACCTTGCCGGTGAGTTCGCTCGCCCGGTTGATGACACCGACCATCTCGTCGATCTCATACAGATTGTCCACGCCCTGTAGCAGCGCCGACATCCGTTCCAGACCCATCCCCGTGTCGATGTTCTTAGCGGGGAGCTCACCGTTGATCGGGTAGCCTTCTTTGGGTGGTCCCACACCACGCTCGTATTGCATGAAAACCAGGTTCCAGAATTCGAGGTACCTGTCCTCGTCAACCTCAGGTCCACCTTCGGGGCCGTACGCCGGACCGCGGTCGATGTAGATCTCCGAGCACGGCCCACACGGACCGGGAACACCCATGGACCAGAAATTGTCGGCCATACCGCGCCGAACAATGCGCTCGGGTGAAACACCTATTTTGTTCTGCCAAATGTCGGCGGCATCATCGTCGTCGTGATATACGGTGGCCCACAGCTTGGATTCGTCGAATCCGAAGCCACCATCGGCGATTGGCCGGGTGATAAGTTCCCACGCGAACCGAATTGCTTCTTCTTTAAAATAATCTCCAAAAGAGAAGTTGCCATTCATTTGAAAAAAAGAACCGTGACGGGTCGTTTTGCCCACTTCTTCGATGTCGACGGTGCGAACACACTTCTGTACGCTGGTAGCACGTGAATATGGCGGTGTCTGTTGGCCCAAAAAATAGGGCTTGAATGGCACCATTCCGGCATTGACGAATAGCAGATTCGGATCGTCGAGCAGCAGGCTTGCACTAGGTACGACAGTGTGACCGTTACGGGCAAAATGGTCTAAAAAACGTTGACGAATCTCGGAGGTTTTCATAGTAGGCATCCGTTAAGGCGTAGGAGACGTGCGAATGAATGATACTGAGCCGTTTGCACAACCAGCGCGGCGACGTAACGCAGTGTTTGAATTGGAGGTTCAAAGCACTAAGAGCGTGACTAGGAACGCTCGCCGCTATGGTGCTGCATGCCGGGAAGCGCGGTCGCGTCGGGATTTCACGGCCTTGCGAAGGCCGTAGGCAAACGACGCTGCCTTAACCAGTGGATTAGTCACCGCCCCTGCGACCAGCGACGTTACGGTTGACACGCCACCGGTGAGTGAAGATACGTGGTTAGTGAGCGCATCTACCTTGGCCAGCTGAGTGTTCACGCCGCCCAGTGTTCGCTCTAGCTCCACCAGGATGGGTTCTACGCGCGCCGACAACGTCTCGACGGCACGCGTGGTGGTATCCAGAGTGCGGATCAGTTTGAGCAGCGTCAGCACTGTAAAGATGATCAACACTACGGCGGCGCCGGCAACTACTAGGGCCGCGATTTCTCCAACAGACACTCCGCCTCCAGAAAACCCGCCACGCTCTGCCGCGGACCCTTCAGGGATATTGTGATTTTAGCGACTCTACTACCGGTGTCACGAACGAGCGTCAGCTGGCTCGACGCCGGGTGCTGCGATGCCATCGGCAGCCGTCCGCCGATCGACGTCACCATCGGTGGGTTCTGCTTCGCTATGGAGACTCACTCCGTCGAGATCAAGAAGTCGATCCACCGCATCGGTCGCGTTATCATCGTCTGCCTCAGCAGCCAGCGCAAACCACGTCCGAGCCTGCTCGGTATCACCGCGCGCAACAAGCAGATCGGCGTAACAGTAACGCAGCCGCGCCAACCACACCGACGGTTGTTGTGTTCGTAACTCCGGTATCGCGACTTCGGCTAGTGCGGCATCAAGGTCACCGGTCTCCCGATGCATACCGGCGGCCAGAATGGCAAGCTCCGCTCGCAGCGCAACGCCAAGCTTGTGTTCGCGTGACTGCGCCAGCAGCTGCCACGCTTTCTCCACTCGACCTAGCGCGCGCTCGCAGTCGATAATCATGGGCAGGTAGCTGTCGTTTCCGCTCACGCGCCGCGCCGCGCGCAGCTCCATGAGGGCCGCATGCCAATCTTGCGACTGATACGCGGCCTCGGCAACGGCTTCGCGCACCACGCTGAATCGGGGCGCTTTAGTGCGGGCTGCTTGAGCATGCGCGAGCGCTGCCGCGGGATCGACATCAAGCAGCCGACCGGCGACAATGAGATGCTTCGCCACGATCTCGGCAACTTCTTTAGGAAGTACGCGAAGCTGCGATCGGACTGCTGGATCAAGGTCGGCGATATCGATGTCGTCTGGCAATGGTGGACCGCTAAGTTTCCGATGGATGTGTGTGTCGTCGCGGCTTCCGGCACCATGTCGTTCGGCAGCAGAGTATCGATCCGATCCCCGACCTTGTGAAGAATAGTCTCGCGAGGAAGATTTACTTCCGCGATTCGGCGCTGGCCGTCGAGAGGAAGAACGTTCCGGCATAGTTACTCCCTCACGCACAGCCAATATAAATTAAGTCGGGGCGTCGATAGGGAACCCGCATCGACACGTTGTACCCTCTTGTCTCTGTGAAATCAAGAGGTGCACATGTCGTCCACCGGACAAGAAAGCACAACGTACCATCGTTGCGGCGCAAGCCTCACGCAACCTACCGGCGCACGCTCTAAGTTCTCTACTTTTTGGTGAGTGTTCGGTGCCGCCTAATACTAACAATAGCCCACTAAGGTCCAGGACTACCGGTATCGTAAGGGCATTGGCCTACAAGAGGATGGCAGCATGGCAGAAAACCTTCCCAATCGGGTTGGCGCGGAGCCGTGGAGGCAGGCATTAGGGCTTACCCCAACTGCCGCGGCTCTGGCTGGTGTGCCGGATGAGTTTTCCAGGGCCTGGGAGCAAGGAATTCGGAACCCTGATTTCAACGCCTATGCCGATCTGTTAGTACGTACCGGCGCCACCCAAGATAGTCAAACCACGGCGGCAACGCATCTCCGGGAAGCGTTTGATCAGTTCCAGAGCCTGGCTGGGCAGAATGGTCCAGCGACGGTAGTCGAAGGGATGCTCAACCACCCGGAAGGCATCGCGCCTGATTTCCATCCGGTAGCGCTGGCCGGAGCGCTCAGCACGTACAGTGCGCAAGAGGGGTTCAGATTCTGCCAAGGACCGCTACGGGAGCTGGACCCGGATGGCACCAGAGTGGTAGACCTCCCAGTAGCGGTACTGGCGGCTAAGCGTCCCGCACTGACCGATGTCTCACCGGTCAGTGGCGCTGTTGGCGCCCGAATCGGCCCGCACGAGCTACACGCTGTCATCCCAGAGCCTAAGGGGAATCAACGTCCCCCCTTGGGAGTTCTTGGTATGGTGGACGCCTACAGAATGTCGATCCGCCGGAATAGGGAACCGCTTCCGCCGCTCCAGCCGCTCCAAGAGGCGGTTGCATACGCCAGCGGGGGACCCGCCATCGTGGTGCTCCAAGGGAACGATGTTTTCACGACTGACACCGCTGGACTCAAACTCGGTTCGGTCGTCCGTGCGATCCGATCCCAAGCCCTCTGGGGCGCGGCAGCCGGGCAAACCAGCGCCGTCCCGACTGACGGTTGGATGCTGACCGGAGACCGGAATCAGTGGGTAAATGTCTACAACGGGGTGAACACAGCTCTGACTGCCGAGCAAAAGTGGGACGTCGTCTCCAGGAAGGGCAGATGGGCCTGGCCTACAGCGCGCGACAGCGGAGCCTCAGGGATCGCGGTCCCTAGGACTGGAAATGGAAACATCGACGAGCAGTTGCAAAGTATAGGCAGCCAGCTAGGCATCGAAGTTCAATTCTTCGATCCCGGCAGCCCAGGCAAAACCCAGCCAGTTACCAGAAGCGCCTTACCCGCCGGCATCACCGCCAGGAACCGCGGTCTAACCACCAGACCTGAGGCCGGTGGTACAGCGGTATCGACGTAGCGCCATGCCACACCCAGTAACCGCTGAGTCCCGCTCCTCATCTAATTGAACAGATTTGAGGCCGGATCTGGTAATAGCAAAAGCGAAGAGCCGCAAAAACAGCGGCTCTTCGCTTTTGCTATTTTTTGGTGGTGTGTGTTCGGTGGTGTCCTACTCTTCCGCACTTTGGTGGGTGCAGTACCATCGGCGCTGGAAGGCTTAGCTGCCGGGTTCGGAATGGTTCCGGGCGTTTCCCTTCCGCTATGGCCACCGAACGTGTATCTCCGCGCACCACCCGTTTTGGGGGTGGTGGGGAAGTTTTTGGTGGGGTTTATTGGTGGGTGTGGGTGTGAATAGTGCGGGTTACCGCGATGTAACACCACATCAGTGGTGTTACAGGTGTGAATAGTGCGGGTTACCGCGGTGTAACACCACATCGGTGGTGTTGTGGGTGTGTGGC
>JBGTNI010000010.1:0-80865 GCA_041743105.1 Mycobacteriales bacterium | reverse complement strand
GCCGGCTGCGCCGCGGCGGCACCGCCGTCCGCGGGCGCCGCCGCTCCGCTGCTTTCTACGGCGTCGATGCGGTCGTTGAGCTGAGCTTCAACGCGCTCGATGTACTGCACGAGGTAGTCGATGGTCTCCTGCTGGGTTTGCACGAGCCCAACAACACGCTCTATCTCCGCGTCGTGCGCGGCTTGGGTATCGGCGTCGGTGGTCTTCGCCTCGGAGCTGGCGGCTTTCTTAGCTCCAGACTTAGTTGGCGAGCTCATGGGCGTGCACTCCTACCTGCGAAACGACGTATGTACTCATCAGCGACGTTAGTAGCTGGGCTGGTGCGACATTCTGACCTGAATTGAGCTACTTCGGGCTAACGCATAACGAACGACACAGTACCTACATCGGATAAAATGTGCGATGCGAGCATCACGTAGTATATCGATGAACCTAGCCGTATCAGGGTGTCTCATACCGCGCCGTGCTTGGTCCTGCGCCCGTTACTTTTGCGCCGATGAATAAATCGCCCACGTATTTTCCGCATTTTGTACGCCTGGGCCTCTATGGTCGAAGTAGTTGCCAGTTTCGTCGACCTAGATTGCGGGCGCGGTGGGTGAGTGCCCGCGGAAGCGGACCGCCGTATGTCGTCTCAGTCGTCCTCCGCACACTCCCATCAGACCCGCACATACGTGATCGATACGTCGGTATTGCTCTCCGATCCTGGCGCCATCCGCCGCTTTGCCGAGCACAACGTGGTACTTCCGCTGGTCGTGGTGGGCGAACTGGAATCCAAACGGCACCATCCCGAGTTGGGCTGGTTCGCTCGGCAATGCTTACGTTCGCTAGATGAGCTGCGGGTGCGGTATGGGCGGCTCGATGAGCCTGTTCCGGTCAACGAGACCGGAGGCCGGATCCATGTGGAGCTCAACCACGCTGAGGTGGGTTCGCTGCCGCCCGGATTCCGAGTGGATGAAAACGACTCGCGCATCCTGGCGGTTGCGCTGAATCTGGCTCAAGAGGGTCGGGATGTGGTGCTGGTCACCAAGGACCTCCCGATGCGAGTGAAGGCTGGTGCGGTCGGTCTTTCGGCCGAGGAGTACCGCGCCGAGTTGGCCGAAGTCGGCGATCGCCCGTGGACCGGCATGGTGGAGCTGGAGCTTTCCGACGAGCAGATGGCCGCACTATACGGCGACGAGGCGCTGGACCTTGCTCAGGCGGCCGAGCTGCCGTGTCATACCGGTCTGGTGCTGGTGTCTGGACGGGGCTCGGCGCTGGGCAGGGTGCGTCCAGACAAGACGGTCGGCCTGGTACGCGGGGACCGTGAAGCGTTTGGGCTACACGGCCGTTCCGCTGAACAGCGAGTGGCGCTGGACTTGTTGCTCGACGACAACGTGGGCATCGTCTCGCTGGGTGGGCGCGCCGGTACCGGAAAGTCGGCACTGGCACTATGCGCCGGACTGGACGCCGTGATGGAGCGAGGGCGTCACAAAAAAGTGGTCGTCTTCCGCCCGCTGTATGCCGTGGGTGGGCAGGAACTGGGCTACTTACCTGGCACCGAGGCCGAGAAGATGAACCCGTGGGCGCAGGCGGTCTTCGACACGCTGGGTGCGGTGGTGCCCGACTCGGTGGTCGAAGAAGTTCTCGACCGCAAGATGCTCGAAGTGCTGCCGTTGACTCACATTCGTGGCCGCTCGCTGCACGACGCGTTCGTGATCGTGGATGAGGCTCAGTCGTTGGAACGCGGCGTGCTGCTCACCGTGCTGTCGCGGGTCGGCTCGGGATCGCGGGTAGTGCTCACTCACGACGTGGCGCAGCGCGACAACCTACGGGTCGGGCGCCATGACGGCATCACCGCGGTAGTGGAGGCGCTCAAGGGCCATCCGCTATTCGCTCACATTACCCTGACTCGCTCCGAACGCTCCCCGATCGCGGCCCTGGTCACCGAGATGCTCGAAGAGGTCCCGAACTAACTCTCTGCCTGCGACATCTTGTGCCATGTTGTCCCTTGGTCTTGGGACAACATGGCACAAGATGTCGCCTTCGGCCAGGTGATCTGCCAAACATATGACGTGACAGAGCCACAGTGGTTAGGCTTACACCATCGTCAGTATCGCGCTGTGGCCGCAAGGAGTTCCAATGGAAGATGAACCGATCATTGTGGACGGCGCTGTGGGTTCGGATAGTGCTAGTTCGGGTGGGGCGAGACGGCCCCGTTTTAGGGCGGGAACTGGTCGAAGGATTGCTGATCTTTTAGATAGAAGCTTCGAGATCCCGGCAACTGAAGGCCAGCGCATTACCGACCCGGTCTCCGGGCAAACCCTGTCAGTAACCCCCACCAAAGTTATCTCGGTGAAAAGCATTGCGCTGGCTGCAGCTACGACCTTAGCTACGGCGGGGTTGGCGCAGTGGAGAGCAAATGCGCCCTATAGGGCGCAGGCAGGGGCGGCAAAGAAGGTTCATAAAGCCGCCTCCAAAGCCCGACAGGGTGAGCTTAAGGCGCGCGAGAGGGAATTAGCTATCGAGCTGAAGGCGGAAGCTGCGTTCCAAAAGCTTGCCGAAAGACGGGGCTCCCGCGAGGGTCGCACGGCTGCGCTCAGTGAGCACGAGCCTGCCGCCGATCAAATTCCTGCACTTGCTGTGGCGGGTGGAGACGGCGCCGTGATGGCAGACCTGACCCGGGCTGAGTTATTGGCGCAGCTGGAATCCGGCGAGCTCTCCGCGGTTATAGATCCCCACACAGGTGAGGTTGCGGCCGTGCGGCGTAGCGCAGCTAACATGCCAACTTCGGCGGCTCCAGCACAACAGTCGACCGGCGCCCGACTCGGCAGGGGCTAACCCGTTACTCTCATCGCGCCAAAAGTTGCGTAATTATCACGGTTTTCGGCGGTAATCCCGAGCCGCTTACGCCAGGGTGACGAGCCACCGCGCACCGGGCAGCCGGTCTTTGATCAGCTCTTCAGCCAGTAGGGCAACATCGCCACGAAACGGCCAATACGGTCAAACGTAGTACGAGCTGATTTGACCCACATGGTGATCTAGGGCAAGCTGCCCGCTTGGCTTAGCCCCCGCCCAGGCACTTGAGCACGTAAGGAAATGTCCCCGTGGCACGAAGGCCCATGCTCGGCACGCACCTGCTCGTGCGTGTGCTTGCGGTGGTGCTGCTGCTCTCTGGTCTCGCGGCCGGTGTATTCATCGGTGTGCAACAGCAGCCCGCCCAGTCGTTGACGCTGAAGTCGGCGAGTGAAGTACAGGCCCAGGCGGGCAACGTTCCGACCGCTCCGAAACCCGACACCCTGATCGCGCAGCATCGCCCGCCTGGCGCCGAGCTCAAACGCGCGCGGCAGGAGAGTTCGCGTGCCCAGCAAGCGCGATCCCAGGCGGCGCAGCGCGCCCAGCAGGTGAGCTCGTCGATTGCCGAGCGCGCCGAGGCCGCCGTGAAGGACGCAAAAGAGCGCATCGAAGCGGCGCTGGGTCCCGGCGGCGGGCCGCCACCGGACGCCCCCGCTGACTGCGTGAGTTACTCCGGGGTTAAGCAGATCGGTTGTTCGCTGCTGGTCCTCGCGGGCTTCGAGGTGCAGCAGATGAGTTGCTTGGACAAACTGTGGATGAAAGAAAGCCGCTGGAATCCGCGTGCTGAGAACCATTCATCCGGCGCCTACGGCATCGCTCAGGCACTACCGGGGAAGAAGATGGCTTCCTACGGCTCGGATTGGCGAACCAATCCGGTAACGCAGATCAAGTGGGGCCTGAATTACATCAAGGGCCGCTACCAGACCCCGTGCGGAGCGTGGTCGCACTCCCGAAGCGTCGGCTGGTACTAACGAGTTCGTGGGTGAGATGCCTACCACCGTCGCAGCGCGGCGTGGACCAATCCTTTGGCGAGGGCGCGACGCGGGATGTGGCCCAGACCAAATAGCAGCTTCACCGCCGCGGCCATTACCTCGGGACTGCGATGGGCTGCTCGCACCGCCCAGCTTGCCCCACCGGGCCGGGTCATGATGCGAGTTGCCCAATGATTGGCGCGCATATGCCTGCCGTAGGTGTCGCGATACCACAGTTCGTAGCTGCGCAACGCGTCGTCGAGCGCATCGTTATCGCCCAGCTCGTTGGGGAGCCGTTCGACGAGTGCTGCCGCTGCCGTCATCGCGTACACGATGCCTTCACCGCTCAACGGGTTGATCATGGCCGCGCTGTCGCCTACGAGTGCGGCACGGGGATAGCTCAGACGGGGGATGTTCGATGCCGTCGGCAGGTGATGAGATCGATGCCCTCGTAGCTCGCCGATCTTGAGTCCAAGGCTTCGGGCGCCGTCGACGAAACGCGCCAGGCGATCTCGGATGTCCACCGACTTAGAACCTATCGACGCTGAGCGCATCGAAGCCAGCGGCAGCCCGACGCCGACGTTAACCGAGCCCGAGCCGTTGGGAAAGATCCAGCCGTATCCGGGAAGCAGGTCTCTACTGAACTCGAACATCAACCGAGGCTCGAAGTCGGCGGGAACATCGGCGTAAGCGCGCATGGCCAGCAGCGTGGCGTGCTCGGGGTGAGCAGGTACCCGCAGTAGTCGCCGAACCGCCGAATACGCGCCGTCTGCCCCGATCAGCAAGCGGCAGGAAAGCTTGATCTCGCCTGACCCATCACCGGCATCGGTGCGGCGGACGGTGACGATACGGCAGGCATCGCCGCGGGTGTCGCCGCCATCAGGCAGGTGCAGTTTGTAGCCGGAGTAGTCTTCCGCTCCTGCCTGGCAAGCCGCCCGGAAGAGACGATCGTCGAAGGTCGTGCGTGCCATCACGTAGCCGTGTTGCGACTCACCATCCACCGTCGGTATTTCGCTGCGTGCCTGCGTCCCGTCTGGACCCGCGATACAGAGGCGGCTGATCGCTGTGGCATCTGCGAGGACATGCCCCAGCCGCAATCGTTGCAGTAGTCGTGACCCTCCCGGGCCGATACCGTCACCGCACGATTTATCGCGAGGGAAGCGTCGTTGGTCCACTAGGGCCACCCGTAGTCCCCGAGCGGCTGCCGCGTAGGCCGCAACCGAACCCGCAGGTCCGGCGCCGATGACGATCACATCAAAGCTCGTAGCGCTGTTTATGGTGTGCTCCCGCTTATGGCGTGTTCTGTGGAGATTGGTTGGCCAGGCTGCGTAGGGCCCGCATGAAGCGGTGCGCGGCAAAGGACTGCGCCCGCCGCGTCAGCGGCGCACCGAGATGGGCATAGAGCGCGCCGGGTTTACTGACGGCGGTGATGACGAACCAGACCGTGCCGCCGGACTCCAGCTCCACCAAGAACTCCTCTTCCCCGCAAAGCGGGTGTCCTGGCAGGGTGCCGTAGCTGACGCTGGCGCGCAGCGGCTCGTCCAGTACGGCGATCACGCGACATGGATTAGCTACGGTAATCGGACCAGATGAAATGAAGCTCACAAAATCGGTCCCGGCAGATAGGCGCAGGTCCGTCGGGAAAAGACCCAGGCCGGCACGCCGGTGCATCTGACCGCCCAACAGTGCGTCGTAAGCTCGTCGAAAGGTAGCTTCACCGTTGCCGACTCGCTCACGTACCACTGTCCGACGGAAACCGCGACGCACGTCTTCGCGGTGTGTCATGCCCGGCTCGCCGTAGCTGAGCTGTTGCTTGTCCAGCGTTGCATAGAGCTGGGCAAGCCGCTGCTGCAGACACGCTTCCCGCGTCGGGCCTGTTCCAAAACCCCGCCACCACAACATCGGGTTATCCTAATGCGGTTGGCGACGCTCTTACGGGGCGAGTACGGCGGTAAGAAAACGGTGAGCGGCGTACATTGTATCGTCCGAGACGATACCCACTTTCCGGGCGAGCGCCGCCTGGGGCAGCCACAGCACCATAGACGGCAGGATGCACCACTGTTCATGCCGGATGATGCCGGGGAAATGTTCACCGGGATCGGCGGGTGTGACAGTGCACGCTACGACGTATGGACTTGTTGTGTGAAGCATGTCGTTGCTGAGGATCAAAACGATGGTGTCCGACCGGTCGCCGCGCGCCCACAGTTCACCACGTAGCATGATTTTCCTTAGAGCTGGCGCTCTTGGCCCATAATCGGCGTGCACGTTCGTTTGCGGCGTGTTCAGCTTTCAGGTCGATGCCGATTGCCGCTAGTCCCGCGGCGTGTTCGGCGAACATCGCCGCGCGCCCCGCATCGTAGAGGGCCTTTTCCGCGAAGGCTGACACCGATATACCTGCGGCCGCGGCTCGGTCACGGATAAGCGCAGCCACATCTTCATCAATAGAAAGTGTCACAGCTTTTTTCATAAGCATCATATTAGCATGTTGAACTCAAAGCTAATTACCCCAGCCGCTATCATCGCAGCATGTCGGAAGCCGAATGCTTGTTCTGTCGCATCGTGGCCGGGGAAATCCCGGCACAGATCCTGTACGACACCGATCGGGTGCTTGCGTTTGCAGATATTGCGCCCAAAGCTCCGGTGCACGTACTGGTGATTCCCAAGCGGCACCATGCCACTGTCGCCGAGCTGGCCACTGCTGACCCTGAGCTTGCCGGAGCGGTGCTGCACGCCGCCGGGGAAGTCGCGGCATCGCAGGATCTTGCCGACGATGGCTACCGGGTGTTGTTCAACACCGGACGCCACGGCGGTCAAGAGGTGTTTCATGTCCACGCGCACGTACTCGGTGGCAGGCCGTTGGGGCCCATGCTGGCACCGACCTCCAGGTAGGATGGACAGACGTCCCATTCGCTACCAGTTCTCTACCAGCTGAAAGCAGTATGAGCGGCAACCATATGTCAGAACCTGTCGCACGACCCCCTACCGACCATGCCGCAGCACACCCGCATGTTCCAGATATCGGGACCACACAGCAGAGCCGTATGGTGGTAGGCCCGGCCGACATGATGAGCCTGCTCGGTTCCGGTGACGAGATCCTTAAAGTGGTCGAGGGTGCTGTCGCGTCCGACATTCTGGTTCGGGGAAACGAAATTACCCTCACCGGTACGCCGGCACAGAATGCCTTAGCCGAACGTATCTTTCGCGAGTTACTTGCGTTGATCGAGCGCGATCAGCCTCTGACGCCGGACGCTGCCCGTCGCGCCATCGACATGCTTGCTACCCCACTCACCGACGGTCAACGTCCCGCTGATGTGCTCACGCTGAACGTACTGTCGAGTCGTGGTCGCACTATTCGTCCTAAAACCCTGAACCAGAAGCGCTATGTGGACGCGATCGATGCTCACACGGTTGTCTTCGGCATCGGGCCGGCGGGAACCGGCAAGACCTACCTGGCGATGGCCAAGGCGGTGCAGGCACTGCAAGCCAAGACGGTGAACCGCATCATTCTCACGCGCCCCGCTGTCGAAGCTGGGGAGCGGCTGGGGTATTTGCCGGGGACGCTGTACGAGAAAATCGACCCCTATCTGCGACCGCTCTACGATGCGTTGCACGACATGCTCGACGCCGACTCGATCCCGCGGCTAATGCAAGCCGGAACCATCGAGGTCGCGCCGCTGGCGTACATGCGGGGACGTGCCCAACCTATCTTCACTAAAGTACTGACTCCAAACGGTTTCTGCCCGATCGGTGGCTTGGAAATAGGTGATCTCGTCATCGGCTCTAACGGGGAACCGACCCCGGTTCTTGGTGTGTTTCCGCAAGGCGAGAAGGACGTGTACCGCGTCACAGCTCAGGACGACGCCTCAACGTTGTGCTGCGGCGATCACCTCTGGACGGTCGCGACGGCGTCTGATCGCCGTCGCGGCAAGCCCTGGCGCGTCCTCGAAACCAAGGAAATGATCGGTAACCTTCGTGCCGCCCATGCCCGTCGATACGAACTACCGCTGCTTACCGCACCAGTGTGCCACCCCGAACTAAAGATCCCCATGGAACCGTATGCCCTCGGCCTGCTACTTGGTGACGGCTGCCTGACGGGTTCGACCACTCCCGCCTTCGCCACCGAGGATCCGGAACTCGTCTCCGCGCTAGAGCTGCTCCTCCCAGGGGTCAAGGTGCGGTGGAAGGACCGAGTGAACTACACCCTCAACCGTGTGAGGGCATCTGGTGATGTCGTCACACTGGAGAACCCGGTGACCGGAGCACTGCGCTCGTTGAACTTGCTGGGCACTCGTTCACACTCGAAGTTCATTCCGGATGCTTACCTCTACAACAGCGCTGCGGTCCGTCTCGCTGTCCTCAATGGGTTGCTGGACGCCGATGGTGGACCGGTCATCCAGGTCGACCGGACCTGCCGCGTCCAGTACACCACCACATCGCCAATGCTTAGGGACGGCGTGATCCGTCTGGTCCGATCGCTGGGTGGTGTGGCGTATGTCCGCCGCCGGGCAGTGCAGGGAAGGAAATCGGGCCAGGTGCGCGGCCGTGAGATTGGCTATCGCCATGATGCGTACATCATCGACATCCGTCTTCCCGCCGGCGTTGAACCTTTCCGTCTCACCCGTAAGCGGAAGAAGTACCACGCCGCCGAAGGTGGCGGCCGGCCGCTACGTTTCATCGACAGCATCGAACCCGCAGGGCGGGCGGAGACGGTATGCATCCAGGTGGCGGCAGCTGATGCACTCTATGTCACCGAGGATTACCTGTTGACGCATAACACGCTCAACGACGCTTTCATACTCCTCGACGAGGCGCAGAACACCACACCGGCGCAGATGAAGATGTTCCTAACCCGGCTAGGTTTCGGGTCCAAGATCGTGGTAACCGGCGACATTACGCAGGTGGATCTACCCGGCAACACCCACAGCGGTCTCAAACTTGTCCGCGAGATTCTCGGCGATGTCGATGACGTGCATTTCTCATCGCTGACCAGCGAAGATGTCGTGCGTCACCGTTTGGTGGGTGAGATCGTCGACGCGTACGCCGTGTGGGACGCTCGCTCGGCGGCAGACGATGACACCACGGCGGAGCGGGCACGTTTGCCGCGACGGCTCAGCGCGCAACGTGGTCGCGCCGCACGGGACTTGAGGGGTTGACCCGCGATGTCGATCGAGATAGCCAACGAATCGGGTGTCGTACTGGATGAATCCATGCTCGTCGCGGTCGCCCGACATGCCCTCGAGGAGATGGGCGTGAGCCCGATGGCCGAACTGTCGATGCTGCTGATCGATACCGAGCACATGAGTGAGTTGAACCAGCGGTGGATGGACTCTTCCGGTCCCACCGATGTACTGGCATTCCCGATGGATGAGTTCGACTCCGAGCGTGGTCCCGGCCATGTGCCAGGCGACACATTCGCGCTACTCGGCGATGTGGTGCTCTGTCCGGCCGTTGCCAAGCAGCAAGCCCGGCAAGCAGGTCACAGCATGGCCGACGAGCTGCACCTGCTCACCGTGCATGGGGTGCTGCACCTACTTGGCTACGACCATGCCGATCCGGAGGAAGAGCGCGAGATGTTCGCGTTACAGAACCGGCTGTTGCGCACATGGCACTCTCAACCATGAGCGATCCAGTGCTGATCGCCGCCACTGTGCCGCTGGTCGTAGCGGCAGGTTGCTGTGCGATGGCCGACGCGGCCCTCGCTAGAGTCGCTCCGACCCGGGTAGCGCAGCTTGTGGCCGACCGCGTCCCGGGCGCGCTGGCTCTAGGTGCTGTGGTCCGATCGCTACCCGCGCATGTGAGTCTGCTGCTTTTGCTGCGGCTGGCATGTGAACTCACCGCCACACTGCTGGTGGCATGGGTGGCGATTGGAAGCTGGGGACTAGGTCCGCTCGCGTTGGCGGCAACGGCGGCCGCGATGACGGTAGTCAGTTTCGTGTTGGTGGGAGTGGGCCCTCGCACGGTAGGCCGGCAGCATCCCTACCCAGTGGCGTTGGCGCTTGCCGGGGTCATTCGCCGGTTGGGACTTGTGCTGGGGCCGCTAGCGCGGTTGCTGATCTTGATCGGCAACGCGGTGACACCGGGAAAGGGCTATCGCGAAGGTCCCTTCGCCACTGAGCTCGAGCTACGAGAACTGTTGGATCTCGCCGAGCAGCGGGGCGATGTTGAGCACGACGAGCGCGACATGATCCACTCGGTGTTCGAACTGGGCGACACCATGGTGCGCGAGGTGATGGTCCCTCGTACCGACGTGGTGTGGATCGAAGCGGACAAGACTGTCTCGCAAGCGCTGACCCTGGCACTGCGCAGCGGTTTCTCGCGAATTCCGGTCGTTGGTGCCGACGTCGACGACATCGTCGGAGTGGTATACCTCAAGGACGCAGCGCGGGCTCTTCATGATCACTCGGCCACCAGTAATGCTCTGGTGCGCACGGCGATGCGCCCGGCGGAGTTCATTCCTGAGTTCAAACCGATCGACGATCTGCTTCGGGAGATGCAAGCTCGCCGAATCCACATTGCCATCGTGGTGGATGAATATGGCGGTACGGCGGGCCTGGTCACCATCGAAGACATTGTGGAAGAGATTGTGGGGGAGATCGCCGACGAGTATGACGATGAGCGCGCCCACGTCGAGCAGCTCGACTCCGGTGCCGTCCGTGTGATCGCGCGCCTGCCGGTGGACGATCTCGCGGAGCTGTTCGGTGTGCAGTTGCCCACGGACGATGCCGAAACGGTCGGCGGCCTACTCGCGCACGCGTTGGGAAAAGTGCCGATCCCCGGCGCGACGGCGCAGGTCGGTGAGCTGCGACTCACCGCGGAATCTGCCGGAGGACGGCGAAACCGGGTGGATACAGTGGTGATCTCGCGTCAAGTGGCGGCCGACGTAACAAACACAGCGGGCATGACTAGTTCTCCTTACAACCCAAGCCCGGCGGAGAGCTAGCCATGAGTACAGCGGAACACACTCCAGCCAGAGAGTCTGTGACCAGAGAGTCTGTGACCAAAGAAATCACGGCCGGAAAAGACACAGCCGATTCGGGGTTCACAACCAGTTACCCGGCAGATCATCGGGCTGGTTTCGCATGTTTTGTGGGCAGGCCTAACGTGGGAAAGTCCACGCTGACCAACGCCCTGGTGGGTAGCAAAATCGCGATCACCAGTAACCGGCCGCAGACCACCCGCCACGCGGTGCGCGGCATCGTCCACCGGGAGGATGCCCAGCTGGTACTGGTGGACACCCCGGGGCTGCATCGGCCCCGCACCGTGCTGGGAGCGCGACTCAATGACATCGTGCGCACCACCTGGTCTGAGGTAGATGTTGTCGCGCTGTGTATACCGGCCGATCAGCCAGTGGGACCGGGTGACCGGTTCATCGCCGCCGAACTGGCACGCCTGGACCGTCGCAACATCTTCGTTGTGGTCACCAAGACCGATCTGGTCGATCGGGATAAGCTAGCCGGTCAACTGATCGCCGTCTCCGAGCTGGGAGAGTTCGCCGAGATCGTGCCAGTCTCGGCCACCGCGGGGGACCAGGTGGACCTACTCGCCGATCTGTTGGTTGCCGCACTGCCGATCTCGCCGCCGCTGTATCCAGCGGGTGAGCTCACCGATGAACCCGAGCAGGTGATGATCGCCGAGTTGATTCGCGAGGCCGCGTTGGAGGGGGTGCGCGACGAGCTGCCGCACTCGGTTGCGGTGGTCGTGGAGGAGATGATTCCTCGTGCCGGTCGGGACGATCTGCTGGATATCTATGCCAACGTCTACGTAGAGCGCTCCAGTCAGAAGGCTATCGTCCTTGGCGCACGCGGTGCCCGGATGAAGCAGATCGGCATGACGTCCCGTAAGCACATCGAGGCCCTACTGGGGATGCGGGTGTACCTGGATCTACACGTCAAGATCGCCAAGGAATGGCAGCGGGATCCTCGCCAGCTCCGCCGGCTAGGTTTCTGACTCCTTCTACCGCGATTTTGTTTACGCATTCGACAGAGATGTGAGCCTTGGGCCGAAAATAGCAAAACTGTCGAGTTCGTCGACAACAGACGAGCTGACACACTGGGGCCCCGCCATGACGGCGGGGCCCCAGTGTGTCAGAGCTTCCGAGAGGCTTAGCTTTGCTTCGCTCCCATGACGCTCTTGGTCGAAACATCGAGCACGGTGTCGACGACATACACGGTGGCGTTAGCGGTCTGCACGTTGCCACAGACCACCTTGGAGCCGCCGTTAACGGTGAAGTTCTCGCCGCTGCCTGTCACGGTCAGCTCCGTGCCTTCCACCAAGGTCTTGTGGGTGCCGGCGAGCTGCTCAGGAGAGAGCTTGCCTGCGACCACGTGATAGCTCAGAACCTTGGTCAGCTGTTCCTTGTCGGCCAGTAGCGCCTTCAAGTCGGCCTCAGGAATCTTCGCGAAGGCAGTGTTGGCCGGGGCGAAGACGGTGAGGGCCTCTGCGCCGTTGAGCGTGTCGACCAAGTCCGCTGCCTTAACAGCTGTGACCAAAGTGGACAGTAGAGGATTGTTACTGGCAGCGGTAGCTACCGGGTCATCGGTCATGCCCTCGACGCTGCCCTCGCCCTCTGTCGGCACGCCTGCGCATCCCGCGCCGAAGGGGCCAGCGGCGGGTGCGGACGCCGAAGGCTCGGCCTTGTTGTCACTGGAACTGTCATCCTTGGAGTCGTCACCACACGCGGCGAGCGAGATGGTGAGTGCTCCGACCGCTAGCAATGTAGCGATCTTACGTTTCAACATTAAAGACTCTCTTTCTGCACGTAGCTGTGACTAGTCGTGCTATGCGCTTGCAATGTAGTCACTGCAATCGCATAGCCTTCGGTTCAGCCTCTCATAGTGGATGTTTCCGTTACTTAACCGTTACGACATTGCTGTGCCAGCCACTGGAACCGTCAGGAAACGGCTTTACGCGCTGCTGCACCTGGACCTGTCCATTGCCATCGGTGGCACGCGCGGTGAGCTTGTGCCGGCCAGGCGAGGCGTCCCACCGGTAAACCCATTGCCGCCAGACATCTTCCGATATCTGCTCGGCAAGATCCGCCTCCCGCCACGGGCCGTCGTCCACGTTGACCTCAACCTTGGAGATGCCGCGATCCTGCGCCCACGCCACACCGGCGATGTCGATCTGCCCCGCTTGAGGACTGCTGAGCGGCTCGGGAGTATCGATGCGGGCAGAGATCTTGACCGGTGCGACCTGTGCCCAGTCGCGCTTCACCCAGTAGGTGTCGAAGGCATCGAACGTGGTTGCCTCCATGTCCACTACCCATTTGCACGCCGAGCAGTAGCCATACAGACCCGGCACGATCACCCGTGCCGGGAAACCATTGTTAAACGGCAGTGGTTCGCCATTCATTCCGATCGCCAACAGTGCGTCGCGTCCGTCGAGGATCTGCTTCAGCGGCGCTCCGATGGTCATACCATCTACCGAGCGGCAGACCAGTTGATCCGCCTTTGCCGAGACACCACGTTCGGAGAGGAACGGTCCCAGTGCCACCCCAAGCCAGGTCGCGTTGCCGACCAGGTCTCCGCCGACTTGGTTAGAGACGCACGTCATGGTGATCATTCGTTCGATCATGGGTAGTTCCAGTAGCTCGTCGAAGGTGAGCGTGATCGGCTTTTTCACCATGCCGTGGATGCGCAGCTGCCAATCCTGAGTTCGTATCTGAGGTACCACGAGCGCGGTGTCCACTTTGTAGAATTTGGAATTGGGTGTCACAAAGCTGCTGATGCCGCCGATATCCAGCGTGGCGCCGGCCGGGATCGGTGGCGCGGCACTCACCGGCACGGGAAGCTTCACCGCATCGCGGGACGCGGTTGCGTTGTAGAGCACTCCTTGTAGCCAGCGGCCAACTGAAGCAGTGGCTATAGCGCTGGCACCCAGGGCCGATCCTAGAATCAGCAAGCCGCGACGTGAGTACTCGGACTTCGCCGAAATTGTGGCCGGCTCGGCGCCCGTGGTGTCTGTGCCGCCGTGGGAGGCCTCGGGTGCTTCCGCCTTCTCGGAGTCATCGGCCGCCGGAAGTGAGGCAGGTTCGCGAGGTGGTAGTGCGCGGATCAGGAAGATCAGCGCCAGCGCCCCGGCGATGACCGCCGCGATGGCGGGCACGATGTCAGTTGTCTCCGATGAGGGTCTGGTCTGCGCGGCTATCACCCCGACGACACCGAAGAAAATCACCCCGGCCACGCCGATCGGCAGGTACCGGCTCGCCAGGTATCCGACGACGGCGGCGAAGATGGTCAGCATCGCCAGGATGCCACCTAAGAGCACGGCCTTATCGTTGCTACCGAAGGTGCGGATCGCCCACTGCTCCATTGAGGTAGGCGTCGCGTCGATCACTGTCTGACCGACAGTGACCAGCGGCGACGCCTGCGGGCGAAGTAGCGCCGCGACCAGCTCGGCGACGCCGAGTGCTACCGCGGTGGCTATTACTCCACACAACGGAGCGAGGATGCCTCGCCGGAAAAATCGGATCTTCTGCACGGTCTCCCCTTTAGCTGCGGATGACTCTTTGGCCACCAGCGTGCTGGTTATCCATTAAATGCCGTTCTACTCTGTTGCCGTCAGCACGTCATCCGGCGGAGCCGTGGGCGGCAGCTGCGAATACCGCCGAGAAACATTCGATGCATCTAGATGTTTTGGTTGCTTCGTGAGGTAACGATAGCGACGATCGGTGAGTATCGGACGTCCGGTGCGAGTACCGTGCCTCTACTGTGGCCGAGTGTGGCCTAGACGTCATACTGTGATCACTACCAGCCCCACGCAGGATGGAGATCAGCGGTGACCGGCAATTACACCGATCAATTGAGCCCGGTTGAAGTATCGACGTTCGGCAATGCGTTCGGTCGCATCGCGATGAATGTGGAGGCGGTACTACTCGGCAAAGCCGACGTTGTCCGGTTGGCGCTCACCGCGATGTTCGCCGAAGGACACCTGCTGATCGAGGATGTGCCTGGCGTCGGTAAGACCACGATTGCTCGGGCGATCGCCGCCAGCGTGCAAGGCCAGTGGCGACGAATCCAGTTCACACCGGACCTGCTGCCCTCCGACGTCTCCGGCGTAACCATCTTCAACCAGGCAAGCCGGACCTTCGAGTTCCATCCCGGTCCCGTCTTCGCCAACGTCGTCATCGCCGATGAGATCAACCGGGCCTCGCCCAAGACCCAGTCAGCGTTGCTGGAGGTCATGGAGGAGCACAATGTCACCATCGACGGGGTCGCCCACGGTGTGCCGCGGCCGTTCCTGGTAGTTGCCACCCAGAACCCGATCGAGATGGACGGGACCTACCGTCTCCCGGAGGCGCAGCTCGACCGATTCATCATGCGCATCTCGGTGGGCTATCCCACCGAAGCCGTGGAAATCGATGTGGTCCGCGGTGCTGTCGGTGGTCGTTCGGTGGATGCCCTGCGTCCGGTGACCGACACCGAGACCGTCACGCGGTTGATCAGTCTGGCGCAGCGGGTATACATCGCGCCACCGTTGTATTCCTACATGGTCAGTCTGGCTGCCGCGACACGCGAAGTGCCCGATGTCCGGGTGGGCGTGAGCCCACGCGGCGCGATTGCCCTCACCCGAGCTTCGCAGGTTTATGCGCTCTCTCAGGGGCGCGGATACGTAGTGCCCGAAGACATCAAGGCCCTTGTAGAACCGGTGTACGCACACCGTTTGGTGATGTCACCGGACGCCGCGTTGCGCGGTCGCAGCGCTGTAGCGGCGCTGCGGGACGTCGTGGAATCGGTCTCGGTGCCACGCCCAGGTGCTCAGCAGCCCCCCACCGCGCCGGTGACTTCCACGCCTCCGACAGGCGCGGAGACGGGACGCGGTTCCCGCCTCACTCCGACCATGTACTCGGGCCCCCCTGCGCCGTCTCAGCCATATCCACAAAGCGCCGGGCAACGATAGCGGAGGGTTCTCAGGGCCCCACCAGTTGCCCGCCGGCGGCCCAATGCTCGTGCTGGACACACCCGCCACCCGGGCGTTCGCCTTGCGTACTTCCCCCGCTGCGCTCCGGCCGTGTACGCGGCGGCTCCTGCGGCCTTGCCAGCCGACACCTGGAGCGGCCCAAACCCGTAGGAGAGTGAGCCTATGATGACTAGGAAAGGAGGCCAGCTATGCGGGTGACTCGCCGGGGCGTTGGGCTGCTGCTGGCGGGTATTGCGTTGATCACGGGTGGGCTGATTTTTGGTTATGACGAGCTGACCGTGATCGGTGTTGCCGCCGTGCTGGCTTTCTGCGGGGCGTTTATCTTCGCGCTGCGTCGTTGGACGCTGGATGTGCACCGCGACGTGGAGCCCGACCGGGTGGTGCGCGGTGAAGAATGCCTCGGCCTGGTCAGCGTGCGCAATCACGCCCGGTGGCGAGGCGTGGACCTCATCGCGTTCGACCGCTGTGGCCAAAGCACCGTGACGGTGCCGGTGGTGCGGCTCGGTCCGGCCAAGGTCACCGCGGTTCAGTATCCGCTACCCACCCGACGACGTGGAGTGGTCACGGTAGGACCGTTACGCATCGAACGCCGGGATCCGCTGGACATCATCCGCATCAGCCGGGAGTACGGCGGAACTCGGCAAGTCTGGGTACACCCGGCGCCTAGACAGCTGCACAGCGTCCCAGTCGGTCGGGCTCGTAGCCTCGACGGTGCGGTGGACCAAGTCGAGCATGGCTCGATCACTTTCCACGCGCTCCGTGAGTACGTTCCAGGCGACGACCTGCGGCATGTGCATTGGCGTACCGCGGCGCGGGTGGGTCAGCTCATGGTGCGCGAGCACGTGGACACTTCGTTGCCGCGCCTGGTGGTGCTGCTGGATAACCGCCGCGCGGCGTATCACGATCCAGAGGCCTTCGAGTCGGCGGCCGATGCAGCTGCGTCGGTGGTAGTCGCCGCACTTCGCGCCGGTCTGCACGTGAACCTGCAGATCGTTGGTGGCGCCGCAATCGGTGGTAGTGAGGGCAGCTTGGGAACGCAAACGTTTATGGACACCATCGCGGAGGCCGAGCTCACCGGTGAGTCCGAGCTCACCGGTGAGACGTCGATGGCGTTCGCCATCGACCGGCTTCACGCTCGTCGGCTCGGCGACACGCTCGTCGTGCTCACCGGAGTGCACGGCGAGAACGATATCGCGCCGATCGCATCGTTGCGGGGGATGTATCCCTCGATTCTGGTGGCCGTGATCGGCGGCGAAGTTTCTAGAACAAGCAGCGACGCCGGAATGTTGGTGATCGGTGCGAAGGATGCCGACGAATTCTCCTCTGTGTGGGACGAGGTGCGCTCGTGGTAGCCGATACCGTGCCTCATCAGCTGCCATCCCGGCAGGAGTCGTCCCAGCATGGACCGGCCACGGAGGCCAAAGTCGACCGGCATGACACCGCTCCTTTGCCTACAATGACCGATGCTCTCACCGGACGCGATGTACTCAGCGCGGCAGCTCTTGCTGGTTTGTTGATCATCGCTGGCTCGGCCTTCACCCGGATTTATTCCGGCTCCTTCCTGTTGTTCTTGCTGGCCGGGGCGGCAGTGTTGTCGGTGGCGGCCAGCGCATCGTTGCGGGGACTGCGGACATCGCTGCTGGCGTCCATCACGGTCTCGATCGTGGTGATGGTCGGTTACCTTGTCGCGGCAGTTGCCTGGACTCGGCAACCGGGCACCGGCAGTGTAGGGGCGCTGTTCCTCGAATCGATCCGTAACTCTGGTGCGCAGATCCTCACGAGCACGATCCCGGTGATGCCGACGCCGCAGACCGTTGTGCTCCCGCTGGTAGTGGTCTGGATCGCTGGTCTGACCGGTGCTGAGCTGACGCTACGGACCCGCACGGTGCTCGCCGGGTTCGTAGCGCCGGCGATGGCGTATGTGATCGCGCTTGTGCTCGTAGGGCCCAACGCTGCCGCGTCGCTACCCCTGGCGGTTGCCTTCGCGGGAGTGGCGGCGCTGGGACTGGCGTTCAGCGGGGACCCCACCATCAGTCACGTACTGCGGCAGCTGGGAGCAGCCTCCCGCAAGGCGTTCCGCATCCGGCGTGCCGCGATCGGTGGACTGGGTCTGGTGGCACTGATGCTTGCCACACTGGTTCTGGCTCCCACCGTGGTGGGTCTGTCCGATGTGAAGCCCCGCGATCCCCGAACGCGTATCCCGCCACCAGAGCAGCAGCTTCCCGAATCTAATCCGCTCGGCCGGCTGTCGGGCTGGGCCCGGGCTCCGCAGCAGCAGCTGTTTACGGTGGAGACCAACGTGCCTAGCCGGATTCGTTGGGTGACGCTCACCGATTACAACGGCCTGTCCTGGTTGCCCGGCAGCGAGTATCGCTCGGCTGGATCGGTGCTTCCTGTCAGTGACCAGTCCCCAAACAGCACCGCGGTGAATCAGGAATACACGATGCTGACCCTCGATGGAGTGTGGCTGCCGGCAGTGGAGCAGCCGCGCCAAGTCACCGATGTGCGGGTCTCCTATGACCCGACCACGGGATCGCTGGTCACGGCCGAGGGTTTGCGCACCGGGTTGCAGTATGACGTGCGGTCGAGGCGCCCGGATTTCAATGTCGGCAAGCTCTCCGATGCCGCCCTGTCGGACTCTCCGGACATCCGGCGCTATGCCGATGTGCCGTCCAATCTGCCCGACGGCATCGTCTCGCTGGCAACGAGCGTGATCGCACCGGCGGCGACTCCGTATAACCGGGCGCTGCTGATTGAGCAGTTCTTGCTGCGTAACTTCACGTTCACCCCGGAGGCCTCGTCTGGTCATGGCTTGGCCAACTTGGACTTCTTCCTCACTGTCGCCAAGGAGCAAGGAGGGCAGCGTGGGACCTCGGAGCAGTTTGCCACCGCGTTTGCGCTCCTGGCTCGCATCGCTGGGCTGCCTAGCCGTGTCTCAGTCGGCTTCCACGCCGGCACTCCGCAAAGCGATGGCCGCTTCATGGTCACCGCTGGCGACGCTTTCGCGTGGCCGGAGGTGTATTTCGCCGGTTACGGCTGGGTGCCTTTCGACCCTTCCCCCCGGCCGAACGACGACACCTCTATCCCGCCGGATCAAGCCACGCCGGAGGCACAGCAGCAGAACCGTGCTAAGCAGGATCAGCTGCGGGAGCTCGAGAACCCTAATCCCGAGCCATCGCCGGATGGTCCGTCCACGGGCACTCGTAGTCAAGCTACCGGGGAGAAGATCCTTAACATTGGCATGCTGGTGGGGATCGGTCTTGTGGCGCTGCTGGTGTTAGGCATACTAGCGGTGGTCTTCGGACGTGTCCTATTGTGCCGACGCCGGTTAGGTGCCGCTGACCCTGCGCAGCGCGTGATCGGCGCTTGGGCGCACGTGGCCGATGCTATGCGTTTGGCGCGACATCGCCCGCCACCCCATCTGGCCGCGCACGACGTGGCCGACATGGCCGCGACGCTCACACCGGGGCATCGGCAACCGCTACCGTCCTTACAAGAACTCGCCTCCGTAGTGAACGCGGTGGAGTTCGCACCGGGACTGATCTTCCGACCACACGTCGATCAGGCAGTCGCCGACGCAAGCGAGTACGTGCGCGAGCTGCAAAGGCGGCAGCGGTGGTTTCGCCGGGCGTTGTGGCCGTTGCGGCCCGGTCCGCTGTTGTGGGCGCGTAGCCACCGGCTGGAGCGAGAGCGTGCCGTTACCGTCCAGCGGCCGCCGTCGTGGCCCACTCCGTCACCTCAGGAGGTACTGAATGCTCAGTTGGTTTGGGCGCCGCTGCGTTCGGTGCACACCACTTCGGATAAAGCGAGATGATCGGTAGAGGGCACTGCCGTAATCTGGAAGCAGTAGTCAATTTTTGCGTCCAGTGGCTTGCCATCGATCGACGAGACCGTATAACTGGTCTGGCCCTTGGCCGGTGTTGCGACGACACGGCCTAGGGCCGCACTGGCAGGCCGGGCGGTGATGAAAACCCCGGCTTGATCTCCCGTGTTGTCTTTCCACTGCAAGGTTACCGCGCTGCCGTTGTCAGCCAGAGTGACGTTCGTGGGTTTCCCCTCGGCGACGATGGAAGCCGAGGCAGTGGGGCTGGAGTCTGCTTCCTTGTCCGACTCGGCACCGCCGGCCACGATGATTCCGACAGTGGTGATCAGGCCCAGAATCACGCCGATGACGCCGGCGGTGACTAGCGGCCGCCGCCAGGAGAACCGTTCGTCGTCCTCTTCGTCTAAATCCTCGTAGGCGCGGCTGTAGGGACTTTCGTGTGGCTGCGGAGCCGACGTGGTCTCGGTGCGGGCCATGCCGGCTTGCGGAATACTGGTTTGTGGGAGGCCGGCCTGCGGTGTGTAATCGTGCTGGTACGGCGAGATTGCCGGGGACGAGCCGCCAGGCGAGCTTGCCGGCTCGAACCATGTGCGCCCCGGCAGGGTAGACGCCGTGCCGCCGCCCGTGGTCAGCTCGGCCGTACCCGCGCTTTCTTCTCGCTGGTCCAGCGGCAGCGGCACATGCGATGGCCGCGACTTGTAGGTTCGCGGCGCTGACGCGGGTTGGGGTGCCGCCGATTCAGGCTGCGACTGCTCGACCTGCTGCGTTTGTTCGGTCTGTTGCGCCGGTACTGACTTCGGCTGGACCACCGGCTGCGCCGAGGAAGGTCGCTGCTGTGTGGGAGCAGACGCCTGGATCCCGCCCGGAAGGACCACGGGCAGTGCGGCAGAGTTCGGCGGATGGGCGGTTCGACCCACCGTGACGGTGCTACCGCTGGTGGGCGCCGAAGATGGGATGATCACCGGCGGTGTCTGCACCGTCGCGCCGCTCGTGGGCGCAGCGGACGGGGTGGGCTGCGGGATCGCACCCGGCAGCATCACCACTGGCGACCCACCCGGCGATACCGGCGGCACCGCGTTCGGACGGGTGCGTTGCGTTTGAGTGGCCGCTTGGGTATAGCTGCTGGTGGGTTCCGGGGAGGAGAGGCTTTCGCCCGGCGGTGAGCTGCGTGGCTGCCATGGCGCCGACATCGAGGTGCGTGCCATGTTCAGACGTAACGTTTCGGCGAAAGCCAGTGCTGTGGGATGGCGCTCGGTCGCCCGCTTGGCCATGGCGCGCTCTAGCTCGGACTGTAACCAGTCGGGGACGTCGTCGCGGGGTACCCGCGAAACCGGTTGGCTGAGCACGCGCTGTCGGAACGCGTCGGGATCTTGACCGGGGTTTGCGAACGGGGGGCGCCCTGCCAGCAGATTCCACATGGTGGAGGCAAGACTGTAGAGGTCGGACTGCCCGGTCTGGTGCTCCTGCTGCAACGTCTCCGGGGAAGCATGGTGCGGTGTGAGCTTATAGAACGTGTCGGTGCTGGCCAGCTCATCGGCGGCGTAGGCGATACCGAAGTCGGTGAGGGCGGGGCCAAACCGCGAGCGGAGAATATTCGGCGGCTTGACGTCGCGGTGAATGATTCCGGCCTCATGTGCGGCGTGCAGCGCTTCGCCGATCTTGATGCCGACCTCGATGACTTCCTCGGCCGGCAACGGGCCACGTTCTTTGAGGATCTGCGCGTAAGAACCGCCCTCGCAGTACTCCATTACAATGTAGGGCTGGCCCGCATCGGTGACGCCGGTGTCGATGATGCTCACGATGTGGGGAGAACTCGAGAGCTGAACTAGCGTCTCCAGTTCACGACGCACCGTAACGTCGGTGGTCATCACATCGTCGATCAGTAACACCTTGATGGCTACCTTGCGGTTGAGCCTGTTCTGAGTGGCACGAAACACGATCGCGCTGCTGCCATGGGCTATCAGCTCCAGCCCGCTGTATCCCATCAGGCCGGGGATGATAGAGCCCGCTGACAGTGGCACCACGGTGTCGGGAATGCCGGAGGTGACAGGTCGTGGTGGCGTGACCGGTGTCTCGCGGGGGAGATAGGTGGTCGTGTCGGCCTCAGCGTTCATTGCCTACCCTCCCCACCGCAGTAGTTACGACTCCATTGTGCCTCTGATGAGGGCAGTTTGTCGCTGCGTACAGAGCTGTTCGTTACCAAGTCAGCCCGAAAGTAGCTTACCGGGCAGGCGCCCGCATTGTGCTACATCGGGTCAATTGGGAACATGGGCCGTTCGTGGCTATGAGCCTCCCACGTTCGGCCCATGTTCGCTGTCTTAACCTGCCGTAAGCCGTGTCGCTCAGGATAAGCTTATAGACAGCCCCATTTGCGGACGCCGGGAGAATGCCGGGAGACATAGACAATGGCTACCTCCGTGGTCGGTGCCGACGACCGTGCCATTCGGCAGCGTGGGCGCTTGGCGAGGAGTCTTCGTCGACGCCTGCCAACTTCTTCGCGTCGAGGCGCCGGGGGATTTGTCTCAGTTGGTGTAATTATCGCCACTGTTGCGGCAATGGTAATCACTCTCTTCGGCGCCGGGGCTGTCAGCCGAGCATTGTCGCTAACCGACGGTGCGATCTGGTTGTGGGACGGCAATCGAAGCGAGGCGGTGAGGATCAACGCGTCAGCGGGTCAGGTAGATATGCGTCGCTCGCTGTCGGATGCCCGTGGCCATCGGGTCAGGGTGATACAGACCGACGAACACCTGCTGCTGCACGATCTCGAAACCGGGACCATAACCTCCGTGGAGCTGAGCACGCTCAATGTCTCCGGGGTCGCTTCCACCTCCTCGCCTGCCGACATGAGCGTGGCACTCTTCGGTTCGAACGTAATGCTCGTCGATACCGCTAATGGTCTGTTCCGCCAGCTCGAGGCCGGCAAGATGGAACCCCGGGGTCGCGCGTTTAAGCTCTCGTCGGACTTAGTGGGCGAGGGATCGAACTTGGTGGGCGGGGAGTTCGACGACGACGGCCTGCTCTGGGTCGGTTCACCCAAGGCTGGAAAAGCCGTAGCGATCAGACCTGGTAGCGGCGGCAAGAGCCCGTCGGTAGAGCGTGAAGTCTCCGTCGGTGGTGCCGGTCACAAGTGGTCGATGGGCGTGCTCGATCACGGTGCCGCCGTGGTCGACCGCGCTGAGAACACCTTAATCAAGGCTAAGGCCGATGGCTCGGTGTCATCCATGGAGCTCCCCGACGTCGGCGAGGCCGTGATGCTCAGTCGTGTGCGCGGAGATACCGTGGCCATCACCAACCCCGACGATCGTAAAGTGGTGCTGGTAGATAACGATGACGCACGGGCGGTGTCTATTCCCGGTGTCGGCGACAAGATCGGCCCGGCCATTGCGTTCTCCGAACGCTTGTATGTGCCCGACGAGCAAGCCAACCGAGTGCGGGTCTTCGACTTGCGGGGCAACAGCCTGGAAGACATCGACGACCCCGGCGGCAAGGTCGAGTTGGAGAACCGGGAAGACCACCTGGTCATCAACTCGGTGGGGACCAACAAGGCCTGGGTGATCGATGAGAAGCACAAGGTCACCGAGCTGGCGAAAGCACCCAAAGACATCGTCAATGGCGAAGGCCCGAACCGGCGCGTGGACCCCAGGGCAACTGACGGTCAAGACGGCAACGGCGACAACGGTGGGAACGACACCCAGCCGGGTCAAGATCGCGACGGTCGGCAGGGGGATGGGAACGGCCAAGGCGAGGAAGCCGGCCAGGGGGACGGTGCGCAGATCTCTAAGCCGCGACTCCCCGATTTGCCGCGGGTTCCCGGCACGGATCGGACACCGGAGCGTCCGGAGCCGGGCGACACCGGCTCACCAGCTCCCGACCCCGACGAACAGGCCGAGAACTCCTTGCCGCCGACCGCGCCGACTAACGTCGGGGCGCAGGCCGGTGACGAATCCGCGATCATTTCGTGGCGCCCCGCCGACCCACGTGGTAGCACGATCACCAAATACATCGTCACCGGCGGTCTCCGACCAGTAGAGGTAGCCGGAAATACCTGTGCGGCCGGCAAGCCATGTTCGGTGAACGTCACCGGGCTGACTAACGGCAAGGCGTACGAGTTCTCGGTGCGTGCGGTGAATGCCAAGGGTGAGGGCGAGGCCGCCAAGGCCAACCCGGTCACCCCCACGTCAGTAGTGCCCGATCCTCCCACTTCGGTAACCGCAGAGGCCAACCGTCGCGGCCAACCCGACGGCAGTATCTCGGTGAGCTGGCAGCCACCGGAGACCAACGGCGGCACCGTGCGCTCCTATCAGCTCACCGGCCAGACCAGCACCGCCGGTGGCCAAGTGGTGATCGACAACATCGACCCTCCTGACTCTGCGAGCGCTACGGGCCCTATCGGCTACACGGTGAAGGCCGAGTCATTGACGATGGGCGCGAGCTACACCTTCACCGTGGTGGTCACGCTGACTAACAACGCGTCGAGCGATGCGTCGCAGCCCAGTGACCCGGTCGACGCGTTCAGCAGCCCCGGTGCGCCGATAGTGAGCGCCGAAGGTGCCGGCCCGGGCGCGGTGAACGTTTCGTGGACACCGCCGATCACCAACGGCAAACCTATCACCGGCTATACCGTCAGCACCGACACCGGATTGCGGCGCACTGTTCCGGTTTCCAATGCCGATGGTAGGAACGCTATGAGCGAGCAGCTGACCGGGCTGCCGGCGGGGCAGACCATCACGGTCACGGTTGCCGCCGTCAACGAGGCCGGAACTGGACCCGGTCGGTCTGTCATGGTGCTGGTGCCCGGCGAGCAGCCACAGCCCCAACCGCAGCCGCAGCCGCAACCCCAACCCCAACCGCAGCCGCAACCCCAACCGCAACCCCAACCGCAGCCGCAACCCCAACCGCAACCCCAACCCCAACCGCAACCCCAACCGACACAGCCACCGGCACCCGCACCTGCACCGCCGCCGCCGGCCGGGGGCAGCGGTACGGTGGCGTGCGTGAGTGCGGGCACCGCGAACCCGGACTACTGCAACGGCGGAATTCGCACCTTCGAAGAGTCCAGCCAGCAGAGCCGGATGCTCGGCCCTCTCCCCCACGGCACACCCATCACCGCCACCTGCCAAGCCCAGGGTCAGCACATCACATCCTGGATGTACAACGGCAACAAAGAAGGCACGGAATGGTTTCGCCTGGACAACGGCGCCTTCATTCCGTACGCGTGGACCAGTGGTATAGAGCGGGGGAAGCTGCCGCCCTGCTAGTGCGACAATGCTGTCGTGGCGCTGTATCGAGATGACGCATTGGTGCTGCGCCTACACAAGCTGGGCGAAGCCGACCGCATTGTCACCATGCTCAGCCACCATCACGGCAAGCTGCGGGCGGTAGCGCGAGGTGTCGCCAAGACCACCAGCCGTATCGGCGCCCGACTCGAGCCGTTCAGCCATATCGATGTGCAGTGGTACGCACCCAACGCACCCCGCAGCTCATTGCGCTCGGTGCGGCAAACCGAGACCATTGCGCCGTACGGAAAGCACCTGACGGACAACTACTCCCGTTACACCGCGGCGTGCGCGATCTCCGAGACCGCCGAACGACTCAGCGGTGACGAAGGCGAACCTGTGCCGCAGTTGTTTAGCCTCACCGCCGGCGCGCTGCGCGCCATGAGCGGCGCCGAGCACACGCCGAGCTTGGTGCTCGACGCGTACCTGCTGCGCGCGATGACGATAGCCGGGTGGGCTCCGGCGTTGGTCGAGTGTGCCGTCTGTGGCAGCGACGGCCCCCACCCGGCGTTCTCGGTGCATGCCGGTGGGTCGGTCTGCTCGGGCTGTCGGCCCGCCGGTTCCGTCTCGCCCTCAGCGGAGACATACGCCCTGATGGTGGCGTTGCGGAGTGGAGACTGGGCAAGCGCCGATGCCAGCCACCCCAGCGCGCAACGGGAGGCCAGCGGGCTCATCGCGGCACACCTGCAGTGGCATACCGAGCGCGGTCTGCGATCCTTGCCGTTGGTGCATCGGAGTTAACAGCAAGAGGGGAGTGAATCGTAGTGGCGCAGCGGCGCGGTATCGCACCACCCCGACCGCCGGCGTTCACCCCGCGGCAGCTACCACGGCATGTGGGGCTGGTGATGGACGGTAACGGACGTTGGGCCCAGCAGAGAGACTTGTCCCGCACTGAGGGACACCGTCACGGTGAAACGGCGCTATCCGAGGTGATCGAGGGCTGTCTGGCGGTCGGCATCGAGTATCTGTCCGCCTATGCCTTCTCCACCGAGAACTGGCGGCGCGCCCCGGCAGAGGTGCGGTTCCTGCTGGGATACAGTCGCACCTCGCTGCGACGACGCCGGGATGAGTGGCATGAACGTGGCGTGCGTGTCCAGTGGGCGGGGCGCCGCGAACGGTTGTGGCGCAGTGTGGCGCGCGAACTCGATGCCGCCGCCGAGCTGACCCAGCACAACACGGCTATGACGCTGACGCTGTGTGTCAATTACGGCGCACGCGCCGAGCTCACCGACGCGGTGCGAGCCATCGCACGTCAGGTGGCCTCCGGTGAGTTGTCGGCCGAAGCTATTGACGAAGCCTGCGTGGCACGCGAGCTGTATCAGCCGGCCCTACCAGATGTGGACTTGTTTCTGCGGACCTCCGGCGAGCAGCGGTTATCGAACTTCTTGCTGTGGCAGTCGGCCTATGCCGAGCTGCTCTTTGTCGAGACATTGTTCCCCGACTTCGATCGGGTGGCGCTCTGGCAGGCGCTTGAGAGGTACGCCCGACGTGCTCGACGCTTCGGCACAGCGTAGGTAGGACATCACTTGGACGTTTCCCTGAAACCGTCCCGTAAGCGGCCCTGAAGACGGCGTTTTCAGGGCAAACGTCCTTATGGATCCGCCGAAGCATGCTCGCTAGCCGCCGGCAAACGGTCGTTTACTACAGTGGGCCGATGACTCGTCCCGCCAAGGTTTCGCCACGGCGCACTCCCGAGACGCCGGGATCGGTCACTTCCGACGCGACCGATCGGCGACGAGCCGCTCGCCCCCGGCGTGGCCAGGTAGGGCGACAGAGCCGACAGATGCGACAGCGCCGGCCGGTACGGCGGTGGCAGGTAGGCTCCCTCGAGGTTTTCACGCTGGTTCTGCTGCTGGTCATGATGTTTCGCAGCCAGCTCGTCGGACTTTTCGCAACTCCAGCCATGCAGACCTGGGCAACTATCTTCGTTGCCATTGTGGTGCAGGCCATGCCATTCCTGGTGATCGGTGTTGTGATAAGCGCGATCATCGCCGTCTACGTCCCGCAGTCCTTCTTCGACAAGGCGCTGCCCAAAAATCCGGCTCTCGCGGTACCCGTTGCCGGGATGGGCGGTGCGGCGTTGCCCGGCTGCGAGTGCAGTTCCGTCCCTATCGCGGGAGCGCTGGTGCGCCGGGGTGTTACGCCCGGTGCTGCTTTCGCTTTCTTGCTGTCGGCTCCGGCGATCAACCCCATCGTGCTGGTGGCCACCGCGGTGGCGTTTCCGGGTAATCCGGAGATGGTGCTGGCCCGCTTCGTCGCCTCTGCCCTGGCAGCCATAGCTATGGGCTGGCTGTGGCTGTGGCTTGGACGCTCGGAGTGGATCAAACTCCCGGCTCGCCCCAACATGTCCGGCATGTCCAGGCCGGTTGCGCTGGCCGCCACTGCCCGTCATGACTTCATTCACGCCGGGGGCTTTCTGGTGGTGGGAGGCATCACCGCCGCCGCCCTGAAGGTCTGGATCCCGGCAGAGTGGCTCACCGCGCTCGCTGAGCAGCCGGTCCTTGCGATCCTGGCGCTGGCTGCCTTGGCCGTGGTGCTGTCGATCTGCTCAGAGGCCGACGCGTTCGTGGCTGCTTCGCTTACCCAGTTCTCGCTCTCGGCGCGACTGACCTTCCTGGTCGTGGGTCCCATGATCGACTTGAAGCTGTTCGCGATGCAGCTGGGTACGTTCGGGAAGAGCTTTGCACTGCGATTTGCTCCGGCCACGCTGATCGCGGCGATCGGCGCGAGTGCGCTGGTGGGGTGGGTACTGCTATGAACCGTGAAACCCAGAGCCTGCTGATGCTGTTGGTTGGCGGCGCGGCGCTGCGTATCAGCCTCACCGATGTGTACTTGCGGTACGTCAAAGAAGGTCTTAGGCCGTTTCTGATCGTCTCTGCGGCGATACTGCTCGTTATCGGTGCGGTCACGCTATGGCGCGAGATCGCCGAGCGGGTACGCGCCGATCGGGCGCGAAGCGCGGGACCGGCTGCCGCACCAGCATCCCGTTACGATGGTAAACACCGGGCCGAGGGCGGCTGCGTGGGCTCCGGCTCTGCTGATTCCGGGCATGGCCACTCCGGTCCGTGGGTCGCATGGTTGCTGGTGCTTCCAGTGTTTGCGATCTTCTTGATCGCACCCCCCTCCCTGGGCTCCTACGCCGCCGTCCGCACCGGCACATCGGTCGCTGCACCGGCAAGCACCGACTATCCACCTCTGCCGCCGGGCGATCCCGTCCCGCTCACTGTGCTCGACTACGCCACGCGCGCGGTGTTCGAAGGCGATGCTTCGCTTCGGGACAGGACAGTGAAGCTCAGCGGATTCATCTCCCCCCGCGATGGGGGTGGGGTAAGGCTCACCCGGATCATCCTGTCCTGCTGCGCCGCAGACGGTCGTCCGGTGAAGATCACGATGGTGGGGGACCTGCCTCCTAGACTTCCTCTCGATACCTGGGTGGAGGTCGAAGGTCGCTATGACCAGCGTACTGACTCCGATCCCGCCAATGGCGAGAAGATCCCCTACTTGCGGGTGAGCTCACTGCGCGAGATCGAGAAGCCAGCCGATCCCTACGAGGAGTAGTGCCGCTGTCTGGCCGCGCAGGTGTGGCAGGTGCCGAATAGCTCCAACGTGTGCGAGATCTCGGTGAACCTGTTCTCTTCGGCGACACGCTGTGCCCATCGCTCGACTGTGGGACCGGTGACTTCCACCGTGGAGCCGCAGCTTCGGCAGACCAGGTGATGGTGATGTTCGGTGGTGCATTGTCGGTAGAGGTGGTCGCCGCCGGGTGGGCGCATTACGTCGACTTCGTCGGCGTCGGCGAGCGATTGCAGCGTGCGGTACACCGTCGTCAATCCGACGGGCGTGCCTCGCTGTCGTAACAGATCGTGAATATCTTGGGCGCTGCGAAACTCGTCCGTTTCGCTCAGCAACGCGGCCACAGCAGATCGCTGCCGGGTATTTCGTACCGCAGTATTCATCTCTTGATTCCTTGAGTCTCTGGCAGTCGGGGTTCGTAGTGAGGCGTCGAGTGTGTCTGGTCGGGGGAAAAGCGCTGGCGGGATCCACGGGCGGCTGCATGGGGCCCGACGAAGCGCAGCTAGGTGTGCCGTTCAGCCGCGTGTTGCACCGCGTCAGTCACGATCCGGGCAACATGGGAGTCCACCAGCGCATATGCTACTTCGCGTCCGTGACGCTCGCCGCGCACCAGGCCAGCCCCGCGAAGAATCCGCAGGTGCTGGGAGATCAGCGGTTGCGGCGCATCGAGGGTATCTACCAATTCGTGTACGCGGCGTGGTTGCTCTATCAGCTCTATCACGATCGCCACGCGCACCGGTGCCGTGAGCGCTTTGAACAGTTCAGCCGTAGCTCCGTACTGCCCAGTTCTGCTCATACTGCTCCTGCTGATGATGGGTAGCCCGTGCTGATGAGTAAATGGCTAGCACTAGCCGGTGCTGTGTGTACGCCGCCGGAGCAACAGACGATGGAGCCCTGTTCCGGCGCTCACCAGCATAAACACTATGATCGCCAACACCACGATAGCTGCGCCGGACGCAGTGTCTAGATAGTACGAACCTACCGCTCCGGTGAGCGCTACGACGGCTCCCAGCCCGATCGCCGCCAGCACGGTTGTCAGGAAGCCACCGGCGAGTTGTTGCACCGTGGCCACCGGGATCACCATGAGCGCGCTCACCAACAGCAGCCCTACCGCGCGCATCGCAACAGTGACCGTGACCGCCGCTGTTACGGCGAGTAAGAGGTTGAGTAGCCGGACCGGAAGCCCGGAAACGATCGCGAACTCCTCATCGTGACAGACCGCAAACAGCCACGGGCGCAGTAGCAGCGTTACGGCGAGCACGCCCACGGCAAGTCCGGTGATGAGTACAAGGTCCTCGGATGAGGTCGTCAGTAGCGAGCCAAACAGGTACGAACTCAGGTTGGTGCTCGAGCCGTCTGACAAGCCGATGAGCAGCACCCCACCGGCGATGCCGCCGTAGAACATGATCGCAAGCGCTACATCACCCGAGGTGCGGCCCAGGGAACGAATCAGTTCCAAAGCAATGGCGCCGATCGCGGTGACGATCACCGCCGTTAGCACAGGCGCGGTACCGAGCAGAAAACCCATTGCGACGCCGGTGAGCGCAATGTGTCCCATGCCGTCGCCCAGCAGTGACATGCGTCTCTGTACCAGATACACCCCGACGGCGGGTGCGGTCACCCCTACCAGAAGTGCTGCGAGCAGCGCCCGCACCATGAAGTCGTAGCTCAGAAGTTCCACGGTACTAACTTCCCCAGAGGTTGGTTGTCGCGGTAGCGTGCGGATGGTCCGCGACGTGAGCTAGCCGATGGGCAATGTCGTTGCACGCGATCTGGTCGGCTGCCGCCGCCGTAGCCGGACCATCGAAGGCGATGCCACCGCCGGCGAGCACTAGAACCCGGGTGATGAGAGGTGCCAGCAGCCCGAGCTCATGAGCGACGAGCACGATGGTGACACCACGCTGCTTGAGCGTGGCGAGTGCCTCGTGAAACGCCCGCTGACTGCTGGCGTCGATGCCCGCAGTCGGCTCGTCGAGCAGTAGCAGCTCGGGTTCGCCGGCCAGTGCGCGTGCGATGAGTACACGTTGCTGCTGTCCGCCCGAGAGCGTGCCCACGCTGCGTCGCGCTAGGTCGCCGATGTCTACCGTATCCATAGCGGTGATGACGGCGTTGCGGTCAGCCTTGTGAGGCCATCGCAGCATGCCGCGGCGGGCAAGCCGACCGGAGTAGACCACCTCGCGCACTGTTGCGGGAACGCCGCTTTCGGCGCCGAGCCGCTGCGGTACGTACCCCACGCGCCTGGATGCCCGAAATCGCGACAACGGAGTTCCCAGGAGATGGATCTGGCCGCGTCGTAGCGGAACGAGACCCAGCGCGGCTTTGACCAACGTGGACTTACCGGCTCCGTTGGCTCCCAGCAGCGCTACCACCTCACCCTGGTGGATCCGAAACGTGAGATCTTCGAGTACCGACTGCCTCGCGAAACCCACCTCGACCTGTTGGCATTCCAATGCGGGTTCGCTCAAGGTCATGAGTTGACCTTAGACACGCTCTTAGAGGTCGGCGCTCGCTTATCGGGTTCTAACTGCATTTGAGGGCGGTACGCAGCGCTTGGGTGTTTGCCCGCATCTGATCGAAGTAGTCGCCGGAGTTGGGCTTGGTCTCGATCGGATCTAGCTTCGCGGTCTTAGCGCCGATCTCGGCAGCGATGGTCTCTGCAACCTTAGGGCTCACGACTGACTCGAAGAACACCGTGTCGACGTGGTTGCGCTCAGCGATGCGGCTTACCTCGGCAAGCCGTTCCGGCGAGGGTTCTTGTTCGGGGCTTAGACCCGATATCGCGACCTGCCGCAGATCGTAGCGCTCGGCGAAGTAGCCGAAGGCGTTGTGGCTCACCACGATGGTGCGTGACTGGCAGTTGGCCAGCGCCGCGTCGATCTCGGTGTCGAGCGCTTGGAGCCGGCCTCTTAGCTTCGCCGCGGCAATGTTGAAAGCCTCGCCGTGACTGGGTTGTATTTCGGTGAAGCGCTTCGCCAAACCCTGTACTAGGTTGGCGAGCCGGATCGGGTTGAGCCAGACGTGCGGATCCTTGCCTTTACCGTCTTCTTCCAGCGTCTCGTGTTCCTGTTCGCCATCAATGGGTGTGTAGCCGTCTAGGAGTGGTTCTACCCCGGCGGCGTCGAATCCGCGATCTCTATTGTGGTCGGAGACCGCATCGTCGAAAGCAGGCTGGAATCCCTTGAGGTACACAACCAAGTCTGCGTCGGCGACTCGCGTCCGTTGCTTGGGGGTGAGTTCGAGGTCGTGTGGCTCGGTGTTGGATGCCGCCAGGGTGGTTACCTCGACAAACTCTCCGCCAACCTGCTCTGAGATGTACGCCAGTGGGTAGAAGCCGGCTACGATGTCGAGCCGGGAGTCGCTGTCCTTGCCGGCACCGCAGGCAGTTAGGCCGATCGCTAATCCGATAAGCACCATGAGGGAGGGGGTTTTTTTGCACATGAAATTCACTCTCGATAAAGTTCCTCACATTGTCAAAGACGCATGTGTGCATGTGTGCTTAAGAGTCAGTCTCCCGCGAGAGGCAGCACCCGCGCCGAGTAGGGCTCCCCAACAGTAAGGCGTTGCATAAGAGAGGCGCGAAGTTACGTTGGCGTGGTCAGTCGAGTATCGTAAGACCGACTATGAGGCGCGTGCGGCCCGGGTGAGCTTGCGAGCCTGCCATCGGGTGCTGTGCACGCGGGAAGCACAGCATCGCGAGACGAAGCTCTGAAGGACACCGAGCCCAGCAGTCCTAGGTTGAGAGCTCTTTAATACACTCACCGCCATGACCGAGTCATCCAACTTCCCGCAATCCCCGGCCGGGGACTCGCAGCAACCTGCCACTTCGCACCGGGGGAACGATTCCACCGCCGATCCTGCCGTGGCGTCACAGTCGGGAAAGCCCGAGGATAGTTCGGCGGGTGCAGGCGCCCAGGCATCGCCGGCGGAGCCGCTGACGTCGGGAGCGCCGGCTAGTGGAGAGGCATCGCCTCCGCCCCCTGCTGGTTACGGTCAGCCCCCGTATGGCTATGGTGCTCAGCCCGGTTACGGTCAGCCCCCCTATCCAGCGCCGGTGCCTGGTCAGTTCCCGGGATCTGGAGGCTACGGCATGATGCCGCCAGATGCTTCCCGCAAGCGCAGAAAGAGCTGGATTATCTGGCTTTCCGTCGCCGCCGTGATCCTGGTGTTGTGCTGCGGCTGTGGTGCTGGCATTTCCTATCTGGTCTATCGCAGCCTCGAATTTGAGCGCGATCGGGCAAGTGAGAGCACGCAGGAGTACCTGGATGCGCTGCGCGAACAGCGCTTCGATAAGGCATACGATCTGATGTGCGACCGCAATAAGAATAGGGACGGTCAAACGGAGCAGGAATTCATCGCCGAGCAGCAGGCATCGCCGAAGCTGCGCAACTATGACGTACAGGGCGTGGCGCTGTCGGGTGGAAATGACGCGGATTTCACGGTGAAGGTCCGGCAAGAGCTCGACAATGGGACCAGCCGTACTGAGCGTATCCCCGTGGTCACCGACGGCGACGATCTGCGGCCGTGCCCTTAGGGCTCTCGGCAGTAGGACTGTTGGGCTCGGTGTCCCCCAGCACTTCGTCTCGCGGTGTTGTCCTCCTCCCGCGTGCCCCGGCACGCGGTCGTCGTCCGCCTTGCGATACTCGACCGGGAGCCACCTCCCTGATCCAACGCCCTACTGCCGAGAGCCCTAGTGCCATGCGTGGTTACGACGCATCCGCGATAGCCCGATATGTCCCTGAACACCCCTCGTCCGATGCGCAACCGGGCCGTTCGGAGTTCTCTCGGGATCGGGCACGTGTGCTGCACTCCGCGGCGCTGCGCCGCCTGGCAGCCAAGACGCAGGTCGAGACCGCAGGCGAAGAAGACTTTCCTCGCACCCGCCTGACGCACTCATTAGAAGTGGCGCAGATCGGTCGAGAACTCGGGGCAGCGCTGGGTTGCGATCCGGACGTGGTCGACGCCGCTGGGCTAGCTCACGATCTAGGCCATCCGCCGTTCGGACACAATGGTGAAGAAACGTTGCACGAGCTCGCGCAGCCCTGCGGTGGCTTCGAAGGCAATGCTCAGACGCTGCGGGTACTCACTCGCCTCGAGCCTAAGGTGCTCCACCAGAATGGGCGCAGCGCCGGGCTCAATCTCACGCGCGCCGTACTCGACGCCGCCACTAAGTACCCCTGGCCGTATTCGCCGCAGCGAGGTCGGAAGTTCGGCGTCTACGCCGATGACGTCGAGATCTTTGCCTGGCTGCGCGACGATGCACCTGTCGGCCATCGATGCCTTGAAGCGCAGGTGATGGACTGGGCAGACGACGTAGCCTACTCGGTGCACGATGTAGAAGATGGCGTTCAAGCCGGGCACATTCGGCTGGGTGAGCTAAATGATCCCGCCGAACGGGAGGCGCTGTGCGAGCAGGTAGCGGCCTCCAGTGAGGTCGGCAGCGCGGATCGGTATGCCGATGTTCTTACCGAGCTTATAGCGCTGCCCGCGCTGCGTGCTCTAGCCGATTACGACGGCAGCCACCGATCCCAGGCGGTCATGAAACAGGCCACCAGTTCGCTCGTCGGCCGGTTGGTACGCGGTGTCGTGACCGCTACGGTGCAGCGCTACGGATCGTCGGTATCGCGCTATGAGGCCGATCTGTCGATACCGGCGCGACTTCGCGCCGAGTGTGCGTTGCTCAAGGGGATCGCGTTGCGCTACGTGATGAGCCGGCCAGGCAGTCAAGCGCGTTACCGGAGGCAGCAGGCGCAGTTAGCGCATCTGATGGAGCTGGTGCAGCAGCAGACGCCGGAATGTTTGGACGCGGTATTTCGACCGTGGTGGGAACAGGCCGGTGACGACGCCGCGCGGCTACGAGTGCTCATCGACCAGGTGGCCAGCTTGACCGACCGTTCCGTACCGACGTGGTGTGCCCGACTCGGCCCTCAGAGCACGCGCGGATAGATGCTGAACTCGTAACCGAGTCCAGTCGGGCTCGATAGCGCCGAAATCGTTATGAATGGCGTAGGGTCAGGTCGAAAAGTCGACCTGACCCTACGCCATAGTTAGTAGCTTTTCGCTCGCGCTTAGGCGGTGTGTAGCGGAGTGCGGATGCTATGCCGTTTGAGTGCACGGCGTTCATCTTCACTCATGCCACCCCACACGCCGGCGTCCTGACCTGAGTCGAGCGCCCATTGCAAGCAGGCATCCGTAACTGGGCAGCGTTGGCACACTGCCTTAGCACGATCTACCTGCAGCAACGCCGGCCCGGAGTTTCCAATCGGGAAGAAAAGCTCCGGGTCTTCGTCACGGCAGAGGGCGCTATGGCGCCAATCCATGGTGTTACTCCTTGTTGCGCATCGAAATCGAGCAAGAGGTTCTCAGTGACAACGACATAGCTCGGCGTTGGTCGGTGCCGAGTAGGCCGAGTGGTCCGGCGACGTGACGGGTGCGATACTGAGTCGTTCCTCAGACTAAGTCATTGGGGCGGGAACGCACCGCGATACGAATTCGAACTCGCTTGTGAATACTTTCACGAGATCTGTAGCTGTCAAGCCTGTTTCGGCTTATCGATACCGATCCGTGAGCAGCCTCACCGTAGGCATTATTCGGGTTCTACGAGGTTGTTACCATTGCGGATCGGAGACGGCCCAGCAGCTGAACTCGATATTGCAGGGAACTCTACGTCAAAGCCGACATGAAGCAATGTCGAGCTTAGCCGATATGCCACCACCGATGCTACTAGTGTAGTTCAGAATGTGCTACAACGTCTGCCCCTCGCGGCTGCGGGACAGCGACGCGTAGCGCAGCAGGAGCGGCACTGAATACCGCGAGCTCGCGCTCTCCTACAAAGTCGCCGTCCACGTGCACCGCGACGGGGCGCTCGGCGCGAATGGTGAGTGTGCAAGCATCGTGCAGGGTCAGGATGCCATGTCCAGCCTGCGCCCCGGTACTCAATAGTTGGATCACACTGCGGAGCAATACGCGCGGCGTGAGCGACGTCAGTCCCATGAGGTCGAGACCGGTCTCGAAGGATGCGGTGCGCGACCCGTGGATCGGTCGACTGCCCAGATAGGTCCAGGGTGACGTGTTCTGCACAACCGCCATCGCAAGCTGGTGTCGGCTGCCGGTGTGGTCGGTGATTGTGAACGCCGGTGAGGCGGAGCGGACGCGCCGAGTGTATTCGGCGACGGCGGCGCCGGCGTACAGCGCGGTTGTGCAGCGGCTTCCGCTGCGACGGCGATTCTCGACGTGGCGCATCACATCGGCGTCGAACCCCACTCCGGCGCAGAAGGTGAACCAGCGATCATTGAGCTTACCCAGCCCGACCGTCCGAGACTGCCGATGTCGTATCGCCTCTAGTAGCGCGCCGGTAGCTTCCACCGGATCGCGTGGCAGCCCCAGGGCTCGGCAGAAGACATTGGTGTAACCGCCTGGCACGATTCCCAGCAGGGGCACCGGTCCGGAAGCCTGGGATGAATGGGTGGCTGTGAGGATGCCGTTGACCACCTCGTTGATGGTGCCATCTCCGCTGAGACAGACCACTAGTTCCACACCGTCACCAGCGGCGTCGTGTGCCAGGGCCGTGGCGTGGCCACGACCGGTGGTGTGCCTAACAGTGAGATCGGCTTCTGCGGCCAAAGCGCTGGCAAGTACATCGCGTCGCCGAGGGCTGGCCGTGGTGGCCGCAGGGTTGACGATCAGTACCGCGCGCACGAGGAGCGACTGTACTCGAGCGCGTCGGTGAGGCCTCACGCCGCCATCGAGGTTGCGTCGCCGTAGGTTTAGTGGTCGCGCCAATAGGTCGTTTGTTGCGAGGTGCCGAAGTTAGGGTGCGCTGGTCTGGTCGAGGATGGCAAGGCGGAGAAGGAGTCCATGCTGGATGCATGGGCGACGACGACAACGCAGCCAGCCGAAGCGCCAGGGAGCGCCGCAGTAGAACAGTTACCTATCCGCGCGACCACTAAGGGCTCCCAGCTATAGGACTGTTGGGCTCGGTGTCCCCCAGCGCTTCGTCTCGCGGTGTTGTCCTCCTCCCGCGTGCCCCGGCACGCGGTCGTCGTCTGCCTTGCGATACTCGACTGGACGGTACTAGCTAACTTCGCAACTAGCTAACTTCCGCCACCTCCCTGATCCAACGCCCTACAGCTGGGAGTCCCTGCATGAACGCTGTGAACGCCGAGCCCCCCGACGGTCCTTTCCCGCTGCGGCTAGCGGTGCTAGGCCTATGGGTCGAGGCGGTGTTTGCCGCCGGTCTAGCGATGTTTGTGCTGGTAAAGGTGCTCACTGCGGACTCTGCTAACCCCGGGGTGGCCGTATTGTTAAGCCTGGCTGCGGGGGGGCTGGCCATCGTGCTGTACCGACTCGGCGTGCTGTTGACGCTGCGCCGTTCCTGGCCACGCGGTGCCGCCATTGTGCTACAGCTCATGGCGCTGCCGGTGGCGTTTTTTATGGTTACGGGTGAGGGTGGAACCGTCGTGACAGTCGCGGGCGTCACTGTGGGGGTGTACTGCCTGACATGTGCCGTGTTGCTCCTAGCTCCCAGCTCCCGGTTGTAGTTGCCTAGAAGGGTTGAAGCATTACCCCTGGAGTGGGAGCGAAGCGCGGGATGGGGTGGATGAGCCGCAAGGCCGAGGAGGAGACGCATAGTGGGCTATGCGCGACGACGAGAACGCCGCGGATCGCCGCGCCAACCGCGATATGCGCTACCGACTACTGAAAGTTTTTGCGTAGTGTGATGGCCACCGTGTCAGATGTCTCGACCACGGCGACGTCTTGCGCCAGGGAGCTAAGCAGCTGCCAGGCGAATGTATCGGCCCAACGTTGCCGGCCGCCGGTGTTTGGTGCCTCTAGTTCGATCGCGATCCCGTCGGTGTCTGGATAGAAGCGACACGTGATCTCGGCCGCGGGTTGGTCCAGGAGCAGGGTGCACGCCTCATCGACCGCAATGCGAAGGTCCTCGATTGCGTCGAGGTCGAAGCCAAGACGGGCGGCCAATCCGGCCGTGGTGGTGCGCAGGATGGCCAGATACGCACCGCTGCCCGGCAGCGTCAAGATCACGGTCTCGGCGCGGGTCTGGGAGGCAGTCTGGGCGGCATCGACACCCGGTGGCGAGCTCATATGGGCACTCTACGACGCTCAGGATGCTTTGAGTTCACGCCGGGGTACGCTCGACGAATGTCGTCATTAACTTCTCCGACTACCAGCCCAGTAGATTCTCCGGCGCCCGAGCGCGGCCTGCCTGCCCCCCGACTCACCGACGCAGAGGTATTCGACGCCCACGTCGCCGGCAAGATGGCGATTGTCCCGACAGTCCCCATGGAGACCATGGCAGACCTCTCACGCGCGTACACCCCGGGCGTGGCGCGCGTCTGCACCGCGATCGCCCAGAATCGTTCGGCGTTCGACCACTACACCTGGGCGGCGCGCACCGTGGCTGTTGTTACTGACGGCAGTGCCGTGCTCGGCCTTGGCAATATCGGTCCCCGCGCCGCCATGCCGGTGATGGAAGGCAAAGCCATCCTGTTTAAACGGTTTGCCAACATCGACGCGGTGCCCGTGTGTTTGGACACCACTGATCCCGACGAAATCGTCGATACGGTCGCACGACTCGCGCCGTCGTTCGGTGGCATCAATCTAGAAGACATCAGCGCGCCTCGCTGCTTTGCTATCGAGCGCGAGCTGTCCAAGCGGATCGACATTCCGGTTTTTCACGACGACCAGCACGGCACCGCCATCGTCACCCTTGCCGCGCTGCGCAACGCTTGCGTAGTCACAGACCGGACACTGGCTTCACTGCGCGTAGTGATCGCAGGTGCCGGTGCCGCCGGAATCGCTGTCGCGAACATGCTCGCTGAGGCTGGCGTCGGCGACATCGTGGTGGTGGACTCACGCGGCGTGCTGCATCCCTCGCGGCCCGACCTTACCTCGGTGAAGGCTGAGCTCGCCGGACGCATTAACGCCACCGGAACCACCGGGTCCATTGGGGCTGCGCTGCGCGGCGCGGATGTACTGATCGGTGTCTCGGGCGGGAAGGTCCCCGCCGACGCGTTGGAAGGCATGGTGCCGGGCGGTTTCATTTTCGCGATGGCTAATCCCGAGCCCGAAGTAGCGCCGGAGCTTGCGCATCGGTACGCGGCGATCGTCGCAACGGGCCGCAGCGACTATCCCAACCAGATCAACAATGTGCTGGCTTTCCCAGGTGTTTTCAAAGGTGCGCTTGACGCCGGTGCTCGTGAGATCACGCCCGAGATGAAACTCGCCGCGGCGACCGCGCTGGCCGGTGTGGCTGCCGACTCTCTCGCGGCGGATCGAATTCTACCCAGTGCTCTCGACCCCCGAGTGGTGCCTGCCGTGGCTGCCGCGGTCGCGGCCGCTGCCAAAACCGTCTGATCGACCCACCAGCGCACTGAGCGTGACGTCAGGAACGGGGTTTCCGCGTCGAAATCGGCCCTATGGTCACACTCGGTGCAGAGTCGGTTGCCTGTGGACGGCACTAGCCGGATTCTTTAGTACCGGCATGCTCGTGACATGGGACGCGAGAGGGAGCACGATGTCAGCTATGACTGTGATGCCGCGTGAGAAACACGACTGGACCGTGGCCGATCTGGAAGACCTGCCCGACGACGGACAGCGATATGAACTCATCGATGGGGTACTCATCGTGAGCCCTGCCCCAGCTCTGCTGCACCAGCGGGCAGTAGCCGAGTTTCTAGTGCTGCTCCGCCGGGCGTGTCCGCCGGAGCTGGAAACGTTTGTGGCACCGGTGGACTTTCAGCCCGACGTTCGCAACTCCGTACAGCCCGACGTGTTGGTCATTCCGCGGCCGGCGGCTACGGCCAAGAACGTTACCTCGCCGCCGCTGCTGGCCATTGAGGTGCTTTCGCCCAGCAGCCGGAGTCGGGATTTCATGCTGAAACGCTCACTGTATGAGGATGTGGGTGTCGGTTCCTACTGGATTTTCGATCCCACTATGTCGCAGCTGTGGGCGTGGGATCTGGTGGACGGCGGCTATGTCGAAGCCGCCGGCGCGACCGGCGCGCAACGGGTAGAGATGCGGCGTCCGTTCCCGGTTACAGTCTGCCCCGACCGGCTGGTGACCTAGCAATGCTCTCCCGATGCACCTATGTCTGACTACATCGCGGCTTACGCAGCTACCCAATCTGACACAGAGCCTCTGGCGGGGCTGCAAGTCGGTGTGCTAGCCGAACCGGCGGTTCCACCGGGCTGGGAGCGGGTACTTGTACGCGCCAGCGCGCTCAACCATCATGACCTGTGGTCGCTGCGTGGCGTGGGGCTTCGCCGCGAACAGCTCCCGATGACGTTGGGAACCGACGCCGCCGGTGTGGATGAACGTGGCAACGAGGTCGTGGTTCACGCCGTGATCGGGGACGTGTCCGAGAACGCGACGGACGGCGTTGCCGGAGATTGCGATCCGCTGTTTGCTCCTGATCGCTCATTGCTGTCAGAGAAGTATCCGGGCACGCTCGCCAACTGGGTCTTGGTTCCCGCCGGCAATCTGCTCCCCAAGCCTCCCGAACTGTCCTTCGTCGAGGCGGCATGCCTGCCGACGGCGTGGCTCACGGCATACCGCATGCTCACCACCAAAGGGCGGCTCGGTCGCGACGACAGTGTTCTCATTCAAGGAGCTGGGGGAGGGGTGGCGACCGCGGCGCTGCTGATCGGACGTGCGCTGGGCGCCCGGGTCTACGTCACCAGTCGAAGCCCGCTCAAGCGGCAGCGGGCTATCGAGTTGGGTGCGGTGGCGCTCGAACCTGGGGACAGAGCTCCCGAGCGAGTCGATGTGGTCGTCGACACCGTCGGAGCGGCGACCATCGCCCACTCGTTGAAATGTCTGGTACCCGGTGGTCGATTGGTCGTCTCCGGTGCGACCTCGGGGCACCTGCCTACTCTGGATCTTCGTCGGGTTTTCTATCGGCAGTTAGAGGTCCTCGGCTCCACGATGGGCACCCGGCAGGAGCTGCGCGGCCTGCTGGATCTGCTGGCTCGTAGCGATGTCAGACCCCTGATCGATAGCATCCATCCGTTCGGCGACGCCGCGCGGGCTTTCGCCCGGCTGGCGTCGGGCAAAACATTCGGCAAGGTCGTGCTCGACCACGCACCGTGAGATCGAGAAGTTCGATTTACGCAGCGCAGTCGAGTTTTCTCTGCTAAAGATGCTTTGCATCTCAAGCGAAAACTTGTTGCGCCTGTAATTAAAATCTACGTTTGTGAGACTACCTTGTTAAAATTTTATGGGGATAAGTCGCGTAGAGGAGCTCAATTACAGGCAATTAGAGCATTTAAACAAGATGCAGCAGAAAAATATCTCGCGGCCGCACATAGCCTGACAGAAACAGAGCTCCCTGTTCCAGGCCCTCTTAGGGAAGCTTTTCGGGACTACATTGAGTCCATAAGGGCTGGGAGAGCAGATACTGGAGAACTCGCAGCTCCTGGAAGCCGCATCGTTCCCAGATCTTCTGAAAAGCCACCTTTACGGCGGCATGGAGGGCTTGAATGAACATAGTGTAATGGTATTACACTATGAATCCTTGGGTAATAGGCAGCGCTACCGTCCAAGCGTGGTAGGAAGTGGTGAAGAATTACTTAAATTGGCTGATGAAATCATCCGAATCCAAGACGATCTATTTCCCGATCAGGAGCCGGAAACCTCAGCGATCCGGCAAATTTTGCGCATGCGAACCGCTGAAGCGAAAGTTATTGGTACACCGTTGTCGCGGCGTGTTGGGAATGACCTACGCGGAATTTATGACCTAGTAGCGTTTCCGCTTGCCGCCAAAGCTGGTCGCCTTATGCGTCGGCGTCCCTCTGGAGGAAAAGATCCGGCGAACGGCAAACCTGGAATGATCCAGGGTCCCGGTGGGACTGGTGGGACTGGGAATCAATCTGGCCCCAAGAAGCTACCCTAGCCCTTCGGTAGCGCCGCCTCGACCAGTGCGGTTTGCTCCAACTGGTGCGCCTTCGACGATCCGGTGGCCGGGCTCGCGCCGGCGCGACGTGAGATGCGCCGCAGCTGCACGCCTTCCAGGTGCTCCAACAGGTTCAGCGCCATGAAACTCCACGCGCCCTGGTTTGCCGGTTCCTCTTGCACCCAGGTGTGATCGATGGCATTCGGATACTGTGCCAGTGCGGTTCGTACTTCCTCCACTGGTACCGGATAGAGCTGCTCCAGTCGCAGGATCGCGGTGTGGCCGATCTGCTGCTCATGGCGTCGTGCCAGCAAGTCGTAGTAGACCTTTCCGGAACACAGCAGCACGCGTCTCACCTCGGCAGGATTCAGCGGCGAGCCACCTATTCCGGGGTCGGACAGCACCGGCTGGAAGCTGCCCGAGGTGAAGTCCTCCACGGCCGATACCGCCTGCTTGTGCCGCAACAGTGACTTCGGTGTGAACACCACCAGCGGACGGTGCTCGCTACGCAATGTCTGCCGGCGTAGCAGGTGAAAATAACTAGCGGGCGTGGTGCAGTTTGCCACCGTCATGTTGTCTTGGGCGCACAGTTGCAGGAAGCGTTCTATCCGGCCAGACGAGTGGTCAGGACCCTGTCCCTCATAACCGTGCGGCAGTAGCAGTACCACGCCAGACTGCTGACCCCACTTCACCTCGCCGGCGGATATGAACTCGTCCACGATCGATTGGGCCCCGTTGGCGAAGTCGCCGAACTGCGCCTCCCACATCACCAGAGCGTCGGGATGGGCCAGGGAGTAGCCATACTCGAAGCCCATGGCGGCAAACTCACTCAACAGCGAATCGTACGCGCCGAAACGAGCTTGATCGGGTGCGAGATTAGCCAGCGGGACGTACTCCGTGCCGTTGGCGTGGTCGACTAGTACGCAGTGTCGCTGCACGAAAGTACCCCTGCGGCTGTCCTGGCCCGAAAGCCGGACTGACCTCCCCTCGAGCAGTAGCGAACCGAAAGCGAGAGTTTCTCCCAAGCCCCAGTCGATGGGGCCTTCGATGGCCGCCTGCTGGCGTTTTTCCATCAGTGGTGCCAGCCGGGGGTGCGGCATGAAGCCTGCCGGCCACTGTACTTGCGAGTCGCCGATCCGGCGCAGCACGTCGGCGCTTACCGCGGTTTCCACCTTGTCGCCGTGTGCCGGTAATGCGGGCTTAGCAACGGGAGTCGGCACCGCACGGGTGTCTTTGGTAGCCCGGAAGGCGTGCTCAAGTCGTTCTTGGAAGTCCCGGAGCGCAGCCTCGGCTTCTTCCACGGTGATGTCGCCGCGCCCGATCAGCGCCTCAGTGTAGAGCTTGCGGACGCGGCGCTTGGTGTCGATGATCGCGTACATGTCCGGGTTGGTCATAGAGGGGTCGTCGCCCTCGTTATGACCGCGAAGCCGGTAGCACACCATGTCGATCACGACGTCTTTGTGGAACGCCTGACGGTAGTCGAACGCCAGCTGCGCTACTCGGACGCACGCCTCGGGATCGTCGCCGTTGACGTGAAAGATCGGGGCCTGCACCATGCGAGCGACGTCGGTGCAATACAGCGAGGACCGGGTGTCTTCCGGCGCTGTGGTGAAACCGACTTGGTTGTTGATCACCACGTGCACTGTGCCGCCGGTGCGATACCCGCGCAGCTGGGACAGGTTCAGTGTCTCCGCGACCACACCCTGCCCTGCGAAGGCCGCGTCGCCGTGCACCAGCAGCGAAAGCACCGTGTACGCAAACTCTCCCTTTTTCAGCAGCTCTTGCTTGGCGCGTACGATGCCTTCCACGACCGGGTTCACGGCCTCCAGGTGGCTGGGGTTACTGGTCAGGCTCACCGCGATGGTGTGTTTGCCATCCGGTGTCGCGACTTTGGCTTCGGTGCCCAGGTGGTATTTGACATCACCGGAGCCGTGCATGGTGCTGGGATCGATGTTCCCCTCGAACTCGCCGAAGACCGCCTCATACGGTTTACTCAGGACGTTGGTGGCCACGTTGAGCCGGCCACGGTGCGCCATGCCGATGACCACCTCGTCGAGGTTCTGCGCGGCCGCTGCTTGAATCACCTCGTCCAGCAGCGGAATCACCGACTCGCCGCCTTCGAGTGAGAAGCGCTTCTGTCCAACGAATTTGGTCTGCAAAAAAGTCTCGAAAGCCTCGGCCGCGTTAAGTTTGGCCAGAATCTGTTTCTGCTTCTCCGGCTCGGGTTTGTCGTGCGCCACCTCTACCCGTTGCTGGATCCACTCCCGCTCTTCCGGTGCGCTGATGTGCATGTACTCCACACCGATGCGACGACAGTAGGAGCTACGGAGCACTCCCAGGATGTCGCGAAGCTTCATGCGATCCTTGCCGGCGAAACCGCCGACGCTGAAAGTGCGTTCCAAATCCCAGAGCGTGAGTCCGTGCTGCAAGATGTCGAGGTCTGGGTGGCGGCGCTGGCGATACTCCAGTGGGTCGGTGTCGGCTATGAAGTGACCACCGACGCGGTAAGCGTTGATCAGTTCCAGAATTCGCGCGTTCTTGTCGACGCTCCCGTTCGCGCTGTCGACCGAAACGTCACGTACCCATTTCACCGGCTCGTAGGGCACGCGCAGCGCGGCGAAGACCTCATCGTAGAAACCGTCGGCACCGAGCAGTAGTTCATGCATCCGCTTAAGGAATTCACCCGATTGGGCACCCTGGATGATCCGATGGTCATACGTGGAAGTCAGGGTGATGGTCTTGCTGATCCCTAGATCGTTGATGGCCTCTTCCGACATCCCGGAGTACTCGGCGGGATACTCTATGGCTCCCACGCCGATGATGGCGCCCTGGCCTTGCATCAAGCGCGGTACAGAGTGCACCGTGCCCAGCGTTCCGGGGTTGGTCAGGCTGATGGTGGTGCCGGCAAAGTCGTCGGCGCCCAGTTTTCCGGCCCGAGCCTTACGTACCAGCTCCTCGTAGGCGGCCAGGAACTGGGCGAAGTCCATCGTGTCGGCGCCTTTGATGCTCACCACGACCAGCGATCGAGACTTCGACGTGGTCAGGTCGATGGCAAGCCCGAGGTTGACGTGCTCCGGGGTCGACAGCGCTGGTTTTCCATCGTCGGTGGTGAACGACTGGTTCATCTCGGGGTAATCGGCCAGTGCCTTCACCAGTGCGTAACCAATGAGGTGAGTGAAGCTCACCTTGCCGCCTCGCCCCCGCATCAGGTGGTTGTTGATCACGATGCGGTTGTCGGCTATCAGTTTGGCCGGAACAGCGCGAACACTGGTAGCGGTGGGTACCGCTAGCGAGGCATCCATGTTGGCCACGATCCGGGCCGCCGCGCCGCGTAATGGGGTGACGTTGGCATCTGTAGCCGGCGCTGGTGTCGGTGGCTTGGCCTTGGGTGCGGAAGCAGCCGCCGGTGCCTGCTGTATCGCGGCATTAGTCCGCGAGCTTTGCTCAGCGGTGGTCATCGTAATAGCTTGAGAGGCATTGGCGGCTGTCGCTGGCGTGTAGGCCGACGTGTCCTCTAGAGCTGGGTTTATCGCGGGGGCGGCCGGTACGACCTGCCCCGTTGCGGCCGCAAGCTCGGCGCCAGGGGTGTAGTCAGCGAAAAACTCGTGCCAAGCGGCATTGACGCTGGTTGGATCTTCGCGGTACTGCTGGTACATCTCGTCGACGATCCACTCATTTGCACCGAATTCTGCGGCGATGGATGGGCCTGCATTTTCGTTGCTTGTGGTGTTGGATTCGTGCGAAGAAGCGGTTGTCGTAGCCACGCTTCTAGGTTACTGGGCCGTAGCAGACGCCGTGCGTCGGGTGATGGCGATTGTTATGGCGTTAGGGCGCCGTCCAATAGGTTGCTGCCTAGGCCGCAGGAGCCGCCGCGTGCGTAGAGTAGAGCAAGGCGGCTCAAACGTTGGAACGACGGCAGCAACCTATTGGTGGTGGCCTAGGTGATGTCCCGTTTGGCGGTGAGCCAGCTTCCCAAGAACGCGGCTACCGCGCCGTAGAGCAGCACCATGAGCATGCCGCCCCACCAGGCCGGAGCGTTGTCTGCGATCTGGTCCGCGCTTGTCATCACCTGGGTAGCGCCATAGGGCAGGTAGTAATACACCCCAGCGAGCCAACTCAGATCCCACGCCTCTCCTAAACCAGACAACAGCGCGCCGACGACCTGCGTGCCAAAGTACGCCACGATGAGTGTGACTACGGCGCCGACTTGATTCTGTAACAGAGTGCCGATGCCGATTCCCAATATCGCCCAGACCCCAAATGCCAACAAGTTGAGCAGAATCGCCTTGAGTACGGCACCCTCTCCTAGGGCCGATTCCTCGCCTTGACCACTGAGAATGGCCGCGCCGACCGGTATAGCGATCACAGTGCAGATCAGGCCGTAGAGGACTCCCCAGCCCACCGCAACCACGAACTTGGCGACCACGACATCTATCCGTCTGGGTGTGGCCAGGAAGGTCGATGTGGCCGTCTGGTGGCGGAATTCATTGGTGATCAGCAGTGTGCCCAAGATGGCCGCGAACAGTACTCCGAAATATTGGCCGGAGGTGTAGAGGCTGGAAGCTAACTGGTTTAACGACTGGTCGCTGAAGTCATTGTCGAGTTCGCTGGCGGTGATGACACCATTGATAAGCAGCGCAAGCGCAAGGATCCCCAGCAGCCCGAGCAGCATGACCCACCAGACCTTGGTGGTGGTGATTTTGAGATGTTCGCTGCGGAGTAAGCCTGTCATCGGATTCCCGCCCCTCCTCGCGTGTACTGCAAGAACACTTCTTCCAGATCGGCGTGCACGGTTGAGAGCTCGTCGAGCTCGATGCCGGCCTGATGTGCCACCTTGCCCACGTCCTTGGAGTTCATGTTGTCGACGTAGAGCTCCGTGGCACTGGTCCGCCGTACCGCGGCCTGGTTGCCCAGTGCCTGCAGCAGAGCATCGGCGTTGCCGGTGCTCACCCGGACCGACTGCTTGGCCTCGGCGATCAGGTCGGCGACTTTGCCCTGGCGACGACTTTGGCCGTGAGCGATGATCACCACGTCGTCGACGGTCTGGGTGACCTCGGCTAGTAGGTGGCTGGAAACCAGGATGGTGCGGCCCTGGGCGGCGAGGCCTCGTAGGAATCCGCGCATCCATCGGATGCCCTCGGGGTCAAGACCGTTGGTTGGCTCGTCGAGCAGTAGCACTTGGGGGTCGCCTAGCAGCCCTGCCGCGAGTCCGAGTCGCTGTTTCATACCCATGGAGTAGGTCTTTACCTTGCGGTTTGCCGCCGGCATCATCCCCACAAGCTGAAGAACCTGATCCACCCGGTATTCGGGAATTCCCGCGGCGGCACAGAGGATGCGTAGATGGTTGCGACCGGTACGGGCCAAGTGGAAACTGGACGCCTCCAAGGCGGCGCCAACTGTGCGCAGCGGGGCGCCAAGATCGTGATAGTGCCGGCCGCCGATGGTTGCGACGCCGGCCGTGGTGGAGATCAGGCCCAACAGCATGCGCAGGGTGGTGGTCTTCCCGGCACCGTTGGGGCCGAGGAATCCGGTGACAGTGCCTGGCTCCACTGTGAACGACAAGTTGTCGACGGCTCGAACCCGCTTGAACTGCTTGGTCAACCCGGCTACGACGATTCGCCCCGGTACCTGCGCGTATGGATTCAACTGATGCGTTAGTCCGGGTTGGCCCGGCGGTGGGACAGGATAACCCGGTGGGGGTCCCTGCGGTACTCCTGGCTGCATCCGCACTCCTTTCATTGCCGCCGAGCTTAGTAGAGCGGCTCACGTGGCCGTCTCCCGCCACGCCTGGCTATGACACTAAGAACGCCCCAGCACGTGACGTAGTGCACTGTCGAGTGTGGTGTTGCGAAATATGTAATCGCTCTCGAGTGCGCGTTGCGGAACGACCCGTTGGCTGGTTAGCAGCATCTCGTGTGCGGCCTGACTACCCAGTACCAAGGTGAGCCCGAACGCCGGAATCGGAAGTAGTGCAGGTCTACCCAGCACTCGCGCCAGTGTCGCCGCGTATTCACCGGTAGTCACCGGCTCGGGAGCGACGGCGTTAATCGCCCCGTGCAGTGTCGGCGTGGTCAGCGCGTGGTGAAAGACCCCCACGATGTCGTCGAGGCCGATCCAGCTCAGCCATTGCTCACCGCTACCGAGGCGTCCCCCGGCGCCGGCCAGGAACAGCGGAAGTTGGGCTCGCAGCGCGCCACCGGAAGGCGACTGCACCACTCCGGTCCGTACGTGTACCACGCGAAGTCCCGCAGCCTGGGCGGCCTCGGTGGCCTTCTCCCATTCCTGTACCACCTCGGCGAGAAAGCCGACACCGGCGGCACTGTCCTCGGTTAGCAGCCGCGAGCCTGCGTCAGGGCCGTAGTATCCAATTGCCGAGCCGTTGATCAACACTGTCGGTCCGCCGGCATTTTCGGCAGCGAGTGCGGCCAACGTCTGCGACAGCAGGGTGGTGCTGTAGATGCGACTGGTGAGCACGGCAAGCTTGTGGTTCTTGCTCCATCGCCCGAGCAGCGGTGCTCCGGCCAGGTTGATCACTGCGTCGACGCCGATCAGCGCGGTCGGGTCGAGTACGCCATACTCCGGGTTCCAGTAGACCTCCTCCGCCGTGCGGGCAGGCCGCCGCACCAGGGTGAGCACGTCGTGCCCGCCGGTACGCAGGAAAGCACTGAGTGCCGATCCGATCAGACCGCTGCTACCGGCGATGACTACCCGGAGCTTTCCGGCACCCCGCGCGGCGGCACGGGCGTGCGCTGCGAGGTCGTCGGCGAGCTGCCGGTGACGGTAGGCGAACATGCGGGTAAGTCGGGTCTGGGAGGTGTCTGCTGCCAGGGCGCCGAGCCGCCCGAGGGGCAGTTGGAAGTCCACCTCGTCGATGACGGTGGTACCCCCGGCCGTTGCCTCGAAGCGGTGTCGGTGCTTCCAACTGCGGAATGGTCCTTTGCGCGTAGTGTCGCGGAATTCGTGTGGCGGATCGTAGTAGGTATGTTCTGCGACCCATCGGGGGAGACCAAGTTTTTTCAGACCGAGCTCTAGTAAGTGTCCCGGGACTGCCAGCTCGAACTCCACGCACGAGCCCACAGCCAGCGGTGAGGGGATTTTCCCATCGGGCGGAGCGGCAGCTGCCGACCGCGTCGACTCTGTCGACGTCACGCGGATGGGCTCCCAGGGTGGTAGCAGGCGCTGCACCGCTCCGGACCGTTCGTGCCACGCGAAGACCTCGTCGATGGGCGCTTCTACGGTGGTTTCGTAGCGCAATCGCGGCATAGCGCACCTCTCTACACTTTTGGGCCTATCGCGCCGTTGTGCCAGATATTCGATCAGTCGATGTGCGACGGGAGGCCTCAGATGGCAGCAGCACTTCGCCGCTGTTCCGCCGAATGAGCAGCCGACCACCCGTGATCAGAATAAAGGCGGTCCTGGTGGCCGCGGCAAGCCGGTCAACCTCGGCGCGGAATACGCCGGCACGATCGGTTTTGTTCAGGCGAGTGGCTGTGGGTAATAAATGTTTCCAGAAATACTTTGGTTCGGAGCCAACCGATCGGGGTAATACCGCGAATGTAAGAGTCGAGAGGACACTCTCGTGCACGAAAGGTCCAGCTTCGCGGGAAGCGACGAAGAAGCCGGATCGCCACCCGAACTGAAAGGTAAAGATATGCGTTATCGCAAACTTGCCATGGCTGCCGTAGCAACGGTGATGGCCACCGGTATCGCTGTGGGCGTTTCCGCTCCGGCATCGGCCAGCCTCAACATCCTAGGCGACAACGATCGGCACCGCAGCTCGCACAACAGCTGGAACGATGGGCACCACAGCTCGCACGACAACTGGAAAGATCGCTGGCACAAAAACTGCGACCGGCACCACAGCTCGCACGACAACTGGAAAGACCGGCACCACCGCTCATACGACCGGAATAACTACAATGACGACGGTCTAAATCTGGATCTGGACCTGAGTCTGAACCTGTAAAGTGCATAGCACAACGGATGGACACCGCCTAAGCGGTGTCCATCCGTGTCTGTTCATAGTCTCCGGCTGAAAACCGTGGGTGCGTCGCCGGAGTCAGGATTAAATGCTATTCGTTGCTGTTTAGCATCCGGGTAGAGCTGTCGAAGATAAGGTAGGAATGTGAAGGTGGGCCACAGCTGTGGCCCACCTTGTTGTTTGCTCATTAGGTGGTGGTGCGCGCCGGTCGCGCCAACAGTCCCAATGCAATCATGCCAACCCCCAGGCCAAGGTGCAGCCAGTTGTCGGCATCGTTGAACGGGACGAAGTTAGCGTCGCCGCCGTGATCGACCAGCAATCCGTATACCCATAGGACCAAGTAAACGACTCCACCACCGATCAGGAACCTCACGGCACCCGAGACCGAGCGGGCAAGCGCCAGTCCGACCACACCGAACAGTAGGTGCACGATGTTATGTAGTACTGAGACTTGGAAAAGTCCCAGTAGCTCCGCGCCTGATTCATGGCCAGCGAATTCTAGCTGGTCTAGGTTGGTGGTGATGCCGGGAATGAAACCGAGCACACCAATTAAAATAAACACCGCCGCAACCAACGTGGCGATGCTCCGAGCCCTATCGGGCCCCGAAAGCTCAATGCTGACCTAGTCGAACCTGCTGAGATATGTGTCATTGAGAACCTACCTATTCTGGCGTGTTGCGCACTGTTACAAGGATATTGCGATCGAAGCGGCACTGCTAGTGGTTTCTTGGAGTATCCAAGCCCGGTCGAGTGTGCGATTCTCGTCAGTAGTGCAGAATCGTGGGGACAGGTGTGATAGGCCGCAGGCGGGAAACAAGAACTCCAGACCGGATTTGAGCCCTTTAACCGACATAAAAGGGGGAACACGTGCACGGTGATCTCGGCCAGTATCTACAGCGCCGTAATCGCGGTAGGACCCGGAGCCAATCCCAGACTCCGATCACGTGACCCCCTCGGCTCACGTTGCCGACTCCGGAGAGCAAAAGTTTGTGGTTCAAGAACATCACGCGCGACGGCTGCATTGGGATTTTCGGCTCGAACGAGCCGGGGTGTTGGTCTCGTGGGCAGTTCCCAAAGGAGTGCCCGACGAACCAGGACCACAGCGGCTAGCCATTCGAACCGAAGATCATCCATTGGAGTACGCCAATTTCGCCGGAGAGATTCCTCGAGGGGAATACGGTGCGGGCCATGTCAGCATTTGGGACGAAGGTACGTATCGAACCCACAAGTGGGACGACCGACACGTGGAGGTGTCACTACAGGGCCGACGGTTACAGGGCCGCTATCTACTCATATGCACCGATGAATCGCAGTGGCTACTACGTTGTCTGAGCCGTCCGATCCCCCAGCTAGATCCGCCTGGGGACAAGCACAGTGAGCCACTGCCACGCCACCTAGCGCCGATGTTAGCGACCCTGGGTGAGCTTCCCGACAATCCCAGAGCCGGCTCGCGGTGGGCCTACGAGTTCAAATGGGACGGTGTCCGGGCGCTGGTCTCGATACAGGATGGCCGCTTTCAGGCGTGGGGACGGGGCGAAGCGGATACGACGGGACGCTATCCCGAGCTACAAAACCTGGTTGACGCGATAGGAAGTACGCAGGTGCTCCTCGACGGTGAGCTGGTGGCGTTCGATGCTGCCGGTCGGCCAAGCTTTGCTGTCCTACAGCGCCGCATGCACCTGCGCGACCAGACCGAGATAGCTCGGATGGCCGTCGAGGTCCCGGTGTCTTTTCTCATTTTCGATCTGCTCCACCGCGGCGGCCACTCGCTGCTGCGTACGCCATACTGGCAACGCCGGAAGCTGCTCGAGTCGGTAGTGCCCCCGGGTTCGGATTGGTCAGTGCCGCCCTGCTTCTCCGACTCCGATTCCGGCGCGGCCGTACAACAGGCCAGCCGCGAGCAGGCACTCGAGGGAGTGATCGCAAAGCGACTCGACTCGCCATATCGACCGGGGAAGCGATCCCCGGATTGGATCAAGGTTCCCAACATTCTCACTCAAGAGGTGGTGATCGGCGGTTGGCGAGAAGGAGCCGGTCGGCTTAAAGGACAGCTCGGTGCGCTGCTGCTGGGTCTGCCCGATCCAGGGTCGAGAAGACTGAAGTCGGGAAAGTCGTTGGAAAACCTGAGCCTCACATACATTGGTGATGTAGGAACGGGGTTCAGCGAGGCAGTCCGAGCCGATTTAACTCGTTTCTTGGAGCGCGCAGGACGTAAGACGTCACCCTTCGTTACGCCGGTTCCGACAGGTAGGGCACGTGGCGCCCGATGGGTGAACCCGACGCTCGTAGGGGAAGTGCAATTTCGATCCTGGACTGCCGATGGTCGATTGCGTCACGCCTCGTGGCGGGGGCTGCGGTCTGATAAGAACCCGGCACAGGTCCGCGGCACCGTGCCTGCAACCCGGACTGTGGAGGAGCGCTGATGTCTGAGGTCGTGGATGTGCGAGTGGGCGAACGCCAATTACGTTTGTCCAATTTAGATAAGGAGCTCTATCCCGATATCGGTCTCAGCAAACGCGACGTGATCGCCTACTACCAGCAGATAGCGCCGGTGCTGCTGCCGCATCTCGTCGATCGGATCCTCACAATGTTCCGCTGCCCTGACGGGATCGACGCTGCTGGATTCTTTGACAAAGACGCGCGACGTCACGCTCCGAAATGGCTGCGCACAGTCGCCGTGTCGATGTCGTCTCAGACACAGCAGGACCCACCCGGCTACGCGGTACTAGACGATGTTGCGGGTTTGGTGTGGGCAGCTAATCTCGCCGCCCTGGAACTGCATGTGCCACAGTGGAAGGTGGGGCCACGAGGGGGTCGCCGTTCACCGGATCTGCTCGTCTTCGACCTCGATCCGGGTGCGCCAGCCGGCATCGTTGCGTGCTGTGAAGTAGCGTTGTTACTGCGCCAGCGATTGGCCGCCGATGGTCTGGACAGCTACGTCAAAACCAGCGGCTCCAAGGGCTTACAGCTGTACTCTCCGGTCGCGACGACTCGAGCCGAGCAGACCAGGGCCTATGCGCGCAGGCTCGCCCGTCAGATGACCGCGTCACACCCGGAGACGGTCGTCGACACCATGACCCGATCGCGCCGCGCCGGCAAGGTGTTGCTGGACTGGAGCCAAAACAACCCGGCCAAGACCACTGTGGTCGCGTACTCGCTACGAGCTCGTCCTGGCGCGCTCGTCTCCACACCGATCACGTGGCAGGAGGTAGAAAGCTGCCGCCACGAGAGTGACCTGCGGTTTGATTATCGCGACGTGTTAAGGCGGGTCGACAAGTTCGGGGATCTCCTGGCGCCACTGCAAGCACCTGGCGCAAAGCTGCCGGCTGTCGATTTTCGGCGATAGGGCTACTCGCCGCAGCGGCACTGCGGCTGTAGATCCGCACAGCCGACCCTGAGGATGTGTAGCTCCACGGTGAGTAAGCACGCGGTGGAAGCGGTGCATTCTGCTTCACCGTCGGTATGGACCACCATCGCGTCGTGGCAATGTTCCCAGCCGCGCTCGCACGACAGGCAGACGAGCCGATCCCTCGAGGCGTCGGCGAGTGCGGCCGCGGAAGGTCGAACCAGTGTTCCGGCATAGGTCACGATGCCTTTTTACGGCTCCGCGTGCCCTGTGTCGACCGCGACGCGCCGCTTCGACTGCGTTTACCTCCGGCGGCCTTGACACTGCGCTGCAGGGCGTCCATGAGATCGATGACGTTCGTCGAGGGCGGCGGCGCCTTCTCCGGTACCACCGAGTCGCCCTTACGCTTGCTCTGCAACAGGTTTTCCACTCGCTCACGGTAGGTGTCGCGATAGTCCTCAGGTGTCCACTCGACGCTTAACGCGTCGATGAACTGTTTGGCCACGCTGAGCTCCTTGCGGTCGAAATCGGCCTTGGTCTGGCTTGGACCCAGCACGGTGGCGGGATCGCGGATCTCATCGACAAAGAACAGTGTCTGCAGTGCCATAACATCTCCCAATGCCCGAACGACTGCGAGATGTTCCTTGCCACGAAGCACCAACGAGGCGATTCCGGCCCGATTGCTGTCGCGTAACGCGGCCATTAACAGTGAATATGTGCGTCTGTAGTTCTCGGCGCTTGCCGCAAGGTAGTACGTTTTTTGGAAGTAGATCGGATCTATTTGTTCTAAGTCCACAAATCCGGTTATTTCCAAGGCGCGAGAGCTATTCGGCGCGATCTGTTCGAGTTCGTCGTCGGAGACCAGAACGTAGCTACCGTCGACGTCAGCGCCTTTCACGATGTCCGCGTACTCAACTTTTTTGCCGGTTCGCTCGTTGACTCGTTGATAGCGCACCCGATCAGAGGTTCCACGCTGGAACTGGTGGAAATGTACGTCGCGATCCTCCGTAGCAGAAAATAAGCCGATCGGCAGGTTGACTAAGCCGAACGTAAGAGAGCCGCTCCAGATCGCTCGCGCCATCGTCTCCCCCCAGTGCCTGTCGTTTAGAAGAAACATCGTCAATACGAGTAGTTTCGCAATGTTGCGCTCTTATGGCTAGGGGGTCTCGTGACTGGTCGATCATCGCCGCAGCGTGGATGCGAGTTTCCCGCACCGCTGGCGAAGCTGATCGCCGGTTTTGAGCACCACTTGTTGCGGCAGAAAGGCTTGGCCCCACACACTGTTCGTGCTTATGTGGGCGATGCGGTGAGCCTGGCCGAGCATCTGGTGGCGCGAGGCGCAAGCGATATCGCCGCATGTGATCTTCCGGCACTTCGGAGCTGGCTTGCCAAGCTCCGCGGCACGGGGGCCAGCCCGACAACCCTCGCGAGGCGGATCGCCGGTGCCCGCGCGTTTACCGCCTGGGCTCACCGAGAGAAGAAACTAGCCGCCGATCCGGCGTTACTGCTGCGCAGCCCGAAGCTTCCGCACGATCTCCCGGACGTGCTAAGAGCCGACCAAGCGGCTCGGCTGATGGACAGCGTTGCGCATGACGACGATCCGGTTGGGCTGCGCAATCGGGTTATCGTGGAGATGTTGTATGCCACCGGGGTGCGGGTCGCTGAGCTCTGTGGGCTCAACCTGGAATCGATCGACGGGCAGCGGCTGCTGTTGCGAGTGATCGGTAAGGGCAACAAGGAGCGCAGCGTGCCCTTCGGACTACCCGCGTGGCGAGCCGTGCAGCAATACCTGCAGCAAGGCCGTCCGGCGCTACTTGCCGCGCCTGGAGATCGTGGCGATGCCGAACTGGCATCGACTCCGGCGCTGCTGCTAGGGGTGCGCGGTCGCCGCATCGACCAGCGTGAGGTACGTCGTGTGGTGCACGCCGCGCTGGCGCAGGTGCCTGGCGCACCCGATCTGGCGCCGCACGGGCTGCGACACTCCGCGGCCACGCATGTGTTGGAAGGCGGCGCCGACCTTCGTAGCGTGCAGGAGCTGCTGGGTCACGCAAGCTTGGCTACGAGCCAGATCTACACCCACGTCTCTGCGGAACGGTTACGCAGCGCCTTCCAGCAGGCCCATCCCCGCGCCTGAGTGGGGTGAGCCCGCCCTGGACGGTTTGTGCTGAGGAATCGGTCGCTCAGGGCACGTCGCCGGGCTGGAGCGGCTTGAGGCGGACCGTGCCCGCCCCGAGCAGCAGCAGCGGATCGAGGTACTTCTCGCCGTCTGGGGCGCTGCGCCGCAGACCCCAATGCAGGCATGCCTCGTGGGCGCATCCGGCGTGACCAGGCAGCAACACCCCGATCGGCTGACCGGTTGTCACGTGCTGGCCGGTACGAACCCGCGGCACGATCGGTTCGTACGTGGTACGCAGGCCTCCGGTGTGGACGATCGAGACCACCGGACGTCCGGCGACGACGCCGGCGGCGGCTACAGTGCCGCTGCCGGCGGCCCGCACGATGCTAGACTCCGAGGCCGCTAAGTCCGCCCCTCGGTGTCCTGCGGCGTATCGATGTTCCCCCGGTTGGAAAGGGCGTATCACCGGGCCATCGACAGGTCGTACGAAGCCATCGGCTTTCGGGGGCAGCGCTGCGACATTGAAAGCGGGAGTGGCGGATGGCAGGCCCTCTGCACCACCGATGAGCAGCGCAAGTGAAACTAGGGCGATGAGACGCATGTTCTCATGATCACGTCGGGTAGCCGCTCATACACCACAGTCGCGCGTCCTGTGCATCGCTCAAGCGACTGTGGACCCATGCTGCTACCGCCATGGCGGGGTCTGCAGCGTATACTTGGGCCCACTATCCATCAGCGGATCGGCACCACCGATCCGACTACATGCGCTTAGACCGTCCGCACTTAGGACAACGGCAAGCCTCCTCGGTCCCGGTTTCGGGCCCGCCACGGCGAGCTCTAGGCGTTAGGGCGGGCACCATCGATGTGCCGGCGACAACCGAGGAGCGGGCCCAGGCCCGCGTGAGAGAAAGGCATGGCACCGCCATGGCTGTAGTAACTATGCGACAGCTGCTGGAAAGCGGCGTGCACTTTGGCCATCAAACGCGCCGGTGGAACCCGAAGATGAAGCGGTTCATTTTCACCGACCGCAACGGCATTTACATCATTGACCTGCAGCAGACCCTGGGCTACATCGACCGCGCCTTCGAATACATTCGCGAGACGGTGGCCCACGGGGGTTCGATTCTGTTCATCGGAACCAAGAAGCAGGCACAAGAGGCTATAGCCTCCCAGGCCCAGCGTGTCGGTATGCCCTACGTGAATCAGCGTTGGCTCGGCGGCATGCTCACCAACTTCTCCACTGTGTATAAGCGGTTGCAGCGCCTCAAGGAGCTTGAGGTCATCGAGCAGACCGGTGGAGAGAACGTGCTCACCAAGAAAGAAGCCCTAGTGCTTCGCCGCGAGCGGGAGAAGCTGGACCGCACCCTGGGTGGGCTGCGTGACATGCAGCGTCTCCCCAGTGCCGTCTGGATAGTCGACACCAAGAAAGAGCACATAGCGGTGGACGAGGCCCGCAAGTTGGGCATTCCCATCATTGCGGTGCTCGATACCAACTGTGACCCCGATGAGGTTGACTATCCGATTCCGGGTAATGACGACGCGATTCGCAGCGCCGGCCTACTCACCCGAGTTATCGCCGATGCGGTAGCCGACGGTCTGCTTGCACGCGCGGGTGCTGCTGAGGCTGACGCTAAACCGGAGGCGGCTGGTCTGGGTTCAGGCGAACCTCTCGCCGAATGGGAGCGCGAGCTGCTCGAGGGCGCCAACAAATAGTCATCGTCTACTAGGCCCCTGCCGACGTTCCGATATCCTGAGCCGCCTTGCCATACTATGTGCACGCGGTGGCTCCCGTGGCCTAGGCAGTAACCTAGTGGTGGTCGCTTTAGGCAGACAAATCGGAAAGAAAGTGAGTCATGAGTACCTACTCAGCCGCTGACGTCAAAAAGCTCCGCGACCTCACCGCCGCGGGAATGATGGACTGCAAGAAAGCGCTGGAAGCATCCGATGGCGACTTCGACAAGGCCGTGGAGCTGCTACGGGTGAAAGGCGCCAAAGACGTGGGCAAGCGGTCTGGCCGCACCGCGGCCAATGGCCTGATCGCTCACGCTGGTTCGGCGTTGGTCGAACTCAACTGCGAGACTGACTTCGTCGCTAAGAACGAGCAGTTCCAGCAGCTGGGTGAACAGATCGTGGCCGCGGTCGATGCTACGCGGATCCACGACGCTACCGACCTGCTGGCCGCTGCGCTTTCCGATGGGCGGACCGTTGCGCAGGCCATCGAAGAAACCTCGGCCGTGATCGGTGAGAAGATCGTGGTGAGCCGCGCTGCGGCACTCGATGCGCCGGTGGTGGTGTATCTGCACCGACGCAATGCTGATTTACCGCCGCAGGTTGGTGTGCTGGTTTCCTACCAGGCCGACGGCGACACCGCAACGGCTTCGGCTGCCGCGCGCAACGCCGCGATGCAGATTGCGGCCATGCGCCCCAGGTACATCTCCCGCGATCAGGTTCCTTCCGAGGTTGTCGCAAGCGAGCGTCGTATCGCCGAGCAGACTGCCCGCGAGGAAGGTAAGCCCGATGGCGCAATACCGAAGATTGTGGAGGGTCGCCTCAATGGCTTCTTCAAGGACTCGGTGCTGTTGGAGCAGTCTTCGGTGCAAGACAGCAAGAAGACTGTGAATGCTCTATTGGAGGCCGCCGGTGTCACGGTGACCGCCTTCAGCCGGCTCGAGGTCGGGCGGACGCTCTAAGTGACGAACGGCCCCGGCTGAGTCGATTGTTACTAAGTCAGCCCGAAATTAGCCTAAATTTAGGTCAGAAGACTGTATCTTGAGCTACTTTCGCTCTGATTAGTAATGCCCAGCACGCGACGGTAGGGGACATCGTGACTCATAACGATGAGGTCAATGCCTCCGACGATATGGCCTCGGGCGATGTAGTCGCGCGGCGGCAGTGGCGGCGTGTGTTGCTGAAACTCTCCGGCGAGGTATTCGGCGGCGGCCGCCTGGGAGTCGATCCCGACGTGGTCGCGACGATTGCCCGCCAGATCGCCGAGGTAGTGCGTGCCGGCGTGGAGCTAGCCGTCGTCGTCGGCGGCGGTAACTACTTTCGCGGTGCGGAACTGTCTCAGCGGGGCATGGACCGGGCACGCTCCGATTACATGGGGATGCTCGCCACCGTGATGAACTGCCTGGCGTTGCAAGACTTCTTGGAAAAGCTCGGCATCGACACCCGAGTGCAGACCGCGATCACCATGGGGCAGGTCGCGGAGCCCTACATCCCACGCCGCGCCATCCGGCACCTAGAGAAGGGTCGGGTGGTGATCTTTGGCGCCGGAACCGGGATGCCCTATTTCTCCACCGACACCGTCGCTGCACAACGTGCACTGGAGATCGGTGCCGAAGTGGTACTCAAGGCAACGCAAGTGGACGGAGTGTACGATGCCGATCCCAAGAAGGTTCCCGGTGCGGTGAAGTTCGAGCGGCTCGGTTACTCCGAGGTGCTCAATCGAAATTTGCAGGTGGCGGATGCGACCGCGGTGAGTTTGTGTATGGATAACAGCATGCCTATGGTGGTTTTCGATCTGCTGACCGACGGCAATATCGGCCGGGCCGTTAGAGGCGAAAAAATCGGTACTTTGATTACGTAGCGGTCATCAGGTGCTCCTTGCCGGCGCTGTGCTCATGCGGGACACCCGCACCCGGGCTCTCGCCTTGTGTACCATTCCGCTGGCGTGGACGGAAGTTAGAATGCACAGCTGTACACGGCGGCTCCTGCGGCCTTGGCAGGAAACACCTGATGACCGCTCAGCTCAGACCTACAATGATTCCGCCCGCACACTTAAGGACATCCATGATCGAGGAAGCCTTTCTCGAGGCAATAGAAAAGATGAGCAAGGCGATTGAGGTCGCTAAGGCTGACCTGGGTGCAATCCGCACCGGCCGCGCCGCTCCCGCGATGTTCGGGAAGATTGTGGTGGACTACTACGGTGCTCCCACGCCGCTGCCGCAGCTGGCGTCGGTCAACATCCCGGAGGCGCGAATGGCAGTCATCAAACCGTACGACGCCTCGCAGCTTGCCGAGATGGAGAAGGCAATCCGAGCCTCTGACCTCGGCGTAAACCCCACCAACGACGGTTCAATACTACGGGTCGTCTTCCCACAGCTCACCCAAGAACGGCGCCGCGAGTTGGTGAAAGTTGCTCGCACGAAGGGTGAAGACGCCAAGGTTTCCATCCGAAACATTCGCCGCAAAGCCAAGGAAGAGCTTGACCGCATCCAGCGTGACGGGGAGGCCGGTGAAGATGAGGTCCGCCGGGCCGAGAAAGAGCTTGACGACACCACGACCGAATACGTTAACCAGGTCGACGAGCTGATGAAACACAAGGAATCAGAACTGCTAGAGGTCTGAAGCAGTGCCTGCACTTGCTTCACCGCAGCAGCCGGACCCGGGCCAGATGTTGCCGGAGCATGTCGTGCGCGCACCCCGGCACCATATTGGTCGGCATCGGGCTGGCGCCGGAACAACCTGCACCTCCGCCCCTGCTACCTTCGCGCCACCACGAAACCTGTTAATGGGGCTGGGTGTAGGTGTCGCCATGGCCGCGCTGATGCTGGCGCCGTTGTTGGTATACCGACCGGCGTTCCTCATTGTGATCGCTGTGGCCGTCGCTTTGGCTACCTGGGAACTTATTCGGGCTATCGAGCACAGCGGCGCGCATCCGCCTGTGGCGCCGTTACTGGTCGGTGGCGTGGGGATTGTTCCACTGGTCTGGCTCACTGGCCCCCAGGCGTTGGTGATCGGCTGGGTGGTCACGGTGGTAGCGGTGATGCTCTGGCGCCTACCGGAAGGACCGGTCGGGTATGCCCGCGATGTTGCCGGCGCGACGCTGACGGTCTCATATGTGCCATTCCTGGCCGGTTTCGTGGTGCTGTTGCTGGCACCGACCGACGGCGTGAAGCGGGTGCTGGCCATGGTCGCGGTGACGGTTGCCAGCGACGTCGGTGGATATCTCGTCGGCTCGCTGATCGGCCGGCATCGTATGTGCCCCACCATCAGTCCAGGTAAGACATGGGAGGGTACCGCCGGGTCGCTGCTATTGGGCGCCCTGGTCGGCGCGGGAGCGCTGGTCTGGAGCCTTGAGGACGTGTGGTGGCATGGTGTCATCTTCGGTCTGACTGTATCGGCAGCCGCGATCGTGGGCGATTTAGCGGAATCGCTGGTAAAGCGCGACGTGGGCGTGAAAGATATGGGGAAGTTGTTACCGGGTCACGGCGGTGTTATGGACCGTTTTGATTCCGTTTTGGTCGCATCGCCCGTCGCTTACCTGTTGCTCACGTGGTACCTGCCCGTGGCGTAGGTCGCAGGCATGGTGTTATGTAGTTCATGTCTTGCTGTACCGGGGGCAGCGGGCATCGATACGTTGCGAGGTAAATTGAGAGGTGTGTCAGGCATGGAGCGGGGCCAGCGGTTCAAGCGGCGTGCACTACGTCGTGGGTATAAAGCTGACGAGGTCGATAACTTTCTTGACCGCGTGGAGGCCACACTCGCTGGTGAAGCCATCGCCGACCCCGTGGGCCCCGACGAAGTCCGCGACGTCATCTTCAAGACCCGATGGGGCGGCTACGACGAGTGGCATGTCGACATGGAACTCGACCGACTGGAGCGCCAGCTGGAAGAGTTCATGGACGATCCCGGCTCGGTGCGAGGCTCCAGTGGCTTTCCTGCCTTGGGTCAACGCAAGTCCCTTGCGTTGACGGTTGGCTCGAGTGTGGCGGCTGAGCGCACACCTGAAGAGGTGGAGTTCTCCCCTGGGATCTACCGATCCAGCGCCTCCGATGACGACCTGTCCTTTGCTGATTTAGGCGCAGCGCCGCGTGTTGTGCCCTCCAGTGTCACCGGCACGTATCCTGACGACCAAGTGACCACACGCGGCATGGGGGCAAACTCCGCTGAGCCACCGCGTTCACGTCCGGCGCCCAGTTCCAGCCCCGTTGCTCCCCGGCCGCGTTCACGCAACGCCACGCCACGCCCAATGCCTGGACCGGCAGTGTCGCCCGCCGGATGGCCCTCCACTGCGGCCGATGTCCCAGCGGTGTCTCCAGGACCGGCGGCGCCGTCCAGCGTCGCCGCACGCGTGGCGCGATCTAATGGTGTGGCCCGTTCGGCCCCCAGGCCCAGCGTCGACCCTTACGCGCCGCGACACGGCAAGACCGAAATGACCGTGGAAGTGCCCACCTACGGTGGGGATGTCTCCCCATTCATCCAAGCGGACAAAGATCGACTCTCCGAGCTACAGGATACGTTTAAACTCCGCCGCTTCGGCAGCGGATACGAGCCCTCCCAGGTGGAGCGGCTGTGGGATGCTATTGCTGCTGCCATGGGCGGTCAAGCCAGCGCTCAAGTTACTGACGCCGATTTCGACCCCAGCCAGTTCACGCTGGTGCAGGGTGGCTACTTCGAGCAGGAGATCGACGCGGCGTTACGCGAACTTAGGGACCTCTTCCACCGCCGCCTAGGGTGACGCTGGCTCCAGGCGGCGCCTGGCGGCGTTCTCGTCGCCTCGCCTATGCCCGGCGCAGCTTGCGAGCCGGCCGTGAGCATAGCGTAGGCGTCGGCTCCTGCGGCCTTGCCAGTCATCCACCTGGATTCCAGCGTCCCACCGAGGGCTGGCGCTCGCTGCGGCCTTGCCAGTCATCCACCTGACGGTTCGCTACGGGGCTTGAATGCCCGTCTGGTGCCGTCGGAAGGCCAGCGGCTACTGCTTAATACCGCGCTTTCGCATCGCGTAGTCACCGGCGAGACCGGTCAAGATCAGACCCACGAGCGACAGCAGCCAGATGTTGGCCATCCGTCCTTGGTGATTGCCGAACAGCATGCTGGCGATAAGCGCGGCGACCAGAAGCCACCCGAGCCGCCAGACTTTGATGTTCTCGGGTTTACGTTGGTCGGCCGACGTGACCTCTTCTGCTGACACGATTACTCCGTGCTGGTTAAGGGTGTCTGCCAATAGGTAACTGTTCTACTGCGGTGTTCCCTGGCGCTTCGGCTGGCGGCGTTGTCGTCGTCGCCCATGCATCCAGCATGGTCTCCTTCTCCGCCTTGCCATCCTCGACCAGGAACCACCTCGCAACGAACGACCTATTGGCAGACACTCTTAGCTACATTGGCCTTGGGACAACTTGTGCCATGCTATCCCAAGACCAGGGACAACATGGCACAAGTTGTCGCGTACTTCATCCGTACCGCGCTTACCTCACACGCCGTGCGGGGCAAACAAGCTCACAAGCGCTGGGCCTGGTCGTATGCCGCCTTCGCCGCGCTTCCCAACATCGGACCCATCATGGTGTCTAGATCGTCTTTATAGCTGAAGGCGTTCACCGAGACCACAGTGCCCACGCCGGAGGACCGCATTTCGGTAATCCAGCAACCACCGGACGCGCCCTCAGTCATATCGCACCTAATACCCTGGACGGTGGTGCTGGAGGTTCGCCGGTCGGCGCTGGCCGTGTCACTGCAGAAGTGCATCGTCTCCCCGTTGTACGGCGAGTACTGGGGGTAGCCGAAGGCGTAGATCGGCCTATCCTTACCGGCGTTGAAGGCGATCTTCTGTGCACCCACCACGTCGGATATGTGCTTGCCGTCGCGCTTGTTCAGTACTATAAAACCCACATCGTGGCTGTGGTCGTTCGAATTGCTGCGCTGGATCCAGGCTTTGGGCGCCCGCAGTGCCCGAGCGGTCCACGTGCCGTACGGCTTGTTGCCGTTGTCGTAGCCGGGTACGAATGTCACGTTTTCGGCGTATTCGCCGTCATAGATGACATGACCGGCGGTGATCAGGGTGTCCTTGTTGCGAGATTGGATCACAGTGGCCGAACCCCGAAAGTCTTGGCCGTTCATGGTGTATAAGACCTTGCCCGCGGTTTTGACGACGGCGCCACCGCTGGTCCACTGCTTAGCAGAGGCGCTACGGGTTGTAGTCCGCGTAGGCGAGGCGGGCACTTGATCTGTGACTACCGGATTCTTGACCGGCTTCTTACCGACCTGGCCGACATCACGAGTCTCGGTGTTGGCCGGACCTTGCACAGTGCCTGGAAGCTGCGGCAGGCCGCCTTGGTCGGGCAGGGCGCTTCCTAGTACTCCATCGGTGTCCTTGGAAGTGGCCTTCTCAAGTATTCCGCCCGTGGCTTTGGGGCCTTGGGGTGCCGCCAACGGAAGCGGCGTTGGCTTGGCCGCCTTTATCCGCTTTTCATTCCAATAGCCCAGAACTTCTTGCTGCTGGGGCAGAGTGCTGGTCAGATCCTTGGTGACCACATCGTCGGGAACGATCTCCTTGGGGGCCACCTTGTCGCTGTCGGGCAGCTTCTGGTCCTGAACGCTGTTGTCGCCCAAGAACGTCTCGGCGGATGCGGGGACCACCACGAGGCCAACGGCTACGGCGGTTAAGAGCAGGATTAAGCGGAAACTACGTTTCGGCATGTTTTTAGTCTGTCTCTCTACTTCGTGTTATGAGTAGCGGTGCATGTGGAGTCTGTATGTCGAGCGGGCTTCGCTTGCGCGCCCGCATGGGGATGTCGACGCTCTCACAGTACTGAAACGTCGTGGCGTTCGCGGTCCCGGACCGCCCAAACACCGAAATTTTCGGTGTTTACTTTTGATACATAGCGACGCTGTTAACTGACCTGAGCTACGTCGTAGACCCGTTTGATGCTGGAGTCGAAACGTGGACCCATCATGACGCCCGGAGCCTCCTCATAGCCCTTGCTGTTCACCGAGACCACCGTTCCGGTGGTGCCGTTGAAGTTTGCCAGCATCAGACCGCCGGATGAACCTTCTTCCATTTTGCATGGCAGCGCCACATCGGTGCTGCCATGCGCATAGTTGTCCGGGTACGTAATACCGGCGCAGTAGTACACACCGTTGTACCGCCGCGCCGGCCCAGGATATCCGAACGAGTGGACGCCGACGCTTTCAGACGCGTTAAACGAGATCGCATTCGCGCCCACCACCTGGGAGATGTGCTGTCCGTTGACGGTGCTCAATGCCGCGAAGCAAACATCCTCGTTGTCATCCTGACGGTGTGCCCATCCGGTCGTGGTGAACAGCTGCCGGGCGGGCCATTTGCCGTAGGGCGCCTCGCCCGCAGAGTGGCCTGGCACGAACGTCCAGTTCTTATAGAAACTGCGGCCGAGCTTGCAACAGTGGCCGGCGGTGCCCACGAGGTCGCCGGTCTGGGAGTTGACGACTCCGGCGCTGCACGACATTTTGCCGACACCATCGGTGAAGTAGGCCAGGCCTATGCTGGGGACGACGCTGTTACCGCCGTTCCATTTTGCTCCGGCAGTAGTAGTGGCAAGACCGCCGGCCGCCGCCTGGGGCGCCACGGCGCTGGGCGCTGCCCGATGCTGTGAGGCGCGCGAGCGTGGGGAAGAAGGAAGCGACGAATCCTCGTCGCCGAGCAGCTCCCGCGTGGCGCGGAGGGTTTGCGTCTTGTCGCGCTCGGTGCTCACCGGGGTGGCCTCAGCCATACGCTGGCTGGTCCAGTACCGCGACGCTTCCTGCTGCGCGGCAGGCGAGGCCTGCTCCGTCGTGGGACCGGGCTGGTGCCGGGGCTCGACGTCGTACCGCGTGACCACGGTAGCCGCCACCGGAGTAGCGGCCAGAGCCACGACGGTGGCCACGTTCACCAATACCGTACGGACTCTCATGGCGATTCCTCAGATAGCGCACGCGGGATGCTTACACGTGTTTCCACGATATGTGCTCTTCGGTCGGCTGCGGAACATACTGAGCCAACGTGCCTGATATGTCTGTCCGTTCGGCTGGCATTAGCGGGCAGCTATGGGGAATGTCGACCTCAGCCGGGCGGTTGCCAGGTTTGAGATTGCCATGCTTGGCGACGTGCCTCGGCGCAGCCGATCGCGGTGGCGCTCGCGACGTTGAGTGAACCGACCTTGCCCAGCTGGGGAATGAATGCTGCCCGATCGCATGCGGCTAGCGTCGTCGGCCCGATTCCTCGGTCCTCATGGCCTACGACAAGGCAGATGTCGCGGTTGAGGTCGACCTCGTGCAGCGGTACCGCATCGGCAGTTAGCTCCAGTGCCACGCAGTCGAATTCTTCCGCGCGGGCTGCCATAAGGGCTTGCGCGGTATCCGCGTAGTAGTCCCAGCTCAGAAATCGCTCGGTACCTAACGCGACCTTCTGCATCTTGGGGTTACTGAGTACCCTGCCATCGCTGCCCTGCCCCACCACGAACATGCGGTCGACCGCGAAGGCCGCGGCAGTACGCACGATGCTACCGACGTTGAACGGGCTGGCCACGTTGTCCAGCAACAGCGCTAGCCTTGGGTGCGGTCGGCGCTTCCAATCGCGGTGGAGCCGCTTGAGGTCTGTGCCGCCCAGCTGTCGAAGCTGCGGTGGTGTTGCGTTGTGCTGTCGGCTGAGCTTAGTCACTGATCACTCCTGGTCCTTGGCGTGGCCGACGGTCGTATCGAGGTGAGAGCTGGGTTGCACCCTCAGTAGCCGGTAGCCACCGCTGGAGCGCTCCCGTGCGACGGCATACCCGTGGCTGCCTAGCCAGTCCGCTAGTGAATCCGCGCCCAAGTGGCGATGTACTACAAGGTATGCCACGCCTTCGGGAACCAGCCGAGCGAGCCACGTGAGTAGGAGGTCATGCAGCACTGCCTTGCCCACCTTGATGGGCGGGTTGGCGTAGATGGCGGCGAATCGGACCGCCCCAGGCATCTCGTCGGGATCCCGGACCTCGATGTTGTGGCATCCGGCGGCCGTGGCGTTTCGGCCGGTGAGATCGCGTGCACGCTGGTTCACGTCAACGGCCCAGACTGTGGCTTGGGGACGCCTGCGAGCCCACACCACCGCGATCGGGCCGTAGCCGCATCCGATGTCGAGTATGTTGCCCGGGACCTGCGGCGGTGGCGCGTATTGCAGCAGCAGCCGCGTTCCGGAATCCACGGCGCCGTAAGAGAACACTCCGGTGTCGGTGACAAAACGGAACAAACCGTCTGCGAGCGCCAACGTGGTCTCCCGCGGTGAGCTCGGGGTGAGTGGCTGCTGGCTGAAATAGTGCTGGTTTGTCATTAACGGTATTCTATGACCTGCCGGGTACGGGAGTATTCCCTGAAAACGTCCGTGAATTGCTTTCTGCCAAGGCGGTGGGAGCCGCCGCGTACGCAATGCCCCTAACTTCGCTGGAGCGCAGCGGAGTGGGTACGCAGGCGACATGCCCGGGTACGGGTGCCCCGGACAATTCAGTGCCGGCAGGAAGCGATTGGCGGCATGCCGTAGTGTCACAATGTGCGAGTTACAGGCCTAGGCCACGCCAGCGCATTCATCGAGACAGCGGCTGGCTCAGTGCTTTGCGACCCGTGGGTATCGCCGGCCTACTTCGGTTCCTGGTATCCGTTTCCCGACAATAGCGAGCTAGACTGGGAACGCTACGGTCGAGCCGACTACCTCTACATCTCCCATCTGCATCGGGACCACTACGACCCCGAGCACCTCAAGCGTTGGATCGGCAAGGACGCCACCGTGCTACTGCCGGCCTATCCCACCGACGAGCTGTACGACGCGCTCAAGGCAGTGGGCTTGCGCAAGTTCGTGCACACCGTGAGCGGCGAAGTCACTGAGCTAGACGGTTTGCAGGTGATGATTCAGGCACTGGTTTCCCCGACCGATGGACCGATCGGGGACTCGTCGCTGTGGTTGTGCGATGGGCGTGCCACGCTGCTGAATCAGAATGACGCCAGGCCAACGGATCTGGGTGCGTTCGCCGAGCTCGGTCACGTCGATGCACATCTGCTGCAGTTCTCCGGCGCGATCTGGTATCCCATGGTTTACGACCTGCCCGAGCACGCAAAGCGCATCTTCGGTGAACAGAAGCGGGCCAGGCAGCTCGATCGCACGTTGCGCTACATCGACGACCTGAAAGCCAGCTGGGTTTTCCCCATCGCCGGGCCGCCATGTTTTCTGGATCCGCAGCTGTGGCACCTCAACGATATCTTCGATGATCCTGGCAACATCTTTCCCGACCAGAAGGTATTCGCGGATTTCATGGCCGCCAGCGGCTATGAAAACTGCCGCGTGCTCATTCCGGGCTCGACCGCCGACCTGTCAGATCCGCAGTGCTCGGTCACCCATCCGATGCCCGAGGCGCAGGTGGAGCGCATCTTCGCCGACAAGGCGCGATATCTGAGCGAATACCAGCAACGCAAGCTTCCGGCACTGGAGGCGCAGAAGGCCGGCTGGGCGAAGCCGGATCTGGACCTGCTGGCCGAACTCACGCCATGGCTGGAGCAGATACTCGGTGAATCCGAGCGAATCGCAGACGGCGTTGGCGGGCCAGTGCGTATCACGGCCACCGACTCCGTGCGCGGCGATGTGGACTTCGTGGTCGACTTCCCCGCCAGGGCTGTGCGGCCCTACGCGGATGAGAAGTGTCGCTACAGCTTCACCACCGATCGAGCGCTACTAGAGCACCTGGTTTCGGTTCACGAGATCGACTGGGTGAACAGCCTGTTCCTGTCCTGCCGCTTCCAGGCCAAGCGCGTGGGGCAGTACAACGAATTCATTTACACCTTCTTCAAGTGCCTCAGCGAAGAGCGCATCAACTATGCCGAGGGCTGGTACGCCGAGCAGAGCGTCGACGATGAGGACATCGAGTTGTCCGGCTGGGTACTCCAGCGACGCTGCCCGCATCTGAAGGCTGATTTGAGCAAGTTCGGTACGGTCGAGGATGCTGTTCTCACCTGCCAGATGCATGGCTGGAAGTGGGATCTGGAGTCTGGCCGTTGCCTGACATCCAAGGGGCCGGAGATCCGGTCGGTGCGGTCGTAGGTCACGTTTGCGGCGATACCCAGTGGGGTGCGTATGAGGCGCGATGAGTGATACGCGCGGCATCGACCTGCTGTTGACCGGGGGTACGGTCGTCACCGACGGACAGGCGATGCCTGCCTGGATTGCGGTCCGCGATGGGATTATCGCTGACGTAGGTCGCGCCGGGCAGCGGGCACCCGCCGCGCGCGAGGTGCACGATGTGTGTGGCCGGCTCGTGGTCCCCGGCTTTGTGGAACTTCACGTCCACGGCGGTGGCGGTTCGGGTTTCGACGCCGCCCCAGACGATCTCACCCACGTGGCACGAGCACTGGCGACTCACCGCCAACACGGCACCACGACCACCTTGGTGAGTCTGGTCTCGGCGAGCCGGCCCGAGCTGCTGCGGCGGATTACGGCGTGCCGGGACGCCATCGCCGATGATCCGGGTGTGCTTGGAATCCACCTGGAAGGACCGTGGATCGCCGACTCGTGGTGTGGCGCGCAGGATCCCGCGGCGCTGCGGCCGCCCCGGCGCTCAGAGATTACCGAAGCGCTGGAAGCGGGCGCCGGGAAGATCCAGCACGTCACGGTCGCACCGGAGCTGCCCGGCGGGTTGGATGCAGTGCGTCAGCTGGTCGCGGCGGGTGTCACGGTGGCCGTGGGACATACCGGCGCAAGCTACGACCAGGCCCTAGCGGCGTTCGATGCCGGAGCGACACTGCTCACCCATGCCGGAAATCGGATGCCGGCATGGCAGGCCCGGGAACCTGGGCCGATGGGGGCGGCGCATCACCATCGCGATGTCGTCGTGGAGCTGATCGCCGACGGGGTACATCTGCATTCGGCGACCCTACGGGGATGGGCGGAGCTATTTGAGGGGCGATGGGCGGGAATCACCGATTCGATGGCGGCCGCGGGTGCCGGTGACGGTATGTATTGGCTGGCCGGTCGCCGCGTAGCCGTCCGAGACGGAGTGGCTCGATTAGTGCAGGGCGGCGAAGGATCCGACCAGCCCAGACACAACCCGCTGGCCGGGGCGGTCGCCACGTCCGATGTACTGCTGCGCACCGCCGTCGACGCTGGTATCGCGTTGCCCGCGGCGGTGGAAGCTCTGACGTGGACCCCGGCACGCGTACTGGATGTCGCAGACCGTGTCGGGAGTTTGCGTACCGGGTACTCCGCAGACATGGTTGTGCTCGATGGTGAACTTCACGTGTGCGCGGTTCTGGCTAGGGGTTTGTGGCTGCGGGAGTTACCGCATAACGTGGCGCCTTGAAGTCTTGCGACGACGCGCTATTGTTCGCGGCCCGATCCGAGGGGCCGGGCAGTATCACTACCAGCAGCAGCATCGCGATCAGGTAGGCGTTGACGGCCAGCGCCACGATGAGGCTGTTGTGCTGCTGCTGTGGGACCAGTTGGCCGTAGTGCATGGTTAGTTGACTGGCAAAGAGCACGAATGTCCCTAACGCCACTGTCGACCATATCCAACGGCGTATGCCTGGCCACTCGACCGCGGCGTTGACGAGCACGGTCAGCGCCGGTGCGATCCAGACCAGATGGTGGTTCCACGAGATGGGACTGAGCAGGCAGGTGGCCAAGCCTACAACGGTGAAGCCCGCCAGGTCGGCACCGCGACTGTACAGCCTCCGGGCCCGCCACACGGCGAAGATCAGGACCGGGATGGCGAGGGCGAGCCACGGCAGCGTCGGCGTCACCGTAACGCCATCAATACGTGCGACAAGACCCGCCAGAGATTGGTTGGGGACGCGGGCCATGTTGCTAATACTCTTGACATTGAATATCAGATCGCTGAAGTAATACCAGGACGCCGACGGCAGGACGATGAATCCGACCGCCGTGGCCGCGGCTGCGGTAACCGCGGCGGTTAGTGTGGCACGCCACCGCCGGGTGCTCGCCAGGTACACGATGAATAGTAGCGGTGTGAGCTTGATCGCCGCGGCGAGGCCGATTCCGATGCCGGCGAATCGCGACTTGTTGTATAGCAGCACGAAGTCGGTGAGAACCAGGAGCAAGAGAATAAGGTTGATCTGGCCGATCCCGATGGTGAGCCAGACTGGCTTGAGGGCGAACGCCGCGGGCACAGCCAGCGCCCATACGTAGAGTGCGTTCCAACCATATTTGTTCACCAGCGGCAGCACGAGCCACCATACGGCCGCGGCTAATGCCAGCAGCGAAGTCTGGGTGAAAAGTACGATGGTAGTAGAGGTGTCGAATATCGCTAATGGACTCAGCACCAGCGCTGCGAACGGAGGGTAGGCGAACGTGAGGAGGCCGTCAGCGGCGGGAAAACCGAAGTCATACAGCGGCTGACCGTCGATCAGCCATGCCCTGATAGCCCCTGTGTAGACTTTGAGATCGAGTAGAATGTAGTAGCGAATATCATTCCGCATCGCCCACCACGTGCTGGCTGATATTGCGATTACAGCGCTGGCGACCATAAAACTTGTGCGCACAGGCTGTGCTGACCACCACCGCTGTAACCGGTCCAACGCGGGACGCGCCAACGCGGCAGGTGCAATCATGCGCGAAGATTAGCGCATGCGATGTCGCGCATTGTGCGCCAGTGCTAACGGCTCAGCGACGCAAGTTGCTCGGTCTCCCCTAGCGAAGCGATGATCTCTCGCAGCTGTTGCGAGAAGAAGGCGGCCCCATCGCGAGATGCGAACGGCACGTGGCCGAACACCTCTAGGCTCACCAGTCCCAGAATGCGTAACCAGGTGCTCATCGCGATGTAAAGAGCGGTAGCGGGAAGGGCCGTGCGGGTGGCCTCTCGATAGGTGGCGAGCTGCTCTAGCAGCGCTGGTGAAGTGTCATCGGGCGCGGGCACCGCGTAGGGCCGCTGGCGCCACATCTGCTCGAACAGATCGATGACGATTCCGGCGCCGCCGATGGCGCTAAACGATGCCGCTGGACTTCCCGGAAGAGTGCTAGATGCCTGGACTCCCGCCGCCGGCGATGGAGTGGGGCTGCCGAAGATAAGGCCGAACTCGGCCCGGTGCTCCACGGCCCAGGTACGAAATGCTTGCGTTGCCGCGATCAAGCGTCGCGTAGGCGTGGCGTCGGGGCCTGTATCGCGGTCTCGAGCAGCGGCCATGACATCGCAGGCCTCGCTGTACATGTCGGTAACGAGCGCGCGCACCAGATGGTCGAAGCTGGGGAAGTATCGGTACAGCGCGGGAGCGGTCATGCCCATCTCACGCGCGATCGCTCGCAACGAGACCGCGCCCGGCCCCAGCGCAACGAGCTGTTGGCGGGCGACGTCTTTGATCTCCTGGACAGTCGCGGCGCGGACCCGCTCCCGGCGGTTTACCACCACGGTCACAGCAAGACCTCCTCGTCGGCCTGTTTCCCTAACTAACGACCGTCAGCGTATTTGGTGACTGTTTGATACCGACAACATGTGTCCAAAGTGGAATTGAACTGGATTCGTACGACTCGTCGGCACCGAATACGTTGCGGTGCTGGTGAGTCGGGTGCGAGCCGGTGCGTCATACTGGCGGGATGCGCGACGTGGTGGTGCTGGGCTCCACCGGTTCGATCGGGGTCCAGGCCCTACAAGTCGTGGCCGCACATCCCGATCAGCTCCGCGTGGTCGCGCTTGCCGCAGGTGGCGAACGGGTTGAGCTTCTCGCCCGCCAAGCGCTGGAGCATGGAGTCGGCGCCGTAGCCGTCAGCAAGGCCACCGCGGCACAGGACCTGCAGCTAGCGCTCTACGCTCACGCTCAACGCAGCGGGTACTCGACCGGTTTGGCCACCGTTCCCAAGATTTTCGCCGGTCCCGACGCCGCACAAGAATTGGCCACCTGGCCGGCGGACGTGGTCCTCAACGCCATCACCGGCTCGGTGGGCCTAGCGCCCACGTTGGCGGCGCTGCGGGTCGGCCATCGTGTCGCGCTAGCCAATAAGGAATCCCTGGTGGCAGGTGGTGCACTGGTGCGCGCAGCGTTATCCAATAGGCGCGAGTCCCAGGGGAGTCAGGCACACGGGCGGCAGTCTCACGACGGCCAGGGTGGGTGGGCGAAGCCGCAGCTGGTTCCGGTGGACTCCGAACACACAGCGCTGCTGCAGTGCCTGCGCGCAGGTCGTCGCGAAGAGGTGCGCCGCCTCGTACTTACCGCCAGCGGCGGACCCTTTCGAGGTTACTCGCCGGCCCAGTTACGCGATGTCACCCCGCAACAGGCGCTGGCGCATCCCACGTGGCAGATGGGGCCTGTGATCACGGTGAACTCGGCGACGCTGGTGAACAAGGGGCTGGAGCTCATCGAGGCCCATGAACTCTTCGACGTGCCGTACGACCGGATCGACGTCGTGGTACATCCAGAATCTGTCGTGCACTCGATGGTGGAATTCTGCGACGGCTCGACCGTGGCGCAACTGAGCCGGCCCGACATGCGGCTGACCATCGGCCTTGCACTGGCCTGGCCCGATCGGCTACGCACCCCTGAGCCTGCCGCGCAATCCGAAGGTACGGGCGCAGACAGTGCTGCCTGGGATTGGCGCGCGTCCTGGCCAGGCGCCCGCGCCTGGAGCTTTCACGGACTCGACGACGTCGTATTTCCTGCCGTCCGGCTGGCGCGAAGCGCAGGCATTGCCGGTCGTTGCTGTCCGGCCATCCTCAACGCCGCAAACGAGGAGTGCGTGGCAGCGTTCCTGCAACGGCGGTTGCCGTTCTGTGACATTGTGCCGGTCCTGGCCGAGGTCTTGGCCGCCGCGCCGTCTTTCGGCGAGCCACGTACCGTAGAGGATGTACTCACCGCTGAACGCTGGGCGCGGGCGCGGGCTAACGAAGAAATCATCGGCAGGACATGACGGAGGTTTGCCGGGCATGAGTTGGTTCGCGGCCGGAATCGCGCTTTTCGCGATCGGCATCTTGGTCTCGGTGTGTATTCATGAGGCCGGGCACATGGTGTTCGCCAAAGCATTCGGCATGAAGGTCACCCGCTATTTCGTGGGCTTTGGCCCCACGCTGTGGTCGTTTCGGCGCGGTGAGACCGAGTACGGGCTTAAGGCCATTCCCGCCGGTGGTTTCGTCAAAATCGTCGGAATGACGCCGCATGAGGAAGACATCGCACCCGGTGATCAACACCGCGCGTTCTGGCGTCGCCCGGTGTGGCAGAAAACCATCGTGCTGGCGGCGGGCTCGGTCTCTCACTTCGTGCTGGGCTTTTTGGTTTTGTGGGTCACCGCCACGTTCATAGGCGTGCCCAACAGCGCCGGCGCCCCCGGAGCGCGTGCCGAGATCGGTGTCGTGTCGCAGTGTGTTCAGCGTCTCGATGCCGACAAGGCGAAGTACCTGCCGTGTGCGCAATCCGATCCGGTTGCCCCGGCCAAACTAGCTGGGGTCCTACCCGGCGATGTGGTCACGTCGGTGAATGGAAAAGCTGTCGACAACTACCCGGAGATGTCGCGGGCGCTCGACGACGTGAAGTCCGGCTCGGTGACGCTGACAGTTAAACGGGGTGACGACACCCGCACGCTTACCATGACACCGGCGGAAGTTACCCGCCCCACGCGTGATGCCACCGTGGATCCCGACACCGGCGGGTTTGCAGATTCTGACCTGGAACAGGGGCGGATCATCGGCGTTAACATTGCGCCGACCGTGACTGTCTCCCCACTGGAGGGCCTGGCGGCAGGCGGCTACTACACCAAAGCCATCTTCACAGGCACCTTCACCGCGCTTAAGGAGTTCCCGGAGAAGATACCGAAGCTGTGGGATGCGTTGTTGGGCGCCGAGCGGGACCCGAACACCCCGGTCAGCGTCGTGGGCGCCAGCATCATCGGTGGCGAGGCGGCAGAGGCGGGTATCTGGGAGGCCTTCTTCTTCCTGCTGGCGACGCTGAACATCTTTGTGGGCATCTTCAACCTGTTTCCGTTGCTGCCCCTGGACGGTGGGCACATTGCGATCGCCTGGTTCCAGAAGGTCCGCTCGTGGCTCGCGTTCAAGCGCGGCAGGCCGGATCCGGGGCTGGTCGATTACAACAAGTTGATGCCGGTGACGTATGCGGTGATCATCGTCTTCGGCAGTATTTCGCTGCTGACCCTGGCCACCGACATCGCCAATCCGCTCTCGCTCTACGGCCCATAGACTAGGTACTGGGTACGGGGTTTCTCTGAAAGTGTCCCTAAAAACCCCTTCCGGCATTTCGAGGAAACGCCGGAGACGACGGCGACGCGATGGGTGGATGGTTGTGGATCCCATAGAGCTCGGAATGCCCGCGGTGGCGCCGCCGCCGGGGACCGCGCCGCCCGTGCTTGCACAGCGACGCCGCAGTAGAAAGCTTCAGGTGGGCAGCGTGGCGGTGGGCGGCGACGCACCGATCTCGGTGCAGTCCATGACCACCACGCTCACTGCCAACATCGACGCCACGTTGCAGCAGATCGCGGAGCTCACCGCGACGGGCTGCCAGATCGTGCGGGTCGCGGTGCCGTCGGCCGACGACGCGGCGGCGCTTGGAGCAATCGCGGCGAAGTCGCAGATCCCAGTAATCGCCGACATCCACTTTCAGCCCAAGTACGTCTTCGCCGCGATAGATGCCGGATGTGCGGCGGTGCGGGTGAATCCAGGCAACATCAAGGCCTTCGACGACAAAGTCGCCGAAATCGCCAAGGCGGCCGGGGATGCCGGAATACCGATCCGCATCGGCGTCAACGCCGGGAGTCTGGACAGTCGCCTACTCGCCAAATACGGTCGCGCGACCCCGGAAGCGCTGGTCGAATCGGCGCTGTGGGAGTGCTCCTTGTTCGAGGAACACGGGTTCGGAGATCTGAAAATCTCGGTGAAGCACCACGATCCGGTGGTGATGATCCAGGCGTACCGGCAGCTCGCCGCCGCGTGCGACTACCCGCTGCACTTGGGTGTTACCGAGGCGGGGCCGGCCTTCCAAGGCACGGTGAAGTCGGCGGTGGCGTTCGGCGCGCTGCTGGCCGAGGGTATCGGTGACACCATTCGGGTGTCGCTGTCTGCGCCGCCGGTCGAGGAAGTGAAGGTCGGCACCCAGATCCTGGAGTCGCTGGGTCTGCGCGAGCGCGGGTTGGAGATCGTGTCATGTCCATCGTGTGGCAGAGCACAGGTCGACGTGTATACCCTCGCGGAGCAGGTAACCGCAGGGCTGGAAGGGTTGTCGGTGCCGCTACGGGTAGCGGTGATGGGCTGCGTCGTGAACGGGCCTGGAGAGGCACGAGAAGCCGACCTGGGCGTGGCAAGTGGCAACGGTAAGGGTCAGATCTTCGTCAAAGGTGAGGTCGTCAAAACCGTGCCGGAGTCGCTGATCGTGGAGACCCTGATTGAGGAGGCAATGCGGCTTGCCGAGCAGATGGGCACAGATCTTTCCGAAGGTCGGGCTGGACAGTCTCCTGTCGTGGAGGTGCATTAGGGCCGCCGGGCAGTAGTGTCCGGCTCCAATAGTTGCGATAGATTCTCGCCGCGATCACTCCTCGCACGGTCGTTGCCGCCGCCGCAGTGCTGTTCGTTGGACTGGGCGCCCTGACCATGGGCGGTGCGCAGGCCGAGCCTGGCCCATACCACGTGCATTGGCACGTCCCCGATCTCGGCGGTTGGAACTCGGCGTACCTGGCGATCACCTAGCGTCTACGGAAGGAGGGGTTGTGGACGCCGGCTTCGAGCCCCAGGTCGAGTTGTCCGAACGAGGATTTCGGCGACTGTGCCGCACTTGGCGCGATCCGAACGACGTTGACCGGGCAATGGCGCAGGAAGCGCCGCGAGCGTTGCTGCTGGAGCTTGCCGAAGAAGACCCGACGAAGGCCCTGATCGCTCGAATGCTGCTTACCGAGGCTGTCGAAAGCTTTCAAGATGTCGCCAGCCGGCTGCTTTGTGTGTGGAGGCAGGTCAGGCGGATATCAGGCCGATCGGGGAACATGCGGTTGGCCGTCACTTCGCGGAAATCCGCAGTCGCCTCATCTCCGCCTATGAGGCTCGTGAGCGCTCCGGCACCCAGCCTGGACCCAGAGTCAGACGAAGCTTTACAGGGCGGACGCCCTACCGCCGCGCGACCGTGCAGTGGATGCTGCACTTAGACCCGAGTGTTCCGGTCGATCCCATGGTATACGAAAAGGCTGTGCGGGAGGTAGCTGCTATGCGAGACCCGCCGTACGCCAAGGTGATTGTGCAATATTTTCTTACCGAGCCTTCCCAACAGGAGGTGCGGGACCCGGGTGGCGAGCAGGTGCCCGGCGTGGCCGGCGTCATTCCCGAAGAGTGGCCGCTACACAAAGACATCGCCAAGAGCCTCGGGTTGAAACCCCCAATGGTCAGTGATGCAATCCGCGTCGCACGGGACGAGATTGGGCAGCGATACCTGGGGGTCGCGCGTCGGAGGCCGAAGCGTTAGGTAGCTTTCCCTGCTCGCTGCCTGCCTTCGACTCGACAGGGATGTTGTCAAAGCGTCGATAAATCACGATTCTGTCGAGTTGGTGGACCGTTCGGCGGAGGGTCGGGCATGTGGACGAATTCGCGGCCGAAGGTGTACGACAGCTCGGCATGCTGTGTCGCGTCGATACCGCTACGCTCATGCGAATGTGACGCTGAACGAGTAGGCACCCACCGCCGCAACCGCCGGCGAGCCGGTGAGCGCTTGGGGATCGAAGGAGCCGAGCAGGCCGGCGCCGGCGTCGTCTCCGAAGGACATGGTGTAGCCGTACAGCACCCACAGCACACTGACAACGGCCATGCACGCGAAGCTCATCATCAGCATGTTCACCACACTGCGCGCGTTGACCATGCCGCCGTAGAACAGTGCTAGCCGGGTGTCATCAGAAGCACGAGCGCCGCAGACATCAGCAGCCACGCAGTGTCACCGGAGTTCATGGCAGAGCGCCCCCATATCGAGCGAGGTGTGGGAACCTACTGTGGACACGCAGGCTAGCGTCACAGTGCCTGGGCACTGCCGCTGCCGCTGCAGCGGTGTTTCAGTCGTGTGAACCTGCCGTAGTTCCCGCGCGTAAGGTGGATACATGTTGGTTCGCGCTCCTATCTCCGCTGGCTTGGTCTCTCCGCAGCGTCTGGTGCCCGCCGCTATTGCCCGGCCCGAGTACGTCGGCAAACCTGGACCTACCGTGCACCGGGTCTCCGATGTGCAGAGCAGCGATGTCATCGAGCGAATGCGCGTCGCCGGCGCATTGGCCGCCCAAGCCCTCGCCGAGGCCGGCAAGCATGTGGCGCCTGGGGTGACCACCGATTCTCTGGACGCTGTGGTGCACGAGTTTCTCTGCGAAAACGGTGCCTATCCCTCCACGCTTGGCTATAAGGGGTATCGCAAATCGTGTTGCACCTCGCTGAACGAGGTGATCTGCCACGGAATCCCAGACAGCACTGTCATCGTCGACGGAGACATCGTCAATATCGACGTAACTGCCTATATTGACGGCGTACACGGCGACACCAACGCCACGTTTCTAGCGGGGGACGTCAGCGAGGAGGTGCGCCTGCTTGTGGAGCGCACCGCAGAGGCCACTCGCCGGGGCATCGCCGCGGTGGCGCCGGGTCGGCAGCTTAACGTCGTGGGGCGGGTGATTGAGGCCTACGCGCGTCGCTTCGGGTACGGCGTGGTGCGTGACTTCACCGGGCACGGCATCGGCGAGTCCTTCCACTCCGGCCTTTTCGTGCCACACTACGACGAACCCGCGCTGGATATGGTGCTCGAACCCGGCATGACGTTCACCGTGGAGCCCATGATCACGCTCGGCACGCACGAATGGGAGATGTGGCCGGATAACTGGACCGTGGTTACCAAGGATGGTCGCTGGACCGCCCAGTTCGAGCACACCGTGCTGGTCACTGATAGCGGTCGCGAGGTCCTGACAGATCTAGGCGCTTAGTCTCGGCGGCGCCGCCTCTGGCGGGGGACCAGGTGTAGCAGGCTCGCGCCGACTCGTGGTGGCGGTGCGAAGGCGGTCGCCGGCAGCTGCAACGCCTCACGCACGTTTGCGGCACGCAGCCACCTGGCCGTGCGGGCGTCCCGTGCCGGCTGCGTGAGCTGCCGAACCAGCCCGCGCTGCAGCAGCAGATGTGCCTCGCGCAGACCTGTCGGTGTGCGCTGTGTGAGTTCGCGTAGCAGCCAGATCGAGAGCCCGAACGGCGGGTTCGCCACGATCCGGAACGGTCTTCGCGGCCAGCGGAAGTCACGTATATCGCCGTGCACCACGGTGACGTCAAGCGACAGCACGCGTCGCCGAAGGGCAGCGACGCTATCGGCATGCTGCTCTAAGGCGATAACGTGGGAGCCCCGACGGGCAAGCGGAACGGTCAGTGCGCCTATTCCGGCACCCAGGTCGACGATGAGGTCGTCGGATCCGGTGGGTACCGCGTCAAGAATGCGACGGACGGCCCACGGTTGCAGGTAGTGCGCGCCGTGAGTGCTGGGCCGCCGTAACCGCGGCGCCGCCACGGAATCTCATGATCATCGGCATGATCGCACCCTTCGCTCTGTGCACCGAACTCTCCGGTGCTCCTACATAGTACGGCTGCGTAGTACAGCGAGAAAGCCTACTCGGTGCCGAGCAGGCGAACTCGCTCGTCGATCCCTAGCCAGCGGGCGTCGGCGGTGAGGACCACGTCGGCGTCATCGACGACACCGGTGGCGATCACGAGCGCGTCGGGCAGTCGCAGCGATCGATGCTGTGCCCGCAGTCGCGCGGCCGCCTCGGCGATGTCATCGTCGATCACGCGGGTGCGACCGAAAAGATTTGTAATTCGATCCCGCAGATCCGGCACCGCGCTTGGTGCGTCACGAGCTGTAGAAACCAGAGCTTCGGCCAGCACAGACGTCGGGACGCTGAAGCCATGTTGTCGGTAACCGGGCAACGCGCGCAGTGTCGCCGTGTGGTGGGCGTCTGAGGGGTCCAGTGCACCGAGCAGGACGCTGGTATCGAGAACTACCGCTCCCATTCGTTCCTCAGCTCTTCTAGATTGGTGGCTGCCGACAGACCGGGCATGGAGCCAGCAAATTTGTTGAACTCTTCTAGCCAGGGGTCGCTCTCCCTAATCAGCCGAAACACGCCGTCGGCTTCGACTTCGATGCGGAGTACGTCGCCGGGTGCCACATGTGCGGCGGCGAGGGCGGCGACGGGGAGCGTGACCTGGTTCTTTCGACTGACTTTGGTTCTGCGAACCCGATCCGACTTTTTCTTTACCCGCGTGGACATAAGTAAAGGGTATCATCGGCAATGTCCGTGAGTGCGACTACTTGGAGTCATCATCAGCGGTTCACGTGCTCGCGAGCTCGCGGGGATTCATTCACCAACGCATCATCACCCCGACGTCTCCGGTGGCTGGCTTCGCGCCGCGGTTTTCGGTGCGATGGATGGGTTGGTCAGTAACATCTCGCTGATCGCCGGCGTGAGTGGCGGTGGCGTGAGTACTCACACGATCGTGCTCACAGGCACCGCCGGGCTGGCCGCTGGTGCGATCTCGATGGCGCTCGGGGAGTACACCTCGGTACGAAGTCAGAACGAGCAGATTGTCGCCGAGCTGAACAAGGAGCGCCGCGAACTTGAAGCCAACCCGGCTGTGGAACAGCGCGAATTGGTGCTGATGCTGCGCCAACGCGGCTACTCGGCCGGGCTGTCACAGCGTATCGCTGCCGAGGTTTCAAACGATCCTGAGCTTGCCCTTCGCACCCATGCGCTTGAGGAGCTGGGCGTGGTCTCCGATCAGCAGCCGTCACCCTGGCTCGCCGCCATCTCGTCATTCCTCTGCTTCGCGGTGGGTGCGCTAGTCCCGTTGGTGCCTTACCTCCTCGGTCGTGATCAATTATGGCTGGCGCTCGTCGTTGGCGGCACGGGATTGTTTGTCGTCGGCGCTTTGGTGAGCCGCTTCACCAACCGGGCGTGGTGGCTTAGTGGGATGCGTCAGTTGGCATTCGGTGCCGCCGCCGCGGCCATCACGTACTTCATCGGCATGATACTGAGCCACGGTTATTAAGTCGGTGGACAAGGTAGCGCTAACGCAGCCGCTCGGCCAGGAATTCTTCCCAGGTTCGGTGGCCAACAGCCCCTTCGGGAGTGAGGTTGGCGCCGGCCCGGACTGCGCGGGCTGCCTTGCCAGGGAGCCTGACGGGCATGAGCAGCCGGTGCCGGTGACTGGCCCGCAGGTAGCTGCGGAGCAGCTCGGTCAGCTCGTAGACGCGTGGCCCGCCGATGTCTGGCACGAGCCCGGATGGCTCGCCGAGCGAGAGCTCGACGAGTCGGACTGCCACCTCACCTGCGTCGACCGGCTGGAATCGGAAGCCGGCCGGGACTGGCATCACCGGCAGCTTCGCCAGTTGCCGTGCCACCGTCAGGATCAGGTCATGAAATTGGGTGGCGCGCAGCGTCGTCCACGGCAGTCCGGAGTCGGCGATCACGTTCTCTGCGGCCCGCTTGGCCGCGAAATAGCCGAACATGGTGCGGTCGACCCCGCTGACGACCGGGATCCGTTCGGCGCCGACGACCGAGACGTACACCAGGTGCTGCACACGGGCTCGCGACGCCGCACGCACCAGATTGCGGGCTTTGTCCTCATCTCCCTTGGCGGTGCCCGCGCAATGCACGATGGTCCCGATCCCGTTCACCGCGGCTTCAAGCCCCTCGCCGGTGGCCAGGTCGCCGATCAAGAACTCGATGCCGTCCCAGGGCTCGCGGCTGCGCCGACTGAGTACCCGCACGGGAAAGCTGGCCTTCCGCAAGCGGGGCACGACGAGGCGCCCGAGCGTACCCGTGCCGCCGGTAACCAGAAGGGGTGAGGTCACAGGTATCTCCGATTCGTTCGTCCGAGAGGCGACCTTCCAGTCACGTCGGCTGGGGTTCGCGGGTCTACTGGTATGACACCCCGCGACGGAGGAATGTGACCCGATGGACGAGCGCGTATGGCTGACCGAGCGTTTCGAGGAGCACCGGACTCGCCTGCGAGCGGTGGCCTACCGGATGCTCGGTTCACTCAGCGAGGCCGACGACGCCGTCCAGGAATCCTGGCTGCGCCTTAGTCGCGCTGATACCAGTAGCGTCGAGAACCTTGCTGGGTGGTTGACGACAGTGGTGGCACGGGTGTGTCTGAACATGCTGCGTACGCGCAAGTCACGGCGTGAGGAGCCCCTTGACGTGCACATGCCTGACCCGATCATCAGCCACGAGGACCGGCGCGGACCGGAGCAGGAAGCGTTGCTGGCCGACTCGGTCGGGTTGGCGCTGCTCGTGGTGCTCGACACGCTGCCGCCGGCCGAGCGGCTCGCCTTTGTGCTGCACGACATGTTCGCCGTGCCGTTCGAGGAGATCGCCCCGATGATCGAGCGGTCCCCGGCCGCGGCCAGACAGCTCGCGAGCCGCGCCCGCC
>JBGTNI010000009.1:0-32125 GCA_041743105.1 Mycobacteriales bacterium | reverse complement strand
AACGGCGCCTCGTGCTTGCGAGCAACCGCGACAACGTCGGCGCGGAACTCCTCAGGGTAGGGCTTGGGCATGCAAGACATCCTTACAGCAAGGACCAAAATCCTCACAGATCAGGAGTCAACTAAACCTTCAGCAGACCCCTTGTTCCTGCCCTTGCGCAAACCAGCTTTCCTCCATTCTTTATAATCGTCACTATTGCGCTACTAGTTTTACTATGGCTGGGTTTCACCATCAACATTGTCATCCTCGCTAGATGGCTGCCCGCCTTTCAGAGATTACAAAGGCGCGCCACTCCTAACAAGCGTTCCAAGGGGAGATGGTGACAGTCTACGGCTAGCACGGTGACCGCGGCATTGAACTAGAATGGCAGACGGAACCTTATGCGTAAGGAAACGTCTTCAGGGAAAATGTCGCTAAATCACTCTCCTGAACGGCGTTTTCCTGAAAACATCCGAGTAACTCTCGTTGTGAATAAGCCAGCCAAGACCACTACACAAACGCCGCCGAGGTGATTGCCATCTAATTCAAACGACATCTAGCCTAGACTGTATTGCCGTCATTGGTTCGCAACAGTCCGCGATGTACGAGTAGCCGCGCCCACTGCCGGCAGCGAAAACCTACCTCACACCACTACAGTGACGATCCGTCCGGGGACCACGATTACCTTCTTCAGGATCTTCTCCCCCACGTAGGCCACCACCTTGGCGTCGGCGAGTGCAGCCTCGCGGACCACCGATTCTTCGGCATCCGCGGCCACCCTGATCCGTGCTCGGACCTTACCGTTGATCTGCACCGGATACTCGATCGTCTCGGTCACCAGCAGCCGTTCGTCGGCGTGCGGGAAGTCGGTATAGGTCAACGATCCGGTGTTGCCCAACCGTCGCCACAGCTCTTCGGCGATGTGCGGGGCTAGCGGCGCCACCATCAGTACCAGCGGCACAGCAACTTCGCGCGGCGCACCATCGGGATAAGCGGTGGTGACGTGGTTAGTCAGCTCGATCAGCTTGGCGATCGCGGTGTTGAAGCGCAGACCCACCATGTCGGCGCGCACTCCGTCGATGGTGCGATGCAGCACCTGCCGACTCTGTGCGCTAGCTGGTTCGTCGGTGACGCGTGGCTGCCCGGTCTGCTCATCGAGCACCACCCGCCACAGCCGCTGCAGAAATCGGTGCGCACCCACAACCGCGCGAGACTCCCACGGCCGAGAAGACTCCAACGGCCCCATGCTCATCTCGTACACCCGGAAGGTGTCAGCACCGTATTCGGCACAGATCTGCTCGGGTGTCACCACATTCTTCAGTGACTTGCCCATCTTTCCGTACTCTCGACGCACGGGTTGGCCACGCCAGCTGAAAACGCCGGAGTATTCGACTACTTCGTCGGCCAGGACGTACACGCCCCGGGAATCGACGTAGGCAGGAGCCTGGATGTAGCCCTGATTGAACAAACGCCGGTACGGTTCACTGGAATGCACATGTCCCAGGTCGTAAAGCACCTTGTGCCAGAATCGGGCATACAGCAGGTGCAGCACCGCGTGCTCCACGCCGCCGACGTACAGATCCAGGCCGCCGGGATCATCGGCTCCGTGCACGAGAGGCTCCGGCCCCATCCAGTATCCCTCGTTGACCGGATCGCAGAGCTGCTCGGAGTTGCGTGGGTCAATGTATCGCAGCTGGTAGCAGCAGGACCCCGCCCATTGCGGCATGACGTTAGCGTCGCGGCGATAGGTCTTCAGGCCGTCGCCCAGATCTAGCTGCACAGTGGTCCACTCCGCCGCCTTGGCAAGCGGCGGTGCGGGGTCGGTGTCAGCGTCGTCGGGGTGATAGGTCACCGGCGAGTAGTCGTCCACCTCCGGCAGCAACACCGGCAACATCGATTCGGGTAGCGCAATGGGCTCACCGTCGATGTCGGCGCGGTTGGTGGGATTGCCGTCAGGGGCGTCGCCGTCAGTGGCATTGTCCTTAACGGCGGTGTCGTCAACGGCATAGACGATCGGAAAGGGCTCGCCCCAGTAGCGCTGACGGCTGAATAACCAATCCCGCAGCTTGTAGCTGACTGTGCCCGCGCCGTGCTCATGCTCGGTAAGCCAGTCGATCATCCGTTTCTTCGCCTCTGGCCACGGCAAACCATTTAAGAAACCCGAGTTGATCATTACGCCGTCACCCTCGAAGTCCTTGCCTTCAAAGCCCTCGGGTGGCTGCACGGTACGGATAATCGGTAGCTCGAACTTTTCTGAAAATTCCCAGTCTCGCTTGTCTTCGCCGGGGACTCCCATGACGGCACCGGAGCCGTATCCCATCAACACGTAATCAGCGATGAAAATGGGGACTCTCACTTGAGCCACCGGATTGAGCGCATAGGCTCCGGTGAAAACCCCGGTTTTGGTTCGGCTGTCGTTTTGCCGCTCAAGCTCGGAAGCAGTCCCGGCCTGCGCCCGATACATTGCTACCGCATCAGCAGGGGTGGCTGCCCCACCAGTCCAGTGTGCAGGCGTGTCATGCGGCCAGTGCGGCGGAAGCAACGTATCCACCGCGGGATGCTCTGGCGCCACAACCAATGAGTTGCAACCGAAAATCGTGTCGGGCCTTGTGGTGAAAACGCTGATCGGGGGTAAGACAGCCGTGCCATCGGCGCTAGACGCACTGACCGTTGCGAAGTCGACCCGCGCCCCGTAGGACCGGCCGATCCAGTTGCGCTGCATCTGCACGACAGGCACGGGCCAGTCCAGTGCGGCCAGGTCGTCGATCAGTCGGTCGGCGTAGGCGGTGATGCGCATCATCCACTGCCGCAGGTTGCGTTTGAAGACCGGAAAGTTGCCGCGTTCGCTGCGACCGTCGGCGGTGACCTCTTCGTTGGACAGCACCGTGCCCAAGCCGGGGCACCAGTTCACCGGCGCCTCTGACAGATAGGCCAGGCGGTGCCCGTTGACGATGCTGCGCTGCTGCTGCGAACTTAGCTCCGCCCACGGCACCGTCCCGGGTGTGGGTCGCTGCCCACTGCTGAACTGCTCGACAAGCTCTGCGATCGGGCGAGCCTTGTTCTGTTCGGTGTCGTACCAGGAGTTAAAGATCTGCAGGAAGATCCACTGCGTCCACCGATAGTAATCGGTGTCGGTGGTCACGACGCTGCGCCGCGAATCATGGCCCAGCCCCAGCCGGCGCAGCTGCGCACGCATGTTTGCGATGTTGCTCTCGGTGGTCACCCGTGGATGTTGACCGGTCTGCACCGCGTATTGCTCGGCCGGCAGACCGAAAGCGTCATAGCCCAACGTATGCAGCACGTTGCGGCCGTCCATACGAGCAAACCGGGCATAGACGTCGGTGGCGATGTATCCCAGCGGGTGACCGACGTGCAGTCCGGCACCAGACGGGTACGGGAACATGTCCTGCACAAAGAGCTTGGGCCGGCGCGCCCGCTCTTCGAGCTCACTGCCCGGCTCCGCAGCTAGTTCTCCTACCGGATTGGGCGCGTAGAAGGTGCCCTCGGCCGCCCACAATTCTTGCCAGTCGCGCTCGATCCGATCGGCAAGCTCGGCGGTGTAGCGATGCGGCGGCGTGTCGGTGGCGGGTAGTGGCACTGCCGTGTCGCTTCCATCGGCATCGAGACCGGCACCGGTCTCGGGGGCTTTCGTTGCTGGGGTCGGTGCGGGCATGGGCGAACTATAGCCCTCCGGCAACTCGATCCCCATGAGAGGATTGACCTTGTGACTGCTTATACCCCAACCCGGATAGCCGGCTTCGCGGCAGCGCCAACGGCCATTTCTACTAGCGGTACCGCCAGCAGCGACGGTGTTCCGAACCGCGACATCAGCAGCGTACGAGAGATTGCCGCGTCGATCACCAGCTCCATGGAGCACGCCATCGAGGGTAAGCACCATGTGATTCGACTTGCCCTAGCGGTGATGCTCTCCGGCGGCCACTTGCTGATCGAAGATGTCCCCGGTGTCGGCAAGACCACCCTGGCGAAGGCGCTGGCTCGTTCCATCGACGGCACCATCCGGCGCATCCAGTTCACTCCTGACCTGCTACCCAGCGACATCGTCGGCGTGAGTATCTACAATCAAGACACACGAGCCTTCGAGTTCAAGCCCGGCGCGGTCTTTTCGCATCTTCTAGTGGCCGACGAAATCAACCGCGCCTCCCCCAAGACGCAGTCGGCGTTGCTGGAGTGCATGGAAGAGCAGCAGGTCACCACCGACAGCGCCACCTACCAGCTCGAACAGCCATTCATGGTGATCGCAACCCAGAACCCCATTGAAATGGAAGGCACCTATCCGCTCCCGGAGGCGCAGCGCGATCGATTCACAGCCCGGATTGCGATGGGCTATCCCGATGCGCGTGCCGAGATAGCGATGCTCGATGAACATGCCTCAGCCGACCCAATCGCCGCCATGCCCGCGGTCTCCAGCACTGCCGAGGTCGGAGCACTGATCCAGGCCACCTCCGGCGTGTATGTCTCGCCAGCTGTCAAGCAGTACGTGGTCAGCCTGGTCCGAGCTACCCGTAGCACACCAGAACTTCGATTGGGTGCGAGTCCTCGTGCCGCCTTGCAGCTGCTACGGGCCTCGCGGGCGATTGCCGCGATGGAAGGCCGGGACTTTGTGCTTCCCGATGACATCGCGGTGCTGGCTGTGCCCGTGCTGGCACACCGGCTGCTCCTGGATGCCGAGGCCCGCGCGGCCGGTAGCAGCACCGGTGAGATTGTCACGAGACTGGTGGCGCATACACCCGTGCCGACTTGAGCGCGTTGGCGATAGGCCGTCGATCGGGGCAAAGCTAGCTTAGGGTGCGCTCGGTGCGAGGCCGGCGGCCAGAACATCAGCGCTACAGCGCCATGGGACTCCGGCGGAGATGGAAGCCGATAGCCCGCTCCGTACTTGACTGATTCGGTCCCTTGAGCTCGATAAACAGCATGGCTTTGCCGTTACGCACCGCAATGCGCTCCCCATCGACCCATGCGTCACGGTCGAGGCCTTCGAGGGGTTCGAAAACTTCTTCCCGCACTCCCTTTGCCTGCCTCCGTAACACCTCAAAAGTCCCCGTGTCACTATCGCCACGGCCAATCCGAGCCACCGAAACTTCACCACCGGTGCGCGTTCGGTACGAGCAGCCGACAATTCTGTAGGAGATGCCGTCACGGTACCGGCTCGAATCGAGTTGCCCATGGCCATTGAGCTGTAGCCCGATTGCTTGCGCAACATCAGCCTCCGCCGGGCAGTTAGCCTCCGGTCCAGTAGCGGTGAAGAATTGCCGACGGTGCGTCGGCCGGTGGCGACACCGAGATCCCGGGCGAACTGGGCCAGGCAGGCGTAAGTGTGCGCCGCGGTAGCGTCTGTCTTATCCCCCAGCTCGTCTCCGGGGTATGCCAGGACGGATGAAACGGAGGGAGATCGTAGGAGTCGGGGTGAAGACTGCTCCGGTGATGGCGAGCTCGAAAAGCTTGGCGTGGGCGGCTTCGTGGATCAGCGCTTCAGCCAGGTCGAGCTCCGAGGTCGGGTACTCCGAGAGCAGCAAGCCCGGCGCGCTCTGCGGCGCGGCCTCGAAGCCCGCCACATCCGCGGTCGTGAGAAGCCGCGGTGTGGCCTGCTCCGACCGGCCTATCGCCCGTGTCACCGACGTCATCACTGGCGCTAGTGCCTGATCTGCGTTCGGATGGGAGACCAAGGAGACAGCTCGACCTCGCGCAGGACGTACCCGGGTCGTGAGGTCGGCGATCGGAGTCAGAGCTGTCAAGTTTACCGTCGGGCCCCCTCCAGCGCGCGTCCGATATGAAATCGGCTCATCGGATTTGTCCAGCACCCCGGCGGGGAGGCTGCCTACGTTGCCGTCCGATAGCGCACGCGCCGCCAGCCCATACAGAGCACGAGGTCGCGCGATCAACTCACGCGCGGTGCCGAACCGAGCGTGAATTCCTGGAATATCGAGCTGTGTCCGCTCACCGTCGGCATCGTCTGCCATGGCCCTCAATAGTCGTCGCTCCAGTGAGGGTAGAACAGCCTAGGTTCCCCGGTGGGGGTATCTAGCACAAATGTCAACGCCCGATAGGAAGTGACTAGTTATATATAGTCCTTTTATGTCTATACTGGTCGTGTTGACGGAAGGACCCACCATGGCCACCAACGTGTCCAAGACAGAGCTGAAAACTCACGCGCTGGAGTTACTGCGTGGCATACAGGCCACCGGCCAGCCATTGATCGTGACCGATCGCGGAAAACCCGTACTCCAAATCCGGCCGTGGCGAAGCGAAACGCGGACACCACTCGATGTCCTCAAAGGTAGCGTCAAGCGCTACTCCGAACCCACCGAGCCGGTGACCGACGACGACTGGGAAGCGGCCCAGATTGTCGTGACACAGTGATCGTGCTGGACACCCACGTCTTGCTGTAGTGGGCAAGCGGCGACGACACCAAGCTCAGCGAGGCGGCACGGGACGCGATAGCCCTCAACCTCACCGAGGGCGAGGTTGGAGTCTCGTCCATCAGCGCATGGGAGATAGGAACACTCGTTGCCAAAGATCGCCTGGCTCTTTCCATGCCTGTGTCGAACTGGCTTTCGGAGGTGGAGAGCATCGATCGGGTGCGTTTCATACCGGTTGACAATGACATCGCCGTACGCTCCACAGACTTGCCGGGAGAATTCCACAAGGACCCGGCAGACCGCGTCATCGTCGCAACCGCGCGCCGGTTCAACGTCCCGTTGCTGACAGTCGACGAGAAAATTCTCGGCTACGAGCACGTTCAGACCATGTGGTGAAACGTTATGAGAATAACCCGCTACGAGCCAGTGCCAGGGCCACCTCGGCGTCGGCGCGGATCGGGCGGGGGTGAATCGGGAAATTTGATCTGGCGGTGAGCCCAGCGGGTCTGTTCGCCTGGACCGTCTTTTATTACTTTCATTAAAGTGCGAATCCCAGCATGCCGGCTCCCGCCCCAACCGCGATTATCGGCTCACCAATGGCTACCGCCCCACCAGCGGTCGCGACCGCAAGCGCAAGCGCACCCCTGGAGAGGTAGCGGAGAAATCGATCATCGCGCGGGGGAATAATAGTGCTCCCGAGAACCTCCGGGATAGTGGGTATCGACTGCTCGATCGAAGCTGAGATTCCACCTTCGCGTATATTTTTTCCTCCCATGACATGGGCAAGCCAGTTCTCGGCATAGGCTTGAAGGTCTTCCCGTGGTTTCTCGGTGAGCCCCGAATACCTGGGTGTGCCCGGAGGAAGGTCACGAACGGCTCGACAAAACTGTGGATAAGAACCGTTCGGATCAGATTCATTCGCGACGGAATCTCTTAATGCGGGAGCGCTCCCACTGACATCGAGCCAAGGGATGTAGTCAGGAATCGTTGCCCAAGCTCCCGGCGGAGTACCATCGTTCGGATCAGCGATAACAAACGCGGCTCCATTGTTCAAAACAGGCAGATAGTACATGGCAAAACCAGTATCAACGGCGCTGATATTCCCGCTCCGCACTGTCCAGGAACCGTCAGATCCCATATCGGCAGGCCACAACTTAGACAGCCTTAACTGGCTGATATCTGAAACCATGGGGCCAACGGCAGTGCCCATCGAAACGACAGTTAGTTCCTGACCAGTGTTGTCGGTTGACGCCATATCCCAACCTCCCCAGCAGCCTCACCACATCCCACCCAAGGACGCCACAGCGATAGTAGCTTGAGGACGACGTCAACCACCGGCGTTCGATCAACTCAGCTAGGCTCGATAGACCTTCCAACGCGAGTTTTCGAGTAGGTCACCAGGGCAACACCGAGAAGGATTCCTATTCCCGAAACCGCCAGAGTTGTTCTATCACCTTGGAGCAGCGAAGCAGCCATAGCGACCATAAAACCCAGCAAACTCATCCAGGCAAAGAAGGAGAACGACGTGTAGTTAGTCATAGTCTGTAGTGTATTGCTCTTGTCAAGAACACAGCGAACTGCTGTAAGCGCTAACGTCCTCTACCCGGATTAGATGTGTAGTCTGCCCATAAATCGACCGCTCGTTCAAGGTCAAGGGCGACGACGTCTTCACGGGATAGGCCTACCGTATAGATCAATCGCTCCGATAGCCAATCAGGTACTGGATCTCTAGTAGATCGTTGGCTAACAATAACATTCCCGGCTAGTTTGCCCAACCGTTCGATCACATCAGCCAGGCGTAAAAATTCGGGGGAGGATGTGCCTGCCGCTCGTACCCGCGCCGTAGCCTCTGCGTAAACCTGCGCATCAGCTCTTTCTCCTACCGCCCATACCTCGCAGATCTCAAGTACCGAGCCTTCATTCACGAGATAGACGACGCGCCAGGTGTTAGGCCCGACGATAAGCTTGCGGTAGCCGGCCAGCTCGCCCCCAAGGGGATAGCCGGCTTTGGGATTGTTTAGCAACAGAAGAACCTTACGCAAAACTTTAGGCACCGCGTCCGGCCCCAGCCGCCGCAAGTCATCGAGTGCAGCGTTGGTGAAAGTTACCTCGACCATCGATCACTCATCGTCAGGGAGTGCCGCCAACGACTCCCGTGTGTGTCCGAAGGAAGCAATCACGTCGTCCAGCGAGGTACGTTGCCCGCCATCGAGCGCGGAGCGCACCATCACTAAAGCCAGATCGTGCAGATCTGCCGCGACCTCCTGGAGCTCGGCAAGCCGAGGGAAGCTCACAACAGCAGCAACAGGTCGATGTCGACGAGTAACGACAAGATCAGTACCCTGCTCCGCGTCGGCAACCAAGCCCGCAACACCCCGCCGTGTTGCCTCGGTAACCGTCAGTTCCCGAGGGTGATCCAAGAGCGCCATGCTAAAACTGTATAGAAAAATATATAGAAAATCAAGCGAGCCGTGCCTAAACCACCACGGTGACGATGCGGCCGGGGACCACGATCACTTTTTAGGCTCCTGCTCCCCCACGTAAGCGGCGACCTTGGGGTCGGCGAGCGCCGCCTCGCGAATCGTCGACTCGTCGGCGTCAGCGGTTACCGAGACCCGCGCCCGAACCTTGCCGTTGATCTGCACCGGATACTCGATCGTCTCGGCCATCAGCTGCCGTTCGTCAGCCTGCGGGAAGTCGGTATAGGTCAACGATACGGTGTTGCCCAACCGCCGCCACTGCTAGCTTAGGGTGCACTCGGCGCGAGACCGGCAGCCAGAACTTCAGCGCCGCAGCGCCACGGGGCTCCCGCTGAGATCGCTGCAGACAACCCGCAGAGCAGTGAAAGAAAGCCGTCCACATCCACGTTCTCACGAATGACGCCCGCCACTCGAGCTCGTTGGATGATCGCCGTGAGCGAATGTTGCAACGCTGTGCTCTCCGCCGGGCAGATGTCAACGGCATGGAGTTCGGCGAAAGCGTTACGAAGCCCGGCATGCTCATAGAAGAGTTCCGCAGACTGGTGGATCACAAAACGCAAGGCCACGCTTGGGTCTTGGATGGCGTTAGCATCCTCCGCGATGGCTATCCGAGCCGCCAACCACTGCCGGATTATCTCGGCCATCAGCGCATGCTTTGTGGGGAAGTGACGATAAAGCGTGCCGACTCCCACGCCGGCACGGTGGGCGACAGAGTCCATCTGGACATCCGCACCCTCCTCCGCGAACGCTTCACGGGCGGCGCGCAGCACCTTTTCTCGGTTGCGGCGCGCATCGGCGCGCATCGGCCGCTCCTCGTACACCGCTGCGACGCCTCCCCCGGATTGGATCGCGGAAAGGAGGAGCGCGGAGCTCTCGCCGGTCTTCACAGCACCGAGTGTAGCGCAGACTCTTGACAAGCGGAACCACGGTTCCGTATCGTCGCGACTGAAACGGAATCGGAACTCACATTCCTATATGGAGATACTTTATGCCCCCCTCGCCTGTCGCACCGAGCCGCTGGCTAGCGCTTGCCCTGCTCGCGACAACACAGTTTTTCCTCATCCTCGATGCGGCGATCGTGCTCGTCGCGCTACCGAGCATCGGGACCGACTTGAGCTTTGCTCCCGAAAACCTCTCGTGGGTCGCTAACGCCTACATGCTGACCTTCGGCGGCCTGCTGCTGCTGGGCGGGCGCGCTGCCGATCTACTCGGGCGTCGCCGCCTTTTCATGATAGGGCTTATCCTCTTCGCCGCCGCCTCGCTCGCCGGCGCGCTCGCGACCTCAGCGCTCTGGCTTATCATCGCGCGCGCTCTCCAAGGCGTCGGCGCGGCAATCGTTTCTCCGGCGGCGCTTTCCCTGGTGATGACACTCTTCACCGACCGCGCCGAGCGCAATAAAGCGTTAGGCGTCTGGGTGTCCGTCGCGGGGATGGGAGCCTCCGCGGGCTCCATACTTGGCGGATTCCTCACCGAGTGGTTCGGTTGGCAAGCGGTGCTGTGGGTCAACGTGCCCATAGCGGTGATCGCTGTCGCGTTGGCCCCGCGTCTCCTCCCCGAGGGTCGCTCGGAGGTGCGCCAGCGCTCGTTCGATTTCTGGGGTGCTATCACGGTTACCGGCGGGCTCGTGGTGCTGGTCTATGCGCTGGTCGATGCGGAGCAGGCAGGGTGGGGATCGGGCCAGACGCTGGGTCTACTCAGCCTCGCCGCCACACTCTTGATCGCCTTCGTAACCATCGAGGCGCGATCGGCGCAGCCGCTTGTCCCGCTACGGATATTTCGTATCGCGGCACTGCGGAACGCGAACCTGTTGACCTTGCTGGCAACCTCGTCGATGTTCCCACTCTTTTTCTTCTTAACGCTGTATTCACAGCAAGTGCTGGGATATGAACCGATCAAAGCAGGTCTGGCACAGCTGCCGGTTGCGCTGACTTTCGCCTTCTTGGCGGCTCCGATTTCTAAGTTGGTCACCCGGGTGGGATACAAGGTGCCAAGCGTGATAGGCCTGCTCACCATGGGGGTGGGGTTGATGTGGTTCTCACAGATACCCGCTGACGGCAAGTACCTCACCGATGTAGTAGGCCCGAACGTGCTTGCCGCTATCGGTGCGGCGCTCGCGGTGATACCGCTGATGATCGCCGCCACCTCTCGGGTGCCGGCGAGCGAGGCGGGCTTGGCTTCGGGACTGATCAATACGACGCAACAGATCGGTGGGGCTCTTGGGGTTGCTGTTCTCATGGCGCTGGCCACCTCGGTGACGACCGACGCCCTCGCGGACGGTACTAATGTGCCGCAGGCGATGACCGATGGATTCAGCGCCGGCCTGATGGGCGCCGCTGGAATCGTCTGGGGGGCTGCGCTGCTTGCAGTCCTGTTGTTCATGAGGCGCCGCAGTGATACACCGCCAGGACCAGCCGTGGAGGCCTCGGAGGTTGCGGAAGCAGGACGCGGTAGAGAGCCCGTCGCGGTCTGAACCTGATCTCAAGCCAATGGGGCTCGGATGACATCCGAGCCCCATTGGCAGCGCTGGTGATATCACCCAAGCAACGTCCTCCGGTGTTACGAGCCGTCCGGGAGACACCACACTTCATGACGAAATGTCTACCGCCGCTCGGTCGGGAGGCGCGCCGAACCCCTACCGGACCGAGCGCGTGCTGCCTGTGGCGGCGCCACAGAGCCGATCAGTAGGCTTGCGCGCACCCTGTCTCGGACTGCGGCAACAGGAGGCCAGCGATGGATAAACGATTATTAGTGATCACCACAGGCGAGGCAATTACAGGCAATCTACCTACGTTTCCGAAGGCGTCTCTTACTTCTGAGGGAAGATTCTGGCGAATTAATCCTAGCCTTGACACCATAGCAGCCGAAAATGGAGATAGATCTGACATTACTCCGGCGCACTGGTCAAGCATCATCAGAGTAATAGCGGACCATTACGATTCGCACGACGGCTTTATTGTAACTCACGATCCCAAGACCATGGGTTATACATGCGCGGCTCTTTCATTCGCCCTGGAAAACCTCGGAAAACCCATTATAATTACTGGCTCTCAAATTCCGTATAATCGGCACGACACAGATATGAAAATTAACTTGGAGAACGCGGTGCGCGTCGCCATCACTCCTGATTATGGCGGAGTTCGCGGAGTCGTTGGCCTGTTCGGCAGCCACATTATCTCAGGCACTAGAGTGGTGAATCCCAGCAGTTTTCACTATGATGCCTTTGACCCATCCCCAGAGGGAAGCCTCGGTCGAATAGGTCGTACTATTAAGCTCGACCCCACCAACCTTGAGCGGTATCACGCTTACCTGAGAAGAGAAGAAAATCCCGCCGCTCTTACCAGAGCCGATCTGGTCGTGAAGGACGAGTTCGATTCTCGATTAGTGTCGTTATCAGAGCTTCCCGGAATGGATCCGGAAAACTTTACGAAGATCTTACGAGGGCTCGTAGAATCGGATGGGACGCTGATAAAAGGAATGATATTTCAAGCTTTTGGCTCCGGCGATATCAGCGCACATTTGCGTCCATGCTTCGAATATCTGAAGGAAAATGAGATCCCAGTAGTCGTTACAACCCAGCTAGGCACCGGTAGTAGCGATCTCAGGGACAACGAGCCAGGGCTGGAGCTTGCTAGGCGCAAATTAGCCATACCGGCACACGATATGTCCGTAGAGGTGATTGCGACGAAAATGATGTGGCTTTTGGGTCAGGGGATCAGCTACCCGGACTTTGAAGCTCGAATGCTCGAAGACGTGCGCGGCGAAATATCGGTGCCGAAAGTAGTCCCGGAACCTGGTGCGGCACCCCAAGCGTGGCGTCGGCCTGGTGGGGTGCCTGACCGACCGAGACGCATCCCGGCCCGCGACGACCACGAGGAACTCAGCGCTAGCACTCACCAGGTGAGACTCGTAGAGAACCCGTCGCGGTCTTAGCCGCCACGCCCTGATCAGATTTGGCGGAGCGCACCACCGTCTACAGACCATTCGGCGCCGGTGACCTGACTCGCCAGCGGTGAGAGCAGGTAGGCGATCACGTGCGCGACATCCTCCGGCGTTCCGAGCCGTCCAGTGGCCAGACGCCGTACCTCATGGACAAAGTGGTCTATTGCCTCTTCGGGCGGGAGGTCGAACTGGGCGGCGAGTTGTTCGGCAAAACCGCCCGGAGCATCCCATAGCGCGGTCCGGGTAGGGCCTGGCGAAACGACGTTCGATCGGACACCGCGCGGGCCGAACTCGGCTGCGAGTGTCTTGGACACCGATAGCAGCGCGGTCTTAGCCGCGGCATAGTCGACCAGCGGCACATCGGGGAGCCGAGCCGCCTCACTGGCGATGTGTACCAGGCTCCCGCCGCTCTGGGCGAGCATGGCAGGTAGCGCAGCGCGGGTCATCCGTACGGCGGAATGGAAGTTGAGCTCGAACGTGGCGCGCCATTGTTCGTCGGTGACGTCGAGGAAACTAGTACGTGAATCCAGGCCCCCGGCGTTGTTGACCAACCCATCGATGCGACCGTGTTTCTGAAGCACCGCCGTCACCACCCGGTCGGCGGCATCCGGATCGGTGACATCAGCCGCTATGCCGCTCACCCGGTCTCCGAGATTCGCTATGCCATCGGGTTTACGGGCAACGCCCACGACGAGCGCTCCCTCCCGCGCGAGTAACCGTGCCGTGGCCTCCCCGATGCCGGCCGAGGCGCCGGTGATAACAAAAACCTTGTCGGCAAGTTGCATATCCATGGCAGCTATCCCTCTCTCACTCGATTAAGCCTATGCGGCTGCTGGATTTCAGCCCGAGATGGGCAGGCCGGGCCGGGCCAGTTCCATGCGGGCATCGGGGATGATGTCGCTGTGAACGATGTGAAATCCCATCCGCCATGGCAAGGGAACGATGAAACCACTGCGCTGAGTCGCGCATTGGCCATCCTCCGATGTCCGATTTGTCATCGACCGTTGCAGCTATCGGGGAAATCGGCGCTCTGTAAAGAGCGTCATACGTTTGACCTAGCGCGACAGGGATACCTCAGCCTGATGTCGGGTCACGCACGGCTCGGTACCGGCGATACCGCACAGATGGTCACAGCCCGGGAGAACTTCCTAGCCAGTGGTCACTACGAGCCGTTGGGAACAGCTCTTGCCGAGCTGGCACAACACCTCAGCGGAGGAGCGGAGCAGGAATATGCGGTCGATCTGGCGGGAGGAACCGGCTACTACCTAGCGCGCGCGTTAGATGTCTTGCCCACGTGGGTGGGTGTGAGTGTGGATGCTTCAAAGCATGCGTTACGCGCAGCCGCGCGAGTACACCCACGCGTCGCTGCCATCGGGGCGGATGTGTGGGCTCGGCTGCCTTTTGCCGACGCCGCCGCCGCGCTAGTCATGAGTGTTTTCGGTCCTCGGAATGTCTCCGAAATTGGACGCATTCTCCGTCCGGGCGGAATTTTCGTTGTCGTTACCCCCACGCGTGACCATCTCCGCGAGCTGGTGGGAACCCTGGGCCTACTGAGCGTCGACGACCGCAAACAGCTCCGACTCGCAACAAAACTCAAAGATTTTGAGCAGGTAACCCGACCTACGACCCTCACGTACGCGGCATCGATGGCACATCGCGAGATCGAACAGCTTGTCTTAATGGGACCGAGCGCACGCCACCTCGACCAAGAAGAACTTGCGCGGCGGATCACAGGGTTGCCGCAGCCGCAGCCGGTTACCGTCTCCGTACAATTCGCCGCCTATGTCGAGAACTCCAACCGCTGCGCTCATGCTGACCGCCCTGGCGGTCCTTTGTGATCTAGGTGTGGAAGTACGCGGTCCAGCCAGCCGGGGAGCCACCAGTTTCGATCCCCGAGCATCGTCATCAAGGCGGGCACCAGAACCAAACGCACGATGGTGGCGTCGACCGCGATCGCGGTAGCCATCCCCACCCCGACCATTTTCACCACGACTGACGGATCGAGTGAGAAACCGACGAATACCGCCACCATGATGAGCGCGGCGCTGGTGATCACCCGCGCCGTGGATGACAAGCCGACGATCACCGCGCCTTTTGAATCCCCAGTCTTGATCCAATGCTCCCGGACTCGGGACAGCAGGAAGACTTCGTAATCCATGGAGAGCCCGAACAACAGCGCGAACATCAACACCGGCAAGAAGCTCGTCACCGGCACCGCGTGCGGCAACCCCAGTAACTCCGCACCCCAGCCCCACTGAAATACCGCGGTCACCACCCCATAAGCCGCGCCAATCGAGAGCAGGTTCATCACGGCGGCCTTGATCGGGATGACCACGGATCGAAACATCAGCATCAGAAGCAGCAGTGAGGCACCGACTACGACCGCGATGACCTTCCATAGATTCTTGGCGAGCACATCGGACACGTCGCTGTAGATCGCGGTAAGGCCAGTCACACTCGCGCCCGCGGGCGCGACATGGCGGACGCGTTGCACCAGCCCGGGTGTGCGCTCGTCTTGGGATGGATACTCCGGGATGACAGTGAGAACCGCCGCGGTGCCGTCGGATGCCAGCTGCGGCGGCGCTACCGACTCGACCCCCTTGACGTGTGTCAGGTCGGCGCCCAATTGGGCCAGCTGTGTCCGATCGAGCTGCTTTAAATCGACCGCCACCAGCAACGGCCCGTTGTACCCCGGCCCGAAGTTCCGCTCGATCACGTCGTACGAGCGCCGCACCGTATTCGAGGTCGGCTCCACCCCGGCATCTGAGGGCCAGGTGCGCATATCGAACAGCGGGGCAGTAAACACCGCTAAAACGGCCAGAGCGCCGAGCGCCCATACCAATGGACGGCGTTCTACTCGGCCAGCAAGGCGTTGTACCCAGCTCGGTTCACCACCGGGGAGCGGCCGGGTCTGCCCATCGGGCTCGGCAAGCTGTCGACGCACCTTCTTCGGGAGTAACCGGGTGCCTAACAGCCCCAGGATCGCCGGTAACAGCGTCACGGCTGCGATCATGGTGATCGCGACAACGATGCCGGTGCCAAACCCCATCGTGGTAAAGACCGGGAGTCCGGCGAAAGCCAGCCCGCAGAGCGACACCAGCACCGTGACACCGGCGAAGACCACCGACTGCCCGGCGGTTGCGTTCGCCAGCGCGGTCGCGTCCGGCACCGATTTCCCGGCACGGAGCTCTTGTCGGAACCGGGTCACTAAGAACAGCGCGTAGTCAATCCCGATGCCGAGCCCGACCATCACCGCGAGCGTCGGTACAAACGTGCTCACGTCTGTCAGCGCGGCCAGCAACGCCACGCCGGAGAGCCCGGTGACGATCCCCACCCCCGCCACAATCAACGGTGCGCCCACGGCAAGGATGGAGCCGAACGCGATGAGCAAAATAATCAGCGCCGCACCGATCCCGACAGCTTCAGCCATCCCACTGGGAATGATGATGTTTTCGGGGATCTGTCCGCCGTACTCCACTCCATACCCAGCGTCGCCGATGGGCTTTGCCGCCTCCCGCAACGCATCGAGGCCTTCGGTGCCTTTGAAGTCGGTAACCGGGACGTCATACTGCACGTTGATGAGCGCGGTGTTGCGTGCCTCGTTAAGCTGGGGTGACGCGACCGCTGCCACACCTTCTAACTTCTCCAGCCGGGCAATGCCGTCGTTCAGTTCCACCGGATCCACCGTGCTTTTGCCAGCGTTGCCGCCAGCGGCGTGCACCACGACCCGGGCGTCAGCGCCGCTAAAGGCCGGGAACCGTTCACTGAGCAGATCGAGCGCGCGTTGCGAGTCAGAACCGGGTACTCTGAAGTTGTCGTTGTAGACGCCGCTGAAGCCGACGGAAAGGCCACCGATCACCGCGACGATGACGAGCCACCCGCTCATCATTCGCCAGGGATGCGCCACACTGAACATGCCTATCCGGTGAAGGAGACGCGACATGCCTCTAGTATTGCGATCGGCTTTACTGTGATCTCACCGGCTCGGCAGAATCCCCGGTATACCGAGGCGACTTACCCGGGGCCCAGTCTTGACTCTCGCTTCCCGCCTGCACAATCACTCCCTGATCGAGGACAACATGAATAGGGCATTTAGCCAACGGGGTAAGGTTTTTATCCTTCCTCTTTTAATCGTTGTTCTCTTAGCTGCGGCCGGCTCGCGAACAGAGCCTCATACCTCTGAACGCTCAGCGCCTTCCGCGGCGGCACATGAGCAAACGTCTTCGCTCTCAAGGTCTACCCACGGCGTCACCACTTTACTAGGCAATCCCAATCTGGAGGACAAGGTCCACAGCTCAGCGCTGGATCCTCGCTGGGTCCATGTCCCACCAGCTCAGGCTCGTCAATACGCCCACTGCGGCAACACTCCACGCATAGCGAAAGGCCGTGACACCACAGCCAATGTGGTCTGGCTCACCTTCGATGACCATCCTGCCGGTCACGAAGAGAAGGTCGACAAGTTTCTTTCCCTCGGCGATCGCTACAACGTTCGGTTTCGATTCTTTCCCGTTAGTCACTGGACCAACCAGCACCCCGAGGTGATTACGAAGCTCCGTAACGCTGGGCACGAGGTGAACAACCACACCCGAAACCACACACGGCTCGATCAAGCTTCCGACGCCGTGGTCACTGAACAGGTAGCCAAAGGCGTTCTCGGCGGACCCTATTTTCGGCCGCCCTATGGAGCCTATGACCAGCGGGTAGTCGAGGCAGCTAAATCAGTCGATCAGACTATCTGCATGTGGACAGTTGATACCGCTGATTACTCCACCACTGGGGATAAAGCGCTTGTACGTAGCCCACAGGACATGCTCCAGCGTGTGCAAGAGCAAATTGGCGCTCATGCCGTTATCCTGATGCATTTTCACGGTAAATACACGCTCGAGGCACTCCCCATGATCATCGAATGGCTTAGAGATAACGGATACCAGCTCGAAACCCTGCGTCGCTAAGACTCTGTCCTGAGGATTCAAATCAACACCGGCGCAGCCTGGCCTCTACTGTGCCTAACAGTGCCCACGACAAGCACGACGCCTACTTCAGTGAGCCTTTACGCGACCTCGCCTACGCGCGCGGCCACCTCGACGTTGCCGGTGCCAGAGCCGTACTCAGCCAGCTTGTGAGCTCGCTGTCGCACACGATCACGACCTCGTGACTAGTGCGCGTCGCGATTGAATCAACGCACCCAGACTCCGGCATGGGTGTACTAGTCTGAGCGAATGGCAGAACACCAAGACCTAGTTAAAACCTATACGTTTGATTGCCCCCCTGGTCGCCAGTTCGATATCGGCGTTCTAGTTAACCGACGCGTTAATGGTACAGCAATCATTTCTTCGCATAACGGAAATACCATGCGAGTTGTTTTGAGAGGAGAGAATGGGCCTGGAAATGACATAGTTGGGCGAGCGATGGTTGACCTGCCTACTGATTCTTCCAGTACTTTTTTTGTGGACATACCCACACCCCGGCGAGGAGCAACAGGGAGTACGTCGCTGAGGGCGACCGTAAGCGGCGACAGTACGGTACATCAAGCTCTGGGGGATATGTTCATCAGGGAAGAAGATGGCAGAACCCATGTAACGCGCAGCCCCGCTCATGGGGAACCCGGGGTTTCGGTCTCACCTGAACCGGCTCACATTGTCATGGCAATTTTAGTTCCTGAAGGACAAGATGTCACAGGAACTTTTGGTGGACTAAACGTATTAGTGGCAGGAAATTTCGGTGAGTTAGAAGTCATTACTAGTGGCGAGATTAAGGACGCCGCAGTGGCGGCTAAAGGGAAAACGCTGAACAGTTCCAGTGGGCTAGTTAGGGAAATTACACAACAAGAGGCAGCGGAATTTGCTGCGGCCGTACAAGAAGCGGCGCCGACCGGGCAGCCCCCACAAGCTCAGCAACCCCGAGCAGGTGCTCCACGACGCCAACCGCCTTCAAGCGGACCACTCCGGCCGGGGTCTCACCTTCCTCCCGATGGCCCCTCCTCTGGAGGAGACAGCCGCAGAAGATGAACGAGGTAGTGACGGCAAGCTTGAGCCGACGCCGCATCCCGCCCGAGTAGGTTTTGGCGGGAAGGTCAGCTGCCAGGTCATCGACCAAGACGCCAGTAGACGAACAGCTCTTGGGGTGGGCAGCATAGAAGCATACCTCTGCGGGGGATATCTTCAACCATCCAAGGAGGAATGTGTCACCTCAAGGTGATCGCTATGGCGATCCGACAGCTGATCGGGCGCTGGCAGAGCGCGCCTGGCTTCCGGCGTCGCGCTCGCTGCGCGCCGCGCTGCATGGGCTCACCACACAAGGTCGCAGCGTCCTCGCAGCCGGGCTGGTCGTCGCAGCATTCTCTCCGCTGCTGGGCGAGAAGGGACTGTTCCGGATAGCCGCGCTGCTGGTCGCGCTGCCCCTCCTGGCGGTGCTCGCCGTGTCTGCCACCCGGACATCGGTGTGGTGCCGGCGTAGCGTCGGTCCGGCGCGCATCTGCGCACAACAACCTGCACAGGTACGGCTGCGCCTTACCGCGCGGCGCCGGTCGGTGCAGTTACGGCTCGAAGACGCCGTACCCGCAGGCCTCGCGACTACCGACGTCACGACGAGCACATCTCACCCGGCAGCCGCGGCCGATGACCTGGAGGTTGTAGGGCCCCGCTTTCGCCTGTCGGGCCTCGCCGCCGGCTCAACAGCAGAGCTGGAGTATCGAGTGTTCCCGCGGCGTCGAGGGCACTACGTGCTGGGACCACTTACAGTACAGTGCAGCGATCCGTTCGGAATGTGCATGCTGTCGCAGCCGGTGAGCCCGGCGCAGACCCTTATCGTCACGCCCCCCGTGACATCGCTACCACTCAACCCACTCATCGATGGCCGGGCGGGTTTAGGCGAGCACCGGGGTCAGACGTTGGGTGCCTACGGCGACGATGCGGCCTCGGTACGCGGCTGGCGCCACGGCGACGATCCGCGCAGGGTTCATTGGCGCTCCACCGCTCGAGCCGGTGAGCTGATGGTGCGGCAGCAGGAACAGCCTCGCCACGCCAGGGCCACGGTGATGCTCGACACCAGGGCGGTGGCGTATCGAACCGATGAACCCCGAATCGATAAACACCGAAGCGATGCACACAACGCCGATCCGTCCGAGGACGGCTTCGAATGGGCCGTGGCGGCAACGGCGAGCATCGCCGCTCATCTGATCGGTCAAGGATTGCGGGTGCGGCTACTCACCGATACCGGTCAGCAGGTCACCTCGGGCGAATCCGAAGTCTACGACGTGCTCGCCGTTGACAAGGGCCGGCAGATCATGGACTTCCTGGCCGGTGTGACGCAGAGCGAGCGAGGTGAACTGCGTGGCGGATTTGCGGTCAGCGGCGACGCCATTGCTCCTGGCTGGGATGGCGATCCAGGGGTCATCATCGCCATCGTGGGCGAGCTGAGCGTTGACGATGCGGCATGGCTCGGCAGGAGCCGAGGCGTTCTGGGCGGACGCGCCGAACTCAGGGTTGCCCTCGTCGTGGACGGCCCGAGCTGGGAACAGTCCAACATCGATGACTGGCTGCCTGACATGGCGCGGCCCGGCATGACTACGCCTGACGTAACGCAGCCGGAGATGGAGCCACATTCTTCGCGGACCGGTAGCGCAGGACCGGTTATCCCGGGCTGGCGCAGCGTGCGCGTGGCGCGAGGCAGCGACGTTGCCGCACTGTGGCGCTCGCTGGCATCGCAGCAGCAGGAGCAGGAAACACCGGAGGTGCCCTCGGCTGGCCGAGACGGCGCTACTGGAGGCGGGAGGTATGCGTAATACCCTTCGTCCCCGCCTTAGCCCCCAAAAACGTGGTTCCCAAGACCGGACGCAGCTGCCTCCGCGCCAGGATGTACACCACACGCGGGCTCCTAGCGCGCACGGGCGACTCTCCCCACGCAAGCGATCACCGTTGCCGCTGGGGCTCAGTGTCGCCGCAGCCGTGGCCACGCTGTTAGGCAGCATGGGGCTTACGACCCTCTTCGCCGAAGACGACTGGCTCCTGCCCATACTGCTGGGAGTCGGCTGCGTGATCGTCGGGGCGAACCTGTCCCGACTTGCGGGACTGCCGGCGTGGATGAGTGCACCCACGGCGTTACTGGCACTTCTGATGGGTCTGACCGTGCTGTACTCCGGGGGCCATGCCGCGTTCGGCATCCTCCCCACACCAGGCGCTATCGCAGCGCTACGTGGCCAGTTCGCCGAGGGCGTCTCTTATATCGGCCGCACCAACGTCCCCGCCGAGCCCCACCCAGGGCTGATCGCGCTCATCGTCACCGGTGTCGGCGTCATCGCCATCATGGTTGAGCTGTGCGCGGTGACGCTGCGCCACGCCGCCATAGCCGGTTACCCGCTGCTCATCCTCGCGACAGTACCGATGATCGTGGCCGAGGCAGACGTACCATGGTGGACCTTCGCGACCGCAGCTTTCGGGTACGTGTTGTTACTCGGTGTTTCTCATATCGACGCCACAGCACATTGGGGTTCAAGCGTGTGGCGGAGCGGGCCAACCTTGGCGGCACGGTCGGCGGCGCGGACGCTCGCTCCTGAGCCGCTCGTTACTGAGTCAGCCGAAAGTAGCTCGTTTTCCAGACCGCAAGACTCCGCTAGGCGAGCTATTTTCGCCCTGATGAGCCGGCCAGCCTATCTGTTGGGGCTGGGCGGCATTATCGCTGCCATAGCCATCTCCGCCGCGGTGCCGGTTAGCTCAGGGCAAGGCCTGTTTAGCGGCTTCGACGCATTAAAAGACCTTGGGACGGGCAAAGGCCGCAGCATACAAACGGCCCACCCGTTCACCTCACTGCGGGGCGAACTCAATCAAGCTAACCCCAGCGAACTACTACGGGTACGCACCAACGATCCCGAGCCGTTCTATCTCCGGCTGACCTCATTGGACCGATTCACCGGCGAGGGATGGACCCAGAGCAGGCTGCGCGCCGGCGGCGATGCGGAGGTCTCGAACTGGGATACTGATGCTCCCGAAAAAGGCAGAGAACCCGTGCTCGACGCAAACGTGCCTCGCATCCGGCAGCGGACCGAGGTCGAGGTGCGGGGCCTTACCGATTCGTCGTATCTGCCGGTGTACGCCAATCCCACCACGATCTCCGTAGCTGGAGACTGGCGATGGGACAGCAATACCGAAACTGTGTTCAGCGCGCGAGACCGCACCGCCGGCCGCAGCTACGAGTTTACCTCCCAGCGTGTGCCCTATAACCATGCCCTGCTCGCCGCCGCTCCCCCGGAGTCTAGAACAAGCCAGCTTTTCCAGCAGCACACCGCACTCGACGGTGCGGTTCGACCGGAGGTGCGCGAGCTGGTAAGCAGGTTAGCGCCGACCGGGCGCAGTCAGATCGACACGGTGCGGGCCATCGAACAGCATTTCGATGAGTCCAACGGTTTCCGCTACACCGAGCGCACCGCGTCTGGTAGTTCTGGCGACGCCCTGGTGGACTTCCTAGCCAATAAGCAGGGATTCTGCGAACAGTACGCCTCGGCCATGGCGTACCTAGCCCGGGCGGCGGGTATTCCGGCTCGCGTGGCGGTCGGGTTCAGTCGCGGTCAAGAAGTTAGAAATGGCGAAGTTACCGGAAGCAATGCAGACAGCTACATCTCCATCAACAGCCGGGATGCGCATGCCTGGGTTGAGGTGTACTTCCGTGGTCTGGGGTGGGTACCCTTCGACCCGACTCCAGCCGCAGGACCTGGACGCACCGCCGACACCTCGTGGCCTCGACAACCAGCACCAGACGCATCGGCATCTGCCCCGAACGCTACCGCTCGGGCCGATGCGTCAACGGCGACTCCGGAACCTGGCACCGCCGCCCCTAGCGCTCCAACCGAGAATACCGAGCCGACGATCCAATCGGGTTCTTGGTCCGAGCGTTGGCCCACCCTGCTAGGAATCGGCCTACTTGCGCTGGTGGCCGTGACACTACTGACGGGACCTGCAGCCTTCCGAGGCTGGGAACGCCGCCGGCGGTTGCGGCGAATTCGCAGCGCTGAGGCTAGCGAATCGACCTCCACGGACAGTAGTGAAGCGGCGCCGCTGGCGTTAGCTCACGATGTCCTCGCACGCGCCAGCTTAGGAGTCCACGCCGCGGACGCCGCCGAAGCGGCGTGGCAGGAGCTCACCGACACCGCCTACGATCTGCGCCTACTCCCTGCGACCTGGACACGGCCCGCGGTGATATGGCGCAATAGCCACACGCCACGCGAGCTGTGTTCCAAGCTGCGAATAGAGCAGCTGAACAAACGTGAGGCAGCCGCTATCGCACGCATAACCGCAGCTCAAGAGCGCAATCGCTATGCCCGCGATGCCGGGACAGTTGCGGGGCTGCATGCCGCGGTGCGTATCGCGAATGCGGCACTGACGTCACAGGCAGGGGGTGCCGGAAAACTCATGGCCAAACTATGGCCACTGTCGATTGCCGAACGCGCGGGTCGCGCCGCCGTGGAGCAGCTTTCGGTGTGGCGGGCGGCAGCAACGCGTAGTGCGGTCAACGCAGAGCGAGGCCTGCGCTACGCAGGCGGACGCATCACCGGGGCCTCACGGATCAGTAAAATCGCCCGTCTTCGCCACGCCGACGACGCCAGCGCTGCTCCAGTCGGTCGATCAGCGAACTCCGGGAAGCAGACCCCCCGTTAGTGCGGCGCGAGGCCTTGCGTGCGTTGCCCGCAGAGCGGGTGGTACCCGAGGCGGCATCGACCACCCGTAGTCCCGGCTTAGCGGTACGTCGAAACGCCTGCGCTGCGAGCAAAGCAGCGCTGAACATGATAACGAACCCAGCCAGGCCCAGCACCGGAACACCGCCCGGCGTCACGTTAGCGATCAGGCCGAACAGCATGACGGCGACGCCGAGTAGGAAAATTAGGCCAGCGAGCGCGACCCGCCGCCACGCATGTTTACGTGGATCGCTAGCGCGTACAGCGGAGGCGAATTTGGGGTCCTCATCGAGCAGCGAACGCTCAATCTGATCGAGCAGGCGTTGTTCGTGTTCTGAGAGCGGCACGGCACCCACCCCTCCTCGATTTCTTCTAGCGCTAAGCCAGCGGCGTTCGTGCTAGCGCCAGCGCAATTCGTACTATGTCTTTAGTCTACGAGGGCAAGTTAGCCGTATGGAAGGTGTACACGCAGCTACTGCCGTAGTGGTCTCCTTCTTATTCAAATCTACTCGCTGTAAGGCCCGGAAGTATCGCCGATACCCGAGATCTATGCCTCCACCCAATCAAGCCTGTCCGCCCAGCCGACCAATGGCGCCAGTACCGAATTTTCGGGTCACTGCGTCGACGGCGGCATCGGCCTCCCGCCAACCGTGGTCGGAGTCGCCGAGCGCGAGTTGGTAACCAGAGCTTGCCGCGCTCACATTTTCGGCGCGCAGGCCGAGTAAGCGTACGCGTGGCCGATCCAGCGCCAGCGAATCCAGCAGACCGACTGCTACTCGATAGATCTGGTGGGTGCCGTCGGTGGGATGAGGCAGCGTACGGGTGCGATTGATCGTGGAGAAGTCGCCGAACCGCAGCTTGAGTCCGATAGTGCGGGCGCGATAGTTGGCCGCGCGTAGTCGCCCGGCCACGGTTTCTGCCAGTCGCAACAGTTCACGCTGCAGCTGAGAGCGCGATGTGAGGTCAGCAGCGAAGGTCTGCTCTGCACCGATGGACTTATCCGCCCTACCGGTTTGCACCCTGCGAGGGTCATGGCCGTTGGCCAACGCATGCAAACCCGCCGCTTGCGCTTTTCCCACCGCATGGCGTAGGCCCGGGAGAGGATAGTTCGCCAGTTCCGCCACGGTGCGAATGCCTAGTCGCTCCAGGACGGCACGGGTCTGCTTACCTACTCCCCACAGCGCGTGCACCGGTAGTGGATGCAAGAACTCCAGCGTCTGGGCTACCGGAACCAACAAAATGCCATCGGGTTTGGCGTGCTGCGACGCAAGCTTGGCAATGAACTTGGTGCTTGCCACACCCACCGAGCACGGTAGCTGCTGCTGCGTTCGTATCCGATCGCGGATCGCAGCACCGATGGCAGCCGGTGATCCCAGCCGGCGGCGGGCACCAGACACATCCAGAAAAGCCTCGTCCAGACTCAACGGCTCCACCAACGGCGTGAACTGACCGAATACCGCCATGACCGCGGCTGAGGCTTCCCGATACGCCGGACCGTTCACTGGCAGGAACACTGCCTGCGGACAGAGCCGACGGGCCTGCCCGGTCGGCATCGCACTTGTGACGCCAAACGCCCGTGCCTCGTAGCTGGCCGAGCAGACGACCCCGCGACCGCCCAACCCGCCGACGACGACCGGCTCACCACGCAGCGCGGGTCGGTGCCGCAACTCCACGGAGACGAAGAAGGCGTCCATGTCGACGTGTAGCACGGTGCAGCCGGAATCGTCGTGGGATGTCCGGCTGCAGCTATCATCCAATGTCATGGCATCCAACGTCTTGGCCTGTCCAGCTCCGCAATGTCATGGCTAACCATGGTCAGGCTAGGAGGGGAACACGCGATCCCAACATCAGCAAACCAGGAGTCACGCTATTCGATCTGTCGGTAACCTAGTTTGTTATAGGCGCCCGTCATAATAGTACACGTGTTCGGTAAGCGCGCGGCGTGCTCAGCCCTCGATAGCCGATGCCTGATTTGACGGTGTCGCTCGGAGAGCGAGGATTGACGCCGTGGCCGGGCGGAACGGGTATCGCATGCTGCTTTGGCTGGCCGATGACATTGGGGAACGCGAAACGCTGACGGAAATGTCGTAGCCCGGCGCGCCACAACGCACCGGGCTACGGACTGGGGCATACAGGCAGCAAATTAGCAGGGACGGATCGGAGCGTGACCTGCATCGGGCAAGAAATTAGCCAAGGGCACATAACCAGTACCAGTAGGACTCTCGGGGGCCGAGATTCTGTACCAAGTCTCGTAGCTCTCGGCATTTTGGCCGGGAGCTACATTGTGATCAACAGCTTTCCCGCCAAGTGTCGAGCAAATAATCTCCCGCTTTTCACCCACCTGAGAGGGGTATCCATAAGGCTTAGAGTTTCGGTCCGGCAACTCTTGAATAGGGGCATTCACGCTGGTGAATTGACCAAAAGTATTGGCAGCCGCGCTCACGGGCGCCGCGCTCATACCACCAATAAGGGTGCTGCCGGCTGTGATCGCTAAGGCACCTCGTATGAGCAGCTTAAGATTTAACGTCATATTCCTGCTTAGCCTCCTTTGTGTGGTCTCCGCTGTGGCAACAGAATCGACAGCAAACTACCACGAACTAAAGAGGTACCCTGCCCGCTGGGATACGACATTTGGGTTGTCTGATTTACCCTTATGTGGAACGCTAAGTCATCTATTCGGACCACCGCTGTCGGATTCCAGCCGCACCGGTGCGTGCAAACCGTTGGCGTCGCGCCGGTTCAGGCAGGGTCGCCAGTCAGCTCCAGCCATGCCCGATGAGCATCTCATCTGGGGCCAGTTTTGCGGCCAGGCCGCCGTGCATCGCTCGAGCCGCAGCCGCGGCTAATCACCATAAGTACGGTGGCGGCGCTGCCCCTGCGGCGCTGCCTCGCGGTACTTCGTCCGAGCGACACCTCAACCGGTGCGACTACCGTTTCCGGGCCGGACTACACCGTTACCGAGCCGCCGACGGCGAGCAAGAGGTAGCAGATACCACAACGACGCCAGCCACAGCACACTGACGATGGTGAAGGCCGCAGCCCACGCACCGCCGAGCACCACATCTGTCACCAATAGGATCGAGCCGGCAAGCGCCAACAGCAGCGCCCCGATGCCGCCGAGTGCGAGCCGGTTCGCAGTGGCGACTAACTGCGCCCGCATCTGACGCCCCGAGGTTAACCGGTGGTATGCGACGGGTCCGACCAGAAGGCCGGTGGCGGCCATGGTGCACATCAGAGTGATCAGGTACACCCACTGCTGGAAGGCTGACGTCTCAGCGAAACGCACCGAAAACGGCAGGGTGAGCAGGAAAGCGAACAGGATTTGCACGCCGGTCTGAGCGACTCGGATTTCTTGCAAGATCTCGTTGAAATGGCGATTCAGCCGCGCCACCTCAGTCTCGCCCCCATCGGAGCTCATAGTGTCCCTCCCGTCTGCGTATCCGTGATGCCTGCGTACCCGTATTGCCGGCTTGAATCGCCGCGCCCCCACTGGTTGGAATGTGACGAGCGCTGTGGTCGACGAGGTGAAGACGTTACGTGAACAGATGGGCGACTACGACAGCGGAGGCTGTACCGAGCTGGAATCGGACATCAAAATCAGGCTCCACACGCCATGGCGCGACGAACAGGCGGATTCGGGCAGATAGAGTACTGACCGCTGGATCATTCGCAGGCACGATCCACAACCGCAGGCGGACGCGATCAATGCAGCATCCAATAGCAGGTGGTCGGCTGGTCACACAGGAAACAGGTATGGCACATTCCAGGCGTTCAGTTCTCGTGGGTATACCCCTATTCGCCGCGGCACTGGCGATCCCGGCAGCGGCCAGGACCGCATCCCTAACGTGGCAGAGCCCAGTTGCGCTACGTACTCCGCAAGTGACCCTGGATCCGGACCTACCGGCATTGAAGGTCGACTACCCGCAGGAGGTGGACTTGCGAATCCGCTACGTCCGCCGCGGCTCTGACGATTCGAGTGGCTGTCGCCACCCAGGCCGCGAAGATACTGTGGAGGCCGCAGTGCCGACGGGAGCCGCAGCCGTGTATCTCGGCGGCACGCGCTATGAGCTGCGGCAGTTCCACTTTCACACGCCATCCGAACACCTGCTCGATGGTCGCCGCTTCCCCGTTGAACAGCATTTCGTGCATGTCGGCCCCGATGGTGGGCTGCTTGTGTTGGCGCTGTTTCTCACTGGAGGGGGCTCGGGCAACACGCTGCAGGACCGCGCGCTCGCCCAGCTGCCCGGAAAGTGCGATAGCGAAAAACATCTGAAGAGGGCGTACCTCGCGGCGAGCCTGCCTGAGAATCTGACGACGTTTCGCTACGAGGGGTCGCTCACCACAAGCCCGTACACCGAGGCCATCTCTTGGCTGGTGCTGCGGCAGGACCGGAGAATGCTCACCGAAAACCTCGACCGATTCCGTCGCCTCTTTCCGGGTAGCAATGCCCGTGACCTACAGCCGCTCCATGGTCGGACAGTGCGCCTGCGCGTGCAGCCCAGTGAGCAGTAATTTCTTCCCCGGTAACGAATGACAGGCCGCGTTTGGCGAGATTGCACTGTTCATGAGCAGGGCCTCGACGCGGATAGGTGACGAGTTGACAAGGAGTCCTTCACCCGCCACCTGCAGCTATTGAAATTGTGCCTCACTGAGGTACAGTTTCTTGTACGCAACAAGGGGAGTCTGAGATGAGAACCATGACCTACACCGAGTCCCGTGCCAGGTACGCCGAAACGCTGAACTCCGTGATCGATGACCGTGAAGAGGTCGTCATCACTCGGGCTGGACATGAGCCGGTGGTCATCGTTTCGCTAGACGACTATGAGTCTTTGAAGGAGACCGCCTACCTGCTGCGCAGTCCCGAGAACGCGAGGCGTTTGATCTCGTCGATAGAGCGCCTTGAATCAGGCCGAGGTTTCCGGCGGGAACTGCCCGAATGATTCTCATCTGGGATGAGACCGCGTGGGAAGACTACGTATGGTGGCAGACCCAGGATCGGAAGGTTCTCAAACGCATCAACACTCTCATTGGCGATATCGCCCGCCACGGCAATGAGGGGATCGGTAAACCTGAGGCGCTCAAGCATGGCTTCCACGGCTACTGGTCGCGCCGGATCACCGACGAGCATCGGTTGATCTATAAGATCATCGGTAACGAGATTCGCATCGCCGCGTGCCGGTACCACTATTGAAAAATAGCGCGGGAACCTACCATTGTTTGCTCCCCAAATTGGACTAGAACCAGTAACGTTCGATTGCCGCCGGCGGGGTGCGGTGGGTGCGGTGAGGCCTAACCCACAGTTTGGAGGGCTAGGACAGGACCCGCCTTTGTTTGTGTACCTTGATAGCGCCGGTCTGGTATGCGGACCGGACGGGAGGGGACGTCCAAGTGCATCTTGCCACCACATTGGCCGGCTTCCAACTTGAGCATCCGCTCATGAACGCCGCTGGTACCTGCAAGACCCTGCGGGATGTCGAGAACCTCGCCAGGTCCGCGGTGTCCGCCATCGTGGTGGGCTCTATCACCTCGCAAGCCCGTATGGGCAACGAAGGACAGGTCTACTGGCCTGGACAAACTTACTCGCTGAACTCGCTCGGCATGCCAAATCCCGGTGGCGACTACTATGGCGAAAACCTCCCTCACATGGTGGAGCTCGCCCACGCGGCAGGCAAACCTCTCGCTGTCAACGTGGCTGGATTCAAGCCCGCTGAATACGGCGAGCTGGCTCAGCTAGCGCACAACGGGGGTGCTGACTTCATCGAGCTCAACCTCGGATGCCCGAACGTCTGGGACGATGGAGATCAGAAACGCATCGCCTCATTCGATCCGTCAGGCATTGCCGCCATCTTGGCTGAAATAGAGCGCCGAGTCCCGGACAACCATCCGGTCGGCGTGAAGCTGTCGCCGTATTCCGACCCTGGAATGTTGGCTGAGGTTGCCCAGACCATCAAGGAACTGCCGATTAGCTACGTCGCGACTACGAACACCTTTCCCAACGCCTTCGTCCTCGACGAGAACGGCAAGCCTGTGATTAACGTCGGGTTGGCGGGAATGAGCGGTGCCGCAATTAAGCCAGTGGGGCTAGGCCAGGTCAAACAGTTGCGCCAGCTCTTGCCGGACTCAGTCCAGCTCGTTGGAGTCGGGGGCATAGCCAATGGGCGCGACATGCTGGATTACCTGCGAGTCGGCGCCTGCGCTACCCAAGCGGCTACGGCTTACTGGAACAGCAATGAGAACCCCGGCGTCTTCGGAGACATTTTGTCCGACTACATAGACCAATTCCCCGAGGAGGAGTGATCACGAACGCCGCCGTCGATCCTATCGATCGAATCATCTGGAGTGCTGATGTGCCGGATGAGAAAACCTTGATGGACCATCTCGACCGCATGCCGGAGCTCAGGGTGGTCAAGATCGACCGCCTATTCGTGACCGATACCGGTCTCGGCGTCATCGGTCGGCTCAACGAACGCGGGCTCCGGGTGTTCGACGACGCCAAAATCGTCGAGATTCCCTCGAAGCTCGTCGGCGTCGCCGAGAAGCACCTGAAATACAAGCCGTTCATGCTCAACTGCATGGCCGGAGCTCTGTCCAGCAACGTTCTGGCGCATGAGAACCGGGAAAAGATCGACGGCCTCAAGCGATTCGCGGACGCCTGTCGCAACGCTGACACCAAGCCGTGCGGGGTAACGGTGTTGACGAGCAAAACGTCCGACGTCGTCAGCGGCGAGTTCAACGGTCGCGACAGCAATGAGCAGGTGCTCTACTACGTCGAGGCGCTGCTCAAGTACGGTTTCACCGATGTGGTCTGCTCTCCCAATGAAGTGCCGGTCATCCGTGCAGAGAGCCGTTTCGACTCACTGGATCTGAACACTCCGGGCATCCGTCCGACGGGTTCCGAGGCAGACGATCAGGCCAGGGCCGACACTCCCGAAGCGGCCCTAGCGGCGGGAGCCACCCGACTGGTGATCGGTCGACCCATCACCATCGGTGACCCGGCCGACAACCTCCGGAAAATCGTCGCCAGTATCGCCGCCGGGGCCTGAGCAAGGAGACCAGTTGAACATTTTGGATGAACTAGAGCGAATTGGCGCCGTTCTGCTCGACCAACACTTCGTCTACAAGAGCGGGAAGCACGGTCCCGGCTACCTCAACATGGATCCATTGTTCCCTAACGTGGAGCTGGTCACTGCGCTATGTTCTGAGTTGGTCCGGCCGTTCGAAGAAGACTTCGATACGGTCGCAAGCCCGGCAACTGGTGGAGTGATCCTCTCGTTCGCGTGCGCTAGCCAGACGCCGGGCAAGCGTCCGGCCGCGGTCTGGGCCGACAAGGACGGGCCTGATTTTCGCTTCGAGCGAGCGGGCTTCGTTGATCACCTGCGGGGCAAGCGTGTCCTGGTGGTCGAAGATCTGCTCACTACTGGTAGTTCGGTCATCAAGGTCTGTCGCGAGGCAGAGCGGCATGGCGCCGAGATCATTGGCGTCAGCGTCATCTGTAATCGGGGTGGTGTGACCGCCGAACAGCTCGGCGTTCCGCGGCTGGAATCACTCGCCAGCGTCAGCTTCGCCGCTGTCGATCCAGCTGAGTGCGAACTCTGCGAATACCGCGCCCCTATCGTCGAGGACATCGGCCACGGAGCGACCTACAAGGCCAAGCACCCCGATTACCAGGGCGGTTACACCAAGCTGCTCCCCTGACTTACAACCACATGCCCCCTGGAGGACAGCATCCGCCTATAGCAGCCACGACAGCGTCGCACCTGTGAAACTGGCGTCCAGGAGCTGCCATAAGTTCGGAGATTTCATGAACCATCCAGCTTCGGACGTATACGGTTCGCGACGCTCGGTTGGACGAGTGGACCGAGCGGTAGCAGAGGCTCGAAATGCGAATGGAGAGACTCATAGAGCCTCTCTGACCTGCGGCTTGCTCCCCCGACTGGACTCGAACCAGTAACCCTTCGACTAACTGCGGTGTAGTTGGGTAGGGCTTAACACGCAGGTCAGGGAGCTTGTAAGGCCTTGTTAGTTTCCGCTTGGCGTCATGGGTTGCTGTACTCCCGTGCTGTACTTTCGAGGCCTATCGCGCGTCAGCTGTCTACGCGAAAACCGCTATCGGTACAACCTTGAAGGACGGCCCGTCGACGCGAGACGGCAAAGCTAGGTCGAAGGCGTTTTTGATCTCCTGTACTTGACCGCCGCCAAGATCCAGTTTGACGGCTTGGTCGGTCGCGCTCTTCCGTAATAAGTGGAAGATCGAATCGATAAGTTCAGGGCTGAGGCGGTCTAATAGCTTGTTCCGGGAGAGGATTGGAAGGTCATGCTCAACCTTCGAGGTGACCTTTCCGAGTACGGAGAAGGTTCCGTCAAGGATGCGGTCCTCGTCCTCAACTACGAAGTTTGCGTTGTCGCAAATCGTTATTGCTGTTACGTCGTCGGCTATCGATCCATAAAACTCTCTAGTCTTCTGTGCTCGAAAGTCAACGCGCACGGCTTCCGCTACCGCACGTGCGATGTTCGAGCGGATCTCGGCCTTGAGGAAGAGCCCTTGGGGGGAGTGTGGATTTAAGGGTGTTTCTGGCCTGATTCGTCGGGCTGGGCCTGGCGGGGAAGGTGCCGTGGATGTCCGCGACACTCGATGATGTGACGGAGAAGAAACCGGGACTGTCGGCTGAGGCTAAGGCCGCCGC
>JBGTNI010000008.1:0-2617 GCA_041743105.1 Mycobacteriales bacterium | reverse complement strand
GTGAGCGCCCACGAGCACCACGATTGACGAGGATGTTAGGCTGACGAGCGTTCTCATTTTCCTGCTCGTACTTCAGGAGGTGCCTGATGTCTCGTGGTTCTGATGGGGAGAAGTTGAAGTTGTGGGGTGAGCGTTTCCGGCGTTACGCGAAGTCGGCGCTCTCGGTTGAAGAGTTCTGCCGAGGCGAGGGGGTCTCGGCTCCCACGTTCTACCACTGGCGGAAAAAACTCGCCCGGGCGCCGAGCAGACGGCCGTTGGGCAAGCGTCGCGCGTTTCGAGCGGTGATGGTGACCCCTTCGGTGGCGGCGTTATCGGTTCGCCTGCCGGGTGGCGCCGAACTGGAAGTGCCGCGGGAAAATCTGGATGCCGTGCGTGCCGTCGTGGCCGAGCTGGTGCGTACGCAGTACGACCTCACCGCCGGAGACGGCTTGTGCTGACGGTTCCTGCCACCGCGGCGATCTTCCTGCACACCGAGCCCACCGATCTGCGTAAAGGGGTAGATGGGTTGTCGGGCCTGGTTCGTGGCGAGTTTGGCGGAGACCCGCTCGATGGCAGTCTCTACCTCTTTTTAAATCGTCGTCGCGATCGGCTGAAAATACTCTTCTGGGACGGGACAGGATTTTGGATTTTCTACAAGGTGCTCGAAAGCGGTACCTTTGAAGCTATCGCCTCGAATGACAAGTGCGTTGCGATCGACGCCACGCAGTTGGCGATGCTGTTGGGGGGCGTATCGCTGGTGGCGGTGAAGCGTCGCAAGCGGTATCGGCGGGCCTCGTGAAAAAACTTCTTGGTTTTTTCGCCAAGTGGACTTGCGCGATTCGCATCACTCGCTATGTTGGCGAGCATGAGCGAGCGAATCTCCAGCATCGCGATTCCCAACGACCTCGCAGCATGCCAAGCGCTGGTTGAGCAACTTATGCAGACGGTCGGTTCGCAATCTGCGACCATCGCTCAGCTCCAGAAAGATCAGGAAGCGCTGAAGCTGACGATCACCGAACTTCTGCAGCGGGCATTCGCTCGCCGCAGCGAGCGTTACCTCCACGATCCGAATCAACTGAAAATTGATTTCAACGATACGCCTGAGGCGGCCGATGCGGCCAGCGGGTTGGCCGAGGCCGTGGACGAGGCGGGCGTCGCGGTCGAGAGCCACGTCCGCCACAGACGGCGTACGCCCCGCAGCGAGGATCTCCCGCAGCACCTGCCACGGTACGAGGTGGAAGCCGCGGTGCCCGAGGACATGCAGCATTGCCCCCAGCACGGCGCGCGGAAGCTCATCGGCTACGACACGACCGAGACACTGGAATTCGAGCGGCCGAAGCTGCGGGTGCGCGTCACGAAGTACCCCAAATACGCCTGTGAAAACCAGCCGCAGTGCGGCGTGACTTCGCCCGAGCGACCGACCGGCCTGGTCGAGGGTGACCGCTACGACACGAGCATCGCCGCCGTAGTCCTCACCGCGAAGTACGGCTACCATCTGCCGATCTATCGGCAACAGGACCTGTTCGCCGGCAGTGGCTGGACCCCCAGCCGCTCGACGCTGTTGAACATTCTGGCGGCCTCGGCCTTTGCGATTCGGCCCTTGGCTGAGCATGTTCGACGCGTGGTGCTGGCCAGCCCCATTGTGGGCACCGACGACACGCATGTGACGCTGCTTCTTCCGGACAACATTCCCAAACCTGACGCGCACAACCTGAAATCCGAGCGGGCCTACGAAGTGTTGTGGGAAGCCAAGCGGCAGGGCCGCCCCAGCGTGCTGGCGCGGATGTGGGCGTATCGCAGCGTGACGGTGCCCCTGGTGTTCTTCGACTTCACCGCGAGTCGGCATCGGGACGGCCCCGACCTGGTGCTAGAGAGCTTTCGCGGCAAGTTGATGGCCGACTGTTATTCGGCCTATCAAGGGATCGAACTCCGCAGCGATGGCCAGATCCAGCGCGGTGCCTGCGTCGCCCATGCGCGGCGCAAGGTGTTCGAAGCGCGGGAGTCGTATCCGCTGGAGTCGGGCCTAGTGCTGGCCCAGTTCCAGCAACTGTATGACATCGAGGGTCGCGGCAAGAACGTCTCGGACGCCGAGCGGTTCCAGCTCCGCCAGCGCGACGCAAAGCCGGTGTGGGAGTCGCTCGGCGCGTGGCTGGCCAGCGTCGCCGCGAGAGACATCCTTCCCAAAAGCAAATTCGGCCAGGCGCTCGCTTACCTCCGCAATCACTGGGAGCCGTTGCAGTTGTATCTCACCGATGGCCGCATGCCGATCGATAACAACGATGTCGAACAGTTGATGAAGCAGATCGCCCTGGGAAGAAAAAACTGGATTTTTATTGGAAGTCTGGCTGCCGGTGAACGAGCGGCGGACTTCTTCACGCTGGTGGCCAGCGCCGTTCGCAACGACTTGGACGTGTGGGCGTACGTAAAAGACGTGCTGGATCGGCTACTGGCCGGCGAGACCGACTACCACCAACTCCGTCCGGACGTCTGGGCCACGGCGCATCCCGAGGCGATCCGTCAGTACCGTGTCGAAGAACGTCGCGATAAGGCCGATCGCAAACAAACCCGTCGAGCCGCCCGAAGGCTCATCAGCCAGGCGCCCACCGCTTAGCAATACGGTGCTCGTGGGCGCTCACAT
>JBGTNI010000007.1:0-1657 GCA_041743105.1 Mycobacteriales bacterium | reverse complement strand
ACGCGGCGGCACCGCGAGCCGCAGCACGTCGGCCACGGTGCCCACGCAACGGTCGGCGACCGCACGGGCGAGCCGGTAAATCTCGGGACTCAGCACGGATTCCTTCGAGACCAGGCGCTCGATGAAGGCGAGACGGCCATCGTGCTCGCTCTGGGCGAGACGTTCGATCACGAAGCCGTCGGTGAGCCGACCGGCGAACCGTAGCCGCACCCGGCAGCCCGGCTGTACCTGGCCGCTCAGCTCCGCGGGGATCAAGTAGTCGAAGAGCCGGTCCAAATGCGCGTGCGGGGTACTCACAACCACCCGCGCCACCGGCAGCTCGGTGGCGGCCTGCCGAGAAATGGGATGGGGAGCAGTAGCCTGCTTAGAAGTTGGCTGCATAGGCGTCGAGGATATGGACCTGGATGGCTTAGCCCCGCGACGGGAACGACTCACTCTGCGGGTTGTGGCGCGAGGCACCGGCGTCGCTGCGCACGCGCCTGGAAGCGAGAAAGCCGACCGTGTTTCTTCATATTAAGAGGTGGCCCAGGGAGGTCGAATATTAAGGGAGTAGAGCCACGTTGTCGTGGTTCCTCTTGGGCCAGACGCTGATATCGGAGGTCCTCCCCCGCAGTTGAGGGTGAACCCCGATGTGGTTCTATGCAGGGTTGGATTCTCAGTGTCTGGTTTCGGGGGGAGGCCTCGATCGTTGACACATGGCTGCTTAGTCTCTTGGAGCCATTGCGAAATTTCCCGCTGGATGTCGGCGGACCGCGGAAACAATACGGGGAGCGTGTCGGTCGCTGCCTTTTGTAGCTGCGACCAAGCGGCATCGGCACTAGCTCCGGAGCCGGAGAAGCCACTGCTACTGCCTTGCAGTGAAACTCCTTCGATGCCTTGTTTCGGATCCGCTCCGCGGCCGGCAGGCCTAAATGTGGCACCGGCTCTGTTGGTAGCAAACGGCGTTTCGCATCGGAATCCCACCGATTCTACTATTTTGCAGCTATAGCTTTTAGCCCGTAATGGCTCTGCCACGTCGGCGTTGATATCCCGAATAGCAAAGCACAGCTGAGGGTTGTTCGGCGGATTACCTGGGCACGCCATGGTTCCCGCCGGGGTGTTGCCGCTGGGCGCTGCCCCGCTGGGGTTACCTGGTGTAGCAGACTCCTGCGCACTCGGCTTACCTTCTTCGGAGGAGCGATCCGAAGAAGAATCCCCGGCGACGATCACGACCACAGCTACCGCCACCGCAATTACTACTAGCGCGGCGCCCGCAACCCACCACAGCGCACGCCAACGACGGGGCGGGGTCGGGTTGGTCGTTTGCCACTGCTGTCCGTCCCACCATTGTTGCCCCTCAGGTGGGTAATGGGCTGGGTACTGTTCCACTCGACACACAATATCCCAATTGGACGCCCAGCCAGTCTCACGGTGACACGTTTCCTCAAACCCAAGAGACAAGAAGTATCCAGCTGTCGCCGGGCAGGGCAGAGTGGCTCATGGAGCAGGGGGAGTAGAACAGCATCTATTGCCGGGTGTTCTTACAACCCGGCGGCGTCTTTGAGCGCGGCGGCCCGGTCGGTGCGCTCCCACGTGAACTCAGGCAACTCCCGGCCGAAGTGTCCGTAGGCGGCGGTGGACTGATAGATCGGGCGCAGCAGCCGCAGATCGCGGACGA
>JBGTNI010000006.1:0-31181 GCA_041743105.1 Mycobacteriales bacterium | reverse complement strand
AGCAGCAATAGACGCATAACCTCGGTGGCGGCGAGCGCGAGAATGACCGCACCAATCAAGTAGAGCAGTAGCGACACGACGAACCATCCGCCGTCGCTACCCAGGATGGGAATACGCGCCACGCCGCGAACCATCAAGAATCCTACGAGCGCAACTCCCGCCGCCACACCGGCCGCGGCCCGCCCACCCGACCAGAGAGTCGCTAGCCGAGATGTGTTCGGTCTAGAGAGTTGATCTTCCGTATTTGGTGGCAGGCCTTGTTCTGAACGGACCTCGTCATCCCGATTCATGTCGCTAGTCCCGTCTGGAAAGAGTCCGGTTACGGCGGGCTACATTGTGGCATATACCTTGAGAAACCGCTTGTCGAAAGTCTTTCCGAATGATCGGGCTCGGGGCCAGGGGAGATTAATCTCAAAGCCGCACCTTGGGCTGATCTCTGTCTAGGCTGGGCTGGGAGTCTAAGACGGAGGAGCGATGGTCGCTGCGTCTACGTGGCACGACATTCTGCGGCCAAATACGCTGGAGCCGGACGGGTTGGCGGTGTTGCCCCCTCGGCTTGCCGCAGAGATCCAGGCTACCGGTTGGCGGCCGGAGAGCGACCCGGTCCGCGGTATCGAGCACCACAGGTTTAATTTCCTAGCCACAGATCTACTTCAAGCCGCTGGCAAATCAGTGGAGCCATTCGATCCCCCGTATCACAACCGCGATCATTTTTCAGCGGTGTATGAGGGTGTCCGGGATCAGCTCCGGCAGCGGACACGAGGCGCCCATCCGGTTCCCGCCGGCGTCCGGCATGCACTGTTACTAGCCGCCGCCGGCCACGATCTGGGTCATCCCGGAAGTACATTCCGCCGTGAAGCGCCACGGGGCGTTGCGGCACCAGAGTTGGAAATCCACATCTCCAACGAGATGGCTTCCTCGATTCTCGTAGACCGATGGGCGTCCAGGCGAGGGGTTCCGTTAGGAATGCGGGTCGCTAGCGCCCAGCTGATCGACTCGACCACGTTCGGCGTGCCGGGCAAGGGTCCGACTACGGAGTGGGAGCGGATTTTGGTCTGCGCCGACATCGCACCGCAACAAGACTTTTACCAGTGGCTCGACAGTGGCCTTAACGTCATCTATGGAGAAGTGCCGGCGGAGTCGCCACCCGCCGATTTCAACGGCTGGGTAGATAGCGAGATCGGATTCTTGAACTACGTCGAAGCAAATCTCACGCCGGAAGCCCGCGAACTCGGTTGGGATCTACGGGTGGACGGGCACCGGCAGCGGTTGGCGCAGATCCAGGCAGGCGAGCACCCGACTGATCGGAAGCGCATGATGATGGGCTGGGAGCACGCCCGCGCCGGTGGTCCGAGCCCGCACCACCAAAGCCCAAAAGCCGAGGCCCTCGCCGCCAGATCGCGTCATGTCACGCTGGCAGACACCCTATGGCCTAGGCAATCCAATAGAGGTGTGGGGAAGTGAGACCCCGCCGCGGGCGGAGCTGTTCCAGCATTGTGGCCTATCCCACTCCAGAGCCTGAGGGTGACTGATGAGTAACTCGCTAGCCTGAGCCAAGGCTTGAATTTTCACAGGCGACGTAGCCATCGTAATCGCGATGTCTACGCGGAGAGGGACACATGTTGGAATCTGTGCTGGTAGCCAACCGGGGCGAGATCGCTCGTCGAATTATCCGGACGGCTAAGCAGCTCGGAGTTCGCTCCATTGCGGTGTACTCCGATGTCGATGCGGAGCTACCGTTCGTGATCGAAGCCGACGAGGCGGTTTGCTTGGGCGAGGCCGCGGTCGCGAAGTCCTACCGCAACGGCGCCGCCGTGCTCGAGGCCGCCCTCAAGACCAACGCGGCTGCCATTCACCCTGGGTACGGATTCCTCTCGGAGAATGCCGACTTCGCTCGACAGGTCTGCGAAGCCGGCGTGATATGGGTCGGACCGCCGCCTGGGGCCATCGAGGCGCTCGGTGACAAGATCAATGCCCGAAACCTCATGGCCAAGGCCGGAGTGCCGGTGGCGGCCGGAACTGCCGAACCGGTTTCCACACCTGAGCAGGCACAGGTCGAGGCGGCGCGCATCGGTTTCCCGCTCATGATCAAGGCCTCGGCCGGCGGTGGCGGTATGGGTATGGCGGTGGCCAACAACGTGAGCGAGCTGATCGAACAGTTCGGCAAGATCCACACCTTTGCTGGCCGCATGTTCGGCGATTCCTCAGTACTGCTGGAGCGTTTCTTTCCTCGGGTCCGCCATGTCGAGATTCAGATCTTGGGCCTGGCCAATGGCCGTGTCATCGCCGTGGGCGAGCGGGACTGCTCGGTACAGCGTCGGAACCAGAAAATCGCGGAAGAAACCCCGTCACCGGCGGTCACTCCGCAGCTGCGTCAGAAGATGGAACAAGCAGCGATCACCGCGGGTGAGGTTGTCGGATACCGCGGCGCCGGGACCGTCGAGTGCCTGCTCGATCCCGATAGTGGGGAGTTCGCGTTCTTGGAGATGAACACTCGTCTTCAAGTGGAGCACCCCATCACCGAGGAGCGCTACGGGATCGATCTGGTGGCCGCGCAGCTACGTATTGCCTCGGGGGAGGATCCCGGCTTCGATCCAGACGCGTTGGATCCCCGCGGTCACGCTCTTGAACTGCGAATCAACGCCGAGGACCCCAAGCGTTTTTTTCCGGGTCCGGGTGCGATCACACAATGGGTGGAGCCCGCTGGCGTCGGTATCCGTGTTGATGCCGGCTACGCCGCCGGTACCACGGTGACCCCGCATTACGACTCCCTGATGGCCAAGCTAATCGTGCATGCCACCAACCGCGATGCGGCACTGATGCTGGCGCGGCGCGCGGTCACAGAGTTCACCATCGACGGGCCTAAATCCAATCTGGCCTTCTTTTCTGAGCTACTGGATAATTCAGAGTTCGTGTCGGGTAACTACGACACCGCGATTGTGAGCAGAATGAGGGAGTGAGCGCGTCACCGTATCGACTGCCCGGCCTACCTGACACGGTATCGCTGCGTGAGGTCGGGCCGCGCGACGGTCTGCAGAACGAAGCGTCCATCTCTACCGAAGACAAAATTGCGCTAATCGACGCGCTGTCGGTCACCGGAGTGTCCCGCATCGAAGCTGTGTCGTTCGTGCATCCGGCCGCTGTGCCTCAGATGGCCGACGCCGACGCGGTGTGGTCGGGGATCGAGCGAGTCCCGGGACTGCGGTACTCGGCTTTGGTGCCGAATTTGCGGGGTGCGCGACGCGCCATCGCCGCAGGTCTCGGCGAGATAGAGCTAGTACTCTCAGCGTCACAGACCCATAACCAGCACAATGTCGGACGCTCCACCGAGCAGTCACTGGACGCTGTCGCCGAGCTAGTGGAGCTATGCCATGCCCGTGGCGTCACGGTGGAAGTCATCATTGCTACCTCTTTCGGCTGCCCATATGAGGGTGAAATATCTCCGCGCCGCGTAGGAGGCATCGTCGACCAGGTGGTCGCAGACGGTGCCGACCGGGTGGCGTTCGGCGACACCACCGGAATGGCGACTCCGCGCGGCGTGGTCGAGCTGCTGGATGTCATTCGCTCGCGCCATCCCGAACTTGCCATCCTGCTGCATTTCCATAACACCCGCGGTACCGCGCTGGCGAACGTGCTGGCCGCGCTGCAACTGGGAATCGTCGAATTCGACGCCAGCGTCGGCGGGCTCGGCGGTTGTCCTTATGCCCCGGGGGCATCGGGGAATCTCGCCACCGAGGAGCTGGTGCACATGCTCCACGATATGGGCATCTCGACCGGTATCGACCTGTCCAGACTGCTCGTCGCTGCCCGGTTGGCGCAGCAGCTGGTGGGTCGGGAGCTGCCAAGCGCTATCTTGCGCGCCGGGCCCCGGACCACGAAAGCAGACCTGAGGCGAGGGGAAGCATGAACCCCAGCGATCACCGGGCACACGATATCGTTGACCTGCGCCGGGGAGTGGAATCCGGTGGTGCGTCTAAATACCACGAGGCCGCGGCAGTCAAGGGAAAACTGTTCGCCCGGGAACGGATAGCGCAACTGGTCGATGTCGACTCGTTCATCGAAAACGGTGCGCTGGCGAACGTGCTGGCGGACGGATTACCCGCCGATGGGGTGATCACCGGTACTGCCCGCATCCAGGGGCGGGGAGTCTGCCTCATGGCCAATGACTCGACGGTGAAAGCAGGGTCCTGGGGGGCCCGTACAGTGGAGAAGATCATCCGCATCGTCTCCTACGCCCACACCACGGGCGTGCCGATGGTGTATCTCGTCGACTCGGCGGGTGCCCGTATCACCGACCAGGTGCAGCTTTTTCCGGGTCGGCGCGGCGCCGGACGAATCTTCGCCGAACAGGTGCGGGCTTCCGGCGCAATCCCACAGGTGTGCGCGTTGTTTGGTCCGTCTGCCGCCGGGGGCGCCTACATTCCCGCGTTCTGCGACGTCGTGATCATGGTCGAGGGAAACTCCTCGATGTACCTGGGTAGTCCGCGCATGGTGGAGATGGTCATTGGCGAGATCACCACCGTAGAGCAGCTAGGCGGCGCGCAGCTGCACTGCGGGCTATCCGGTTGTGGCCACCAACTAGTGGCCACGGAGGGTCAGGCACTCCAGCAGGTGCGTGATTACTTGTCATATCTTCCTAGTAACTGTCGGGAAGCACCGCTCGTGCTGCCGGCGAGCGATCCGGAACGCGCCGATGCGGCGGCGCTGGCGACATTGGTTCCTGAGAATGAGCGCAAGGCATTCGATGTCCGCCGGCTGATCACCGGACTGGTCGACGAGGGCAGCTGGTGGGAGTTACAGCCGCTGTGGGCCAAGGAGCTCAGCATTGGATTCGCCCGGCTGGCCGGGCAGCCGCTGGGCGTGGTAGCTAACAACTCGATACACAAAGGCGGCGTGCTTTTTAACGACTCAGCCGACAAAGCCACGCGGTTCATTACGCTCTGCGACGCCTTCGGGCTGCCGCTGCTGTTTCTGGCCGACGTCCCTGGCTTCATGGTGGGCGCAGCAGCAGAGAAGACCGGCATCATCCGTCACGGTGCCAAGCTGATCACAGCTGTCGCGGAGGCCACGGTCCCCAAGATCTGCGTAGTGGTGCGAAAAGCCTACGGCGCGGGGCTGTACGCCATGGCCGGCCCAGGCTTCGATCCTGAGGCGACCCTCGCGCTCCCCACCGCCAAGATCGCGGTGATGGGCGCGGACGCTGCGGTGAACGCGGTATACGCCAACAAGCTCGCCCAGCTCGATCCAGCACAACGCGAGGAGTTCGTGGCGGCACGTCGTGCCGAGTACGAGGCCGATATCGATCTGGTTCGCCTGGCCAGTGAGCTGGTCGTGGATGCAGTGGTGCTGCCCATCGAGCTACGCGAGCAGCTTATTGCTCGCTTCGCAGCCGCCCGGGGCGATAGTCGCTGGCGGCAACCGCGACCGTCGCTCCGAAAACACGGCGTCCCTCCGGTGTAGTACATGCAGCGGCGGCAGGCAGGCGAAACTTCTGCCATCGTGTCGCAAGGACGAAATCGCAGCGAGGTGGTAGGGGGGAAAGATGGCACACGTTGTCAGTACCGGGCCGAACTTCGCGCTATCGCCAGAGCACGAAGCGCTTCGCGATACCGTAGCCCAGTTCGCGCGCGAACGCGTCGCACCGGTGATCGCCGAGTACTACATGGCAGGGGAGTTCCCCTACCCGCTTGTGGCCGGCATAGCCGAGCTCGGGCTGTTTGGCATGCCGTTCCCAGTTGAATACGGGGGCATGGGCGGCGACTACTTTGCGTTGTGCCTGGCCATCGAGCAGCTTGCCAGGGTCGATTCTTCCCTAGCGGTCACCCTGCAGGCAGCGGTGGGACTTGGCGCCATGCCAATCTATCGGTTCGGTACGCCTGAACAGAGAACACAGTGGCTGCCTAAGCTGTGTTCTGGCCAGATGCTTGGTGCATTCGGGCTCACCGAACCCAGTGCCGGTACCGATGCCGGAGCCACCCGCACTACGGCGCAGCTGCGCCACGACGACGGCAGCAGCGGCATGGTGAACGGTGAATGGGTGATCAATGGAACCAAAGCTTTCATCACCAACGCCGGCACAGACCTCACCGGACTCATTACTGTCACCGCGGTCACCGGCCGTTCCGAGGACGGAACCCCGGAGATATCGGCGATCATCGTGCCGGTAGGCACAGCTGGGCTCAGCGTGTCTCCGCCGTACTCCAAGGTGGGCTGGTGCTGCTCGGATACCCGAGAGGTTTTGCTACATAATGTCGTGGTGCCTGCGGCGAATCTGCTGGGCGAACGCGGTCACGGCTACAGCCAGTTCCTGCAGATCCTCGATTCCGGCCGCATCGCTATTGCGGCCCTGGCGACGGGTCTGGCCCAGGGGTGCCTGGACGAGTCGCTGCGCTACACACAGCAGCGGGAAGCTTTCGGACATCCTATCGCCGACTACCAGGCCGTCTCTTTCACGCTTGCCGACATGGCGGCGCGGGTTCACACCGCCCGGCTGGCCTATTACGATGCGGCCTCCCGGCAGGCCGCAGGAGCGCCGTTCCGGCAGCAGGCCGCTATAGCAAAGCTGCACGCCGCCGACGTGGCGGTGCGTAACGCGCGCGACGCCACACAGCTGCACGGCGGTTACGGCTTCATGAACGAGACCCCGGTAGCGCGGATGTGGCGTGACGCCAAGATATTGGAGATCGGCGAAGGCACCAACGAAGTACAGCGGATGGTTATAGCTCGCGAACTCGGGGTGTGAGCGGCGGCCAGTAGGCCAGCGACTGTAAGCGGCGCGTCACGTCATGACCGGAGCCACACGTGACGCGCCGTTAGCCGGCTCTAGCTGGTGCGGCCGTTCCGGCTCGCCGAGGTAGTAACGTCGTTGACGCTCTTGCCGGTCTTTTTCGCTACTTTGTCGGCGGTCTCAACGGTCTTGCCTGCTATGGCGTTGGCGGCGTCGATCGCTGTACCGGTGGCGGCGCCAACGGCGTCGACATCTTTACCGGCATTGTCTTTACCCAAAGTGGCCTTTTGCCTTACCACATTGGCAAAGTGCGAAGCGCGGTCTTTCACCGTCACCGAAGTGTCTTTGGCGACCTCGGCGGCCTTCTGTCCAGCGAGACTTGCTTTGTCTTTGGCCGCACTGGCTGCTTCGCCGAGCTTGTTCTTGGCCGCCTCGGCTTGCTCGCGGACATCGAACTCTTTCCAATCGGCTTTGCGAGCCCGTCGCGTCAGCGCACTGGCAGCTGCACCTATGGCGGCGCCGACAGCAAGTACGCCGAGAACCCTAGGCCACCTGCGCCGAGCGTTTACCTGCCGCGCTGACTTCTCGAGGCGCTTGGCGACCTTCTTGCGCGCTTTGCGCTCGGCCCGACGCGAGGAGGTACCTACGCCCTCGGCCAGGTTATCGGCTGCCTCGCGTTGCTGCGCAACCTTGTCGCTGACGGTCTGTTTGGTCTGCGCAAGCTTCTCGCCAATGGTCTCTTTCGCTTGGCCGAGAGCATCGCTTGCGGCGCCTGCGGTGGCGCTAGCGGCTTCTCGTAGATGACCTACCCCAGCCGATAGTGCTTCGTTGATTTCGTCCTTGCGACTTTTCTTCCGGCGGAACATGAAACGATCTCCCCCTATTGCGCCCAATGAGTCAGCGGCGCCTAGTGACGCCTGCTGCGCGTGCTCTTCTCCACCCGCTACATCCTGCCCTATCCGGTCCGATGAAACCACCGTGGCAGGATAGGAAAGCCAGCACGGCTCGACCCAAATGCTTACTGTACTCGCTACGGCGCCGCACTCTTGAAAGGACAACACTGTGACAGAGGCCGACTACGCAACTCTGAACACCAACTACGGTGCGATCAGGCTGCGATTATTCACAGATCATGCGCCCAGAACCGTGAATAATTTTCTTGAGCTTGCCCGGGACAAGAAGTTCTATGACGGCACTATTTTTCACCGGGTAATCGGCGGATTTATGATTCAAGGCGGCGACCCGACGGGTACCGGCACCGGCGGGCCCGGTTACCAGTTCGCCGATGAGTTTCATCCCGACCTCGCATTCACCAAGCCGTATCTGCTAGCCATGGCCAACGCCGGACCTAACACCAACGGTTCGCAGTTTTTTATCACGGTGTCAGCCACAAGCTGGCTCACCGGCAAGCACACCATTTTCGGTGAGGTTGTCGACGACGCTAGCCGAAAGGTGGTTGACGAGATCGTTACCGTGGACATCGGCGCGCAGGATCGGCCGAAGGCTGACGTCACGATCGAATCGGTAACCATTGAGCGTGTCTGAGCAGTCGGTTCCGGTCTGTTTCCGGCATACCGATAGAGAAACCTGGGTGAGTTGTACTCGCTGCGAACGACCAATCTGCCCGGACTGCATGAGAGCCGCATCGGTCGGCTTTCAGTGTCCTGAATGCGTGCGCGCAGGTCAGCGGAGTACGCGCGCCGCTGTCACCCTTTTTGGCGGGGCGGTTACAGAACCCGGGCGGCAGGGGATCATTACCCGGGTCCTAATCGGCATCAACGTGGCGGTGTGGTTGATCGTCGTTGCTGCGGCCGTACTGGGGGGCGAGGTTGCCGGTGACCAAGTTGGTCAGCTGATCCTCACCGGCGGGCTAACCGAGCTCACGCAGCTGGGCGCGGCGCTGCCAGTTGAGTCGGTCAACGGGACGCTTTCCGGTGGAATCGCTTCTGGCGAGCTGTGGCGGCTGCTCACCGCTATGTTCTTGCACTACGGAATCGTCCATCTAGCCCTGAACATGTACGGGTTGTGGCTACTAGGTCAGCACTGCGAGCATTTGCTGGGTGGGGGGCGCTTCCTCGCGCTGTACTTGCTGTCAGGGCTGGGCGGTAACGTAGCGGAGTTCCTGTTCCGAGGCCCCAATACCTACGCTGTTGGCGCTTCGGGCTGCATCTTCGGAATGATGGCGGCGCTCTTTTTCTTCTTCCGCAAGCTCAACGCCGACGTCCGTCCCATAGTCACACTCCTGGGCTTGAATTTGGTACTGGGTTTGTTCCTGACTCAGATCAGCGTGCTGGCGCATGTCGCGGGAATGCTCGTGGGCGGGGTGATCGGAGCGATCATCGCCTATGCGCCGCGCGGGCGGTATCAAACTCGGTTCCAGATTGTCGGGATCTGCGCCGTCGGATTCGCGCTGATGTTCATGACGGCTATCCGTATCGCCGAATATGGTCTCTGGCCTCAGTAGTTATCCACACTGTGGATAACTACTGAGGATAACTTACATTGATGTATTTTTACTGCTTATGACGAGCACTTTACTAATCAGAACGTAAGAGCTAGAGGAGTACAGCCTTCTGGCCTGCAAACTTAGCTACTTGCGGGCTGACTTAGTATCGACCGGCTCAGTCCGATGGTCTTCAGCGCCATCGGGTGAATATCACCAGCGAAGCAATGATACAGCCGAACCCGACTCCGATGTTGAGCTTTGGTCCGCCAGAGATCGGTAGTGCCCCGCTGGAGAGGTAGTACACCACCAGCCAGACCATGCCCAGCACAGCGAGAGCCAAGGCAGTACCAGGAACCCACGGTGGACTAGGCCGCTTTTTGTTCGCGGTCAACGTTCCCGTGGCCGCCACACCGCCGGGAGGTGAGGCGTAAATCTTTTTCTTACGTACGCGAGACTTCGGCACTCAGGGCTCCGGATAGTAGGACGTCGGAATAAGGAAGGTGGTCCAAGCCTAGTATCGCAAGGTGGACGACTCCCGCGTGCCGCGCACGCGGGAGGAAAGGCAACGCTGCTAGACGACGACAGCTGGGACGCTGAGCCCGGCGGTCCTGTTATCTGGTTATCCGGAGCTCTACTGAGCCGATCGTTACTAAATCAGCCCGCAAGTAGCTAAGTTTGCGGGCAGAAAGCAGTACTTGTCTAGCTAGTACGTTCTGATAAGTAACACCCCTGATCGGCTCAAATAATCACTGTTGGGACCACCCAGCGAGGTTCGACTCAGTACTCTCAATACGAGATCATGGTAGGCGGCGGAGAAGTCGCGGTGGACGGAGGTGAAGAACGCAATGGCTGCACCGCACGGCCCCGGAAGTAATCCGGCCGTCTCGAGCCGTCCGGGTCATGACGATAACCTATGGCTCAGTGAACTGCGCGAGTTGATTCATCGGCGTGCCAGCGATGCAGCCAGCGATTCGCAGCCGGCACGCGATGGCAACCCCCAGCGGACCTCGATGCCAGCCTCCTTGCTCGAACGCGAGCCGGTATCCCGTCCTGCTGGCTCGGGGACTAAAGCCACCTCACCTAAACCCCTACCGCGTCGTAAACCAACCCCGCTACCGAGTCCTAAGCCCCATTCATCGGCGCCGACGGGAACTTCGGTGCCGCCAAGTTCGGTGCAAACCGGAACCAGGAACGATGTCGCCGGCGCACCGGCTGGGTCCTCCGCGGCCCCGCGACCGTCCCCGCGACCCTCCCCACGCCCAGTAGCCGCGGAAGTTTCGTCGCCATGTCAGTCCCCCAAGATCCGCCGCAAAACGATCGGTCCGGCGAGGTTGCCGCGCGCTGGAAAGCCGGGAGGCGATTCAGATGCCTTTACCTGGAATACTCGATGGCCGACAATTCGCGATACTGCGACCGTAGATGTAGCTACTCCCAGCGGCGGTTCCCGACCGGCACCCTCACGTGGTCGCGCCAAGGTCTATCGCCGTGAGGTCGAAAGCGCTGTCGGAACTGTCGTACACGGCCGCCCTAGTTACGTTGGTCCCGCCAGAGGTGCCGCGGCCGTTCCAACGTTCGACTCTGTGGCTTCACCTACTCAACTCCTTGGCCCACTGCCCCGTCCGGCTGCATTTATGTCGCCGGTGGCACTCGGCCCCCGGCACCGGCACGACCAGCCGATCACCCCAACCCCGCGGCCGGTAAGTCGGCCGCCTCGTAAGGAGCCCTTGGCGCGGCGCGTGGTACGGACCAGTGGTGAGCTGCTGATCACGCTCGGGCTCGTTGTCATGCTGTTCGCGGGATATGAGGTATACGGCAAGACATGGCAGATCAACGCCGAACAGAGCCGGCTCACCGAGGCGCTCGATCAAAAATGGGACCAAGCCGGTGCCCAGACACCGGTCGCAAGCGAGCCCATCCCGGGTGAGGGCATAGCCAGGCTGCACGCCCCGATACTGGGTAAAAAGTGGGTGGTGGTGCAGGGCGTCATGCTCAAAGACATCAAGAACGCGCCTGGCCACTATCCCGACAGCCAGATGCCCCACGAGTTCGGCAACTTTGCCATAGCGGGGCATCGGACACCGGCCATCTTTTGGAATCTAGATAAGCTCTCCAACGGAGACGCGATTGTCCTGGAGACCAGCACCGACTGGTATGTCTACCGGGTATACAGCAACAAGATCGTCCTTCCCACCAAGACCGACGTGGTGGACGCCAACCCCGATAGGCCAGGTGCGACCCCGACTCGTAAGGTACTCACGCTCACCACATGTAATCCCAAGTGGGACAACTACGAGCGGCTCATCATCCACGGTGAGCAGACCCGCAGTCAGTCCAAGTCGCAGGGGCGCCCGAGCGAGTTAGGCGCCTAGCGCGATGTATGGCTGGATCTGGCAGAAGCTGCCGGGCAATACCGCAGTAAAACTGTGCTGCTTTCTACTGCTCATTGGGGGGTTCGTCGCCTTGCTGTGGTTCGTGGCGTTTCCTTGGGCGGAGCGTTTCTTGCCGTTCGGCGACGTCACGGTGTCCTAGTGGTCGCGCGGGTAGGTGGCTGTTCTACTGCGGCGCTCCCTGGCGCTTCGGCTGGCTGCGTTGTCGTCGTCGCCCATGCATCCAGCATGGACCCCTTCTCCGCCTTGCCAACCTCGACCAGGAACCACCTCGCAACAAACGACCTACCCGCGCGACCACTTAGAGGAATGACAATGGAAATTCAGCGCATGGAGTCCGCCGCCGACGAACGCCCACGCACCCGCATTGTGGTAATCGATAACTACGACTCGTTCGTCTACAACATCGTTCAATACCTGGGTCAGCTCGGTGTGGAGTGTGTGGTGCGCCGCAACGACAAGGTAGCAGTCGCCGAGCTGGCTGGCCGTGAGTTTGATGGTGGTCCGATCCACGGGGTGCTGTTATCTCCAGGACCAGGTACGCCGGAACGTGCGGGTGTATGCGTGCCCACTCTGCTCAATGCGATCGTCCACCGAAGCCCGCTGCCCATCCTGGGTGTCTGCTTGGGCCACCAAGCACTCGCGGTAGCCGTCGGCGCCACCGTTGACCGGGCGCCAGAGCTGCTACATGGCAAGACCAGCCAGGTCCACCACAGTGGAGCCGGGGTGCTCGCCGGACTACCGAGCCCTTTCACGGCCACCCGTTACCATTCGCTGGCAGTCGTGGAAGACACGCTGCCTGCCGAGATCGAGGTTACCGCCCGGTCGGAGTCTGGGGTGATCATGGCTATGCGGCACCGTGAGCTTCCACTGGAAGGTGTGCAGTTTCACCCGGAGTCCGTGCTCACCCAAGCTGGGCACCTGCTGCTAGCGAATTGGCTAACGCAGTGCGGCAACAGCACGGCGCAGCATCGCGCGCCCGAACTCTTTGCCGCCACCGAAACGCGGCGACTAGCGGCGTACGCCCATTGAGATAGCGGCGCACGTAATGCGCGACAACTCGTGCAGTGTTGTCCCTAGACGCTGCTAATAGGTGATCCGAAGTGCGGCTACCTATGAATAACAGAGCCCGGCACATGAGGGGCTGCCAAGGCCGCAGGAGCCGCCGCCTACAAAGGTAGGCAAGGCGACGAGAACACCGGCAGCGTCTCATGTGCCTGTGCCTTAAGGCCGGTTGGTGCGGTTTGGCACGTTAACCGGAGGTTGCGACTGGCCAGGCTCGGTGGGATCCACGGGTGGCTCTTCCGGGCTCGGTGCGGGTTCTGCGGCAACTTCCAGCTTGATCGGTACTCCCGGCTGCTGATCGGAGTCGCCTTCGGGAGTCTGGTTGACCACGGTGCCGGGCGTCTTGTCGCTTTCGATCTCCGTGACTTGCGGGGTCGCTGTAAAGCCCTGCTGCTCTAGCAGCTCCTGAGCGCTTTCTAGCGTACGGCCCTCTAGGTCTGGCATTTTCTTGAGGTTGCCCCGTGAGATCTGCACCTCAACTGTGCTGTTGACCTCAACCGATGTGCCCTGGGGCGGGTCGTAGGTGATGACGAGACCCTGCTGTTGCGAACTGTTCACCTCGATAAAGCTGGCGGTGAGGTTCGCTTGCTCCAATGTCTTCTGAGCCCCATCTTTATTCAGGTCGTCCAGATCTGGCACTACCCTCGTGTCGGGCCCCTTGCCAACTGTGATCCGAACCTCACTATCCCGTTCGGCTTCTTCATCGGCCTCCGGATTCTGGCTGGTTACCCTGCCCTTGGATTCGGCAGGGCTGGTCTCGAAGTCCACTTTCGGTTTGAAGGATTTGGCCTCCAAGGCTGCAACGGCATCGCCTTGTGCCTTTCCGATCACGTTCGGCACGGTGACTTTGCCTGGTGAATCGCCGAAGAGCTGCGACGTCAAGAACGCGGCCACCACAAAAACTGTGATGAGCCCCAGCAGTACCAGTGCCCAGGTGACGGCCTTCTTCGAACGGGGTTCTTCGTCCAGAGGCTCGGCGGCGACGGGTCGGTCTCTGCGGGGCAACACCGCAGTGCGTTCGGCAGAAGGAAGCACCGCCGGCGCACCCACCGGGCGGCCCGCGGCGGCCCGTAGCAGATCAGTGCGCATCTCTGCCGCGCTCTGGTAGCGATTAGCCGGGTTCTTAGCCATCGCTTTGAGTACGACAGCGTCCATGGCGGCGGTGACATCGCTACTGATTTCTCCGGGCGGAATTGGATCTTCTCGAACGTGTTGATACGCCACCGCGACCGGGTTGTCGCCGGTGAACGGCGGCTGTCCCGCTAGTAGCTCGTAGAGCAGGCATCCAGTGGAGTAGACATCGGAGCGGGCGTCCACCGCTTCTCCACGCGCCTGCTCCGGCGAGAGATATTGAGCGGTCCCTATCACGGCAGAGGTCGCAGTCATGGTGGATGTGGTACCGCTGATGGCCCGGGCGATGCCGAAGTCCATGACTTTCACCGAGCCGGCGCGGGTCAACATGACGTTGGCGGGCTTGATGTCTCGATGGATGATGCCGTGTTTGTGGCTGAACTCCAGCGCTGCGCAGACGTCTGCCACGATCTCCAATGCCCGCTGGGGCATCAGCTTGACCTCTTCGATGATTACGTCCTTGAGGGTGCGGCCCTCGACGTACTCCATCACGATGTAGGGCAGGTGCTCGCCGCCGCTTACCTCTTCGCCGGTGTCGTACACCGACACGATGGCGGGATGATTCAGCCCGGCAGCGTTCTGGGCTTCCCGGCGAAAGCGGGCCTGAAAGTTACTGTCGCGGGCTAGGTCAGCGCGCAGTACCTTGACTGCCACGTCTCTACCCAGCCGCTCATCTCGCCCCCGATGCACTTCGGCCATGCCGCCATAGCCCAGCAGCTCGCCGAGCAGGTAGCGGCCACCAAGGAGTTGGGCTTGTGTCATGGTGTCCTGCTACCTTCCTTTCGGGTCCAGCGATGCGTGGCGCATACGTCCATCATCGACCATCGCCTGCGTTCACAATTGTGCGCATCATGGTTCCAGCGATTTCTGCCGCCTGGGAGCTCGACGTTCCGGCGTTCTCTAGCACCACCGCCACCGCCGCAACGGGCTTGCCGTCCAGCTTGGCGTAGCCGATAAACCATTCGTGATCTTGTCGGGCGTCGCCATCCTCGGCGGTACCAGTCTTCCCGCCGACCTCGATGCCGCTGAGCCGGGCAGCACGGCCGGTGCCTTTCTCGATAACGCTCCGCATCATCTGCTGTAGATCCCGGGCACTACTAGCGGTCAATGGACGGCTGAACTCCCGAGGTCGGGTCTTGTCCAGCACGGCGAAGTCCGGAGCCTGCACCTCGCTAACCAGATAAGGGCGCATAGCCGAACCGTTATTGGCTACGGCAGACGCGATCATCGCACCCTGAAGTGGTGTCATACGGACGTCTCGCTGCCCAATTCCGGACTGAGCCAGCTTTGGCGGGTCATCCATCTGACCCAGCTGCGATGTCGAGACCCGAGTCGGGCAACGTAGGTCAGCTGCCTCGAAGCCGAAAGCGCGTGCCTGATCGCGTATCTCGTCGCGGCCCAGTTCGACCGCGAGCTGGGCGTAAGCGGTGTTACACGAGACAGTCAACGCTTGCTCCAGCGTGGTTGTTTCGCCGCCGCAGCTACTGCCGTTGAAATTTCTAATTTCCGCCGTGGTCTGCTCAGGGGTATAGCTGCGCGGGGAAGGCACGGGTGTCTGTGAGTTGTACCCGTTACGCATTGCGGCAGCTGAGACCACCACCTTGAAGGTGGAGCCCGGCGGATAGGTTTGGTTGATTGCGCGATTAAGCATGGGATTAGCTGCGTCACTGGTGAGTTTCTCCCAGGTCTTACCTCGCAACGTAGCGTCGTGGCTGGCCAGCGGATTCGGATCGTAGCTGGGTCCGGAAACCATGGAGAGCACTTCACCAGTGCGAGGATCCAGTGCTATCGCGGCGCCATTACGTCCTCGCATCGCGTTGGCGGTGGCTTCCTGCACGGTCGGGTCCACTGTGAGCACGACGTTGCCGCCCTTTGGTTTGCGACCGGTGACCAGATCCGACAGCTGGCGGACGAAAAGTCGGTCGTCGTAGCCAGACAGCAACGAATCTTCAGATTGCTCGACTCCGGACTCGCCGTACTCCGGTGACTTGTATCCGGTGATATGTGCATACAACGGGCCGGATGAATAACGCCGCTGGTACTTGAGCTGTTCCTTGGTTTCGGTTACCGACGCTACAGCCGAGCCGTCCACCACGATCGCCCCGCGCTGCCGGGAGTATTCCTCCAGCAGTACCCGGCGGTTGCGCGGGTCGCTGCGGTAATCGTCGCCGCGTGCGAACTGTACCCACGTCAGGTTGCCCAGCAGCAACGCGAATAGCAGCAGCATAGCGACCGAAAGTCGTCGGAGTGGAGTGTTCACCGGTGGATCACCTCAGTTGGAGCGTGGCGCAGCTGCAGTACCGCTGGACGCCTCGTCGGCGGTCTGCGAGCGGAATCTGACAGCCGGATCAACAGTGCGATCAAGCACCAGTTGGCTACTAACGACGATCCCCCGTAGGACAGTAGCGGTGTCGTCAAGCCAGTCAGCGGAACCAGCTTGGTGACGCCACCGACGATCGCGAACACCTGCAGCGCGAGCGCGAAAGACAGGCCCGCGCCCAAGAGTTTGCCGAAGGAATCGCGGACATCCAGACTGTTGCGCACTCCGCGCTGCGCGATGACTAGATACAGCATCAGCACGCCCGTGAGGCCGAATAGGCCGACTTCCTCGCCGACCGTGGCGATGATGAAGTCACTGGAGGCGTACTGATTCAGTGACTCGGGGTTACCGGCTCCGGGGCCGGTACCGAACAGCCCACCGGTGCCAAGACCGAACAGCGACTGCACGATCTGAAAGCCATCGCCGCTGGGGTCGGCGAACGGGTTCAGCCAAATGTCGACGCGCAGCTGAATATGGGAGAATAGTGTCCAGGCGAGCGCAGCACCCGCGCCGAACAGGCTCAAGCCGATCACCAGCCAGCTTGTGCGCTCGGTAGCCACGTACAGCATGCTGACGAAAATACCGAAATACATCAGCGAACTTCCCAGATCGCGTTCCAGGACTAAGACCAGCAGGCTGACCACCCACGCGGCGACAACCGGCCCAAGGTCGCGGCCGCGCGGAAAATCGATGCCGGCAAATCGCTTACTTGCCATGGATAACACGTCTCGCTTAGCGACGAGGTATGCGGCGAAGAACACCAACAGCGCTAGTTTTGCGAACTCACCAGGTTGAATCGACAAACCACCGAGTCGAACCCAGATCTTTGCGCCGTTGACTTCGCTGATGCTGCCGGGCAGCATTGCCGGCAGCATCACTAGCGCGACGCCGATGAATCCAGCCGTATAGGAGAAGCGAGCCAGTAGCCGGTGGTCACGCACGGCGGCCAGCACGGCGATGAACAGCACCACCGCGACTAGGAGCCATAGCATCTGCCGGAATCCTTGCCCGATAAATACGCCGGCTTGCGCTCGCTCGTCGGCTTCCACCTCGCCCAATGACAAGCGCCAGATGAAGACGATCCCAATCGTGTTGATCAGCGCGGCGCACGGCAGGATGACGGGGTCGGCATATGGCGCCAGGAACCGTACGGCCACGTGCAGTGCCAGGAAAGCAGCGCCGATACTCAAGGGCAAGTACGCCGCAGCGATCGTGATCTCGTCTCGCAGGGCCGCCTCGACCGCTGCGGTGAGCACGACCGCTATACCTATGACCAGCAGTAACAGGAGTAACTCGGTATTACGGCGTCGCGGGCGCTGACTGTCGGCATTTTGATGCGCCGCCGCTGCCGCAGACGCGGCTGTGCTCACTGGGCCACCCGGGCGCCATCGCCGGTCTCGCGGCAGTTGACCCCTGGCTTGGCTTCCGGTACCAGGGTGTCCTGTGTCGCATCGATTGCTTTATCGCCGCTTGGGGTCGGCGCAGCCGCGGGGTCGGAGGTGCGATTGGCTTCCCGCAACACATCGCATGGCGGCAGTAGTTGGTCGTTGAGCCGGGCAATGATCTCGCGTGCCTGCTCTTTGCTGTCGGCATTGACGAGATTTGCTACATCGCGGCGCTGTACTTGAGGCAGGTCCGACAGCCGTAGATTCGTGCGTTCGACCACCGAGGAGAACTCGATGCCTAGTATCGAGCCAGCAACTCCACGGTGAATCGCGATTCTGCGGTCATCGCCGTCACCGGTTGGGCCCATTGGCCCCACGTAATACTGCTGCTGCGTATAGCTCCAGCCGGCGTAGCTCGCGCCAAGCACGATGAGCGCGATCACCGCGACGAGTAAGCAGATTCTTACCAGGCGTTTTTGTCGGGCACCCGCATCGCTAGGGCTGGTACTTGGAATCGGCGGCTCTTGCGTCGAACCGCCGATTCCATCCCCGTCCGTACCGCTGGCGGGGATGGAATCGGGATCGGCAGTCTGCTCGGTGTCATTTGATGCCTCGTCGATGGCGTTAGCAGCTGCGGCGGAGCGAGCGAGCGCTGCCCGCCCTGCTGCGCTATCAGCGGTAGCGGAGTCGGTTCTACCTCGATCATGCGCGGCCGCACCGGCCACGATGGGTTCTCCGTTACCCATGGGGGTGGTGACGATGTCGGCGACAACGCAGGTGACGTTGTCGGGAGCGCCGCTGCGCAATGCCAGTGCGATGAGACGCTCGGTGGCCGCTCCCGGATCGTCTAACTTAAGTGCCTCCGCGATGGTTTCAAGCGAGACCACTCCCGACAGGCCGTCACTACAGAGGAGATAGCGGTCACCGGCGAGAGCTTCGCGGATCGAGAACTCCGGTTCCACGTCGCGTCCGTCGAGGGCTCGGGTGAGCAAGGAGCGCTGCGGGTGGGTGGTTGCCTCGTCGGCGGTGATGCGTCCCTCGTCGACCAACATCTGGACATAGGTGTCGTCACGGGTGATCTGGCTGAGCTCGTCGTCACGCCATACGTAGGCACGTGAATCTCCAACGTGACCTACCACTATGCGGGTGCCCGAGAACAACATCGCGGTAAGCGTAGTTCCCATGCCTTCTAGGGCGCTGTTGGATTTCACAGCGTCACGCAGCTGTTGGTTGGCCACGTTCACCGCACTTCGAAACTCCGAGATCAAGTCAGCCGAAGGCGCGTCGGTATCCAGCGTTTCTAGGGCGGCGATGACAATGTTGCTGGCCACTTCGCCAGCCGCCATCCCACCCATGCCGTCGGCGACGGCTAGTAGGCGCGGCCCGGCATATAAGGAGTCCTCGTTTGCTTCACGGATCAGCCCTCGGTCTGATCGCGCGGCATAGTGGAGAGTCAAACTCATGAACGCAACTCAAAGACTGTCCGGCCGATGCGAATCGGCGTTCCAATAGAAACAGGTGCAGGTGCGGTCACTTTAGCCCCATCTAAATAGGTCCCGTTGGTGGAACCTAGGTCTTCTAGCAGCCACTGTCCGGCACGAGGTGAGAGTTGAGCATGACGAGTGGAGGCGTAGTCGTCCGTAAGTACCACCGTGGAATCCTCCGCGCGACCGAAAGCGATGGTGGTTTCCTTCAACGGAATGCGGGTGCCGGCAAGTGCGCCTTCCACTATCACGAGGGTTCTGGGTTGCTTGCCGCGTTTACCGCGTGCTGGTTTTCCGCTCCCGCTGGGAAACTTCACCCCATGCGGTGCGGCAACTATCGAACTTTGCCGCGCGCCGAAAACGTCTCGCCGAATAACCCCGACAACTGCGAAAACGAACACCCACAGCAGTACTAGGAAACCAAATCGCGCGACGGCGAGAACAATGGCATCAGGCATTCATCAGCCGTCCAGTCGGAACGTCAAAGTCGTGGTGCCTAACTGAACCACATCGCCATGCTGAAGTGTGGCAGCGTTGACCCGCGAGCCGTTTACTGTCGTTCCGTTCGTGGAGCCCAGGTCGGTGAGCACAACCCGGCCGCCGTCGAACTCCAGTCGAGCATGCTGCCTTGAGATGCCGACGTCGGTGAGTCGCACTTGTGAACCTTCGCCACGTCCGATCACCGTCGAGCCGACCGCTACGGCGAACTGACGGCCATCAGCGGCGATGAGACGGGCTTGACGATTGACCCCGGGAACGGGACCGCTACTAACCGGCGCAGCATATCCGTCGCCGTACTGGCCGGCGCTCGCGTAGGCATCGGCCCCTGCACCCGAGACAGGCGCGCCATAGCCTGTTGCGCCCGCATAGGGATCTGCGCCATAACCCTCGCCGGCGCCGCTGGTCGGGGCCTGCTGGCCGCTTTGCTGGCTCAACTGATCGCCATACCCCTGCTGCCAATCGCCGCCGTCGTCCACGCCGCCGGTGTAGACCTCAGCGGCGATACGGAACATACCGGTGTCTAGGCCGTCGCCGCGCTCGATTTCGACAATGACGTCTCCATAGACCATCCAGCCCTGCTCGCCGATGAACTCTGCCTGTGTTTGGGCGAGTTCTTGCGCCAAAGGGGCTGCGTACTGGGCGAGCCGGTCATGGTCGGCTGGGCTGAGGTCGATGATGTACCGATTAGGTACTAGCGTGCGGCCTCCACCCAAGATCGACTTGTGGGCATCGGCTTCCCGCTGCATCGCACTTGCGATCTCTACCGGGTGAACCACGCCCTTGAAGACCCTCGCGAACGCCCCTTCGACGAGGTTTTCCAACCTCTTTTCAAAGCGTTGCAGAACGCCCACGGCTCCTCCTGTCATCGGCTACGCACGATCGTATCGGCGTTGTCAGCAATGATGCACTGTTTGTGGCCCATGCCGGTAGAACTGTCGGGCATGGACTTGTGGGTAATTGCTCCTGGTCGCCATCATTGCGTCACGCCATATCGATTCATCTGGCCCCGTTGCACAGTATCGACCATGCTAGGCTTCCTCGCTGTCAGGGCAAGTGGCGGAATGGCAGACGCGCACGGTTCAGGTCCGTGTGTCCGAAAGGACGTGGGGGTTCAACTCCCCCCTTGCCCACTCAGTTATCCCTGCTAAGAACTGTTAAAACTCGCTTAATGGCGGCAGATGTCATCGACGATCATATCCAACGTGCTGGCTACGACGGCGTTTTCTGTTCGTCCTTCAGCGCCTGGGACCGTCTAGCAGCAGCCGGCGACCGATACCTGCAGCGACTTGAGGTACGTCATCCATGTTTTCCTCAGGTGAGCGCGGTAACCATAACCAGCACTGCCAGACCACCTGCTCGGGGTATGTCCACGTCACAGGGAATAATCTTCCTGATGTCCGCGTAGCTTCGCCTTCATCCTACGAGTGGTGCCATGACGTTTCAATCTTCCGCAGTTCCGACTCAAATCACGACTGAGCCCGTGCCGCATAATCTGGCGCAGGAGCTGGGCGCGCGAGTGATCGCCGCTACGCGAAATGCGTTCGGCGTCGAGTTGACCGACCCGCTGATTCGCCCCTCGAGCAGCGGTCGCGACGCCGACTATCAGTGCAACGTCGCCATGGGCCTGGCCAAGCGGCTCGGTAAACCTCCCCGCGAAGTAGCGCAGCTGATCGTGGACCACCTAGGTACCGACGAGTTGACCGAACCACCCACGATCGGTGGCCCCGGATTCATCAACTTCACGTTCCGCTCCGACTGGCTCGGGAATTACACCACCAAACTTGCCGATGACGAGCGGTTGGGTGTGCCGCTGGCCGCTCAGTCGCGTCGCGTGGTGCTAGACCTCTCCGGGCCCAACGTGGCTAAAGAAATGCACGCCGGACACCTACGCAGCACCATCATTGGTGGTGCGCTAGTACGGATTCTTCGCCACGTCGGCCACGAGGTGATCCCACAGAACCACCTCGGCGATTGGGGCACGCCGTTTGGCATGCTGCTGGAGTACACGCGGCAGCTCGGTTGGGATCCGGCTGCACCGGAACCTGCCAGGAATCATTCGATTGCCGACCTGAACGCGTTCTACCAGCAGGCGCGAGCGCTGTTCGACAGCGATGCGGAGTTCGCCGATCGCGCCCGGCGGCGGGTTGTCGCGCTGCAAGGTGGCGACGAGGCGACTCTGGCTCTGTGGCGTGCCCTTCTCGCGGAGTCGGAGCGGCACTTCTCGCACGTCTACGAGCTGCTCGGCGTGGATCTCACGCCGGCGGATTCTCGAGGCGAGAGCTTCTACAACCCGATGCTGCCATCACTCGCCGCCGAACTGGAGCAACGTGGGATTGCTTGCATCAGTGATGGCGCGCTTTGCGCGTTTCCGGAAGGCTTCACCGGTGCCGATGACGAGCCATTACCGTTGATCGTGCGCAAGAGCGATGGCGGTTACACCTACAGCACCACCGATCTGGCCACACTCCGATTCAGCGTTACCGACCTCAAGGCCGATCACTTGATCTATGTGGTTGGTGCAGAGCAGCGACTGCATTTCGCGATGGTCTTCGCGGTTTCGCGGCAGGCCGGGTGGCTCCCCGACGACGTGGTGGCCGAGCATGTGGGATTCGGCATGCTGCTGGGTGAGGACGGCAAACGACTCCGCACCCGCTCCGGCGAAAGCGTTAAGCTCATAGATTTGGTCACCGAAGCCATAGGCCGCGCCGCGCAGGTCGTCGCGGAGCGCAGTGACCTGTCCGCGGGCGAGCAGGCTGAGGTTGCCCGGCAGGTGGGCACCGGAGCGGTGAAATACGCAGACCTCTCCAGTGACCGCGAGCGTGACTACACTTTCTCGTGGTCGCGCATGCTTGCCATGGAGGGCAACACGTCGGTCTATCTGCAGTACGCCAACGCTCGGGCGCAGTCGGTCCTACGCCGGTCCGCCGAAGACGGGGTCACCGATGATGGCGCCGCTAGCGGCGCGATCACTCTCACCGAATCAGCCGAGCGGGCGCTAGCTTTGAGTCTGGCCCGGTTCGCACCTGCGGTCACTGCCACCGCGGAGGCGCTGCAACCCCACCGACTCTGCGGGCAGTTGTATGAGATCGCGACGGCGTTCTCGCGTTTCTACGAAACCTGCCCAGTCTTGGCTGCCAACGATGCCGCCACACGGGCCTCCCGCCTCCGACTGGCCAGGCTGACCTCGCGGGCGCTCGCACAGGGCTTGTGGCTCTTAGGCATCCAAGCCCCTGCTCGACTTTAACGTGTGGACCCATAGGTATTGCTCTGCTACGGCTTTCGCCTGTTGGGCCGCCACGGACGTAAACATATTTTTCCTTCGTTAATGCGAAACAAAGCCTGTTTGGGTGGCGATAAACAACTGAGTCCGACCTATACGAAAGTGTTACCTCAACATGTCTGATGAGCCCACTGGCCCGAATACGCCTTCGAGCTCGGCTATGTCTGATCCTGCGGTTCCACCGCAAGGATCCGCCAGTGCGCCGCAGCCGCTCCCGGAACCAAGTTCACCGGTTCCGACTCCGCCGTCCGCGTTCAGCGCCGAAGTACTGGCGATGCAGTTACACGGGCCGCACACGGCGGACGCTCAGCCTGAAGGCCAACCCGGCGAGATCGACCCTCGGCTGCAACTGGCGCGCAGCCTGGATCACATTGACGAGATCTCCGCTCAGCTTGCCGATATCCATGAGCTCATCGAGCCACAGGACGAGCTGTTCGGCCGCACAGAAGCTCGCTGGGCGGCTGAACAGCTCGCCACCGCCGCGCCCCGACCCGCAGTATCGGTCACAAGTTCGGCTAGCGCAGCCAACGACGACCCCGATGACACTAGCGAAGCTCCTTTGTGGCATGGGCCAGAACTTGGTAACACCATGCGCCTGCCAGCCTCACGTAACGTCACGGTAGCCGCTGAGCTGAAAAGCACCCCGGAGCGCGTACCCCGGCGGGGCGGGATTCGGCGGAGGCTGGTTCCGTTGGCCGTGGCTGCTGCGGTGTTGGCTATTCCCGCAATGGTCATCGCCAGCGTGCAACCATGGCGTGATGGCGGCATGGGCGGCGGCGGTACTGGCCCGCTCCGAGGCGGCCAAGACGAGGCGGCCATAGCCACTTCCTGGCAGCCGGGGCCGACTAGCGAACCTGTGAACTCCGAGGTGATGGCGCCTGCTCCGCCCGCTCGGGTGTACAACGCCGGTACCAGTACTCGCAGTGGCGCCGTGCCTGCGCCTAGGCGACGGAGCCCGATTCCTTCCACATCGCCGAAGGCTGGCGAGGTTGCACCGCTGGTGGTGGTGAGCGCCAAACTCGTGGGTGCCTCGCCGGTGGTCGGTTCCCAAGCGAACTTCGAGGTGACGTGGCGTGATGGGTCGGGATACTTCGGCGCGTTGACCTACACCGCTAGCGACGGCAGCGCTGGCGGACTCCCCGACCGGACGAAAAACTGCCACCGGGTTGCACCTGCCAATGGCGACACCCGGACCATGTCTCACACTTTCACCCAGTCCGGCACCAAGACCATCACGTTCACCCTCAGCACCTATACCTGTGACGGTGAGCAGGAAAGCGCCCAGGTGACAGTCACCGTGGATGTCGCACCGGCGCCCGAGCCTTCCAAGTCTCCCAAGTCTCCCAAGTCTCCCAAGACTTCCCGACCGCCTAGCTAGCGTGCAGACTGGGCAGCATGCCTGAGCTGCCCGAAGTCGAAGCGCTGGCCGCCCACCTGCGGGACCGTTCCGTGGGGCGCCGGGTTGATCGTGTGACCGTCACGGCGATCGCTGCCCTTAAGACCCACCGGGTGCCCGCGAGTGATCTCACCGGTAGGGAAATATTCGACGTGGCGCGACACGGCAAGTTTCTCGATCTTGGGTTCGCCCCGACCATCGCACCCGGTAGTCGGCCGCTACGCATGGTGGTGCATCTCGCCCGCGGTGGCTGGTTGCGCTACAGCGAGCAGAGTCCGGCGTTGCTGCCCCGTTCCGGAAAAGGCCCACTGGCGCTGCGACTACGTCTTGACGACGGCTCCGGCTTCGACCTTACTGAGGCAGGGACCAAGAAAGGTCTCGCGGTTTATGTGGTGCCTACCCCGTTGGATGTGCCTGGCGTGGCGGCGTTGGGCCCGGATGCCCTCGCGGTTTCGTGGGCTGAGTTCAACCGGCGGGTCGGCGGACAGCGCGCGCAACTCAAAGGGGTTATCACAGACCAGCGCGTGATTGCCGGAGTGGGTAACGCCTACTCCGACGAGATCTTGCACGCCGCTAAACTCTCGCCGTTCGCCATCGCCGCACGGTTGACCGGCGATGAGCTGCGTGCGTTGTACCAGGCCATGGGCACGGTGCTCCGCGATGCCGTGCAGCGCAGTATCGGCTTAGGCGCTGCGCGGCTCAAGGGCGAAAAACGTGCCGGACTGGTAGTTCACGCCCGTACCGGCCTGCCATGTCCGGTATGTCACGACACCATCGCCGAGGTGTCATTCGCCGAAAAGTCCCTGCAGTATTGCCCTACATGTCAGACCAAAGGCAAGCCGTTGGCCGACCGCCGTCTGTCACGGTTGCTGAAATAACCAGAATTTTACTACGACTTGGCTACATCGGTGCGTGAAGGCAAATCTTTGCGTTGGAAGGTACTGCGCAAACTTATCCACGCTAAGGCGCCAGCTGGAGGTATAAGTGCCAAGGTCGGCACACCGTATCGAATGTCAAATTGCGAGGTGACGATAGCCATCACTAGGAGGCTAACTCCCGATGCCCCTAGGAATAAGGCATCCCAGCGTAGCCGCCAGCCACCCGATCGACGACCCGTAACGAGAGCGCCAATTACTAACAATAAACATATTGCCAGGAAGGGTCCTGGTGTTATACCGCCATAGCGCTGATAGGAGTGCAGCATTGTCGGCGCTGCGCCCTCCCACTTATCGGAATTCACTCCAGGGTAAAAGTGCCACTTGCCAGGTCGTGCTTCTGGATCTTCTCCCGGATGCGATCCAGGATGATATCCGAAACGAGAGCTGCTGACTGACTTTGGTTGACAGTAACCTTCGTGTATGGTCACCTGAAACTCCCACAACTGTGGGCAGGTCGTACCTTTGGGCTGCTGTCTGTTTAGATAGAAGTCAGGAGAGAAATACGTCCAGGTTTCTCGAGCTATTAACGCCGCGAAGTCGAGCGGTTGCTGCTTAAGGACCTCGCCGGTGAACGCGTAGGTATGATTATGAGGAATATCTGACAAAGCAGTTTTGGGACTCCATACGTAATAGTCGACAAGGTAAGCTTGATTACCGTTCGCACGCTTACACAGCAGTTTCTCTTCTGAGCTTAGCTCTAGTTTCGTGGTTGGCGTACAGTCAGCGATCGACATGACTCGGCCATACATCAATCCTGGCCATCCGCCTAATCCATAGACGCCATAGTAGTGGTGAAACCAAAATGAATAGGCTCCGAGCGGTATTACGATAGCCAGGCCCAGCGCGATGATGCGTTGTCGTCCTGCTTTACGTATCAGCACATATAGCACAGCCAGTATCAGCAGTGGCAATCCCACGGTGCGCGTCAAAGTGGCGGCAGCAAGAAAAAGTCCGGCGAATAGCGCCATTTTCGTAGAGAGACGATCCTCCCATACCAGACAGATTATTCCCGCTAGCACAAGGGATGTAAAGAGGCTGTCGGCTAGCAAATAATGCTCTACGACTAGTTCGTACCCGTCAAGTGCCAGCGGGGCGGTGGCAATTATGGCCAACCAACGCGCACCGCCTTTTCGCCGAACCAGCGCGTACACCGCGATCGCGCATAGGAGACCGAGCAGATGCTGGACGACTATAATTGGCCATACCGAATCAGTCCACCGAAAAAGATTTAAAAAAGCCGAATAACCAAAGGGGCGCGAGCTGGGCTGCCAGATATCGGCGTATTTAAAGTACCCTTTTGTATCGGAGAAAAAGAACGCAGGTCCGTACCCCACCATGACAGCTACTCGAAGGAAAATTCCTATAGCGAGCAGAACCACTAATCCGAAGTGAAATCTTAAAATATCGAGAATTCGACGATTTAGTCGGTTTCTAGTCGGATGATCATCAGGCTTAGCTGATTGCGACAGCTGCAGATCGGCGCCGCGGGTGGAGATAGACATTGGGTAATTTTACCAGAGGGTCTTCATCGCGAAAACAACGGAAACGCTTGCTCGGTGTACTGCCGAGCTCTCGGGGCGGAAGCGACCGCAATTAAATTCATGTTACTCCACTCTATCTTTCACGGATTGCTGAACTGAATTTTGGGTTGCAACTCTAGGCGGTAGGGACTCTGCCGTCGCCCCGAAAACGCTACAGTATGCGTGCCTCTTGCGCAGACCCCGGAGTATTAAGTGTCCAATCAGGATATACGTGAGCTCGATTCCCACCGCGCCGATCGGCAAGCGTTTGTCGGCAAGGGCAGCATCTACATCATAGCTAGCGTGCTGCAGCTGACCGGAGCTCTGTTGGTGCAGCCAATTCTTTCACGTCTGCTTCCAGAGGGGGAGTATGGACGGGTGGCCTTGGCTGTGGTCATCAGCAACCTGCTGGGCCTCGTGATCACTCTGGGTATACCGGAGGTGATCACCCGAGAGCACTTCATCACGTCGGGCAAGGCGTCGGCCCGTACCGCGGTGGCGATTGGAAGCGGCTTTGCTCTGCTGCTTGGTTCCTTCGCTGTGATAACGGGCCCGTTCTGGGCGACTCCCTTGCATGGTTTCGACCTCGCTCTTGCGCTCGGAACGGCGACTGCGATCACCTACGCAATCATCACCTGCAGTCAGGCCTTGGCCCGTGCTCAGGGGCATGCTGGACGGTTTATGACCGTGGCGGTTGTTAACGTGGTCGGTGGACAGATTGCCGGGCTTGTCGCGGTCACCATGGTGTCCCCCACAGCCGTCGTCTATCTGTGGGGAGTCGCGGCAGGGTCGGCGGCGGGAGCGCTGCTCGCGTTGTTATGGGCACAGCCAACCCTTGTCGGTATTTCAGACAAGAGCACCGTTACCGCATGGTTCCGGATGGCCTGGCCGGCGGTGCTACATACCGCCGCACTGTTTCTCATGGCGGCGGGTGACCGTCTCGTTATTGAAATACAACGTGGCCCTGAAGCGGTGGCTCCGTACTCACTGGCCTACCTCGCCGGCGCGGTCGGTGTCACTCTCGTCGCCGCAACGAATAATGCCTGGATGCCGCTCATCTTTGGGGCTCCGAAAGAGCGACGATGGCGACTCTTGGCCGCTACTACCACCGATATGGTCCGCCTCATTGCCTTGGTCGCTTCGGGTCTGGCAATGGCCGCTCCACTGGCGCTGTGGATAATCGCCGACCCCCGTAAGTACGACATAGCGGCGCTGACGCCGGTGATGGCGATCACCGCGCTCGCAGCTGTCCCTTATGTCCTCTACTTGGCGAGTTCGTATGTTCTCTTCTGGGCGGGCAAGACTCGCGCGCTGCTCTGGGTAACACCGTTGGCGGTTACGGTCAATCTAGGGCTCAAGGCGTTGGTGCTGCCATGGGGCGGGTTTGTGGGGGTAGCGGCTATCACGGTCGTGGCATACGCCCTACTGGCGCTGCTACTGGTGCCCCAGCAACGGCGCTTGGCTGACGTCCCCTGGTCGGGGTGGTTAACCCCCGCGGCAGGGGCGGTGGCGTTGTGTTTACTCGGAGCCGTGTTGCCGCTCACCTGGTGGGGTCACACACTCCGCGTTGTCATTATCGCTGCGCTGCTCGCGGCAACCCTTGTGGTCCTGCGCCACATCATGAAGCTCCGCCGCCCCATACAAGGTTGAGTGCCGACTTGTGTAGCGTTGCGGCTTTAGAGCTTGCGCCAATAGGTAACTGTTCTACTACGGTGCTCCCTGGCGCTTCGGCTGGCTGCGTTGTCGTCGTCGCCCATGCATCCCGCATGGTCTCCTTCTCCGCCTTGCCATCCGCGACCAGACCAGCGCACCCTAACTTCGGCACCTCGCAACAAACGACCTATTGGCGCAAGCTCTTAGTTCATGACATGAACGGAAACGGGAAACAGCGATGAATGTTGCTTGGCTGCCGTGTAGCCGGCAGTGGATTGACGAGTCGGACATCGCCGCCGTCACAAATGTGTTGCGCGGCGAGTGGCTGACGACCGGTCCGGCCGTGGCCGACTTCGAAGCGGCGATCGCCGCAGTGGCGGGCGCCCCCGCGGTTTCGGTGACATCTGGAACCGCAGCCCTGCATGCTGCATATGCCGGACTTGGCGTGGGCCCAGGCGATGAGGTCATCACCACCCCGATGACGTTCATGTCAACCGCCTCAGCGGCCGCTATCACCGGTGCTCGACTCAAGTTCGCCGATGTCACTTCCGACACTGCCAACATCGATCCAGCAGCGGTGGAGCCGCTGCTGACGCCCCGCACCGCCGTCATCGCCGGCGTGGACTACGCCGGGCATCCCATGGACGTCGATGGCCTGCGACCCCTAGCGGATCGGGTCGGTGCCGTGCTGCTGGAGGATGCCGCCCATTCCATCGGCGGTCGCTATCGCGGTCGACCAGTCGGGAGCCTGGCCGATGTGACCACGTTTTCCTTCTTTCCCAGCGAGAACCTCACCACCGCTGAGGGTGGAGCCGTGGTGTCGACCCAACCCGATCTGCTAGCAGAGATTCGGCGGTTCGCGCGTATCGGGCGCGCTCAAGACTCTGACGAGCTTCGTCGTGTTGACGAGGGCGACTGGTGGTATGAAATGCCGTCGTTCGGGCTGAACTATCGGCTCGCCGATGTGTTGTGCGCGCTCGGCACCAGCCAGCTCAGTCGGCTGCCGACGTTCGTGACCCGTCGTGCCGAACTGGTAGCTACGTACAACCGGCTGCTTGCCGATCTGCCAGGTATGGCTTTACCTGTGCAGCGTGACGGAGTCAGCCCTGCCTGGAACCTGTATCCCGTGCGGATTCGGTATGGTCGCCGCCGGGAAGTCTTCGAAAAGCTGCGTGCATCCGACATCGGCGTGCAGGTCAACTACATCCCGGTGTATTGGCATCCGATCTTCGAAGATTCTGGTTACCGTCGTGGCATGTGCCCGGTGGCCGAGCAGTTCTACAGTGAACAGTTGAGTCTCCCGCTCTACCCGGCGATGACCGACGCCGACCAGCTGCGCGTGGTCGAAGCGCTCGCCGCGGTGTTGATCTAAGGACCAAGCGAGCCAAGAATGACGTGTCCACCGCGCCCAGGTAAACCCCACCGTTCACATCGATCCAGCCGAGGTAGCGGCTAGTGTGCCGTCGGCGCGGCAGGGATACGGCCGTTATCTGACCGAAGTAGCGACTATCTCATGCGTCTGGCACCCGATTGAGCGCGTTCGGCATCAAGCCTTGAGCTTTAGTGTGAGTGCCCCGAACCTGCCTGGTTCGGAGGGCTTGTGCCGCCCCCACCCCGTTGCCGTGCCGCCCGTGCAACTCGGCGCAATCCTTTTCCGGTGAACGCGCCTGCGGTGAACGCCGGCACCGCCAAGACTGCTGCGGGTTCGGCTGTGGCCAATGTTTGAGCTCCGCCGACACCACCCGAGATTGTGCCGGCAGCTACGACACCTGCTTGTCCGTATCTTGTTTTAGGAAGATCTTCCACCGCGCCGAAGTTGACAGCGCCCAGCACGAATGCACCCGCGTTCAGCCCCAGAGCGGCGGCATCGCTAGGAGAAACCCCGGATCTGGCGGCCAAGTAGCCTGTCCCTAAAAAGGTAGCTACCGTTGCCACGCTGCCTGTTATGTGTTGGGCAATTTGGCGTGCCCGACTGCGCGGGATGGATTCTCTACCGGCTCCGGGGGGGGGCGTCAGTCATGTTATGCGCTCCAAAGTTGCTGCTGTCTGCTGAGAGTCTACTGATAAAACCGGTGCGTAGGCCTTGCTTTACGGATTCGTCGGCTCAGACTCGCAGTACCCGCACCGCGGCGATATGCGAGAAATCGGCATCCTGTGTGATCACCGCTGCCTTGTGATGCAGCGCTGTTGCGGCGATCCACGCGTCGTGACGGCGCAGTTTGCGTCCGGCCTCCAGCTGCTGGGCGGCTATCCGGGCAAAGAGTGACGCGACCGAGGCCTCGATAGGTAATAACGAGTAGGTTTCGCGGACCCTTGTGAGGGTGGCTAGCCGCCTGGCCCGGGTTACCGCGTCGCGGGCTCGCAGTACCCCTAGTTCCAGCTCGGCGGCGGTCACGACAGATACAGCGATCTCATCGGGAAGCTCTCCTAAGCCGCGTCCCGCCTCTTGCGCGATGAAAACGGAGGTGTCGGCGATCGCTCGGCTCATACTTCGTCGACCAAGGCGCTGCGGACGTCGGCGACATCATCGAGCAGTGCATGATCTGTCGGGGATTCCTGTGCAATTTCCCGTAGCGTAGCGGCCGGCACCCACGAGCTGCGCCGAATCGTGTGCGGAACGATGTCGGCGATCGGTCGATGATTAGCCGTGAGCACTATTTCCTCACCGGCCTGCACGGCGGCTACTACGCCTGCGGTGTTGTTGCGTAGTTCGCGAACCGAGACTTCCTGGGTCATGTGCGCAAGCGTAGCACGCCCGTAGCAAAGTGGGGGCGGATCATGGAATCCGCCCCCACGATAAGACTCCGTTAGCCCAGCTGCACGGCTTGAGCTCGCTCAAAGCGCTGCGCCACGTCAGCCCAGTTCGTCACGTTCCACCACGCCGTGACGTAGTCGGCTTTCACGTTCTGGTACTGCAAATAGAACGCGTGCTCCCACATGTCGAGCAG
>JBGTNI010000005.1:0-8861 GCA_041743105.1 Mycobacteriales bacterium | reverse complement strand
GCATTGTGGTCAGCAGGGGGCTGTTGTAGGCCTGTTCGGCGACCTCAAAGTGACCGAGACGTTCGGCGATGTCGAGGACGGGTCGGACACCGATCGTGGCGTTGCGCACCGCCAGTTGATTGGCGAAGGATGGGGCTTCGCTCCGATTCCGATTGACTGCTTCGGTGAGGTAACCGGAGATGTAGGTGCGCCAGTGGCGTGCCGCACGGATACGCCAGGTCGCGGATATTCCCTCGCAGCTTCGTGCCCAAAGGTCGGCGAACGCGGTAACGAGTGGGACGGCGCTGGTTGGACGGACATTCGGAGGGACATCTAGTACGTCGGCGACGTCGTTGGTGAGTTGCTTGACCCGCGCCAGGTCCTGGCCCAAGGGGCCATCGAACTGATCGTCGAAGATGAAGAACCAGCTCAACTGATCGACCCCTAGGTCAAGATCGTCGCCGGTGGCGCAGGGGTGGAAACGTGCGGCCAGATCGGCATAGCGGCCCTGCAGGTGGCGTCGTTCAGCATCTTTGGTGGGGAGGAGGTCGAAGGAGCGGGGCCATTCAAGATGGTAGGCCTGGGCGCGGTCGACATCCGGGCTGATGCGGCTGGGAAAAGGAATGTACAGCGAGACACCCTGGGGCATTGCCGTACGCCTTTCTAGTCTGTCGGATTCCGTCTTCGGCTCTGGGAATCTGCAATGTTGTCTAGGTTCAACACCGTGCGCCACCTACGGGGCTGGCTATCTGGCTACGGGATACATAATGAGTCCGCCCGGCTGCACCGTTGCCCAGGGCAGCTCCCGCACCCGCGTTCCCGGCTTGTGGATGAGTCGCCACTGACGTGCGATGGTCGCAACGGCGACAAGTACCTCGGTTATCGCGAAGGCTTCCCCTAAGCACCTGTGCTTGCCCATTCCGAAGGGCATGTACGCGGTATGGGGCAGGTTCGCCGTTCTACCATCCAACCAGCGCAGCGGGTCGAACCGCAGGGGATCGTCGTACATTGCTGGATCGAGGTGCAGCGCGGTCGGGCTGAACGCCACTTCGGCCCCGGCCGGGATCTGGAATTCGCCAAGATTCAAGGAATGCTCAGCTCGCCGCATCAGGATCCACGTGGGCGGGTGCAGGCGGAGTACTTCGTTCAGCACAGCGCTGGTGTATTTCAGATGGGTGAGATCCTCGAAGCTCACTGGCTCCTCGCCCAGCTCGGCGATGAGTTCTTCGACCAGCAGCTGCTCGACATCGGGATGTAGCGCTAGCTCATGAAACACCCATGACAGGGTGGGTGGTACGGCTTCGGAACCGGCCGCCATAAGGTTGATGACTTCGTCCCGCAACTGCTCGTCGCTCATGCCGTGACCAGTCTCCTGATCCTGTGCCGTCATGAGCATGGCCAGCACATCGCCCTCTACTATTCCAGCTTTTCGGTAACTGGCGATGATCTCGTTGACGGCTTTTCGCATTTGCGGCAGGGCCGCGTTGAACCGGCGGTTCACCGGTAGGGGGAGCTTCTCGAGCCATTGCGCCGGATACAATGCCTGGGCCGCGATCCCCGCCATCATGCCGGAGGTTGCCTGCTTCACTCGCGCGGCGGCGCCGGCGGCAAATTCGGTGCGGAACAGCGCGCGGCATTGCATCTCCAACCCCAGATCGTGCATCCGCGAGTTCACGTCGAATGCTTGACCTGGCTCCCATGAGCGGGATTCGGCGGCGGCTACCTCGATCATAACGGTGCTGTATCGACCGATTGGCTGCTGATGGAAGGCGGGTTGGAGTAGTCTGCGCTGCTGTCTATGCGCTTCGCCTTCGGCACAGATCAAACCTTTGCCAAGAACCTTGCCTGCTTTTTCGAAGATAACCCCTCGTCTGCATTTCCCGGCTTCCGACACCATAATGGTGCGTACGAGCTCATGCGAATTGAGAACGTACATCGGCCGCCTGCCGAGATAGATCCTGACCACATTGGCCAATGCCGGCAGGGACTTCATGAAAGCGAGACGATCGCGAAGCAGCGCCGCGAGATGGCCAATTCCCGGCAGTCGCCCCGGCGCCACCGGCGGTATGCGGTGAACGTCTGATGTCTCGGGCGGGTCTGTCACCGCCCCGCTTGGGTTACTGTGGATCGCTCCAGTGTCTTTTCGCCCGACCCACCATGATCTCATCGCGATCGCAACCTCTCGAGGTGGCGTGGCCACACATCGGCCACAAGGTGTTCCTATCAGCCAGTTTGGCACAATGAGGACGAATAGGCGCTGATCGTGGTGTCTGACTGGGGTTGATGACGTAGCGGCCCGACCGACGCGACACCCATCGTTCGCATTAGTTCTGACCAGGATGTACCGTTCAGTCAGTCGACTGGCGAATATTACCTTTCGGGCGATACTCACCCGGCCCTTTGCGAGTAAGCTCCTAGCTTGCATGCACGCGCGAGTTGAGGCGTCCCCTGGTGTCGGCATGTGGCGCGTGCACCTTGGAGTCACTGATGGCATTCCTCGATATCCGGCGCGCCGCCGCCTTAAGGGCAGTGGACTTGGCTACGTCACAGTTGCTGGACAGGGCTGTGAGCTTCGTCGAGGGGTGTCTGGACGAGCGGGGTGTGTCGCGGGCTCGTATCGCGGTCGATCCTTCGTTCAGGTCGTCTTTCAGCGGCCGTGAGGCGCGTGAGCGGCTTCGGCGGGAGTTGGGCTGCGATATCGGGTTCGATATGGGTGACGAGGCGTTCTCGGCGATGCTGGCGTTGACGCTCCTCCCGGCACCGGTTGAGGGTCGCGGGCGGAAGGTGATCGACCGCCTCGCGCAGCTCGTCGAAGAACACCGGCAGGGATGGCGGTTCCGATTTTTCTTCGATCCGAACGGTTTTCCCGCTGACACTGACTGCACTGCTGTGGCCAGCGGAGCCCTCTACGAACGTGGTGTTATTTCTTCCGCGGAGCTGCTCTTGTTCGCCCGCGAGCTGCTGCGCGCGGCGGCACCGGCCGACTACACCCCTCGGGCTCGGGACGACACGTTGTATCCAGGTGTGGTGATGGTCTACTGGGAGGACGGAGCAGAGTCGGGCACGATGGCGCGAGGGCGTAAACATGATGCGGTGGTCTGCGCCCACGCGCTCTACACACTAAAGTTGGCGGAGCATCGCGGCCTTGCGGACGCTGGCCAGACCGTCGACGCCACCTTGCGCTTTGTGGTCGATCATCTGATCTCCCGCCGTTTCTTAGAGGGCACCCGCTACTACCCCAGTCCCGACGCGTTCCTGTATGCGTCCTCTCGGCTGTGCGCGCGTTTTCCCGAATGTCACTCCGCCCTTGCCGGTCCGCTACGAGAAGCGTTGCGCGAACACGAGGCCCGCATCGAGGCAGGACAGCGCGATGAGGGAACTCGGGCGCTGGATCTGGCGCAGCGGATCATCGTGGTCGACAACTTCGGATCGGCCCAAGGTCAGACACGTCGCAGGACGATGCTGGCCAGACAGCAGCTTCCAGACGGTTCATGGCCGGCCGCCCCCTTCTACCGGCTGGGCCGACATCCGGTGCACTTTGGCTCGACGATGCTCACCACACTGTTCGCGATCCGAGCGCTACAAACCCAGCCCGTTAGCCGAACAGGAGCATGACATGCCCCGGCACACCGACACTGTCCACGAGGCCAGCGCGCTGGATCATCGCCTTGCCCCTTACCGGGAGCGTATGTTCGACGAACGCCATCGGGATCTGTCTCGACAGCTGCTTGGCTGGCTCCTGGAGCATTGTTCCTGCCCCGACGGCGGCCGCCGCCACGCCAAGGACGCCTACACTGCCGCAGCGTTCGAAATCTGCTGCGCGCCCGCTGCCGCCCCGGCGGCCGAGCTCTTGCTGCTCGGGAAGTGTGCTGTGGTGTTCTACCTCGGCGATGACGGCATCGAGGGGCGCGCACCCGAACTGGACACCTTCGTCCACTATCTTCATACCGGACAGACCACCGGCGGCGACGAGCTGACCGACTGCTACATCTCGATCATCGCGGACCTTCGACACGCGGGGCGAGACACGACGCGACTCCAGACCGTCATTGGCGACTGGATCGCCAACATGAAAACCGAACAACGAGTCGACCTTGCCACATTGAGCACGGAACAACATCGGACGATCCGACGACATACCGTTTTCGTCTTCTCATACGTCGTGTGCCGGCAAACCTTCCGGGGTCTGTTCTTCTCCCCGCCCATCGAGGAAATCCTGCGAACCTCAGGCTTCCTAGAACTGGCCTGGGAAATGACCGCTATCGCCAACGACATGGGGTCGGTCGAACGTGACGCCAGCCTATCCGGCAGCCAGATCGAACTCAATCTTGTCCTGCACCGCATCGAAGAAACCGGCGATCTCGGCACCGCGATTCGGGCCTCCATCGATCTGCACAATCAGAAAGCCGAGGACTTTCGCCGAGTCGCCCAGACGCTCATCAAACACGCCCATGCACTCCGCGAACCGCGCATGATCGAGTATACGGAACTCGTCCGCAGCACGGTGGATGGAAACCTGCAAGCTACCCGCCGCCTGGTGTGGTACCGCTTCCCCGGAGCGGAAAAACACCTCCGGCAACTCCACATCATCGCGAACCAGCCCTGAACCCGCAGTAAACGGCTAGGACACGACACCAACACGCCCAGCCTCAACGATCTCCATCCACAAGTCTCAACAGTTACTCGTGCCGAAGCATCCCAAGCCCAGTCAGCCTGCGCGCCACACTCCCGCGTCTCGTCGAGTAGCTGACTACGAGATTTGCCCTCTCGCCTCGGGATACATGATGAGCCCGGAGGCTTGCACCGTTCCCCAGGGCACTTCGCGGACCCTAGCCCCCGGTTTGTGGACGAGTCGCCACTGACGGGTGATCGTCGTGACAGCGACGAGCAACTCATTCATCGCGAAAACGTCCCCTATGCACTTGTGCTTGCCAATCATGAAGGGCATGAACGCGCTCCGGGGCAGGTTCGCCGTCCGACCGTCCAACCACCGAGCCGGGTCGAAGCGCATGGGATTGTCGTAGATTGCTGGGTCGCGGTGCAGGGTGGTCAGGCTAAACGCCAGCTCACTGCCAGCCGGAATCTGAAATCCGCCCAGTTCCAAGGTATGTTCGGCTCGCCGCGTCATGATCCAATTGGGTGTGTGTAAGCGGAGCGCTTCGTGGGCCACAGCGCTGGTGTATTTCAGGCGTGCGAGGTCGTCGAATCGCAGGGGCGCATCGCCCAGCTCGGTGGTGAGTTCGTCGACCAGCCGCTGCTCGATATCGGGATGCTTGGCTACTTCGTGAAACAGCCAGGCCAGGGTGGTCGACACAGTTTCGGCACCGGCCACCAGAAGGTTGATGACTTCGTCCCGTAACTGCTCGTCGCTCATGCCATGACCAGTCTCCTGATCCTGCGCCGCCATGAGCATGGCGAGTACATCGCCCTCGACTATGTCGGTGTCTCGGTAACTGGCGACGATCTCATCGACCACTTTCCTCAGGGCCGGCGCGGCCGCTTTGAACCGGCGGTTCACCGGTATCGGCAGCTTCTCCAGCCACTGCGCCGGATACAACGTCTGGACCGCAGCCCCCGCCAGGAAGCCGGGCAATGCCCGCTTCACCTGTCTGGCGGCATCGGCGGCAAGTTCGGTGCGAAACAGTGCGCGACAGAGGACCTCCAACCCCAGGTCGTGCATCTGCGAGCTCACGTCGAACGCTTGACCCGGCACCCAGGATCGGGCTTTGGTGGCGGCAGTGTCGATCATTGCGGTGGTGTACTGCTCGATCTGCTGTTGATGAAAGGCAGGTTGGATTAGCCTGCGCTGTCTTTTGTGCAGCTCGCCCTCGGAGGTGACCAAACCCCGCCCGAGAACCTTGCCGGCTTTTTCGAAAATAATCCCTCGCGTGAAGCTATCGGCTTTCGAGACCAGCATGGTGCGTACGAGGTCATGCGAATTGACGACGTACATCGGCCGCCTGCCGAGATAGATCCTGACCACCTTGGCCACTGGCAGCAAAGACTTCATGAAAGCCAGTGGATCGCGAAGCAGCGCGGCGAGATGACCGATTCCCGGCAACCGCCCCGGCGCCACCGGCGGTGTGCGGTGAACCTCCGATGTCATGGACGTGTCTGTCACCACCCCGCTTGGGTTGCCTTGGATCGCTCCAGTGTCCTTTTTTCCGACCCGCCATGACCTCATCGCGATCGCAACCTCTCGAGGTGGCGTGGCCACACATCGGCCACAAGGTGTTCCTATCAGCCAGTTTGGCACAACGAAGTGGAATCGCGCCGAATTTGCCATCGCGGCGATACTCCGGACCCAATGAATGCGCCTCACCGGCCCTCGCTAGTCGCAGAGACGATTCGCGGTATCACCGACGGTCGCGGATCCGATTCGGTAATCGACGCGGTGGGGATGGAAGCGCACGGCTCCCGGAAGCAAAGTTCTACAGCAGGCGTGGGCTACGCCTGACTCCTTAGCAAGCAATTTGATGGAGAATGTCGGCCTGGATCGGCACATGCGCTATATCTGGCGATCGACATCGTGCGACGTGTTGGCACCGTCTCGCCGAGTGGCGTCTATGGAGCGACAACGTATGAGATGTTCCAGAAAGGCCGATGGTGCCGTCGGGTTGCTCCAACCGAAACTGTGGCTCTGAAACGCCAGTGAATTTTCCAGTCTGTGCCCAGCCGTCGATAGATAAATGCTTCGATGGCGGCTATGACGTCTGTTCCGTTGCTGGCAGTGATCGGTCCGGTAAGCCCGTCGTGGCTTGAGACGTTTGTGGCACACTACCGTGACTCTGTCGGCGTTAAGCGCATCTACCTTGCGTTCAACGTTCCACTCTATTACCCGGACGAACAGTTTTGGCATCTAGCCCGGACGGCAGAGCAGTCGGGCGCGAGGGTTGTGGCCGGTCGAGTTGGCAACTGGGACTGGGACACTAACCATGACCTCATGAATGGATTGCGGAGCTACGCCGGACCGGGGTGGCACATGATCGCCGACAGCGACGAGCTCCACATGTACCCCACTTCAGTGACCGATCTCATTGCACAGGCGGAGAACGCCGGTGTGCCTGTGGTGGAGGGAATGTTGTTTGATCGAGTCACAGATAGTGGTTGGTTGCCTCCCGCATATGCGGTGGCTGACCCCGACGCCACATTCCCCAAGGGTGGGTTCTTCACTCACACCATAGTCGGTGGGGAGTCCACCAAGGCCACGCTCGTGCGCTCGGACGTCGTGTTGAAGCCGGGAAACCACGAGGTGGAAGGCTTCCGAGGCGTGAACGAAGACCTGGTTGTCGTCCACCATTTCAAGTGGGTAGCGGACGCGATGGGCCAACTTGCCACCCGAATGGTCCACTTCACTAGCGGTATCTGGAAGTCGGGGGATGACGACTGGGTTATAAGGGAAGCGAGCCGGGCGCTAAATCACGTCGGGACTTATGGACGAATTGCGGTCGACGTTCAGGTCCAGCTAGCGCCGGACCGCCCGCCTGAGCCGCTGTTCACTCCGGCCAACCTTCGCGAGTTACCGCCGGGTTGGAGCGAACGGTCGCGAGCGGCCTACAACGTGTGGAAAAATTGGGAAACCGGCACCATACCGAGCCGTGACACTCACCCGTCGTTGGCGCCGCTGCTTACCCTGCCGTGGAACTCCCCGGCGACCCCTCCGATGAGAGGTCGGGTGGTGGCTGGTGCAAGCGTAGCGAAGCGAAGCGGACTCGTCCCCGACGCCGCTAGCCGAAGAGTGCTCGCTGCGGCTTTCTAGGCTAGTGGCGGATCCTGAACCCATCTGTCGTGGTCACGGCGGTCAAGCTGACCTGCGCCGTATCGTCACCTCCGACCTCAAAGACATAGCGGCGCTCGGATCACATCTGGAGATCGTTGCGATCTGAGTACCGACCAGCAATCTCACGAGCTACTCAGCCGGAAGTCCATATCCGGCGTGATCTCGGCGGTGTCCAGCTGCGCCTTCTGTAGCCGTCCCGAGTAGTCCCAGTTCATCGATTGCCACCGTGTGAACTGATCGAGCACCCATATGCCCGCCTGCTACCGTTGCCGGACTTGCCGATTGGAGTCGGTGCTTTAGTCGGGCGACAAGTAAACGTAGCCAGATCCTGAGGAGATAGCGGAATTAGGTTGGATTTCGAGTCGGATCTCTTTTCCGCCTAGGGCGTCGTAACCGATCATTAACATAGGTTCGGTTTCTTTGAGCTTGGCGGTGACATGTCGGCGGTCGGCAGAACTAGGAGGGTGTACGGCTATGCCTCAGGGTGTTCTGTTGCATATTCCTTTTCCCAGCCGCATCAGCCCGGACTTAGACCGCGCCCAGGCCCACCAACTTGGGTGGCCCCGCTCGTTCGGCTTGCTTCGTAACAAGGACGCTGAACGACGCCACCTGCAGGGCCGCTATGCCGATCTGGCCGCACGTTTCCACCCCTGCGCTACCGGCGACGATCTTGACCTAGGGGTCGATCAACAGAGCTGGTACTTCATCTTCGACGATCAATTCGATGGCTCCCATGGCCAGGACCCGGTGCTCGTGGAGCAACTCACCAACGCTGTCATCGAAGTCCTAAACCTCCCTCTGAATGTCTCTCCATCCAATGCCGTCCCACTCGTTACCGCGTTCGCCGACCTTTGGGCGCGCAGCTGCGAGGGAATGTCTGTGACCTGGCGTATCCGTGCGGCACGCCACTGGCGCACCTACATCTCCGGTTACCTCACCGAAGCAGTCAATCGGAATCGGGGCGAAGCCCCATCCTTCGCCAATCAACTGGCGGTGCGCAACGCCACGATCGGTGTCCGACCCGTCCTCGACATCGCCGAACGTCTCGGTCACTTTGAGGTCGCCGAACAGGCCTACAACAGCCCCCTGCTGACCACAATGC
>JBGTNI010000004.1:0-4944 GCA_041743105.1 Mycobacteriales bacterium | reverse complement strand
GCTCCAAGCAGGTCGACTCGCCGGAAGAAGCATCCAGGCAGGCGGTAAAGAAGTTCTTCGATGCTGCCATCGCCGAAGACTTCGATGAGGCGCAAAAGTACTTTTGTAAGGCTCGGCGCGACGAGCTAGACGGGCAAATGGATTCCGCTCCGGAGGGGGCCAAAGTCGATGTCGGCACTGCCAAAAAGAAATCGAATGACTCCTATGACGTAAACGTCACATTTCATTCTAAGGATCGACCTGAAATGGACCTCGTTTTTGAGGTCATAAAGGAAGATGCTAAATGGCTTATCTGTGACTATCGGGTAGCCACTCCCGGCTCCCAGAACGGCGGCGGAGGGCACTGACCTTGCTTCGATAGTTAAGGTGTGCTGTCTAGTGAGAGGATCCCGTGCTGGGCCCGCGCGTTCGAGAGCAACCTCCACCACGACTTCACTTCAGGGCGTTTCCGCAACAGAGCACGGCGTTCCCGCTCGGTCATTCCACCCCAGACACCAAATTCGATGTGGTTATCGAGCGCGTCGGCGAGACACTCGGTCCGTACGGGGCATCCTAGACAGACCGTCTTGGCTCGATTCTGCGCCGCGCCCTGCACGAACAAAGCGTCTGGATCGGATGCTCGGCACGCCCCCCGAGACGCCCAGTCGACGATCATCCCTAACGAACCACCCGCACCCATCTGCGTTGCGCCGTTCATCGAAGTCCCCCTCATCCAGCCCAACCACATCGCTGTACGCGCGGTAAAGCACTCTTATGGTCTAGACGGTACGAAAGGGACATGACTTACGGCAGCGGCCAATCGAACAGTATGTACCTAGCCGTCTGCGGTCTGGATCAGCCGAACAGAGGAAACTTCGCAGCTAAGCTATGCTGACGCGCAATGCCTGGTGCATGCCTAGCAACGATCGAAATGTCGCTTAGTTGTCCCGTCGTGGCTGTCATACGTGCTAGTAGATTGATGAGAGTTCGATAGTGATCCTGCGCGGAGCGGCGTGGATTGGCATACGACGCTGGCGCAGTGCGGCTACGCTTACGGCGTACAGTGTGTACCGGGGCCGGCAGTACCCTGCTCGCTGGCGTTATCGCAGGTGCCTGAACGTGGAGACGAGTGACACGCGTGGCCGAGCAACACACACCACACGCCGAAACCGTCAGCCCGCCGCCAGCCCGATCTGGGCTTAGTCGACCTCGGCTCGATACGTCAAGGTTCGGGCCGCTGATAACCCTAGCTATGTGCGGCCTGATCGCCGGCCTGCTGATGTCGGTTGCGGCGCTTCCGACGGTGGGCGTGATGGGGCTCACGGCTAAAGCGGCGTCCGACTCCTTTCGGAACCTGCCTAGCCAGCTGAAGGCGCCGCCAATTCCGCAGACATCCATGCTTTACGCCGCGGACGGTTCCTATATCACGTCGTTCTATGACGAAAACCGGGTGTATGTAAAGCTCAAGGACGTACCCGCGGTGATGCGCAACGCCATGGTCTCGGCCGAGGATCAACGGTTCTTCCGACACAACGGTGTGGACACGCAGGGCATAATCCGCGCGCTGGTAGCTAATAAACGTGCCGGCGAAGTGACTCAAGGCGCCTCAACGCTGACACAGCAGTACATCAAGAACATCCTGCAATATTCAGCTAAGACCGAAGAAGAACTTAAAGCCGCAACCGTCGACAACTCCGGCCGCAAACTTCGCGAAGCACGATTCGCCATAGCGCTGGAGAAGGAGCTATCCAAAGAAGAGATCCTGGAGCGTTACCTCAACATCGCGTTCTTCGGAAATCGCGCGCACGGCGTCTTCGCGGCAGCACAAGCCTACTTCTCTAAAGAACCTAAAGAACTCACCCTCGCCGAAGCCGCGCTTATAGCCGGAATGGTGAAAAGCCCGTCACTGTATGACCCGGTGCGTGCCGGAAACAACCAGGCCCAGGCGCGACGAAACTACGTCTTAGATCGTATGGTGGCTTTGAAGTACGCAAGTCAGTCCAGTGTGAACGCGGCAAAAGCCGAGCCCATCGAGCTCAAGCCAAAGACCATGCCGCGGCAATGCGAGAATGCGCAGCGGCGAGAGTTCTTCGGCTTCTACTGTGGCTGGTTCGTGGAATGGTTTAAGCAGAACGAGGCATTCGGTAAAACGCGTCAGGAACGCGAGAACCAACTTGAGCGTGGCGGGTACCGCATCACATTGGCGCTCGACCCGAAAATGCAGAATGCCGCGCAGCAGGCTATCGACAAGCAGTTTTCGCGCGATAATCCCTTCGCGCTGGGAGAGACGATCGTCGAGCCGGGCACCGGTCGCGTCAGAGCGATGGCCATCAACCGCACCTACAGCATCGCTGCCAACCTCGGCGGCAGGAACTATCCAAACACCACCAACCCGTTGTTGTCGGGAACCACGACCTCACCGGGCTATCAGGCTGGTTCGACGTTCAAGATGTTCACCATGGTGGCCGCGTTAGAACAGGGGCTGCCGCTGAACATCAAAATCCGAGCCCCGCAGAAGTATGTATCTAAATATCCCACAGATAAGGGGAGTGCGGCCTGTCCACGGGGACCCGACAAGTTTTTTTACTGTCCCTCCAACGCGACGCCGGCGATGACCGGAACTCATTCCATGTGGTCGGGCTTCGGCGAGTCGGTGAACACCTTCTTCGTGCAACTACAAGAAGACGTGGGCGTGAAGGCCGCTATTTCGGCCGCAGAAAAACTTGGAGTGACTTTCAAGGCTGGTAAAGATTTGGACAACAAAGCTAATCCGGACCGATCGTGGGGTTCGTTCACACTGGGTACCGCTCAGGTGAGTCCGCTCGATATGGCCAACTCCTATGCCACTCTGGCAGCAAGGGGGAAGCATTGTGAACCCACGCCGATACTCAGAATCGCCGGCCCCGATGGCAAGGAGCTGCCGTACTCCAAGCCCAAGTGTTCGCAGGTGATCCCGAAGGAAGTGGCCGATGCCGCCAACGATGCCGCGAAGTGTCCGGTCGGTGGGAAAGCCACCGGCGACTGCGTGAACTCCGCCAGCGGAGCGACCGCATCCGACGTCACCGGAGCGCTCAAGCGCCCGGTGGCGGGTAAGACAGGCACTACCAACAACAACAATGCGGCATGGTTCGTCGGATACACACCGAACCTGGCTGCTGCGGTGTTTAAGGCTAATCCCGACGCCCCTAACACCAGTGTTGGAGAGACCAGAAGCCCCAAGGAGGTCTTTAAAGCAAGCATGACCGCGGCCTTGAAGGATCTTCCGGCAGAAAACTTCACCCCGCCGGAGGATAAACGAGCCCAGGGTGAGCTTGCGACGGTGCCGCGACTATTCAACTCCGAGCCAGAAAGCGCCCAGCGCACCATTGAACGTGTCGGTTTCCGCGTCCAGATCTCGCCCGACAAGGAGGCTTCGGAGGCACGTGAGGGCCGGGTCTCTCGAACCGACCCCGAGGGTGGCCAGCGGGAAGCGAAGGGCTCCACGGTCACCATCTATGTCAGTAACGGTCAGCCGCCGAGTCCGCCGCCAGTGGCGACACCGCAGCAACCTGAGCTGCCAGAGGAACTGGAGGACTTTGACTTTCCTGGACGTGAAGACAGACCTGGTCGATCGAGGTTCCCCAGGCCCGGTGGGCGCGATAGGCCGGGCGATAATGACTGATATGAGTTCGACTCGTCGTAGCCGTCGGTTGTGGCTCACCATGGGAGTGGTCGCCACCGCCGCCGTCGGTGCGGCCTATTACGCCACCGTGGTCGAACCACGTGCGTGGCGGCTGCGGCGGCTTGACGTTCCAGTGCTGCCACCCGATAGCGAGCCCTTTCGGATCCTGCATCTGTCCGACCTCCACATGACCGCCCGACAGCAGGGCAAACAGGACTGGCTGCGCAGCCTCGCCGCACTCGATCCCGACCTGGTCGCGATCACCGGCGATCATCTCGCGGCTGCCGATGCGGTAGACGCGGTACTGCGCGCTCTGGCTCCGCTCGGTGCCAGGCCGGGGGCGTTTGTACTGGGTAACAGCGACTATTACGGACCGGTTCCCAAAACGCCGTGGCACTACCGCGCAGCCGGTAAGCGCCCCAAGCTCGGTGCGGTAATGCCGACGGCCGAGTTATGTGGTGCGCTCACCTCGTTGGGATGGAGCGACTTGACGAATCAACGCGCGATAATCGCCGCCGGCGGTCGCCGTGTAGAGCTGTCGGGTGTCGACGATCCGAGTCTTTCCCGCGATGACTACGCCGCCGTCGCAGGCGGCATCGATACCGCAGCCGATCTTCATTTGGGCTTCACCCATGCCCCCGAGCCTTCGGTGCTCTCGTGTTTCGCCGATGACGGCTTCAACCTGGTACTGGCCGGCCATACTCACGGCGGCCAAGTGCGCATTCCACGTTTCGGCGCCGTGGTGACCAACTGCGGCATCGATCGCCGTAGGGCACGCGGGTTACATCGCTGGCGCCATCATACGTATGTGCACGTCAGCGCGGGTGTGGGTACCTCGCCCTATGCTCCAGTGAGATTTGATTGCCCACCTGAGGCGGTGATGCTGACGTTGGTGCCCAATCCGCAGCTTCGCTAATCGGCGCCAACCCTCGTGGGCTTCGCGCGGATTGTGATGGGCTAGACTCGCAGCGCGAGTTGTTCCGCGTCTATCGGGGTGTGGCGCAGCTTGGTAGCGCACCGGTCGAAGGCCGAATCAGGCGCAGTGTGAGGGACCTTCGTCTGCGAACGAAGCGCACAATTTAACATCGGGGTGTGGCGCAGCTTGGTAGCGCGCTTCGTTCGGGACGAAGAGGCCGCAGGTTCAAATCCTGTCACCCCGACAGTGTGGTGTCTCGGGTCATCGGAAACTTCTGAACCTGCGAGATGTAGGTTCGGGAGTTTTTTTTATGGGGTCTGGTTTTGGGGTTGGTAGTCGCGGTGTGTGTCGATGACGAGTTCGCGGAGGAGCTCGCCGGTGAGTGCGT
>JBGTNI010000003.1:0-10468 GCA_041743105.1 Mycobacteriales bacterium | reverse complement strand
AGCAACTCGACACCTCCTCACAAACACCTCGAAGGATCTCATCTCGATCCGCGACCGTTAACACAATGCCTCGCAAACCCCACTCCATTCATCACATGACCACACATCTCACGTGATGCACTGACCCCCTGAGACCGCCGCGTCCATGTGCGGATGCATGGGCGACGACGACAACGAAGCCAGCCGAAGCGCCAGGGAGTGCCAGGGAGCGCCGCAGTAGAACAATCCCTATTGCCGGAGCCTCTAAGCCCCGAGTCGGAGTTTCGTCGCGCGGTCGGGTTCTGGCTTCACCCTAGCGGCGCCCACCATGCGGGACACCGCACCCGCGTGCCGTCGGATGATCCGCCCCTGAACTCCGACTACGCCTTGCAGACCAAACCTGGAACCCAAATTCACCATGCAACGAGCCCCGACTCAGGACACTAGTGGTTAGATCACCTGCAGCGAACACCGTAGTAAGACAGGCACTATCTGGTGTCGTTTTCTACCGCACGGAGGAGCCTCATGGAACTGGCCATCACAACACGTTCGGTTAACAACTACATGGTGGTGGCTGTAGCCGGCGAGATCGATATCTTCACCGCACCACAGCTGCGAGAAAAATTGGTCGAGCTGGTGGATGCCGGCGAGCGCCTTATCGTGGTGGATTTACTCCAGGTGGATTTCCTGGATTCGACGGCGTTGGGCGTGCTGGTCGGCATCCATCGACGCCTTAGCCCCGAGGGCGGCGCACTCAAACTGGTCTGCACGAAGCCGCACATTCTAAAGATGTTCCGCATCTCCGGTCTTGATCAGACCTTCCCCATCTCGCCGACGGTTGACAGTGCCGCCTCCGATGAGCGTGACCCAGATGCTTAGACAACACCGCCGCGCGACGTACCAACAGAGACCGCGCAGCGCAGCACTCACCCACGTGACTCTCAGTCGCGGCAAGGAACTCCAGCGCAGCAGCGATGACTGTGGCAAGCTCTAAGGCGATTGCTGTGACTACCCACGGTGCATCTGATCCTGTAGTTCGTCTTGCTATCACCCCTACTCCGGCCCATGTTCGTACCGCACGGCTGGTGGCCGTAGCCGCAGCGCGTGAGTTCGGCGCAGATTCGCAGCTGCTGGAGGAGATTAAGCTGGCGGTCAGCGAAGCCTGTACTCATGCCATCGCGGCCACGCGGGGTCGTGACTGTCGCGATCTCGTCGGGTTGTCGATCAGCCTCGACGGCGCAGGCGAGCAGGCGCGCATCACATTGGTTGTGTCAGACCACGGCCCCTATCCTCACGCAGACGCCGACCTAGCATCGGGCGCTCAGCAGCTGGCCGCGGCCGGCGGCGGCGCATCTCCCGATGCGTCGTTGCTGCTGACCGGCATGATCGATGATGTCGAGATCGGACCCGGCGCGGGTGGAGTCGGCACCGTAATCCGGGCAAGTTGGCCTACCGGCGCGGCAGGCCAACCGTGACTCCAGGGCATCCGGTAGCGCACACGGTGCAGGGTTTCGCCTACACTCCCCAATCAGCCTTCAAGCGCAGCCGGTTGTTGCGCACTTCGAAAACCTAGCGGCTTCAGAATTTAATGACTTCAGAATTTACGGCTCAGGACACCGAGTAGCCAGCGCGCACGATCTGATAGCTGCGGGCGAGCGAGAACCATGACCAGGAGGACCAATGCGGCACGTAGTGCTCGCGGCAGATAGCGGGACAGTAGAACTCTCCAGCACCAACGTCACCTACGTGGCGATAGTTGCTGTGATCGCGCTGATCGCGCTGGCTCTGGCCGGAAAACTGATTCAGACAGTGCTTGCCGCGGAGCAGGGCACAGCCTCGATGCAGCGCATCGCGGCTGCTGTACAGGAAGGCGCTTCGGCGTATCTGAACAGACAATTCAGGACTCTGGGTGTCTTCGTTGTGCTGGCGGTTGTGCTGCTGTTTCTGCTGCCGGTGCCAGGCGACGATACTGACTTACGTATCGGACGTTCGGTGTTCTTCATCGTCGGGGCGTTGTTCTCCGCCTTCATTGGTTACGTCGGTATGTGGCTTGCCACAAGGGCAAACGTGCGGGTTGCCGCCGCGGCGAACTCCGCCGGCCGCGCTCCGGCCATGCGAATCGCATTCCGGACCGGCGGCGTCGTCGGCTTCTTCACCGTAGGACTCGGCCTGCTGGGCGCTGCCACGGTGGTGTTGATCTATCGCAGCGACGCGCCAACCGTACTGGAAGGCTTCGGCTTCGGCGCCGCGCTTTTGGCCATGTTCATGCGGGTGGGCGGCGGCATTTTCACCAAGGCCGCCGACGTCGGCGCCGACCTGGTTGGCAAGGTCGAGAAGAACATCCCCGAAGACGATCCACGTAACGCCGCCACTATCGCCGACAACGTCGGCGACAACGTGGGTGACTGCGCCGGCATGGCCGCTGACCTGTTCGAGTCCTATGCGGTGATGCTGGTGGCCGCGTTGATTCTGGGCAAGGTGGCCTTCGGCGAGGAAGGTTTGGTCTTCCCACTGATCGTTCCGGCGATTGGCGTTGTCACCGCCATCATCGGTGTTTTCCTCATCCGGCTTCGCCCAGGCGACAAAAGCGGTATGACCGCGATCAACCGTGCGTTCTTCAGCTCGGCGCTGATCTCGGTAGTGTTGTGCGCGCTGGCGGCCTTTGCCTATCTACCCAGCTCGTTCGCTGGTCTGGCTGACATCAGCAACCAGCTGTCCGAACACAGCGGCGACCCCCGCGTGATCGCGATCGGCGCGGTGGCCATCGGTATTCTGCTAGCGGCTGCGATTCAGCTGCTGACCGGCTACTTCACCGAGACCAACCGGCGCCCAGTGCGTGACATCGGTAAGACCGCCCTGACCGGCCCGGCGACCGTGGTGCTTTCGGGAATCACCGTTGGCCTGGAATCGGCGGTGTACACGGCGTTGGTGATCGGCGCCGCGGTGTACGGCGCATTCCTGCTCGGCGGTGGATCCATCGTGGTCTCGCTGTTTGCGATCGCGCTGGCAGGCACCGGGCTGCTGACCACCGTAGGCGTCATCGTGGCCATGGACACCTTCGGACCCATCAGCGACAACGCCCAGGGCATCGCCGAGATGTCTGGCGACGTCAGTCCCGCCGGTGCCCGCGCGCTGACCGATCTGGACGCGGTGGGCAATACCACCAAGGCCATCACCAAGGGGATAGCGATTGCTACCGCGGTGCTGGCGGCGACCGCGTTGTTCGGGTCGTTCACCGACGCGGTGCAGCAGGCGTTCAAAGACGCCGGCGGCACCACACTGTCGAGTCTGTCCGACGCCGAGGTGTTGAACTTCTCCGGCGTACTCAACGTTGCCGACCCGCAGAACCTGGTGGGGCTGATCATCGGTGCATCCGTGGTGTTCCTGTTCTCCGGGCTGGCCATCAACGCCGTGACGCGTGCGGCCGGCGCTATCGTCTTCGAGGTACGACGCCAGTTCGCCGACAACCCGGGCATCATGACCGGTGCGGTCAAACCCGAATACGGTCGCGTGGTGGACATCTGCACTAAAGATTCGTTGCGCGAGCTGGCCACGCCGGGACTGCTGGCGATCATGGCCCCCGTCGCGGTGGGCTTCGGACTCGGCGTCGGCCCACTGGGTGCGTATCTAGCAGGCGCCATCGGAACTGGAGTATTGATGGCTGTCTTTCTGGCCAACTCCGGCGGCGCCTGGGACAACGCCAAGAAGATGGTGGAAGACGGGGCGCACGGCGGCAAGGGTTCCCCGGCGCACGCCGCCACCGTGATCGGCGACACGGTCGGCGATCCGTTTAAGGACACCGCAGGCCCGGCTATCAACCCGTTAATTAAGGTGATGAATCTGGTGTCGCTGCTGATCGCACCCGCGATCGTGACATGGTCGGTGGGCTCGGACGAGAATACGGCACTTCGCATCGCCGTGGCACTGGCTGCGGTGGCCGTGATCGTAATTGCGATAGTTGTCGCCAAGCGGCGCAGCATTGTGGTAGACGCGGCCGAAGCCGCGCCGGTCACTGCGGAGAAGGTAGGGGTCTAGCGGGTGGCTACAGCTTCCACGCCCAAGAAACGATCGGCGCGGGCCGGCTCCGGTAAGGAGCCGGCCCAAGGGCGAAATTCGACTCAAAAGCGAGAGTCGTCGCACCGTCTGGTCATCGTGGAGTCACCGGCGAAGGCGCGCACCATCGCGGGCTATCTCGGGCCTGAGTTCACAGTGGAAGCCAGCATCGGCCACATTCGAGACCTGCCGCGAAACGCCGCGGACGTTCCGGCTAAACACAAGGGTGAGCCGTGGGCCCGGCTGGGTGTGGACACCGAACGTGATTTTGCGCCGCTGTATGTGGTGAGCCCGGACCGCAAGACACAGGTCAGTAAACTCAAGTCGCTACTCAAGGACGCCGACGAGCTATATCTGGCCACAGATGAGGACCGCGAGGGTGAGGCCATCGCGTGGCACCTGGTGCAGACTCTCAAACCGACGGTGCCGGTGCGCCGGATGGTCTTCCACGAGATCACCCGTCAGGCCATCGAACGTGCCGTGACTAGTCCACGCGAGCTTAACAATGCTCTCGTCGACGCACAGGAAACTCGACGGATTCTGGACCGGCTCTACGGCTACGAAGTCAGCCCGGTGTTGTGGAAAAAAGTCATGCCGAAGCTGTCAGCGGGGCGGGTGCAATCGGTGGCCACCCGCATTGTGGTGGAACGCGAGCGAGCTCGCATGCAGTTTCGGGCGGCCAACTACTGGGACATCGACGCCGAGTTCGAACTGGTCGGAAAGGCCACCACCGCGCGGCGCTCCCAGGAGCAGCGACCCTCCGATGAGCCGTCCAGCTTCTCGGCTCGGCTGGTGGCCTTAGATGGAGACCGAATCGCGACGGGTAAAGACTTCGAACCAACCACCGGAGCGTTGCGCACGGCTTCGCTCGGCGACGTCGTGGTAATGGACTCGGCGGGCGCGACCGGTTTAGCGGCTCGGCTCACCGACTCCCAATTCGCGGTCACGAGGGTGGAGAACAAGCCATATCGGCGCAAGCCCTACCCACCTTTCATGACGTCTACCCTGCAGCAAGAGGCCGGGCGCAAGCTGCGTTTCTCCAGCCAGCAGACCATGCGGGTGGCACAACGGCTGTACGAGAACGGCCACATCACCTATATGCGTACCGACTCCACCAACCTCTCCGACACTGCCCTCACCGCCGCACGCGCCCAGGTGCAGCAGTTGTTCGGGGACTCCTTCGTACCGCCGCAGCCGCGTCGCTACACACGCAAGATCAAGAACGCGCAAGAAGCTCACGAGGCGATCCGTCCCTCTGGGGACCAGTTTCGGACTCCCGGCGAACTCGCCTCAGCGCTATCGTCGGATGAGTTGAAGTTGTATGAGCTCGTCTGGCAGCGCACCATCGCCTCACAGATGACCGATGCGGTCGGTCAGAGCGTTTCGGTACGACTGTCCGGTACCTCCAGTTCTGGGGAGGTGGCCGACTTCGCCGCGACCGGCAAGACCATCACCGAGCCAGGCTTCATGCTGGCGTATGTGGAGAGCCGTGACTCCGAGCCCGCCGACTCCGCATCCGGAAGCTCCGGCGGCGACGACATACACGACAGTGCTGACGACGCACAGCGCAGGCTCCCTAATTTGGCGAGCGGCGATGAGCTGGCAGCACGCCGCCTGGACGCCGACGGGCACACCACACAACCCCCGGCGCGCTACACCGAGGCCAGTTTGGTCAAGGCCTTAGAGGAGTTGGGGATCGGTCGGCCCAGCACATACGCCTCGATCATGCAGACCATCCAGGACCGCGGTTACGTCTGGAAAAAGGGTCAGGCGATGGTGCCGTCCTTTGTGGCGTTTGCCGTCGTGGGCCTGCTGGAGCAGCACTTCGCGCGGCTAGTGGACTACAACTTCACTGCCAGCGTGGAAGCCGATCTCGACGAAATCGCCACCGGCGACCGGGGCCGGGTCGAATGGCTGACGCGGTTCTACTTCGGCGATTCCAGTTCGCGCGTTTCCGCCGCCGACGAGCAGATCAACCGACCCGCTCGCGCTGAAGACATTGCCCACGCCGGTGGTTTGAAAAAAATTGTCGCCGAGAATCTCGGCGACATCGATGCGCGCGGCATAAACTCCATTCCGCTCTTCGATGACGTCGTAGTTCGTGTCGGTCGCTACGGGCCCTACCTGCAACGGGGCGGCTTGGAATCTAACGCCGACTCCGAAGAACGCGTCAGCCTCCCCGATGAGGTAGTCCCCGACGAGCTCAGCCCCGAGCGGGTAGCCGAACTGTTCGCGGCACCGCAGGGGGATCGGGAGTTGGGAGAAGATCCCGAAACTGGCGAGCCGGTGGTGTTGAAGTCGGGCCGCTACGGGCCATACGTCAATAGCGGACAGCGTTCGTCGAGTCTATTCTCGGCGATGGATCCGCAGGAGGTTACGCTGGCGGAGGCGCTGCGGCTGTTGTCGTTACCGCGGGTGATCGGCGTACTCGACGGACAGGAGATCACGGCACAGAACGGCCGCTACGGGCCATATGTGAAGAGAGGTACCGACTCCCGTTCGCTGGAGAGTGAGGCACAGCTATTCACCGTCACATTAGAGCAGGCCGAGCAACTGTTCGCTCAACCCAAGACGCGGTCCCGTAAGGCAGCGGCCGCGCCACTGCGTGAACTGGGCGAAGATCCGGTGAGCAAGCAGCCGGTTGTGGTGAAGGAAGGCCGATTCGGCCCTTATGTCACCGACGGGGAGACCAACGCCAGTTTGCGTAAGGGCGACTCGGTGGACGACATCAGCATCGAGCGGGCAGCTGAGCTGCTGGCCGATCGGCGCGAACGCGGGCCCGTGAAGCGAACTCGCCGCGCTACCGGCGCCAGGAAAGCAGCATCGAAGTCTTAGATTGGAGATCTCATCGCCGCCGCCGCAACGGGCTCGAAGTCCACAACCGATTTCGCCAGCGTTCGAGCCGTTATCCGAATTGCACCGTTTCGGCGGCTATGGCTTGTGCTTGGGCTCTCCAGCTTCGGTGACTGGCTCGGTCTGCTAGCCACAAGTCTCTTCGCTGCCGCGCAGGTGCACGGCTCGACCGCCCAAGGAGCCGCCTTCGGCGGTGTCATCGTGGTACGACTGCTGCCGGCGCTGTTGCTAGGTCCTCTCGCGGGAGTCTTCGCGGACCACTTCGATCGCCGTTGGACTATGGCGTTGTGCGACCTGTTGCGTTTCTTGCTCTTTGCTTCCATTCCGACGGTGGCATTACTCGCCGACTCCGCCGCCGTCGCCGTGAGCTGGGCACTGGTGGCGACGTTCCTCACCGAGATGGTCAGCATGTTCTGGATACCGGCCAAAGAGGCCTCGGTGCCCAATCTGGTCCCCAAGCAACGCCTGGAGGCCGCTAACCAGCTCAGCCTCATCACCACTTTCGGGGTGACGCCAGTATTGGCCGCGCTAGTAATCGCGGTCCTCTCTCGCGGGCTTCTACTGCTGGTCGACGATGAACCGACCAGGCTGTGGATCCAGCCACTCGATCTCGCGCTGTATATCAACGCCGCTACATTCCTCACCGCCGCGGTAGTGGTGTGGTTCTTCATTCCTCAGCTGTCTGGTCGTAGCACCGACGTACCAGAATCCGTGCAGCGTACGCCAGGGTTACTTCGCGGGCTAGCAGATGGATGGAATTTCGTGCGTCGCACGCCGATGGTGCGGGGGCTGGTGTACGGCATCCTCGGTGCCTTTGCCGCCGGAGGCGTGGTGATCGGCGTCGCGAAGTTCTATGCGGCGAGCCTCTCAGGCGGTGACGCCGCGTTCGGGCTGCTATTCGGTGCGATTTTCATTGGGCTGGGACTAGGTATGGCCGCTGGCCCAGCGCTGGTGCGGGAGCTGTCGCGCCGACGCTGGTTCGGTATCAGCATCGTTTTCGCTGGAATCTCCGTAACGCTGTTGGCTATTGCTCCGCATCTGGCTATGGCGATGCCGCTGGTCCTCTGCGTCGGTGTCGGCGCGGGCATGGCCTACCTGTCCGGGATGACGCTGCTGGGCGTTGAAGTCGCCGATGCGCTACGCGGCCGCATCTTTGCGTTCGTGCAGTCGATGGTCCGAGTCGTGCTCATGGTGGCAATTGCCGGTGCATCGCTGCTGGTAGGACTGGGGGGTGAGCTCGGATCGCTAGGGGGTCCGATCGGTGCGGCACGAGTGCTGTTGGTGATCGGCGGCACATTAGCCATCCTCACTGGCGTCGGGGCGTTTCGGCGCATGGACGACAAGCCCGGAGTGCCGGTGCTCGCCGATCTGTGGGGTTGCATGCGGGGGCGACCTATACCGATTCCTGGTAGCGAACCCGGCGGCATGTTCATCGTGCTCGAAGGCGGCGAAGGAGCCGGCAAGTCCAGGCAGGCGGAGCGGTTGGCGCAATGGTTGCGTGGGATGGGGCACCGGTCCATGCTGACCCACGAGCCTGGCGGCACCCAGCTAGGTGGCCAGGTGCGTCGGTTACTGCTGGATACGCCTGGCCCAGCCCCAACGCCCCGCACCGAGGCGCTGTTATACGCCGCCGACCGCGCACAACATGTAGAGACTGTGATTCGACCGGCGTTGCGACAAGGCACCATCGTCGTCTGCGATCGTTACATCGACTCCTCGTTGGCCTATCAAGGCGGCGGACGCAGTCTGCCGCAAGTCGAGGTGGCGTGGTTGTCGGACTGGGCGAGCCAAACGCTGAAGCCCGACCTGGTGGTGCTGCTTGACGTCGAACCGCAGCTGGGTTTGTCCCGAGTGGCCAATCGCGGTGAATCCGACCGCATCGAGGGCCAGGCACTGGTATTCCACCAACGTGTCCGCCAAATCTTCCTCGATCGGGCCGCCGCCGATCCGTCGCGTTATCTCCTCATAGACGCCGCGGATGATCCCGACCAGATCGCCGAGCGTATCCGCAGCAAGGTGCGAGCCATGCTCCCCGACGAGCCGGTTCCGCAGCTGATCACCTCGCCACCAACAGAATCGGCTTCGGCGAGCGAAAATCCATCGACCCAGCTGTCAGGCGATGCCGCGCCCGACGAGCTCGCCAGGAATGCCCGCCAATGAGCGTGTTCGATGCGTTGGTCGGCCAGGCCGACGCGGTTGCCACATTGCAGGCTACGGCCCACCCTCCTTCCGGCGCCCCGACAGCCATGACGCACGCCTGGCTGTTCACCGGCCCGGCCGGCTCGGGGCGGTCAGTAGCCGCGTTGGCGTTCGCGGCGGCGCTGCAGTGTGACCAAGGAGGCTGTGGCCATTGCCAAACATGCCGCACCACACTTGCCGGCAGTCACGCCGATGTGCGCCGTGTCATCCCGCAAGGGCTGACCATCGGCGTGGACGAGATGCGCGCGCTAGTACTCGCCGCCGCCGGGGCGCCCACCACGGGCCGCTGGCAGATCTTGGTGATCGAGGACGCCGATCGGCTTACCGAGGCGGCAGGCAACGCCCTGCTCAAAGCGGTCGAGGAACCCTCCGCGCGCACCGTGTTTCTGCTCTGCGCACCGTCGACACATCCCGACGATGTCAGCGTGACGCTGCGGTCGCGTTGCCGGCTCGTGACGATGCGCTCACCCTCACCCGACGCGGTGGCGGAGGTGCTGATGCGGCGCGACGGGGTGCCGGAGCGGACAGCCGAGTGGGCAGCACGGGCCGCCCAAGGCCATGTGGGTAGGGCTCGGCGGCTCGCCTGCGATCCCGCAGCCCAGCAGCGCCGTACCGCGGTGCTACAACTGCCACGTTCGCTGTCGGGCGTCGGGGCGTGTTTCACCGCGGCGGATGAACTCATCACCCAAACCGACGCCGAGGCCGAGGCGATCACCGACGAGCCCGATTCCCGGGAGTCCGAGCAGTTGGCGCAGGCGTTAGGAGCGGGCGGTTCCGGTAAGGGCGCGGCCGCGGCACAACGCGGCGCCGCAGCCGCACAGAAGGAACTTGCCCGGCGGCAGAAGTCTCGCGCGACGCGTACCCGGCGTGATTGCCTGGACCGCGCACTGGTGGATCTCGCAGGGTTCTATCGCGACGTGCTCACCGTCCGCATAGGCGCTGCCAGCGAACTCGTGCACCCCGATATCGCCGAGGTGGTGCGGGCCGCCGCCGCCGCTTGGTCCGCGGAGTCGATACTGCGGCGCATCGACGCGGTGCTGGCGTGTCGAGACGCTATTGCCGAGAACGTCAAACCACGCGTTGCGGTCGAGGCGATGATGCTCACGCTGTATCGAGGGTAGGTCTGCTGCCCGGTACACTCTGAGGGCGCACGCATAGCGCATTCCCGCCGCCTTAGCTCAGTCGGCAGAGCAGCTCATTCGTAATGAGCAGGTCGTCGGTTCGATTCCGACAGGCGGCTCCATGTGGTGTCTCGGGTCATCGGAAACTTCTGAACCTGCGAGATGTAGGTTCGGGAGTTTTTTTTATGGGGTCTGGTTTTGGGGTTGGTAGTCGCGGTGTGTGTCGATGACGAGTTCGCGGAGGAGCTCGCCGGTGAGTGCGT
>JBGTNI010000002.1:0-2090 GCA_041743105.1 Mycobacteriales bacterium | reverse complement strand
CTTTGTCTCTTTGCTGTGCGGCAGACTTTCCGAGTCTTCATGCCGCGTGGCTTGATAATGCTGCCCGGCTCGCTTCTTTACTATGATTTGACAGGCTTGCAAATTGCAAGCATAACCAGCATGCTTTACAACACCGAGCGGTAGCTGTCAACCTCTGGCATACTGCCAACGGAAAGCGCCCCGATGTTCTATCCGTCGACATCTACTCCCGCTGCTGCGGTTACCCCCGCCCCCGCCCGAGAATGACCCAATACACCGCGACCAGCCCAAGCAGTGCCAACAACACTGGGACCATCGGGGCCAGCAGTTCCCAAGTGGCCCTGGCGGCACCGGCGACCACGACCACCGCCAGCGCATAGCCAATGATCCGGCCGGGCAATGGCGGTTTCCGGTCGCTCATAGCGCCACATCACAGTCGACCTCGTCGCCCCAGGCGGCCCAGCCCGGCCGCTTCCGCCGGGCGAACAACTCCAGATACGGTCCGGGTGAGCAGCGTTCGATAACGGCGTACTGCTCCTCGGGCTTGTGACTGTGCGCCTGCACCGGGGCGTACAGCCAGGTACCCTGCCCGCGAAAGCGGATCGGTGCCTTGCCACGCACCCCGAGCAGCAGATGCTCGGTCTGGTTGCGCAGGTAAACGCCGAGCCCCAACCGTGGCTTGATCCAGGTCAGACAGGAGCGGTAGCGGAAACCCCAGGCATCCATGACGGCCAGTTGCTCGCGCCAGTGGGCGTTGGTGACCCAGAGCCAGCAGTGGGCGTCATCAGCCACCAGCCGATCCACCCGCAACGCGCAGATGGACTCGATGGATATGAGCGGGTAGTGGCGCTCGGCACCGTAGCTGCCGCGCTGGGTGCTGACGTCCCAGGGCGGGTCGGCGAGGATGGTGCGGTAGCGGCCGACCGCCGACGACGCACTCATGCGGCTTCATGGCTCCAAGCAGACGAGATGACCAGCAGCTGCGGATCGCCGTAGCCGCCGGGGACACCCGTGGCGTCTGCGCCGTTCGCTACCCGCTCTGCCGCCAGGTGCTGCCGCCAGAGCGCGTGTAGTTGAACGGCCAGGCGACGGACGTCACGGTTACGCTCGCGCTGGGCGTGGGCCGCCAGCCGGCGTTGTCGGTGGGTTCTGGTGTGTCGGGGCATGCATGTCGGGGCTCCTTTTCCTGTCTTAGCGTAACGTGAGCTGGGTGAGTAGTGGCTGGCAGCAGAGGAGCCGGACACCGTGCTTCCTACTCCTCTGCTGCCGGATGGTGGCCATGGACGGTTCACCCGCCTCGTGGTCGTTTTTTGAGCCGTCGCCCTACTTCGAGGCGTCGAGCCAGCGGTACATCACCTGCTCGAGAGCGTCGATGCCAGCCTCGGCCATATCGTCGATGATCTCCTGTTGCTCAGCATTGTTGGCCAAGCTCGAAAGCTGATAGACCTCATTTTCCAGCGCGGTCCGCAGCTCCTCCGCGGCCTGACAAATGACGTCTCGGTCCTGTTCGGTCATGGTCATCTACCCGTCCTTTCTTCCTTTGAATCGCGACTGGACTTGGTCCTGGCGCCGAACCTTGTCCTGCACGGCCCGCCGCGTCGTGAAGAACACGTCGTTGATCTGGCGGGCGTTGCCTAGCGCCTGCCACCAAGTGATCGGTGCCGGGCTACCGGCGGTAGGGGTCGACTGGCTCGTCGCGAACTGAGACGACCTCACCCTCGACGACACGACGCTGCTGCTCGGAGCGCCGCAGTAGCTCGGCGACGATGGCGTCCTGCGTGCACTGGCTGATGCCGCTGATCTCATGCTCCGCCTCACGGGTGCGCTGCTGGAGACGCTGTCGGTTGTTGGCCCGGCAGGCGATCTCGTTGGCGACGACTACCGCGACGACGCCGAATGCAAGTGCCGCCAGTACCAGCAGCACGACGAGTATCTCCACGGTGATGCTTACCGGCCTCGGCTGTGGCGCTCGATGACGTTCGCCATCCCGTACGTCCCGGCCGCGCGGAGAAGCGCGTAGTGCTCGGCGCCCTCCGGATCGAGCCTGGTCGCCTCCCGCGCCACCAGCCCGACCTTGAGTTGCTCGACGACGGCGCGGCCCTGCACCCGGC
>JBGTNI010000001.1:0-4739 GCA_041743105.1 Mycobacteriales bacterium | reverse complement strand
GTTCGGCTCGCCTATCGTTCCTACAAGTTCGATACCCTCGGTCATCTCCGACAAATAGTCGGGCAGCCCTGAGCCGGGCAGCGCTTCAACTGCGCCTACCGGTTTGACGCCGAGCGAGAGCGCACCGTCGAGTTCGCCAGTGTCTAAAACGACGACGCGCTGTGGCATATTCGACACGCACGTTTCGCCCGCTGCGTGAGTCACGTTGCGAAAACCGTCTGTGCAGGGTTGGGCGTGAGCTAGGTTAGCTAGCAGCAGCACGCCGAACAACACGTTCACTCGAATTGCCCCGTCGTGGATCCGTATCGCTCGAACTTAGTCACAACCAGCCACGTCACAGCAGCATTTGCAAAGGCTAAGGCGTAAGCAAAGAGCGCCTCTAAAGAGGTTAAAAAGGCTAAACCGACAAGACTTACGAGCAGCACGCCGAAACTGAGCAGATACGCTTTGGCTGACGGCACCTGGATCAAAGTCATGGTGACTCCCCTCAACTGAGCACGCTGGCTCGAGCTTTAATCCCGACTAGCTCGCTCGGGATTAGCGTCATCATGCCAGACTCAATTCCGAGTGTCAAGGTCGGAATTGAAAAGAGTGCCGTTCTAGACGTAAATAGGAATGATTCCGAAACTTAGACCTATGCCTAAAGCATAATTGTTGACACTCAGCGTTTCATTTTCAGAACTCACTGGATTATAGCGAGTGACTTGTGGTTTCGTCCCCCTTGTTACTCACTTCAAGCTTCAGGTCCGTATCCGAACGGTAGATGGTCGGCTCGAGAAAACATCACAGCGATTCAGTCCTGACAGCTCGAGCACAGCCCGTAAAGCGTCAGTTCGTGGTGTTTGATAGCGAAGCCGCCGGGGAGCGTCACACCCTCTAAGACAGCAACTGGACAGCTGGCGTCGAGTTCAAAGACATTTTCACAGCCTTCGCAGCAGAAGTGATGGTGGTGGCCCCGTCCAGCAGGCTCGAAACGGGTACCTTCGCCCGGTAAATGCACTGGGACGATCTCACCCTGAGATTCCAGAAAGCTGAGGTTGCGGTAGACGGTTGCCAGCCCCAAACTTTCAAGCTGCTGCGAAGCTTGAAGCCACACTTGTTGCGGGGTGAGCGGTCCCGGAGCCTCCAGAAGTGCCTGTAAAATCGCGCGGCGTTGGAGCGTTTGACGTGCCATAAGTCAGCAGTGTAGCAAAAAGAGAAACCATTCTCAATACGTGAAGATGACTTGTTGACACTCAAGCTCGATTCCGTTAGCATCACTTGTTGATAACTTATTCTCAACAAGGAGGCTGAGATGGCTAAAGACGGACCCCGCATCAAGATTCTGCTCCGCTCGACGGGAGGCACCGGGATGGTGTATGCGACGACCAAAAACCGCCGCACGACTCAGGCAAAGCTCGAGCTGAACAAGTACGACCGCAAGCTCCGTAAACACGTGCTCTTTCGGGAGGTTAAGGCGTGAGTGTACTAACTAGGGCTGGAGGGCTCGCAGCCCTGTTGACGTTAAGCACGATCAGCGTAGGGTTGGCGCAAGAAGAGGGTACTGCTTCGGGTGGCGCGGTACAGGCCGAGCACGACCTCGAGCACGAGGAGGGCGAGCGGGACTTCACCGAGGTCGCCACCCTCGATCACCGTCTCATCGTCACCTATGACGGCGGCGTGGCGACGCTGGACACTGCCAGCGGCGACGTCATCGACAATCACGACATCCCCGGATTCCTGCGGCTCAACGCCGTCGGCGATGGTCGCCACGTGCTGGTCACCACCGGCGAGGGCTGGGAGGTATTCGACGTGGGCCTCGACGCTGTTGAGCACGGCGACCACTATCACTACTACGAGGCTGAGCCGCACTGGCCCGGCGTCGTCTTTGGGGCCGAGACCCCGGCGCACGTGGTCACCCACGCTGGCCTAACCGCTCTCTTCGACGACGGCACCGGCCAAGTCACCCTTTTCGACCCGAATGAACTCGGCGGCGACGGAGAGGTCGAGACCGACACCTCCTACTCCGCGCCCGAGGCTCACCACGGTGTGGCCGTTCCGCTAGCTGGCGACGAGCTCATCGTCACCGTCGGCAACGCCGATGACCGCACCGGCGCTGCGCTGCTGGACGCGGACCACGAGGTCATCGCCGAAACAGACAACTGCCCTGGTGTGCACGGTGAGACCGTGGCGGCGGACGACATGGTGGTGATCGGCTGCGAGGACGGCGCGATTATCCTCCGCGGCGACCACTGGCACAAGGTCGACGGAGACGTCGCCGAGACCGGTTACGCCCGCTCCGGGAACCTGCACGGCACCCACGTCTCCCCGGTCGTGCTTGGTGACTACCGTCCCGACCCCGAGGAGCCGATGATCTCGGTCGCGCTGATCGACACGCGCGATGACTCCTTCTCCACCGTCGAGGTTGATGCCCCGTACAACTTCCGCGGCCTGGCCCGCGGCCCGCAGAGCGAAGCCCTGGTGCTCACCGAATCCGGCGCACTGCACATCATCGACCCGGAGAGCCGCGAGATCACGATCTCCATCGAGGGCGTCGTCGAGGAGTGGGTGGAGCCCGAGGCCTGGCAGGAGCCGCGCCCGACGCTCGCCGTCGCCGACGAGATCGCCTACGTCACCGAGCCCGCTACCCAGCAGATCCACGCCGTGGACATCGTTGGCGGGGATGTGCTGGCCACCTACGAGCTCGACATGGTGCCTAACGAGATCGTGGTCGTCACCGGATTTGCGAGCGAGGGCTCCAGCGAGGGCCACAGCGACCACGATGACCACGCGCACGGCACCGAAGGCGACCACGCTCACGCCGAAGGCACTCGGCTGCTCGTAACCGACCTCGGTTCTTCGACCGCCTCAGTTCTCGACCTGGCTACCGGCGAGGTTTTGGGCAGCTTTTCTACGCCCGGTGCAGCTGGTGCCACCTACGCCTCACCGAGCGGTCGTTACGGCATGGTCGTTCACCGTGATGAGAACCGCGTCTCAGTTATCCATTCGGGGTTAAGTCTGGTTGATCACGGCGACCACGCCGACTTGGTTCAAGGCAATCCTTATGTTCTGAGCACGCGCAATGTCGGGCGCGAACCGACCCACGTCTGGACGCATGGCGACGAAATCGTCATCTTTAACGACGCCGACGGCACGGTGGCTATACTCGACGAACGCATCTTCGGGTTATCACTCGAGTACACCGAGGTCGAAGTTGCCGAACCCGATCACGGCGCAGCGGTGATGCTAGGCGGTACCGTCTTGGCCGGGTACTACAACTTGGGCCGAGTCGACGCTTACAGCCGCGACGGTGACTTGTTGGAAACTATCGAAGGTTGCCCCGGTCTTCACGGCGAAGCGACGCTGGGGGACACCGCCGCATTCGGGTGTGAAGACGGCGTACTGCTCGTTCACGACGATAGCGGCAACATGACTACCACCAAACTCGAGAATCCGGCAGGCACCGCTGAAGATGTCCGCGTCGGTACGCTTACCGCGCACGACGAGGCGGGCGTGTTCGTGGGGAACTTCGGCGACGGTTTAGTTTGGGTCAACCCCGAAGCCGAGACGATGAACGTGATCGACACCGGGGGTGCGCCGCTCCGTTTTGCCTTCGACCACGAAGGTGAACATGTCGTGGCGCTGACTGCTGACGGGCTGTTTCATGTGCTCGAGGCCGACTCAGGTGAAGTCCACGGCAGCGTCCGGGTGATGGAAGCCGTAGACATCAGTGGGGGTTACGGAACCTACGACGCGCCGAGCTTGGCAGTCGGGGAGGGCGCGGTGTACGTGGGGGTGCCCGCTCAGCAGCAGATTGTCGAGGTTCACCCCGAGGAGACCGAAGTTGCCCGCCGGATAGACGTGCCGGGCACGCCGAACAGCATCGCGGTGTTGGCGTTGGAGGGTGGCACCGTTCACTGATGGACATTGTTCCTTTAACCGTCGTGGGGGGGCGCGGGCCACACGGCCTCGCCCTCCACCTCTGGTTGCAAGACCGTGGCGTTACGGGCGGTTACTGCCTCGTTGACAGCGCCGACGACTGGCTGCCGCTCTACGGTCCCTCCGGACCGATGCAGGCGACCGGCGAACTGCGAAGCCCGCGGGAACTCGATTTTTCGCTCGGTTGCCCCGACCGAGCGATGGCCCGGTTTGTCGACGAAGACGGCTCGAGCCCTCTCGAAAACGTTTACTCACTTCAAGACACCGCCTGTGAAACCTATAACCTCTCGACCACGCCGGAGCAGCGCGCGCCGCGGCTCGCCTTCTGGCGTTACGCCAACTGCGTCGCCCGCCGGAGCGGGGCTGAAGCGCACATTGTGAAGGGTGAAGTGACGAGGCTCGAGCCCCTCTCTCACCCCGTGCAAGACCGCTGGCGCGTCCACTTACGCACCGGCCATTTCGAGACGGCGGCGGTCGTACTGGCGACCGGTCTGGGGCCGCACCTGCGGATTCCGCTGCCGTGGCGGGTCTGGTGGCAACATCTGCCCGACGCGAACAAAACGCACGCGCTGAAGCTGCGCTACTCAGGTGAGTTGAAAGGCAAGCGGGTGGTGGTGGCGGGCTCGAGCAACCTGGCTACCTGGGAAACGGCGGTTCGCGCCGCCGAAGCGGGGGCGAGGGTGACGCTGCTCTCGAGAGCGCCCGCCCCTATCGAGTGGCAGCTGCCCTTTCCGGGAGGCTGGTTCAGCGCGGAAGCTATGGCGGCGTTTATGGCGCTGCCATCCTCCAAACGCCTGCGTATCCTGAAAAAGACCCATATC